>NZ_JAHTGR010000014.1:0-226049 GCF_019166075.1 Duganella violaceipulchra | reverse complement strand
ACATCGTCGGCTTCTATAACTGCAAGCGCATCAATTCAGCATTGGGAAATCTGTCACCCGCCGTCTACGAACGGAAAATGGCAGCACGTGAACCTATCGTTGTGTCCGAAATTACTTGACCACCGCAGTCCTCGGCCAGCAGCACGCGCAAGCCGCCGCGCGCGGGCGCCGGCGCAAGATCGCCCACGCCCACCAGCAGGCCGCCGTCGTGGGCGCTGCGGTTCAGGTTTTGTCCCGGCGCCAGCACGGCCAGCGGCGGCAGCGGCGCGGCCTGCGCCACGCCGGTGTGCAGCAGGGGCACGGTGAAGCTGAACACACTGCCCTGCCCCGGCGCGCTGTGGACTTCGATCCGGCCCTGCATCAGGATCACCAGCCGGCGGCAGATCGCCAGTCCCAGGCCGGTGCCGCCGTACTCGCGCGTGGTCGAGCCGTCGACCTGGGCGAAGGCTTCGAAGATCATGTGCTGCTTTTCCGGCGGCACGCCGATGCCGGTGTCGCGCACGGCGAACACGACCTCGCTGCGGTCGTCGTGCTCGGCGGCGATAGCCAGTTGCACCGTCACCCCGCCCTCGCCGGTGAACTTGATGGCGTTGCCCACCAGGTTGAGCAGCACCTGCCGCAGGCGGCCCGGATCGCCCTTCAGGATGCGCGGCAGCTGCGGCGGAATCTCGGCCGCCAGCGCCAGCCCTTTCTGCCGCGCCCGCAGGCTCATGGCGCGCAGCGTGTCGCCGACCAGCTGGCGCAGGTCGAACGGCACTTCCTCGATGTCGAGCTTGCCCGCTTCGATCTTGGAGAAATCCAGGATGTCGTCGACGATGTGCAGCAGCGCGTCGGCCGAGGCTTGCACCAACATCAGGTCGGCGCGCTGGTCGGCGTCGATGTCGGACTCCAACACCAGCTCGGTCATGCCGAGGATGCCGTTCATCGGCGTGCGGATCTCGTGGCTCATATTGGCCAGGAATTCGCTCTTGGCGCGACTGGCCGCCTCGGCCGATTCGACCGCGTGCTGCATGGCCGCGCGGGCCGCGCGCTGTTCGCTGATGTCGATGAAGTAGCCCAGCATGTAGGACAGCCCGCCGCTGTTGATGACCTTGCGGCTGACCAGCACGTCGAGCGGCGGATCGAAGGTGGCCATGCGGCGCTCGGTGGTGACCATGCGGCCGGACGACCAGGCCAGCGCGTCTTCCTCGTGGGTGGTGGCGGCCCAGCGCGGCGTGGCGAATTCGTCGACCGTGCGGCCGAGGATTTCCGCCCGCGAGCGCTGGGTGAATTCCTCGAAGCGACTGTTGAAGCGCAGGAAGCGGCCGTCGCGGTCCTTGAGGAAGATGGGGATGGGCAGCTGGTCGAGGATCTGCTCGGTCAGTTCCTGCTGGTCGCGGGCGGCCTGGTCTTCGGACGGCGCCCGCAATTGCGCCTGCAGGTCGGCGTGCAGGTCGCGCTGCAGGCCGGCCAGGCGCGCGGTGCGCTTGTCGCGCCAGGTGCCGACGTTGCCGCGCTGCTGGCGGTTCTCCTTGCGCAGCAGCGCGTTGGCCGAGCGCAGCTGGTGCACTTCCGCTTCCAGATCGGCCAGCGCGGCCAGTTGCGGTTCCAGCAGGCGCGCCAGTTCCTGGGCGTCGGCGGCAGGATGCGCGGCCAGCGCTTGCCGTATCAGGGCGACGTGGCGGTCCTGGTCCATGGCCGCGTCAGGCCGTCAGCGCGGCGGCGCCGCCATGCTCGTCGCGGAAGCGGGCGCGGATGGCCTGCACGTCGTCCCAGCGCTGCAACAGCGCCTCCACGCAGCGCGGATCGAAATGGCTGGAGCAGTTGTCCAGCAGGTGCTGGCGCGCGTCCTCCATGCTCCAGGCTTGTTTGTACGGCCGCACGCTGGTCAGCGCGTCGAACACGTCGGCCACGGCGACGATGCGGCCCACCAGCGGGATCGCCTCGCCCGCCAGGCCGCGCGGATAGCCCTGGCCGTCGTAGCGCTCGTGGTGGGTCAGCGCGATCTCGGCCGCCAGCTTGAGCATGCGTGCCTGGCAATCCTTGAGGATGTTGTAGCCGATCCCGGCGTGCTGGCGCATGACGGTCATCTCTTCCGGGTTCAGTCGGCCGGGCTTGAGCAGGATGTGGTCGGGCGTGCCGACCTTGCCGATGTCGTGCATGGGGGCGGCGTTCAGCACGTCCTGCTGCTGTTCCTCGGACTGGCCCAGCTGCTCGGCGATCAGGCGCGAGTAGTGCGCCATGCGCTGGATGTGGGCGCCGGTTTCGGGGTCGCGGTATTCGGAGGCGCGGCACAGCAGCATGATGGTTTCCTGCTCGCGCGCGCGCAGCTCGGCGGTGGCCTTGGCCACTTCCTCGGCCAGCCAGCTGGCGCGGTGCTGCAGGCTCAGCGTGGCGCTGCGCAGCGCCAGCATGTTGCGGGTGCGGGCCAGGAACTCGACCTTGTCGATCGGCTTGATGAGGAAATCGCTGGCGCCGTTTTCCAGCGCGCGGTGGCGCACGTCGACGTCGACGCTGGCGGTGACCATCAGCACCGGCGGGCGCTGGTCGGGCGGGGCTTCCAGCCGGGCGATCAGCTCCAGGCCGTTCAGGTCCGGCATCATGTAGTCGACGATCAGCAGGTCGTAGGGATGGCTGTTGCACCAGGTCAGCGCCTCGCGCGCCGACTGGAAGCTGATGGTGTTCACGTCTTTCAGTTTATCGACCAGGCGCGACATCAGCACCAGGTTGATATGGGTATCGTCGACCAGCACCACCTTCATGCAACTCCCCTTGTTGTTTTATTTTAAGCGATGCGCGTAGGTGCTCTTGAACTTGGCGACCTTGGGCGCCACCACGAAGGCGCAATAGCTTTGCAGCGGATGCTGGCTGAAGTAATCCTGATGATAGGCCTCGGCCGGATAGTAGGTGGAGGCCGGCGCCAGTTCGGTGACGATGGGCGCGTCCCAGACCCCGGCCATCTGCGCGATCACCTGGCGCGCCGTGGCTTCCTGTTGCGGCGACTGGTAGAAGATCACCGAGCGGTACTGGGTGCCGACGTCGTTGCCCTGGCGGTTTAGCGTGGTCGGGTCGTGGATGGTGAAGAAGATTTCCAGCAGGTCGCGAAAACCGATGACGGACGGATCAAATTGCAATTTCACCACTTCGGCGTGGCCGGTGTCGCCGGCGCAGATCTGCTCGTAGGTGGGATCGGGCTGGTGGCCGCCGGTATAGCCGGACTCGACATGGACAACGCCCTTGACGCGCGCAAACACCGCCTCGGTGCACCAGAAGCAGCCGCCGCCCAGATAAGCCGTTTCGAGCGCCGTGCCCGGCGCGGACTGACTAGTCATGACTCCCTCGCGTAGAAGAATGCCCATGGGTTCACTGTAACGCAAACCAGCAGCGCGTGCACCTGCATTCGACGTCGGCGCAGAGGCCGTGACAAACCCGACTCGCCATGAGGCAGGATCAAAAACAGACGATCTCGTTATTTTTCATCAAACCAAAATACCTTGGCCGGCTGTAATTTGTAGTTCTCTGCGCAACCAACGGGAGCTTGAAAAATGGATCAGGACTTGGAACTAAGCGGAAGACAATGGGCTAGGAAATTTCCCGGAAGTGCAGACACAAAAGACTTATCGGGGAATTTTCGTCTTGCTGTGGACGCCTTTATTTATGCAATGGAAGAGGCGGGAATTAAAGTAAAAATCAATGCCACTTTTAGACCGACGAAGCGATCATATCTCATGCACTATTCTTATAGAATTGCAAAAAAAGGATATGATCCGAAAAAAGTTCCTTCAATGCAGGGAGTGAACATAAACTGGGATCACGGTACAAAAGAAGAATCCGTAAAAGCTGCAAGGGACATGACTTCGGCTTTAGACATACAAACACTACAGACAAAACCGGCCCTCCGCTCTCAACACAATGCAGGGCTTGCCATCGATATGAATATCTCCTGGGGAAAAACAGTCGAAATCAAGGACGCGAGCGGCGCCATAGTGAAAATCAATACGTTGCCGAGGACCGGCATGAACAAGCAATTGATAGACGTTGCGAGGACTTATGGCGTGAAAAAATACAATGGACCTGGGCGAGATTTTCCACATTGGTCAAACAATGGTCGTTAGATCAAGGAGATTGATATGCGAATTCGATACTTATTTTTTCCTCTAGCCCTCACTTCTTCGCTAGCTTTCCCTGTCGAAAATTCACCTCAAGATGTAAAGAAATTTATTTACAACGCTGGTGCCTGTGAGCATTTAGGGGGCGAATACGACGGAGAACTTCCCAACGAAGAGAAAGAGCAGATACGGAAAGACATTGACAAATATTGCGGGGGAGCTAGGAGTCAATTTGACATTCTAAAAGAGAAATACAAGAACAATCCGACTCTACTCAAACGACTAAAGAACAACTATAACGATAGTGTAGCGAGCTATAAAAAATCGCCTTAAGGAGCCGCCGGCCAGATGCGTGTCTGGCACGGACTGGGTAGTCATGACGCCGTCTCGTGGATAAATATTCGGCGGCTCGCTGTCGTGCAAACCAAGGCAATACGCTATCGCACGGTAAACTTTGGCATAATGGCTGAAAAGTCACAGGTCCACCATGCACACTCGCTCTCCCCGCGCCGACCAGCGCCCCTTCGATACCAGCCATTTTCGCCAGGCGCTGGGCCAGTTCGCCACCGGCGTCACCGTCATCACCACCCGGCTGGCGGACGGCAGCTTCCGCGGCCTGACGGCCAGCTCCTTCAATTCGGTGTCGCTGGACCCGCCGCTGGTGCTGTGGAGCCTGGCGACCACGGCCAACAGCATGCCCATCTTCACCGGCAATTCGCACTATGTCATCAACGTGCTGTCGGCCGACCAGGCGCATCTGGCCAAGCAGTTCGCCACGCGCGGCATCGATCCGTGGCAAAACACCGAATACGAGCTGTCGCGCACCGGCCAGCCCATCCTCAAGGGCGCCTCGGCCTGGTTCGAATGCCACAACCGCAGCCGCTACCCGGAAGGCGACCATGTGATTTTCGTCGGCGAGGTCGAGCTGTGCGAATTCTCCCCCTCCCCGCCGCTGATTTTCCACAGCGGCCAGTTCGGCAGCCTGGGCTAAAAACGGAAATTAGTGTCGCCATTTGAAAAGCCGTTCCGGTGGCCGCGGCATAGAATGCGGGCAGCCTTCACCAATTTTCATAATGAGAGACCACTATGAGCCAAGCCCGCGCCCAATTCCACTGGGATGATCCCCTGCTGCTGGACCAGCAACTGACCGACGACGAGCGCATGGTGCGCGACGCCGCCGCCGCCTATTGCAAGGACAAACTGGCCCCGCGCATCCTGGACGCCTTCCGCCACGAGAAGATGGACACCACGATCTTCCGCGAAATGGGCGAACTGGGCCTGCTGGGCCCGACCATCCCGGAACAATACGGCGGTCCCGGCCTGAACTACGTGGCCTACGGCCTGATCGCGCGCGAAGTCGAGCGCATCGATTCCGGCTACCGTTCGATGATGAGCGTGCAGTCGTCGCTGGTGATGGTGCCGATCTACGAGTTCGGCACCGAAGAGCAGAAACAGAAATACCTGCCGAAACTGGCCACCGGCGAGTGGATCGGCTGCTTCGGCCTGACCGAACCCAACCACGGTTCCGATCCGGGCTCGATGATCACCCGCGCCAAGAAGGTGCCAGGCGGCTACTCGCTGAGCGGCGCCAAGATGTGGATCACCAACTCGCCGGTCGCCGACGTGTTCGTGGTCTGGGCCAAGGACGATGAAGGCGCGATCCGCGGCTTCGTGCTGGAAAAAGGCATGGCCGGCCTGAGCGCCCCTGCCATCCACGGCAAGTTCGGCCTGCGCGCTTCGGTGACCGGCGAAATCGTGATGGACAATGTGTTCTGCCCGGAAGAGAACGCCTTCCCGGACGTGCGCGGCCTGAAGGGTCCGTTCACCTGCCTGAACTCGGCGCGCTACGGCATCGCCTGGGGCGCGCTCGGCGCGGCCGAGGATTGCTGGCACACCGCGCGCCAGTACGTGCTGGACCGTCACCAGTTCGGCCGTCCGCTGGCCGCCAACCAGCTGGTGCAGAAGAAGCTGGCCGACATGCAGACCGAGATCACGCTGGGCCTGCAAGGCTGTTTGCAGCTGGGCCGCATGAAGGACGCCGGCACGGCGGCGGTGGAAATCACCTCGATGATGAAGCGCAATTCCTGCGGCAAGTCGCTGGACATCGCCCGCGTCGCGCGCGATATGCTGGGCGGTAATGGCATCTCGGACGAGTTCGGCATCATCCGCCACATGGTCAACCTGGAAGTGGTCAATACCTACGAAGGTACGCACGACATCCACGCGCTGATCCTGGGCCGCGCCCAGACCGGCATCCAGGCGTTCCAGTAATTACGACAGACGTAAAAAAACCCCGCCAGCCTGAACGCGCTCAAGATCGCGCTCAGTGCCGGCGGGTTTTTTTTTATGCCTTCGAAGTCTTAGAAGCCCTTGAAGTTGTAGCCTATGCTGACGCTGACGGCCAGCGGATCCAGGCGCACGTCCTGGGTCTGGCCGGTCGAGAAGTGCACCACGCTCTTGAGCTTGGTCTTAATGACGGTGGCGTCGACAAACCATTTCTCGTTGATCTTCACGGTGCCGCCGATCTGGTAGCTCATGGCCCACTTGTCGTCCAGCTTGAAGGTGGTGCCCGGGCCGCCGGTGTTGAGCAGCGCGGTCAGCTGGCCGGAGCCGGTCTCTTTCTGGAACATCGCATAGGTGATGCCCAGGCCCACATACGGACGGAACATCGAGTTGGCCGGCAGGAAGCGGTACTGGATGAAGGCGGTCGGCGGCAGCACTTCCGACGTGCCCAGCTTGCCCGTGCCCTGGATGGAACCGGCGCCGATCAGGTCGTGCTTGTACGGCAGGCCCAGGTCCACCTCGGCTGCGATGTTATCGGTCAGCATGTAGGCGATCGCGAAGCGCGGCTTGGTGTCCGAGCCGACGTCGGCCTTGGTGCCCGGCAGCGCCGGCGCCGAGACGTCGCCCGAATCGACCTTCGGCGTGATCTTGTTGATGCCCAGCGTGCCCAGCCAGGTGCCCTTGGTTTGTTGCGCCGACGCGGCCGAGGCTACCGTCAGTGCGGCGGCCAGCGCCAGCAGTTTTACCGTGTTCTTCATATCGTCTCCTGATTTATTGTGTTGTGAGTCCGGCAGCCGCCCGCCCGAGGGCGGCGGCTGCCTGCGACGACTGAATTACAGCCAGCCCTTGACGACCAGCTTCTCGGCCACGTAGCGGGCCAGCAGCAGGTTGTTGAACGGCGTCGGGTGGACTTCATCGGCGAAGGACCAGTGGCTGACGTCGCCGGACTTGAGGTTGCCGCCGTTGCACACCAGCGAGCTGGACAGCGGATTGGTCGGGGCAGTCAGGTTGCAGGCCGGATCGACCACGTTGGTCAGGCCGTATGGGCCGGGATTGGTGGCCTGGTCGTGGCTGACGGCGAACACATCGACGATCAGCACTTTGGACTCCGATGCCAGGCCGGTGCTCAGCGCGCCGTTGAAGGCGCTCACCATGGCGTTGATCAGCGGCTGCGATTCCGGCTTGGCGCGGCCCGACGGCGTGGTGGCCACGTCCGGCAGGTTGTTGACGGTGACGTAGTTGGCGCCGTTGGCGATGATCTTGGTCTTGACCAGGGCGGCCAGTTCGGCGCCGGCGGTGGCCATCGCGGTGATCAGCTCCGGACCGTGGGCGGCGGCATAGTCCGCCCCGGCCTTGGCGCCGGCGGCGTTGCCGGCGGCGGTGCCGGCGGCGGTGGCGTCGGCCGTGGCCTTGGCGACCATCGGCTGCCAGACGGTTGGCGAGCCGACCGCCGAATTGCCCGGCTGGACGGCGGCGGTGCCGATGGCGACCTGGGTGATGCTGGTCTGGGTGCTGCCGCTGCGGGCCGCTTCCGTTTGCGCTGCCAGGCCGATGGCGGCGGCGGCGGATTGCGGGCTGGTGGCGCCGGCGGCCAGCTGGCCGACCAGGCTGGTGACGTAGGCGGCGGCGCCGGCCTCGGCGCCAGCCTTGGCGCCGGCGGCGGTGCCGGCCGCCGTGGCGTCGGCGCTCAGCTTGGACAGGTTGAACAGCGCGTCGTTGCCGCCGGCCATGACGAACACCATTTCATCGCCCTTGAACTTGCCGCCAACGGCTTTCAGGTGGTTGTCGATCTGGGTGGTGACCGGAACGGTCAGCGCGCCCAGCGGGCTGCCGGTCAGCTTGTTGCCGGGGCCGACAGGGTTGGTCACGCGGGCGCCGCCCTGGGCGTAGCCGTAGCAGTTGGCGTGCGCCACTTGCGGTACAGAGAAACCTTTGCTGGCGTCGCCGTCGAGGCCGGTGAGGGCCGCGCACGGGGCCGCCACGCCCAGCTGGGCGGCGACCAGTTCGGTCCAGTTCTTGCCGGTCAGCGTGGAGGCGGTGGCGGTGTTGTCGCCGTTGATCGTAAATTTGCCGCCCTTGAGGAGGGCCACCGTGCCGACGGCGTAGGAGCCGACGTCGGACAGGCTGTCGCCAAACGACACCTGGCTGCTGTATTTGTTCTTGATGGTCTGATCACCAGGCTTGGGATCGGTTCCGCCGCAACCCGCAAGGACGGCCAGAGTCATTGCCGCGAGAGCAAATTTAGTATGACGCATGTTGTCTCCTAGAAAAATTTTTTTATAGTGTGATACGAACGGCCGTGCTATTCGCAACCCAACTAATATGCCAGCCTTAACCGCGAATGTATAGGGGAGCACATAAAAACCCCTTGCATTTGTGGCTAAAAAGAACGGTTGCTCGGCTGTATTTTCATAGAGACAACTTACATCAAATCAATTTCATCGGCTTGGTGCGGAATCAAAGAAGTTTCTTGCTTCGCGCAGGCAGAATGGCGCCACCAGGCCGGCGTGATAGGCGTCGTTGACGGCCTTGTCGGCCGCCGCCTGCCAGCCCGTGCTGGCCAGCACGGAAAGGCGCAGCACCTGCTTGGCGGTGGCGAATTCGGCGCGCGTGGCGCGATACGGCACCAGCAGCGCCGAGTCGTCCACGTCCAGCACCGTCAGCAGGCTGGTGGGCATGCCGCGGGCGCTGAAGTAGTCGTTGGTGGAATCGGTATTGGCGAACGGTACCACCGGGTCTTCGTTGCCGCCGCACAGGAACAGCGGCACGGTCGGAATGTAGGTGCGCAGGTCGTTCCTCAGCAGCCACTTGCGCAGCGGCTGGGCCGGCGAGCAGGCCAGCGGCGCGCCCCGGCTGGCATTGCAGGGGTTGGCCTTGAGGTCGGCCAGGTAGCCGTTGCGGTAGCTGGTCTTCATCAGGTGGTCGGCGCCGAAGAAGGACGCGTAGCCCGACGCCTGCGGCAGCGAATCCTGCGCGAACAGCACGTCGTTCGGCAGCTTGCCGGCCGCGACCAGGTCGCCCAGGCCCTGCGTGCCCGGCAGCAGCGTATCGATGCCGGTGGCGTACTTGGCTTCGTAAATGTCGTCCAGGCTGTTGTAGATGGCGGCGCCGGCGCGCTGGCCGGCGTTGATCAGCATCGGCAGGAAGCCGCTGGAACCCATCGTCGGCGCGCCGCCGTAGATGCCGTCGCCGAACTGCAGCAGCGCATACGGGCCGGACATCGGCGCCGCCGCCGTCACCGTGAACTCGTTGGAATACTTGAGCTGCATCGCGCGCTGGGTGGCCAGCGCCACGAAGCCGCCTTGAGAGTAACCGCTCACCATCAGCCGGCTGGAGGGGGTGGCGCTGATGCTGCCGAACACGCTGCGGGCGGCGCGCAAGGCGTCGACCATGTCGTTCGATTGCTGGTCGGCGTCCAGGTAGGCGTGGTAGGCCAGCGACGAGCCAGCATAGCCGGCGTAGTTCGGCGCCACCACGATGTAGCCCTGGGTCGCGAACATCGCCGCCACCAGCAGCGCCTCGGTGCCGGACAGGTTGGACATGTCGGTGGTCTTGCGCGGCGAGGTGCCGTGCGCGTACAGCATCACCGGACGGGCGCCCTGGCAAGCCGCGTTGCTGCCGGACGGCACGATGATGGCGGTGCTGGCGTCGGTGTCGGCCGCCACCGAATCGACGGTGTGGTACTTGAGGGTGTAGGTGGTGATGGCGCAGGTCGGCGTGCCGGTCATGGAGCTGCCGAGGGTGACGGAGGCGTCGACCAGCTTCTTCATGACGGCCGGATCGATGGTGCTGGCCATGGCGCCGCCGCCGATGGCGGCCGGCACCAGCGTGGCGCCGCCGATGGGCACGCCGCGCAGCTGGACCGGCGGCTGGGTCACCACATTGCCGCCGGTGCGGTCGCCGGACGAACCACCGCCGCCGCCGCAACAGACCAGCAGGACGGCGAGGGAAATCAGGGAAAAACGGGCGGCGTTGAACATGATGCATCCTCGCATAAGGTGCAGGGCGCAAGAGCGGCCTCTGCTGATAGGTCAAGGTTGCCGGGCTTTTTTTTTCGGCCGGCAACGCTTTAGCTTAGCAGATATGCAATCCCATCGCACCACCCTGTTGCGATGGCCACACAGCTCAATTGTTCAACAATGACGCGATGATACCGGCCGAGCCGAACACCGAACGGCGCAGACGGTCGTTCACGCCCAGCCATTGCGCGCCCTGCGGCGGGCTCTCCACCAGGATCAGGTCGGAGCCGGTCTGGTCCATGTCGCGCAGCGCGGCGTACAGGCCGTAGGCGTAGCCGGCCGGGTCGGCCGGCAGCATGCATTGCGACTGCGGCAGCGCCGGCAAGGCGTGGCTGATCAGCGCAACCTTGACGCCGCGCGCCTGCAGCTGCGCCAGCACGGCCGTCAGCTCGGCTTGCGCCAGCATGGTGACCGGGGTGTGCGGCGCGTAGTGCGATTCCAGCGTGCCGGAGGCGCGCGGCGCGGCCTGGTCCGGCGCGGCCGGCAGCGCGCCGATGACGTCGGCGATCTGCTGCGCGCTGATGTGGCCGGGACGCAGCAGCACCGGGCCGTGCGTGGCCAGGCGCGACAGGTCGACGATGGTCGATTCGATGCCGACCTGGCTGGCGCCGCCTTCGAGCACGGTGCTCAGCAGCGCGCCGCTGCAGGCTTCGCCGTCGGTGGCGCCGTCGTCGTGCGCGTCCAGGCCGAACTCGTCGCGCACGTGCTGCGCGGTGGTCGGGCTGACGTTGCCGAACTTGTTGGCCGACGGCGCCGCCACGCCGCCCTTGCCGCCCTTGAAGGCGCTCAGCAAGGCGATCGCGACCGGATGCGACGGGCAGCGGATGCCGACCGTGTCCTGGCCGCCGGAGACGGCGTCGGGAATGTGGCTGGCGCGTTTCAGGATCAGGGTCAGCGGTCCCGGCCAGAAGGCGTCGACCAGCTGGCGCGCTTCCGGCGGGATGTCGGTGACCCAGTAGTCGAGCGCGGCGCCGGGGGCGACGTGCACGATCACCGGATGGTCGTTGGGCCGGCCCTTGGCTTGGTAGATGCGGGCCACGGCCGCCGGGTTCTCGGCGTCGGCGCCCAGGCCGTAGACGGTCTCGGTGGGGAAGGCGACCAGGCCGCCCTCCTCCAGGATCGCCGCCGCCGCCGCGATGGCGCTGTGATCGGCTACCGTTGCGGCCTGCTGCTTCACGGCGCGATACCGAGGATGGCGCAGGCGGCGTTGAGCTGCTGCTGCGCTTGCGCCAGGGTCGACGCGATGAAGGTCAGGTGACCCATCTTGCGGGCGCGGCGCGGATCGTCCTTGCCGTACAGGTGCAGGCAGGCGCCCGGCAGCGCCAGCACCTGGTCCCAGGCTGGTTCGCGCGTGGCGTCGCTGTCGTCGGTGAACCAGACGTCGCCGAGGAGGTTGAGCATCACGGCCGGCGAATGCTGGCGCACGTCGCCCAGCGGCAGCCGCGCCATCGCCCGCACCTGCTGCGCGAACTGGCTGGTGACGCAGGCGTCCATCGTGTAGTGGCCGCTGTTGTGCGGACGCGGCGCCATCTCGTTGACCACCAGGCTGCCGTCGGTGAGCACGAAGAACTCGATGCACAGCACGCCGACATAACCAAGCTCGGCAACGATGGCTTGCGCCGCCTGCTGCGCGATCTTCGCGCTGGCGTCGCACACGTTCGGGCCCGGCACGGTGGTGGTGAACAGGATGCCGTCGCGGTGGACGTTCTCGGCGATCGGATAGACCACCGATTCGCCGTCGGCGCCACGGGCGGTCAGCACCGAGACCTCGTAGGCCAGCGGCAGCATCTTCTCCAGCAGGCAGGTGACGCCGTCCATGCTGTCGAAGGCGGCGCGCACGTCCTCGCGGCTGCGCACGCGCACCTGGCCCTTGCCGTCGTAACCCATGCGCACCGTCTTCAGGATGCCCGGCAGCAGATCGTCGCCGATGGCGTCGATGTCTGCATGCGAGGCGATCACCTTGTGCGGCGCCGGCATCACGCCCGACCTGGGCGCGCAATCGACGAAGAAGCGTTTCTCGGCGATGCGGTCCTGCGCCACCGACACGCCGTGCGCGTTCGGCGCGACGAACACTTGCTGCGCCAGGCGCGACAGGCTGTCGGCCGGCACATTCTCGAATTCGGTGGTGACGGCCAGGCATTGCGCGGCCAGCGCGTCGAGGCCGGCGGCGTCGCCGTAGCCGGCTTCAACCAGGCGCTGGGCGACCTGCCCGGCGGGACAATCGGCCGCCGGTTCCAGCACGGCCACCTGGTAGCCCATGCCTTGCGCGGCCTGGGCGAACATGCGGCCGAGCTGGCCGCCGCCCATCACACCCAGCCAGGCTGGCGGATTGGCGGCTGGCAGCAGGGGTGACAACTGCGGTGTAAACAATTTACTCATTATTCCAGCGGTAAAGTCATGGCCTTGGCGGCGTCGGTTTGCGTGATGCGGAAGGCTTCCAGCTGGTCGGCCAGCGCGTCGTCGTTGGCGGCGATCATGGCGACCGCCGTCAGCGCGGCGTTGGCGGCGCCGGCTTCGCCGATGGCGAAGGTGGCCACCGGCACGCCCTTGGGCATCTGCACGATGGACAGCAGTGAATCCTCGCCGCGCAGGTACTTGGACGGCACCGGCACGCCCAGCACCGGCACGATGGTCATCGCCGCCACCATGCCAGGCAGGTGGGCGGCGCCGCCGGCGCCGGCGATGATGGCGCGCAAGCCGCGCGCGCGGGCGCTCTTGGCGTAGGCGTACATCTCGTCCGGCATGCGGTGGGCGGATATGACTTGCGCTTCAAACGGCACGCCGAACTGCTTGAGGATGGCGACCGCGTTCTGCATCACGTCCCAGTCCGACGACGAACCCATGATGACGCCGACCAGTGGCTTGTTCTGATCTGCCATGTTATGCCTTCAGCTTCTGGCCGGTCAGGCGCTCGATGGCTTCGAAGTACTTGGCCTGGGTCTTGTCGATGACGTCGGCAGGCAGGGCCGGCGCCGGTGCGGTTTTGCCCCAGGTCAGGGTTTCCAGGTAGTCGCGCACGAACTGCTTATCGAACGACGGCGGCGACATGCCCGGTTTGTACGAATCGGCAGGCCAGAAGCGCGACGAGTCGGCGGTCAGCACTTCATCCATCAGGTGCATGACGCCGTTGTCGTCCAGGCCGAATTCGAACTTGGTGTCGGCGATGATGATGCCGCGCGTGGCGGCGTAGTCGGCGGCGGCCTTGTACAGGGCGATGCTGACGTCGCGCATCTTGGCGGCCAGTTCGGCGCCGATGTGGCTTTCCATGTCGGCGAAGCTGATGTTCTCGTCGTGCTCGCCCAGGTCGGCCTTGGCGGCCGGGGTGAACAGCGGCTCAGGCAGTTTCTCGGCCTGTTGCAGGCCGGCCGGCAGCTTGATGCCGCAGACGCTGCCGGTGTCCTGGTAATCCTTCCAGCCGGAACCGATGATGTAGCCGCGCACCACCGCCTCGACCATGATCGGCTTGAGGCGCTTGGCGACCACGGCGCGGCCCTTGACCTGCTCCACTTCGTCGGCGGCGACCACCGATTCCGGCGCCACGCCGGTCAGGTGGTTCGGCACGATGTGGCCGAGTTTCTCGAACCAGAAATCGCTCATCTGGTTCAGGACCATGCCCTTGCCGGGGATAGGCTCGTTCATGACGACATCGAACGCCGACAGGCGGTCGGTGGTGACGATCAGGATCTTGTCGTCGCCAACAGCGTAGTTGTCGCGGACTTTGCCGTGGCCCAGCAGTGGCAGGGAGTGGATGGAGGTCTGGTAAAGGCTGTTCATAGCGGGAGGTGGATAGACTAGCGGTATAGAAAAGCGAAAACCGGCGCAGGGAAAACCTTGCTAGCCGGTCAAGAGAGTTGGACCGATTCCCGAAAGAATCAGTCCGTTCCAAAACAGAATTTTACTTCACAATCTGCGACAGCTCGCCGGCCTTGTAGCGCTCGGCCATTTTTTCCATCGGGATGACCTTGATCTTAGCCGCCTGGCCTTCGCAGCCGAAGGCCTGGAAGCGGGCGCGCACGATCAGCTCGGCGGCGGCGCGGGCTGGCTTGAGGAAGTCGCGCGGGTCGAACTTCGACGGGTTCTCGAACAGGAACTTGCGGGTGGCCGCGGTCATCGCCAGGCGGATGTCGGTGTCGATGTTAATCTTGCGCACGCCGTGACGGATGCCTTCCTGGATCTCTTCGACCGGCACGCCGTAGGTTTCCTTCATGTCGCCGCCGAATTCGCGGATGATGGCCAGCAGTTCCTGCGGCACCGACGACGAACCGTGCATCACCAGGTGGGTGTTGGGGATGCGGGCGTGGATTTCCTTGATGCGGTCGATGGCCAGGATGTCGCCGGTCGGCTTGCGGGTGAACTTGTAGGCGCCGTGCGAGGTGCCGATGGCGATCGCCAGCGCGTCGCACTGGGTGCGCTGCACGAAGTCGGCGGCCTGGGCCACGTCGGTCAGCAGCATTTCGCGGGTCATGGTGCCTTCGGCGCCGTGGCCGTCTTCCTTGTCGCCCTTCATGGTTTCCAGCGAACCGAGCACGCCCAGTTCGGCTTCCACCGTGACGCCGATGGCGTGCGAGAACTTGACCACTTCGCGCGACACTTCGACGTTGTAGTCGTAGGAGGCGACCGACTTGCCGTCCGCTTCCAGCGAGCCGTCCATCATCACCGAGGTGAAGCCGGAGCGGATCGCGCCCATGCAGACCGCCGGCGACTGGCCGTGGTCCTGGTGCATGACGACCGGGATGTGCGGGTAGGCTTCGACGGCGGCGTCGATCAGGTGGCGCAGGAAGGCTTCGCCTGCATATTTGCGGGCGCCGGCCGAAGCTTGCATGATGACCGGGCTGTTCAGGGCGTCGGCCGCGGCCATGATGGCCTGCACTTGCTCCAGATTGTTGACGTTGAATGCAGGGATGCCATAGCCGTTTTCAGCGGCGTGGTCCAGCAGTTGACGCATGGATACGAGGGACATGGTAATACTCCAAACAATAAAAAAACCTGGTTGCCGGAGCGATACCACCCTCGTTCCGCGAGGGCGGTGCTGCCGGACTTACTTGGTAAATTCTCCAACCTTGACGATCTTCAGCGCATTGGTGCCGCCGACCTGGCCCATCGGCTCGCCCCAGGTGACGACGATCATGTCACCCTTCTTGGCGATGCCGTTCTCGACCAGCAGATCCTCGGCCTGTTTCAACACTTCCGCGCTGCCGGCCTTCTGCAGCAGATTGTAGGCCTTCACGTTGCGGTACAGCGCCACCTTGCGCTGGGTCGTCACACTCGGCGTCAGCGCGAAGATCGGCGTATCGATGTTGTGACGGCTCATCCACAACGCGGTCGAGCCGGACTCGGTCAGCGCCACAATGGCCTTCACCGCCAGATGGTGCGCGGTGAACAGCGCGGCATAGGCGATCGACTGGTCGATCCGGGTGAAGGTCGCATTGAGGAAGTCGGCGTCGAGCTTGTTGTACTCGGACTGCTCGGCTTCCACGCAAATGGCGGCCATCATTTCCACCGTTTCAATCGGATAGCGGCCCGAGGCGGTTTCCGCCGAGGTCATCACCGCATCCGTGCCATCCAGCACCGCGTTGGCCACGTCCGACACTTCGGCGCGGGTCGGCACGGCGTTGAAGATCATCGACTCCATCATCTGGGTCGCGGTGATCGCCAGCTTGTTCGACTCGCGCGCCATGCGGATCATGCGCTTCTGCAGCGCCGGCACCGCCGCGTTGCCCACTTCCACCGCCAGGTCGCCACGCGCCACCATGATGCCGTCGGAAGCGTCGAGGATCTCCTGCAGCACAGGGATCGCTTCGGCGCGCTCGATCTTGGCGATCATCAGCGGCTTGTGGCCGTACGGCTCGCCGGCGATATTGGCCAGCTGGCGCGCCATTTCCATGTCGGTCGCGCTTTTCGGGAACGAGATCGCCAGGTAATCGCACTGGAAACTCATCGCCGTCTTGATGTCTTCCATGTCCTTGGCGGTCAGCGCCGGCGCGGTCAAGCCGCCGCCCTGGCGGTTGATGCCCTTGTTGTTGGACAGTTCGCCACCGATTTTCACGGTGGTGTAAATCTCATGGCCGACGATCCTGTCGACCACCAGCACGATCAGGCCGTCATTCAGCAACAGCTTGTCGTCGGCGCGCAAATCCTGCGGCAGCGCCTTGTAGTCCAGGCCGACGCGATCCTGGTTGCCCAGCTCGCCGTTTTCACCCCATTTTGCGTCCAGGATGAATTTATCGCCGTTCACCAGGTCAATCTTACCATTTTCAAACTTGCCGACGCGGATTTTAGGACCCTGCATGTCGGCCATGATCGCCACTTCGCGGCCGCATTCGGCCGCCGCTTCGCGCACCAGGCGCGCGCGGTCGATATGATCCTGGGCCTTGCCATGCGAGAAGTTCAGGCGCACGACATCAACGCCCGCACGTATCATTTTGACCAGGACGTTGAAGTCTGTGGAGGCTGGGCCGATCGTTGCAACAATTTTGGTACCACGGGACATAGTATTCCTTGAGCGTTGGGTCATGCGAACAGTCTCCGCAAAGGCGGCGGAGACCCGGAAAAGCTGCGCTGTTTGTGTTGCTAAGGGCTAAAATTTGTAGCAAAGCTACAAATTTCACACCTTAATCAGGCATTAACTGGATTTTACTGTTAACTTGCTACACCGCACGACCGTGCTTTTATACCCACTATTTTTACTGCGCCGCAGCACGCTGCGTCAAAATCTCCACCGCCGGCAGGGTCTTACCTTCCAGGAACTCCAGGAAGGCGCCGCCGCCGGTCGAGATGTAGCCGATTTGCTCGGTGATGTTGTACTTGGCGATGGCGGCCAGCGTGTCGCCGCCGCCGGCGATCGAGAACGCCTTCGAGTTGGCGATGGCCAGCGCCAGCGTCTTGGTGCCTTCGCCGAACTGGTCGAACTCGAACACGCCGACCGGGCCGTTCCAGACGATGGTGCCGGCGGCGCCGATCTGGGCGGCCAGGATGGCGGCGGTTTTCGGGCCGATGTCCAGGATCATGTCGTCGTCGGCCACGTCAGCCACATCCTTGACGGTGGCGACGGCGGTCGGCGAGAACTCCTTGGCGCAGACGACATCGACCGGGATCGGCACCTGCGCGCCGCGCTGGGCCATGATCTCGATGATGGCCTTGGCTTCCTCGACCAGCTCGTTTTCCACCAGCGACTTGCCGATGTTCAGGCCGACGGCCTTCATGAAGGTGTTGGCGATGCCGCCGCCGACGATCAGGTTGTCGACCTTGTCGGCCAGCGCCTTCAGGATCGACAGCTTGGACGAGACCTTGGAACCGGCCACGATGGCCAGCAGCGGACGGGCCGGGGCGCCCAGCGCCTTGCCCAGCGCGTCCAGCTCGGCGGCCAGCAGCGGGCCGGCGCAGGCGACCGGCGCGAACTTGGCGATGCCGTGCGTCGAAGCTTCCGCGCGGTGCGCGGTGCCGAAAGCGTCGTTGACGTAGATGTCGCACAAAGCGGCCATTTTCCGCGCCAGTTCGTCGCTGTTCTTCTTTTCGCCCTGGTTGACGCGCACGTTTTCCAGCAATACCACTTGGCCGGCTTGCAGGGATTCCAGGCCAGCGCCGTCAACCCAGTTCTGTTTCAGCTCGACCGGCTGGCCCAGCAGCTCGGCCAGGCGCGCGGCGACCGGCGCCAGGCTGTCTTCCGGCTTGAACTCGCCTTCGGTCGGGCGGCCCAGGTGGGACGTGACCATGACCTTGGCGCCGGCGGCCGCGGCAGCCTTGATAGCCGGTACGGACGCGCGGATGCGCGTATCTTCGGTGATATTGCCGCTATCATCCTGCGGCACGTTCAAGTCGGCGCGGATGAAGACGCGCTTGCCTTGCAGCGCGTTCTGGGCGATGAGATCTTGCAGACGGAGGAAGTTCAAAACAGCGGACATGGTTACCCAAAGGTCGAGTTGAAGAAAGAGCGCTATTTTACCGCAAGGATGGCGTGATTTATTGGTAATTAAAATACATGCATCAGCCGCAAAGCCGTGTAAAAGGCCATGCCGAACACAATTGTCTGCAACATATTGCGTCGCAGCAAATAAAAGATCGTCGCCACGATGCCTGATACCAGTTTGAGGTTGCTCAAATCGAGCAGCGGCTGGCTGTTGACCATGATCAGGTCCGGCGCGACGATGGCCGCCAGTGCGCAGGCCGGCGCAAAGCGCAGCATTTCCTGCACCCGCTTGGGGATGGTGATGTGCTGGCCGATCAGCCAGAACGAGCTGCGGGTGGCGGCGGTGGCCAGCGCCAGCACGCCGATGATGATCCAGACTTCCCAATCAGCCATGGGTTTTTCTCCATTTTTCGACGCCCTCTTCGATCGCCATCGAGGTAAGCATGCCGACCAGCACGGCCAGCAGCAGGCCCAGCTTGTACGGCAGGCCGGCCGCCAGCACCGACACCGCGCCGGCCACCAGCACGCCGCACAGCGCGGGACGGCCCACCATCAGCGGGATCATCACGCAGATGATGGCCAGGGTGCCGGCAAAGCCCAGCCCCCATTCGGCCGGCACGGCGCTGCCGAGGAAGATGCCGGCGATCGAGCCGACCTGCCAGGCGCCCCAGTTCGGGTACAGCAGGCCTTTCAGGTAGGACAGCTTGCCCACCTGCGGCGCCTCGCTGGGGTATTTGTGCAGGAACAGGGCCACCGTCATGTCGCCGGCCACGTAGCCGAGCACGAAGCGCTTGCGCCACGGCAGCTGGGCGAAATGCGGCGCCAGCAGGGCCGAGAAGATGACAAAGCGCAGGTTGACCACGAAGGCGGTGGCGAAGATGACCCAGATCGGCGAGTGCGAGGCGATCAGCGGCAAGGCCGCCAGCTGGGCCGATCCGGCGAACACCAGCAAGGTCATGCCCAGCGCCTGCGGCACCGTCAGCCCGCTTTTGACCATGGCGATGCCCACCACCAGGCCCCAGGCGCCGATGCCGAACAAGGTGGGAGTGCCGGTCTTGAGGCCTTCGCGCCACGAGGGTTCGTGGTGCTCGGCGACGTAGGGCTGGGGAGGTGCGCTGCTCAATTCGGTCATGTGCGTGGTCGTGTGGCATTCCCGCCACATAGCAGGCCGCACCGGGGTTGTAGAGGCGCTATTTTACCGATGATTTTTGCTCAATGCGCGAATCCGTTAAAATCGTGGTTTTCCTCAGCCTTACGGAGCACACGAATATGACCAACGCCCACACGTCCGCCGCCACCAACGCAGTTGAGCTCGAGGGCAAGGACTTGCCGGCCCACTGCCCTAACCCGGCCATGCCGCTGTGGTCGTCCCACCCGCGCGTATTCCTGGAGTTCAACCACGACGGCATCGCCAAGTGCCCGTACTGCGGCACCGCCTATCGCCTGAAGCCGGGCACCGTCGTCGGTCACCACTGATATCCCCCAGCCAGCGCGCCCCGGAGCCAGCATGCCCACCAAGCGAGTCAAGCAGTTGAATGGCAGTGCCGCCGAGACCGAATCGGCGTTTTACGACGCGCTCAACCGCGCCGACCTGGACGCGCTGATGGCGCTGTGGGCCGACGACGACGAGATCGTCTGCGTGCATCCTGGCGGGCCGCGCCTGATCGGCCATGCGGCGATCCGCGGCTCGTGGGCCGCGATCCTGGAACACGGCGGCCTGCACATCGCGCCGTCGCAGTTGCATGAAACCCACAATCTGATGAGCTCGGTGCACACGGTGGTCGAGGGCACGGCCGCCGGCGGCGAGGCCGCGCACCTGGTCGCCACCAACGTCTACGTCAAGACGCCGCGCGGCTGGCGCATCGTGCTGCACCATGTGTCGGTGGCGCCGGGACCGGCGCCGGTCGATACCCACAGCCAGATCCTGCACTGATGTCGTGCTGAGTCCGTCATGAAGTACAGCGCACCGTTCTGGCTTCCTTCCGGCCACCTGCAAACCATCTATCCCGCCACCTGCATCGCCAAGCCGGCGGTGCCGTTCCGGCGCGAGCGCTGGGAGGCGCCGGACGGCGATTTCGTCGACGTCGATTTTGTCGACGGCCAGCCGGGCCGGCCGTTCGTGGTGCTGTTCCACGGCCTCGAAGGCTCGTCCGACAGTCATTACGCGCGGGCACTGATGGCCGACGTGGCCGCACGCGGCTGGTCGGGCGCGGTGCCGCATTTCCGCGGCTGCTCCGGCGAGCCCAACCGCGCACCGCGCTTCTACCACTCGGGCGACGCCGCCGAGATCGACTGGATCGTGCGCCGCCTGCACGGCCGCAGCAGCGGCAAGTTCTACGCCGCCGGCGTCTCGCTGGGCGGCAACGCGCTGCTGCGCTGGCTGGGCGAGTCGCAGCACCAGGCCGATTTTGTCGACGCCGCCTGCGCGGTGTCGGCGCCGCTGGACCTGGCGCAGGGCGGCGTCTCGCTGTCGAGCGGCTTCAACATGATTTACACGCGCATGTTCCTGCAGACGCTCAAGCCCAAGTGCATCGCCAAGCTCCAGCAGTTCCCCGGCCTGTTCGACCTCGACGCGCTGCACGCCGCGCGCGACCTGTACGCCTTCGACAACGTGGTGACGGCGCCGCTGCACGGCTACCGCAACACCGACGATTACTGGGACCGCGCCAGCGCCAAGCACGTGCTGGACGACATCACCGTGCCGACCCTGGTGCTAAACGCCAAGAACGATCCCTTCCTGCCCGGCCGCCACCTGCCGCAACGCGCGGCGCCCAACGTGGTGCTGGACTATCCCGCCGAGGGTGGCCATGTGGGCTTCGCCGTCGGCGGCCTGCCGGGCAAGCTGCACTGGCTGCCGCAGCGCCTGATCCACTTCATGGAAGGCGTGAGCGCCAGCCACCCCGTACTGGCGCAACAACATGGATGACATCGTCAAGCAGGCGCTGGCCAAGTGGCCCAACGTGCCCCACTGCTACGGCTGGCTGGGACTGGATGCGCGCGGAAACTGGCGCATGCGCGACGAGCGCGCCCAGCATCTGAACCTGCCGGGCGACCAGCTGCGGCACGCGGCGCTGGTCGCCTTCATCGTGCGCAACTACGCCGCCGACGAACGCGGCTGCTGGTATTTCCAGAACGGTCCGCAGCGCGTGTACGTGCAGCTGGAGGCCACGCCCTACATCGTCCGCACCGATCCCGCGCAGGGCTGGAGCTTGCATACGGGCGAGGCGCTGGGGCCGGTCGAGGAAGTGGTGCTGACGGAGACCGGCGCGCTGGTCTTGCGCAGCGGCGCCGTGGTGGCGCAGCTGGACGACCGCGATTTCGCGCACGTGCTGCCGCTGCTGAAAATGAATGGCGCCGCCGTGGCCGATGAAGACCTGTTGGCGTGGCTGGACGGCTCGGCGGCCGGCGCGCTGACGCTGGACGGCGTCGCCGTTCAGCGCGTGGCCGCCGCCGACCTGCCGGCGCGCTACGGCTACGTCAGCGTACCTGTCGCCCCTTCGTAAGAATGTCGGCATCCTGACGCATGCGGTCGAAGCGGTTGGCCGGCGTGGTCTCTTCCGCATTGTGGCGCATCTCCGCCTTGAATGCCGGGCGCGAGTCGGCCTCGCGTAAATCCTTCTTGCCCTTCTCGCCCAGCTCCTCGCGGCGACGGGCCTGCAACTCGCGCTCGCGCGCATCGATCACGGCCTGGTCGTAGAAGGACGCATCGGGCGCCTTGCGCGCATAGTTCAGCTGGTCCAGCGCCGACAGCACGCCGCCCTGCAACACATACGATTCCGCCAGCGCGATATGCTGCAAGGCCAGCTTGCCCTGCTTGGAATACGTCTGCGCCAGCAAATCGTAGGCATCCGGATCTTCGCGGTACAGCTGCACCTGGTCGCGCAGATAGACGGCCGCCTCCTCCAGCTTGCCGGCCGCGATCAAGGCCTCGCCATATTGATGCGCGATGCCGCGCGACAGCGGGAACTGCACGTGCGCCGCTTCCGCCTCAGCCAAACCCTTGGCGATCATGGCCTTGTTGTCCGGCTGCGCCAGCTTGATCTCGATCGAGGTGCTGACGAAGATCGAATCCGGCGCCGGCCGCGCGGCCACGCTGAAGGTGCCGGCGGCGGGCGGCTTGTCGAAGGTCGCGCGCGCCTTGTCGAGCCACACCTGGGCTTGAGCGGTGTCGCCTTTTTTCAGCGACAGGAAGGCCATGCCGTACTGGCCGGCGGTGACCTGCTGGCGGTTTTCCTGCTGCATCTGGCCCTCAAAAAACACCTTGGCCTCGGCCAGGCCGGACGAGCTCGGGTCCTGCAGCACGCGCGCGCGCGAACGCACCAGGTAGAAGTCCAGGCTGTCCTGGCGCTGCTTGTAGGGCTGCTCGCGGATGCGGGCCTGGATGTCGGCGATGCGCTCGCTGGTCAGCGGGTGGCTTTGCAGATAGGCCGGCACCAGGTCGCTGTAGTTGCGGGTCGCGGTCTGCATGCGCTGGAAGAAGGCCACCATGCCGGAAGTGTCGAAGCCGGCCGCGCCCATGATCTGGAAGCCGATGCGGTCGGCCTCGCGCTCGGCGTCGCGGCCGAAGTTCAGTTGCCGCTGGATCGCCAGTCCCTGCCCGGCCGAAAACACGCCGATGGCGGCGTCGCCGCCGGCCTTGGAGGCCAGCGCCGCCAGGATCATTGCCGCCAGCGGAATCAAGGCGTCTTGCTTCTGCTGGCCGATCGAGCGGGCGATATGGCGCTGCGCCACGTGGCCGATCTCGTGGCCCAGCACCGAGGCCAGCTCGGACTCGGACTGTGCCGCCAGCAGTAGCGCCGAGTGCACGGCGATGAAGCCGCCGGGCAGCGCGAAGGCGTTCAGCATCGGATCGCGCACGGCGAAGAAGTAGTAATCGAAATTGGCCTCGCCGCGCGCGCCGGGACGGGCGGCGACCAGCGAGTTGCCGAAGTTGTTCAGGTATTCGAGGATGGGGCCGTCGTCGAGGAAATCGTGGTCGCGGCGGATGTCGCGCATGATTTCCTCGCCCAGCTTGCGCTCCATCAGCGGCGACAAGTCCTGGCGTTCGGTATCGCCGAGCGCGGGCAGGTTCGGGATCTTGGCGGGGGCCAATACGTCTTGCGCCATGGCCCAGGGCATGGCGACCAGCAGCGCGGCGGCAACTACACGCATGCGCAGAGAGCGGGGGGAGCGTTTTGTATTCACGATGATATGATACCCGCAACTTGGGCGCACCAGCACGGCGTCCGCCGACGAATTATTTTGTTACGTTTTGAAGCCCACCATGACCATCGAAAACTCCGCTCCCGCCGATCAACTGACCCACTTCGACGGCTCCGGCCAGGCGCACATGGTCGACGTCGGCGCCAAGACCGAGACGCACCGCATCGCGCTGGCCAGCGGCACTATCCGCATGAAGCCGGAAACGCTGGCCATCATCACCGGCGGCACGGCCAAGAAGGGCGACGTGCTGGGCATCGCGCGCATCGCCGCCATCATGGCCTCCAAGCGCACCAGCGACCTGGTGCCGCTGTGCCACCCGCTGGCGCTGACCCGCGTGACGGTCGATTTCGAGACCGATGTGGCCAATTCCAGCGTGCATTGCAAGGCCCAGGTTGAAACCTACGGCAAGACCGGGGTGGAGATGGAGGCGCTGACGGCGGTGCAGGTCGGCCTGCTGACGGTGTATGACATGTGCAAGGCGGTGGACCGGGGCATGGTGATGACCGACATCCGCGTGATGGAGAAGCACGGCGGCAAGTCGGGCGACTGGAGCGCGACCAGCTAAGTATCTGATCCGGTTAGGAATTCCCGTTGTTCGACCTCAGCAAGTTACAGTTGGGATGCTCTCACCTGTGCGCAGGTTAAGCCCAATCCAGCACTGATATCCGCGGCCGGGGCTCTTCAGGGTATAGGTGCACAAGATTCCCCTCTTGCGTCGCTCCCTGTCGCCCTTGTCTTGGCTGCATGTATCGCGAGAATCAGGGCCAATCGAATCGAACAGGTCCTTCGCCGCTTGGCCTTCAAACGCGACCGTCATGTTCCGCTCGGTAGCAGTTGGTGGCTCACGTTCCGCTAGTTCTCCCGAATAGATCGTGTAGGTCGCGCGAAACGTCTTCCATTCCCCGGACCACTCTGCCGCGTAAGCCAGGGAAAGGGCCGTGCCGCCACCGAGGGCCAGCCAGATTAGTTTTCTCATATTCAAGGGGCTATTAGTTGGACGTGAAAGTGGTCGTCATGCTTGATGCGCTTCCTCACAACGGGTAGATTCGGCCCGTTGAAATAGACCAGGATGACTGGGGTATAGATACAGAATAGTTCGATCAGGCGCTGGGTGGCGTCATGGTCGTACTCTGCATCCCACCATTTGCAAGGTTCGTGCTTGCCGTCTTTACGGATAGGCCGTATGTCCACTTCCAGCCCGCTTCTATGCGAGGCATGGTCTTTGTGCTTCGGGCCGCCAGCAAGGCTAATGTCTCCGACTCCGAACTTCCGGTCATCGATTAGCTGCCACTCCCTTTCCACCCACATGATGGCGGTAAGCATCGTGGCGTTCGCATACTGGTACGCGCCTTTACTTGGTTTGCCATCTAGCCTGCCGTACACGTAGTAGCCGGCGTCTTCCGGTGCTTGAGGAACCATAAAGTAACGCCGAGAGTCCTGCGGTTCTTGTTCATGGGCCATGGCGAACCTCAGACAACCTTGTTGGCCGCTAAGTCCCAGCCCCCCGACGTATTGCCGCCGGCACCACCGCCGATTTTCTGCTGCGTGTACTTGTGCTTGATCTTGGAGAACTTCAATGCAAAGCTGTCATGCAGAATATCGCCTTCATGGACCATCTGGTTGATGTTGCCGATCAGCACGTTTTCCAATTCGACTTCGTAGTATCTGATACGTTCCCCCTGTCCGTCAGCGCGCATGAACTCCAACTTCGCCTTGGCGATGGTTTTCCCGGCGGAGCAGAGTTGCATCAAAATCGGTGAGGAAAGATCGGCTATCTTGGTGAGCGCGATGCTGCGGTGCTCACAGCGTTCGGCCGTGTGGCCGCCAGCGGTAGACGACGTGGCGCTCTTGGGTTGCTCGACGCCAAAGTGGGCAGAGCTGATTTCTATCCAACCTGTATGCGCGGAGTCCGCCGACTCGCCCTTAACACCGTCAATTTGCAGATACACGTCGATTGCCATGATTGCTCTCCATTGTGTGAACGATGGAGCTAGTATTAGTGACTACCGTATCGAGGACTTTGCGCCTTCTCAGGCGCCGCCAAATATTCAATCCAGGGTAGATAAGGATCACGGCACGGTGATCTATAATTTATCGTCCAACAGCTCACACGGGAGGTCGCCATGCAACGTCGCCCAAAAGCGCATGTTAAACACGCGGCCGTGCCCATCGCACAAACGGCATCGGCTGATATCGCGGCGAAGCTTGAAGCGCGCAAAAACGCCATCGCTGCGGCCTTCGGAATATTGAAAGGCAAAGGTGTGTTCCCTGAAGACGGATTGGACTATCAACTAGACATCAGGGCAGAACAGGATTAGCTCGGCATTATCCTGATCAGCGCCTTACGGGCAGAAAAATTCACCACTCCAAAATGCAACGCTTTTCAGCGTTGCGCCGCCGCCGGCAGGCTAGTCTGCGACCAATCAGCAACCACTCCTATTGTCTGATTGTTACCTTTGATTGGTGGGTATATAATAAATGTCACTGAAGTAATCTTTTGACGTAGGCCTCACCGTAGCCGCCTCGCGCATACGAGAAAGAATTTGAATGAGCAGCAACCCTCCACCGAGCGAAGCCAAGACTCAGGAATACGAATTCGAGCAAATGAATCTGCAGGTGGGCGGCAGGATTCAGTTCATTACTCACCGCACGATCAAGCCGATCCAGCACTTCTCCACGCTGATCGGCTGGGCCAAGGACGAGTACATGATCGTCAAGGTTCCGTTCGAGAATGGCGCACCGATCGCCCTCAACGACGGCGACAAGCTGACCATCCGCGTCTTTTCCGGCGTCAACGTGTGCTCCTTCTCCTGCGTGGTGCAACGGGTGTTTCCGCGTCCGCTGTTCTATGTCCACCTGTCGTTCCCGCAATCCATCCAGGGCACCAGCCTGCGCGCGGCGATGCGGGTCAAGGTCGACATTCCGGCCCAGGTGAGTTCCCCGGCGGGCACCAACTCCGTGTTCCTGGTGAACCTGAGCGTCTCCGGCGCACTGATCGAGTCGGCCAAGAAGCTGTCCGATGACGAGGCCGAGGTCGGCCTGTCGTTCTATCTGATCGCCCAGCCCGGCAACCGCCAGGTGCGCATCAATCCGAATGCCACCATCCGCAACATCAACGTGGTCAAGCCGGCCGCCGGCGACAAGCCCGAAGTCTTCACCTACGGCGTGCAGTTCATCGACCTCGATCCGGTCCACTACACCATGCTGCAAAACCTGACCTACGAAGCGCTGATCGCCGACCGCCAGAAAATCGTCTGACCTTGATATGCGAAATTTTTATCGGGTGTGGTTTCCGCGCGCGTTGACGCTCGCTGGTGTGCTCGCCGCGCCTGCGCATGCAGATCCCGGCTATGTCCGCAGCGGCTCCAGTGTGATCGTCTCCGATGCGGCGGGCGCCAGCCTGCGCATCACGCCTTATGGCCCACATGCGATCCGGCTGCAAACGGTGCGCAAGAGCGAGGCTTACTTCCCCGATAATTATTACGAGATGGTCGAGGCGCTCCCGCATGATGGCCCGCTCCAGATCAACGAGCAAGGCGCGACGCTGACGATGCAGCTGCCGGGCGCCACCCCGCTGCGCCTCATCGTCGACAAGCAGACGCTGGCCGTCACCTACCTGATGGCAGGCACGCCGGTACTGGCGGAACAAGGCGGCCTGCAATGGCGCGACAGCGGCATCGTGCGCAGCTTCGCGCCCGATCCGAGCGAACACTTTACCGCGCTGGGCCATGGCTACTACGGCCGCGCCCAGTCCATCGACCTGCGCGGCCAGGAACTGGGCCACAATTACGGCAGCGAGCAGATCCAGCAGGCGCCGTTGCTGGTGCCGTTCTATATTTCCAGCAAGGGCTACGGCGTCTTCCTGAACAGCACCTTCAAGAATCGCTTCAGTTTCGGCGCCGGCGGACGCTACGAATTCGGCATCGACACGCAAGGCTACGCCGGCCGCATGGACTACTATTTCATCGCCGGCCCGACGCCGCGCGAGGTGCTGGCGCACTATGTCGAGCTGACCGGCAAACCGCGCCTGCCGCCCAAGGCGATGTTCGGCCTGGCGCTGTCGGACAAGTCGCACGACCACGATGCGGCCACGCCCTCGGACGAAGCCTGGTGGAAGCAAAAGGTCGGCGAGCACCGCGCCGCCGGCTTCCCCATCGACCATATCGTCAATGACAACCGCTGGCGCGCCGGTGGCGGCAAGCGCTGCGAATCGTATCCGGAATGGGACCACGGCCGCTATCCGCAGCCGGCCGAATATGCACAATGGCTGAAACAGAACGGCCTGGTCACGACCATCGACGTCAACCGCTGCATCCTCCAGTACAGCGAAGGCTGGAAGCCCGAGTTCAATGTGCCCGGCGTATCGGGCATCGACTTCGCCACCAGCGCGCCGGACCAGACCAACCCCGCCTTCCGCAAATGGTTTTGGGACATCCTGTACCGCAAGTCGCTGGACCCCAAGCTGCACTATCCGGGCGACGCGCTGTGGATAGACGAATTTGACGAAATGGGCGGCGCGCCGGCCGATACCATGCTGGCCAACGGCCGCAGCTTCGCCGAGATGCGCAATTACTAGTTCTTCCTAATCGCACAGGCACTGGTGCGCGATGGCTGGGACAAGTCGGCCATCAGCCAGCGCCCGTATGTCTGGGTGCGCGGCATGACGGCCGGCGCGCAACGCTATGCCTCGCTGTGGAGCGGCGACATCAAGCCCAATTTCGACGAAATGAAGATGCAGATTAGCGGCATGCAGCTGGCCGGTTTGTCCGGCTTTCCGTATTGGGGCCATGACGCCGGCGGCTTCTACGATTGGGATGCCAAACAGGGTCCGGACGCCGATCTGTACCGGCAATGGGCGATGGGCTTCGGTGCGTTCGCGCCGATCTGGAAGCCGCATGGCATGGGGCCGTCGCGCTGGCCGCTGGACCGCGGCGCCGGCGAACAGGACGCGGCTCGCCAGTTTGCGCAAGCCCGCTATCAGCTGATGCCATACATTTATTCGGCGGCGCATGAGGCGGCGGCCAGCGGCCTGCCGATGGCGCGCGCCATGCTGCTTGACTATCCGCATGACGACGCCGCATGGAGCCACGACCTGCAATACATGTGGGGACCGTCGCTGCTGGTCGCGCCGCGCACCAGCCGCGATGACGCCACCGAAGTGTGGCTGCCGGCAGGCGGCTGGTACGATTTCTGGCAGCCGCAAGCCCCGCAGCAGGTGGCCGCCGGCGGAACGGTGATCAGCGTCGGCGCCGAGCGCGGCTTGCTGCCGGTGTTCGTCAAGGCCGGCGCCATCCTGCCGCGCCAGGACTACACCACCAGCACCGCCGGCGCCGACAAGCGGCGGATGCTGCTCGACATCTACACCGGCGCGTCGGGCAGCGCCTTGTTGCAGGAGGACGATGACGTCAGCGAGGCGTACCGCAAACAGGGCCGGCTGATGACCACCGCCATCCGCTGGGATGACGCCCATCGCAGCCTGAGCATCGGCGCTGCCCACGGCAGTTACCGTGGCGCGCCATCGCAGCGTTCATGGCGGCTCACACTGCACGGCGCCGGGGCCGGCACTTGTTACAGCGTGAACGGCAAGCGCTTCAGCGCGACGCTCGACAGCTCCGGACAGCGGGCAACGCTACAGCTGCCGCCGGCCAGCCTCCGAGGAGCGACACGCATCGCGCCCTGCCGTTAGCGCCGAAGCCCCTTGAACGAAAAAAAAGCCCGGTCGAAAATTCGACCGGGCCATCGGGGGTAAGAACTCGAATATTATGGAACGATGTTGTTCTTGGTCAGCGCGTTGGTAGCTGCGGTGTTGGTGACGTCGGTGGTCACGGTCCAGGTGACGTTGGAAGCGCCGGCGGCAATGGTCGGGGTGTAGGTCGCGGTCAAACCGTCGATGCCTTTGCCGACGCCGGTGGCGAATTTCTCAATGATCACACCGTCCTTGACGGAGGCGCTGACCACTTCTTTGGTTGGGGTGAAGGTCGGCACGCCTTTGACGCCGGCGTCGCAACCAGTCAGATCCCCTCCACCTTCCTGGGCGCACAGTGCCACCGCGGTCTTGATCGAGTCGACCGCGCCTTGCGCATTGGCCATCTTGGCTTTCACGGTGTAGTCGCTATACGCTGGAATCGCGACAGCGGCCAGGATACCGATAATGGCAACCACGATCATCAGTTCGATCAGGGTGAAGCCGGCCTGGGCTTGTTTCTTCATCATTTTCATGGATTTCATTTTCGACTCCTGGGGTGTGTTGAACATCAAAATTTGGTAGGACACTTAGCTATGAGCAATTGGTGTGCCAGCCCGTTTTTCGGTTCAAAAACCACAAAATATGCCAAAAACTGTCGCTTTGTGCCGTCCGGACTGCCGTTTTTTGTCAGTCGCGGGCCGCAATTTGTCAGCCAGGGTCGCCGTTGACAATTATTGTCAGGCGATGCGGAAGGCCATCTGGGTTCCGCCGAGGTCGATCACGTCGCCGTGATTCAAACGCTGGGCTTGCTTGCCCAGGGCGATGCCATTCACCAGCGGCGGCTGCGCGCCTTCCTGGTGGGTGATGGTGTAGGCATCGGGCTGGCGATGGATCACCACCACCTGCACGCCGGCGCGGCCGAGCGTGGTCTGCGGCTTGGTCAGCGCCATCTGCTTGCCGGCATTGTTGCCATTTATTACTTCGATTTGCGCCAGCACGGGCTCCGCCGCCATCATGGGCCGCACGCCGTCGGCGACGAACTCGACCTGAAACTTGGCCATTTTGATCACATCCCGGTGTTGCAGGAAGTGCTTGCCGATGCGGTGGCCATTGACGAAGGTACCGTTGGTGCTGTGCAGGTCTTCCAGGAAGGAGTCGTCCAGGATGGTGACGATGACGGCGTGGTCGCCGCTGACGGCCGGATGCGTCAGCACGATGTCGTTGCGTGGGTGACGGCCGATGGTCATCCGCTCTTTGCTCAGTTGTACTTGCTGTTCTATCTGTCCATCCCGTGAGATGAGGATCTTCGCCAATCTGGTCTCCAAAGCAAAAAAAGGGGAGCGCTAGGCTCCCCTTCATTATTTCACACTAAAGCGAACTGTTATTACAGCATTGCTTTCAGCAGACGCGCCATTTCGGACGGGTTCTTGGTGACGGTGATGCCGCAAGCTTCCATGATTTCCAGTTTGGCTTGTGCGGTGTCAGCGCCGCCGGAGATCAGCGCGCCGGCGTGGCCCATGCGCTTGCCCGGAGGAGCGGTCACACCGGCGATGAAGCCGACGACCGGTTTTTTCATGTTGTCTTTGATCCAGTAAGCCGCGTTGGCTTCGTCCGGACCACCGATTTCGCCGATCATGATGACCGCGTCGGTATCAGGATCGTCGTTGAACATCTTCATGACGTCGATGTGCTTCAGACCGTTGATCGGGTCGCCGCCGATGCCGACTGCCGACGATTGGCCAAGGCCCAGTGCGGTCAGCTGACCAACTGCTTCATAGGTCAGGGTGCCCGAACGCGATACCACGCCGATACGGCCCTTGCGGTGGATGTGACCTGGCATGATGCCGATCTTGATTTCGTCAGGGGTGATCAGGCCTGGGCAGTTAGGGCCCAGCAGCAGGGTCTTGGAACCTGCTTTGGCCATGCGGTCCTTCAGGGCCATCATGTCGCGGACAGGAATGCCTTCGGTGATGCAAATGGCCAGGTCCAGTTCGGCTTCGACAGCTTCCCAGATCGCGGCGGCAGCGCCTGCTGGCGGTACGTAGATCACGGAAACGTTGGCGCCGGTTTCTTTTTTCGCTTCTGCAACGTTAGCGAAAATAGGAATGCCTTCGAAATCTTCGCCGGCTTTCTTCGGGTTCACGCCTGCCACGAAGGCGTTTTTGCCGTTCGCGTAGTCGCGGCAACCGCGGGTGTGGAATTGACCGGTTTTGCCGGTAATACCTTGGGTAACGACTTTGGTATCTTTATTGATCAGAATGGACATGTTGATTCCTTAATTAAGCTTGACCGGCAGCGGCGGCGACGACGCTCTTCGCTGCATCTTCCATGGTGTCGGCTGCGATGATAGGCAGACCGGAGTCGGCCAGCATCTTCTTGCCCAGGTCTTCGTTGGTGCCCTTCATGCGGACCACCAGCGGCACGTTCAGCGACACGGCCTTGACCGCGGTGATCACGCCTTCGGCGATCACGTCGCAACGCATGATGCCGCCGAAGATGTTGACCAGGATGGCTTTCAGGCCTGGGTTTTTCAACATGATCTTGAAGGCTTCGGTCACTTTCTCAGCCGTGGCGCCGCCGCCGACGTCCAGGAAGTTGGCAGGCTCGCCGCCGAACAGCTTGATGGTGTCCATGGTGGCCATGGCCAGGCCGGCGCCGTTCACCAGGCAACCGATATTGCCGTCCAGGGAAATGTAGGCCAGATCGAATTTCGATGCTTCAACTTCAGCTGGATCTTCTTCGTCCAGATCGCGGTAGGCGACGATTTCTGGTTGACGGAACAGCGAGTTGGCGTCGAAGTTGAACTTGGCGTCCAGAGCGATGACCTTGCCCGAACCGGTCAGTATCAGCGGGTTGATTTCGGCCAGCGACGAGTCGGTTTCCCAGTAGGCTTTGTACAGGCCTTGCAGGTTGGTGACGGCGTCGGCGATCGACGCTTCCGGCACACCGATCTTGGCGGCGATGCCAGCGGCTTCAGCGTCGGTCAGGCCGATCGATGGATCGATGGCGATCGAGTGCAGCAGTTCCGGGTGGGACTCGGCAACTTCTTCGATGTCCATGCCGCCTTCAGAGGAAGCCATCAGCACCACGCGCTGCGATACGCGGTCGGTGACCAGCGATACGTACAGTTCTTTCTTGATGTCCGCGCCTTCTTCGATCAGCAGGCGGCGTACTTTCTGGCCTTCAGGGCCGGTCTGGTGCGTGACCAGCTGCATGCCCAGGATCTGCTCGGAGAATTCTTTGACTTGTTCCAGCGATTTGGCGACTTTGACGCCGCCGCCTTTACCACGGCCACCGGCGTGGATCTGTGCTTTTACAACCCAGACCGGGCCGCCCAAGGTTTCAGCAGCTTTGACTGCTTCTTCAACGGACATGCACGGAATACCGCGCGGAACCGTCACTCCGAATTTTCGGAGGATTTCTTTGCCTTGATACTCATGGATTTTCATGCTGGCTTCCCTTCTGATGCTGATGTGTAAAAATCGGTTGATACTGCGAAATGTGTGAATCTAGTAAGCAGAGATTGCTACGCGCCACCTGGTGCTGCTTTGGCCACCCAGCGCGGGTAAAACTGCGCCACTGCTCCGCCGTCGGTGCGCAGGGCATGGCATTTGTCGAGTTGAAACGGCTTCTGGCGCGGCACGCCGTCATTCTCGGTCGCCGCGTCGTTGGTCGACCAGACATCGTTGGCGAACGCCTGCACCGCGGCCGTGGGCAGGATCTGCGCCAGTTCGGTCAAATGGGTGCAGCCGGCGATGCCGGACAGGCGTTGCTTGAGCTCGTGGCGGAAACCTTTCATCAGGTTCAGGCCGACGAGCTGTTTTTTATAATCGGGGGCAATGGTGTCGCAGTAGCCGGGATACGGAACGGCATCGGATGCGGCTTCGGCATCGACGATGTTCAGTTGCAGATCGACGGTCAAACGCAGGTGCAGGTCATGCAGAGGGGTGCCGGCAGCACGTGGGCCCGAGGCCAGCACGGTGTCGATCACTTTGATGTCGGTGATATGGGCGTCGAGATCCCACAGTCCGTCGTCGCGTGCGTACGCTTGGACAGCAATTGCGCGCGTGTGCCGTAGCGCACGTCGGTTAACTGGGGTTGACAGGGACATAAGACCGATGCCGCTCTCGCGACAGAAATTTAGTAAGCAGCCATGTGCTGATCGCACGTGTCCGCAGCTTCTACGGACAACTACCGCACCTGCGGCGCTGCAAAAACCCCAAAAGTGTAGCACATCAAGACCTCCAGTTGCGTCAGAACATATCTTTTGGAAGGAAAAATGGCCGTTTCGAGATCGTTTTTACAAGAAATTCATCCGTGTTATTTCAGTCATGGAAACATTGCATGGTGCGGCGCGGTAACGGCTCAATCGTCTTCCGGCGCGCCTTTCAGGGCGGTTTGCACGGCGCGCTGGGAGAATCCCCGTTGCAGCAGAAAGCGCATCTGCTTGTTGCGTTCCTGCGGATCGGCGGCCACGGTGCCGAACTTGCGGTTCCAGACCTCGACGCAGCGTTCGGTCTCGCCTGCGGCCAGGCCGGCCTTCAGTTCCTGCAGTTCCTCGCCCTTGATGCCGTGGCTTTGCAGCTCGGCGACGATGCGGCTGTTGCCGAAGCGGGCCGAACGCCGGTGGATCAGCGCCTCGGAAAAACGTTCCTGCGACAGCCAGTTGTTCTTTTCCAGCAGGTCGAGCAGGGCTTCGACGTCGTCGCCCTCCTCCGCGTAGCGCGCCAGCTTGCGGGTCAGCTCCATGCGGCTGTGTTCGCGCATCGACAGATAGCGCAGGGCGCGGCCCTTCAGGCTAAGTTGCGGTGCTGCCATAGAAAAAACCTCTGCACAATGAGAAAACCACCGGCTGAATCAACAGCGCGGTGGTTCGGGATCAAGCGGACGCTGATTACGCGGCGTCGGCCTTGTCGCCTTTGTCTGCCTTATCAGCCTTGTCGGCCTTGTCGACCGATTTCAGCTTGACCACGGTGTCGCCCTTGTCGGCGGCCAGCGGCGGCAGTACGCGCACGCCCAGCGATTCACGGACCTTGTTTTCGATTTCCCACGCCAGCTCGGGACGCTCCTGCAGGAAGATGCGGGCGTTGTCCTTGCCCTGGCCGACGCGCTCGCCGTTGTAGCTGTACCAGGAACCGGACTTCTCGACGATCTTCGCTTCCACGCCCAGGTCCAGAATCTCGCCTTCACGCGAGGTGCCGGCGCCGTACAGGATGTCGAAGTGCGCTTCCTTGAACGGCGGCGCGATCTTGTTCTTGACGACCTTGACCTTGGTTTCGTTGCCGATCACCTCGTCGCCCGACTTGATCGAGCCGGTGCGGCGGATGTCCAGGCGCACGGAGGCGTAGAACTTCAGCGCGTTGCCGCCGGTGGTGGTCTCCGGGCTGCCGAACATGACGCCGATCTTCATGCGGATCTGGTTGATGAAGATGACCAGGGTGTTGGTGCGGTTGATCGAACCGGTCAGCTTGCGCAGCGCCTGGGACATCAGGCGGGCTTGCAGGCCTGGCAGCGAATCGCCCATGTCGCCTTCGATCTCGGCGCGTGGCGTCAGCGCGGCGACCGAGTCGATGACCACCAGGTCGACCGAACCGGAGCGCACCAGCGCGTCGCAGATTTCCAGCGCCTGTTCGCCGGTGTCCGGCTGCGAGATCAGCAGCTCGTGCAGGTTGACGCCCAGCTTCTGTGCGTAGCCGACGTCCAGCGCGTGCTCGGCGTCGATGAAGGCGCAGGTGCCGCCCAGTTTTTGCATTTCAGCAATAGTTTGCAGGGTCAGCGTGGTTTTGCCCGACGATTCAGGGCCATAGATTTCCACCACGCGGCCGCGCGGCAAGCCGCCGACGCCCAGCGCGATATCCAGGCCGAGCGACCCGGTCGACACGACCTGCACGTCCTCGATCGGCGTGTTGGCGTCCATGCGCATTACGGAGCCTTTGCCGAATTGCTTCTCGATTTGGGCCAGCGCGGCGGCCAGCGCCTTGGCTTTTTCTGATGCAGGTACAACAGCTTTTTTATCGTCCATAATGTTCTTTCAACCAGTAGGTGGGTGCAAATTCGTCGGTACAGGCAGCACTGTATAAAAAAACAGTGCTTAATGCAAGCACGATTTTTAAACAATTTTGAGATTGCACAAAAACTCGCCACCTTGCGCGAAATGAAACACAATAGGATCTTCTGCAGCCGGAGTGTGTTGGAGTGTCTACATAATGCGAATTTTACTTGCCGAGGACGACAGCGTGCTGGCCGACGGCCTGACCCGCTCGCTGCGCCAGTCCGGCTACGCCATCGATTGCGTCAGCAACGGCCAGGAAGCCGACACCGCCCTCTCCACCCAGGAGTTCGACCTGCTGATCCTGGACCTGGGCCTGCCCAAGCTGTCCGGGCTGGAGGTGCTGCGCCGCCTGCGCGCGCGCGCCTCGCTGCTGCCGGTGCTGATCTTGACGGCGGCCGACTCGATCGAGCAGCGCGTCAACGGCCTCGACCTGGGCGCCGACGACTACATGGCCAAGCCCTTCGCGCTGTCCGAACTGGAGGCGCGCGTACGGGCCCTGACCCGGCGCGGCGCCGGCGGCGGCGCCACCGTGGTCAGGCACGGGCCGCTGAGCTACGACCAGGTCGGCCGCAGCGCCTACATCAACGAGCAGATGCTGGACCTGTCGGCGCGCGAGCTGGGCTTGCTGGAAATCCTGCTGGCGCGCAGCGGCCGGCTGGTGTCCAAGGAACAGCTGGTCGACCACCTGTGCGAATGGGGCGAGGAAGTGAGCAACAACGCCATCGAGGTCTATGTGCACCGGCTGCGCAAGAAGATCGAAATCGGCGGCATCCGCATCGCCACCGTGCGCGGCCTCGGCTACTGCCTCGAAAAATATACGGACGCCCCCAAGTGACACCGCCGGCCGCACAGCCAGCGCAGCCGGAGCTGGCGAAGGATCTGGAATACCAGCCGCCGGCGCCCGAGGCGGACGAAGGCATCCAGCACTCGCTGTTCGGCGAGATCCTGGACTGGATGCTGGCGCCGCTGCTGCTGCTGTGGCCGATGAGCATCGCGATCACCTACCTGGTGGCCAAGTCCATCGCCAACCAGCCGTTCGACCATGCGCTGGAAGACAGCGTCACCGTGCTGGCGCAGCAGGTGCGCGCGGTGGACGGCAAGGTCATCAAGGGCCTGTCCGGCCCGGCCCGCGACATCCTGCGCGCCGACGATGTCGACAACGTCTACTTCCAGATCCAGGGCCCGCGCGGCGAACACGTGGACGGCGACCGCGACCTGCCGCCGCCGGTCATCGACGAGGACGACAAGCCGCGCGGCAGCGTGCGCTTCCGCAACGACACCATGCACGGCACGCCGGTGCGCGTGGCCTACGCCTACGTGCGGCTGGAGCGCAACAGCGGCGACGAACAGCTGGCGCTGGTGCAGGTGGCCGAGACGCTGGAAAAACGCGGCCAGCTGGCCAACGCCATCATCAAGGGCGTGATCCTGCCGCAGTTCATCATCCTGCCCATCGTGCTGGCCCTGGTGTGGTTTGCGCTGTCGCGCGGACTGTCGCCGCTGGCGCAGTTGCAGGAGCGGATACGCGCGCGCAGCTCGGACGACCTGAGCCCGATCGCCTCCAACCAGGTGCCGGAGGAAATCTCGCCGCTGGTCAATTCACTGAACGACATGCTGGCGCGGCTGTCGCTGTCGATCGAGATGCAGAAGCGCTTCATCGCCGACGCCGCGCACCAGATGCGCACGCCGCTGGCGGGCATGCGCATGCAGTCCGAGCTGGCGCTGCGCCAGACCGACAGCGGCGAAATCCACCGCTCGCTGGAGCAGCTGGCCAAGAGCTCGGAAGCGGCCACCCGGCTGGTCAATCAATTGCTGGCCCTGGCCCGCGCCGAGAACCAGCCGCAGGCCGGCACCGCCATGCTGCCGCTGGAACTGTCGGAGCTGGCGCGCGGCGTGGTGCAGGACTGGGTGCAGGCCTCGTTCGCGCAGCGCATCGACCTGGGCTACGAGGCGCCGACCGAGCCGGTGCAGATCGTCGGCAATCCGACCATGCTGCGCGAGCTGCTGTCCAACCTGATCGACAACGCGCTGCGCTACACGCCGGCCGGCGGCAGCGTCACCGTGCGGGTGCGGCGCGACGAGGAGCACGGCTACCTGGAAGTCGAGGACACCGGGCCGGGCATCGCCCAGGCCGAACGGGCGCGGGTGTTCGAGCGCTTCTACCGCATCCTCGGCAACAAGGCCGAGGGCAGCGGACTGGGCCTGGCCATCGTGCGCGAGATCGCCCAGCAGCACGGCGCCGAAGTCGACATCTACAACAACCCGCGCGCGCAGCAATCGAAGCTGCCGGGCGCGCTGTTCCGGCTGACCTTCCCGCTGCCGCCGCGCCCGCCGGAACAGGAAGGCGAACCGCCGTACTATGGATAACAATGGATAAACCCGCCGCCCCACTCAGCCGCGAACAGCACTGGCACAAGACGCGCCGCCTGACCGCCATCCTGCTGCTGGGCTGGCTGGCGACCGGCTTCTGTGCCGCCTACTTCGCGCGCGAACTGGCCGGCCTGAGCGTGTTCGGCTGGCCGCTGTCGTTCTATCTGGCGGCGCAGGGCGCATCGCTGGTCTACCTGGCCATCCTGGCCGTCTATGCGTGGCGCATGCGCAAGCTCGACCGTGCCGCCCAGGAGCGCCGCGCGTGAAGGCGACCCGCACCTTCTTCCAGCGCCTGCGCAGCTACTACCTGCTGTTCACCGGCGGCTTCGCCTGCTTCCTGGTCGCGCTGTCGGTGCTGGAGCAGGAAGGCATGTCGCGCACCTGGATCGGCTACCTGTTCATGTTCGCCACCATCGTGCTGTACGCGTCGATCGGCGTGCTCAGCCGCACGTCCAACGTGCTCGAATACTACGTGGCCGGGCGGCGCGTGCCGGCCATGTTCAACGGCATGGCCACCGCCGCCGACTGGATCTCCGCCGCCAGCTTCATCAGCCTGGCCGGCGGCCTGTACCTGCACGGCTTCGACGGCCTGGCCTACATCATGGGCTGGACCGGCGGCTACTGCCTGGTGGCGCTGCTGATCGCGCCCTATCTGCGCAAGTTCAGCCAGTACACCATTCCCGATTTCCTGGCGGCCCGCTACGGCGGCGGCGACGGCGACGGCCGCGGCGGGCGCGCGGTGCGCATCCTGGCGGTGGCGGCCACCATCATCGTGTCCTTCACCTACGTGGTGGCGCAAATCTACGCGGTCGGGCTGATCGCCTCGCGCTTCACCGGCGTCGATTTCTCGGTCGGCATCTTCCTCGGCCTGGCCAGCATCCTGGTGTGCTCCTTCCTCGGCGGCATGCGCGCCATCACCTGGACCCAGGTGGCGCAGTACATCATCATCCTGGTGGCGTTTTTGATGCCGGCGGTCTGGCTGTCCGGCAAGCACACCGACAATCCGATCCCGCAGCTGGCCTACGGCAAGCTGCTGCCCAAGCTGAGCGCGCGCGAGAACGTGCTGCAGAACGATCCGAAGGAGGCCGAGGTGCGCGCCATCTTCCGCCAGCGCGCCGCCGATTTCGAGGCCCGCATCCGCACCCTGCCGGCGTCGTGGGAGACCGGCCGCGCCGAGGTCCAGCGCGCGCTCGACCGCGTCAAGCTGCGCAACGCTTCGCTGCTGGAGATCCGCAGCGCCGAGCGGGCCCTGATCGCCTATCCGAAAAGCGCCGACGAGGCGGCGCACGACTGGGCCGAGGCGCGCGCGCAGAACCTGGCGCGCGCCGAGCCGATCACGCCGCACGCCACGCCCTACCCCGGCGATCCGGAAACCTCGGACATCAAGCGCAACAACTTCCTGGCGCTGGTGTTCTGCCTGATGCTGGGCACGGCCGCGCTGCCGCACATCCTGATGCGCTCCTACACCACGCCGTCGGTGCACGAGACCCGCGTGTCGGTGTTCTGGACGCTGTTCTTCATCCTGCTGATCTACCTGACCATTCCGGCGCTGGCGGTGCTGGTCAAGTACGACATCTACAACGCGCTGGTCGGCAGCGACTCCGCGCACCTGCCCAACTGGGTGTCGTACTGGGCCAATGTGGACAAGCTCAATCCGCTGTTCGGCATCAGCGACATCAACCACGACGGCATCGTGCAGCTGGCCGAGATCACCATCGACGCCGACGTGCTGGTGCTGGCCACGCCGGAAATCGCCGGCCTGCCCTACGTGGTGTCGGGCCTGGTGGCGGCGGGCGGCCTGGCCGCCGCGCTGTCGACCGCCGACGGCCTGCTGCTGGCGATCTCCAACGCGCTGTCGCACGACATCTACTACAAGCTGGTCGACCGCAGCGCCTCGACCCAGAAGCGGGTCACCATCTCCAAGCTGCTGCTGCTGGGCGTGGCCTTCATCGCCGCGTACGGCGCTTCGCAAAAACCGGGCGACATTTTGTCGCTGGTGGGCGCGGCCTTCTCGCTGGCGGCCTCGGCGCTGTTCCCGGCGCTGGTGCTGGGCGTGTTCTGGAAGCGCGCCAACTACCAGGGCGCGGTGGCCGGCATGACGACCGGCTTCGCGGTCTGCCTGTACTACATGTTGCACGCCAATCCCATCCTGGGCGGCAGCGCGGCCGGCCAATGGTTCCACATCGCGCCCATCTCGGCCGGCATCTTCGGCGTGCCGGCCGGCCTGCTGACGATGCTCGCGGTCAGCCTGCTCACGCCCGCGCCCGACCGCGCGACCGGCGCGCTGGTCGATTACATCCGGGCGCCGGAACGTTAAGATACACGGCACATGTGGCGGATTTGATAACTTGGTGCTATTGTGCCGGCACAGCCTATTTCGAGACCGCCCATGAAACTTCGCACCATCCTGCTGCTGGCCTGCGCCATCGGCCTGCCCTTCCACGCCGCCCAGGCCGCCGACGCGCCGCCGGCCCGTCCCTCGGTCGAGGACTTTTTCGGCAATCCCGAATTCAGCGACGCGCTGCTTTCGCCCAGCGGCAAATACCTGGCCGTCAAGGTCGGCTCCAAGGACCAGCGCGACCGCCTGGCCGTGGTCGAACTGGGCGCGAACACGGTCAAGGTGGTGGGCAACTTCAGCGACGCCGACATCGGCAGGTTCCAGTGGATTAACGACGAGCGCCTGGCCTTCACCGCCGCCGACCATACGCTGGCCCAGGGCGACCAGCGCTACGCGCCCGGCCTGTACGCGATCAACCGCGACGGCAGCGCCTTCCGCCAGCTGGTCATGCGCATCGGCAAGCCCTTCATCAGCGGCGGCCCCACCGCCACACACCTGCGCGAGCTGCTGCCCTGGCACACCTTCATGCTGGACCAGGACGGCCCGCAGGATTCCGAGTATATGTACGTTGTCAACAAGAGCATCAGCGGTCCCGGCCAGCTGGACTACGTCGACCTGCAACGCATCAACACGCTCACCGGCCGCGTGGCCAGCACCATCGCCCGTCCCGGCGACAGCATGACCTGGCTGCTGGACAACAAGGGCGAGCCGCGCCTGACCGTCACCTCGAAAGACCGCACCAGCGAGATCTGGTACCGCGACCCGGCCACCAACGCCTGGCGCAAGCTGACCGGCTTCGACAGCTACACCGGCGGCAAGGGCGCCTTCAAGCCGCTGGCGTTCGGGCCGGACGGCACGCTGTACGTGATCATCAACCACCGCAGCGACCTCATGGCGGTGCACAGCTACAACCTCGCCACCAACACCGTCTCCGAGCAGCCCATCGTCAAGCTCGACGGCTACGACTTCGCTGGCCAGCTGATCATGGACCAGCACAAGATGCTCGGCGTGCGCTACCAGACCGATGCCGCCGGCACCGTCTGGTTCGACCCGGCCATGAAGGCCATGCAAGAAAAGATAGACACCATGCTGCCCAACACCATCAACCTGCTGACGCCGCCGTCGCGGCCGCAGGCGCCGTGGGTGCTGGTGCAGTCCTTCAGCGACGTGTGGCCGTCGCGCAGCTTCCTGTACAACCGCGACAACCAGCAGCTGACCGCCGTCGGCGCCAGCTACCCGTCCATCCAGCCGACCCAGATGGCGCACAAGATCATGGTGCACTACAAGGCACGCGACGGCCTCGACATCCCGGCCTGGCTGACCGTGCCACAAGGCAGCGGCAAGCACCTGCCGCTGGTGGTGCTGGTGCACGGCGGCCCGTATGTGCGTGGCGGCAACCTGGCGTGGGAGCCGGACTCGCAGTTCCTGGCCTCGCGCGGTTACGCGGTGCTGGAGCCGGAATACCGCGGCAGCCTGGGCTTCGGCGCGCGCCACTTCCGCGCCGGCTGGAAGCAATGGGGCTTGAAGATGCAGGACGATATCGCCGACGGCGCGCGCTGGGCCATCGCCGAGGGCACCGCCGACGCCAAGCGCATCTGCATCGCCGGCGCCAGCTACGGCGGCTACGCCACCTTGATGGGCCTGATCAACGATCCCGACCTCTACCGATGCGGCATCGACTGGTCCGGCGTCACCGACATCAACCTGATGCATGACGGCCACTGGGCCTACACGTCGGACTTCTCGGACGGCTGGCGCCAGTACGGCATGATCGACCTGGTCGGCGACCCGGTCAAGGACGCCGAGCAGTTGAAGGCCACCTCGCCGCTGTTGCAGGCGGCCCGCATCAAGCAGCCGCTGCTGCTGGCCTACGGCGGCGCCGACATGCGCGTGCCGCTGCCGCACGGCACCAAGTTCTACAACGCGGTCAAGCAAACCAACCCCAACGTCGAGTGGGTCGAATACCCGGACGAAGGCCACGGCTGGGCGCTGCCGAAAACCCGCTTCGACTTCTGGACCCGCGTCGAGAAATTCCTCGACAAGAATATCGGTCCGGGAGCGGCACGTTGAGCGCCATCCGCAAACTGCTGGGCCTGCTCGTAGTGGCGTGCGCCTGCCAGGCGCAGGCCGCGCCGCCGCCGATCACCAGCTTCTTCAACAACTCCGCCTTCAACGGCGCCGTGCTCTCGCCCAACGGCCGCTACCTGGCCGCCTTCATCGGCGCCAACGACCAGCGCGACGGCCTGGCGGTGGTCGACCTGAGCGACCTGAGCGCGCACATGGTGGCGCAGTTCGCCGACACCGACATCGGCCGCGCGCACTGGATCAACAACGAGCGCCTGCTGTTCAGCACGGTGGACAAGAGCGTAGCCCAGCGCGATGTGCGCTACGGCCCCGGCCTGTTCGTGGTCGACCGCGACGGCAAGCACTTCCGCCAGCTGGCCAAGCGCAACAATCCCTTCTTCCAGAACGGCGACGGCGGCCGCGAGCTGCTGCCCTGGCACACCTTCATGCTCGACCAGGCCGGCGCGCAGGACAGCGAGGAAGTCTACGTCACCGACGCCGACATCCGCGGCGCCGGCATCCTGGTGGCGTCGGACCTGCTGCGGCTGAACACGCGCACCGGCCTGACCCACGCGGTCGAGCATCCCGGCGTGGCGCGCGGCTGGCTGCTGGACCAGCACGGCCAGCCGCGCGTGGTCGAGACGCTGGAGCAGAACATCGAAACCATCCACTACCTCGACCCGGCCACCGCGCAATGGCGGGCGCTGGCCAGCTTCAACGCCTACACCGGCGGCGCCGGCGGCTTCGATCCGCTGGCCTTCGGCCCGGACGGCACGCTGTACGTGACCAGCCGCGCCGGCCGCGACCGCAGCGCGCTGTACCGCTACGACCTGGTCCACGGCAAGCTGGCCGAGCAGCCGATGCTGGAGCTGGAGGGCTTCGACTTCAGCGGCCACCTGATCATCAGCAACGACCGCCTGCTGGGCGTGCGCGTGCACGGCGACGCCGAAGGCACGGTCTGGTTCGACGCCGGCATGCAGGCGCTGCAAAAGACGGTGGACGCCATGCTGCCCGGCACCATCAACCTGATCACTCCGCCCAGCCGGTCGGAGACCCCGTGGATGCTGGTGCAATCGTATTCGGACAAGCAACCGCGCCGCACGCTGGTGTTCAACACCGAGAGCAAACGCATGAGCGAGGTCGGCAGCCTGGCGCCGCAGATCAAGCCGGCCGAGATGGGCAGCCGCGAGCTGGTGCACTACGCCGCGCGCGACGGCCGCGACATCCCGGCCTGGCTGACCCTGCCGCCGGGCGGCAAGGACCAGCACCTGCCGATGGTGGTGCTGGTGCACGGCGGCCCGTTCATGCGCGGCGGCAGCTGGAACTGGAACGCAGACGCCCAGTTTCTGGCCACACGCGGCTATGCGGTACTGGAGCCGGAGTTCCGCGGCAGCGTCGGCTTCGGCGACGCCCACTTCCGCGCCGGCTGGAAACAATGGGGCCTGAAGATGCAGGACGACGTCGCCGACGGCACGCGCTGGGCCATCGCCCAGGGCACGGCCGACGCCAAGCGCATCTGCATCGCCGGCGCCAGCTACGGCGGCTACGCCACCTTGATGGGCCTGATCAACGATCCCGAGCTATACCGCTGCGGCGTCAACTGGGTGGGCGTGACCGACATCGACCTGATGTACGACAGCGGCTGGCGCTACGCCTCCGACCTGCCGCAGGGCTGGAAGCAGTACGGCATGCCGGCGCTGATCGGCGACCGCGTCAAGGACGCGGCGCAGTTGCAGGCCACCTCGCCGCTGCGCCAAGCCGCGCGCGTGACGCAGCCGCTGCTGCTGGCCTACGGCGGCGCCGATGTGCGGGTGCCGATCACGCACGGGCTGAAGTTCTACGACGCGGTCAAGGCCGGCAATCCCAACGTCGAGTGGATCGAATACCCGGAGGAAGGCCACGGCTGGGCGCTGCCGAAGAACCGCATCGATTTCTGGACCCGGGTGGAGAAATTCCTCGACAAGAATATCGGCGCGCGCTGAAAGTCGCGCTATAGTCTCGGTGCAGCAAACCTGTTCAACGAATACGGAGGAGCGCGCATGTCGTCGGGAAAAATATTGGTCGCACAGGGAGGCGGGCCGACCGCCGTCATCAACCAGTCGCTGGCGGGGGTGGTGCTGGAGGCGCGCCGCTTCCGCGACGTCACCCGCGTGTACGGCGCGCTGCATGGCGTGCGCGGCATCATCAACGAAGACCTGGTCGACCTGACCCGCGAGACCAGCCATAACCTGGAGCTGGTGGCGGCCACGCCGTCGTCGGCGCTGGGCTCGACGCGCGACAAGCCGGACCTGGCCTATTGCGAGGAAATCTTCAAGGTCTTGCGCGCGCATGAGATCGAGCAGTTCTACTACATCGGCGGCAACGATTCGTCCGACACGGTGCGCATCGTCAGCGAGCAGGCGCAGCAGGCCGGCTATCCGCTGCGCAGCATCCACATCCCCAAGACCATCGACAACGACCTGGTCGGCAGCGACCACACGCCGGGCTTCCCGTCGGCGGCGCGCTTTGTCGCGCAGGCCTTCGCCGGCGCCAACCTCGACAACGCCGCACTGCCGGGCGTGTACGTGGGCGTGGTGATGGGCCGCCACGCCGGCTTCCTGACGGCCGCCTCGGCGCTGGGCAAGAAGTTCCCGGACGACGGCCCGCACCTGATCTACCTGCCGGAGCGGGTGTTCTCGCTGGAGCGGTTCCTGGCCGACGTCAAAGCCACCTATGCGCGCTATGGCCGCTGCGTGATCGCCGTGTCCGAGGGCATCCACGACGCATCCGGCGAGCCGATCGCCAGCCTGCTGGCCAAGGAGGTCGAGCGCGACGCGCACGGCAATGTGCAGCTGTCGGGCACCGGCGCGCTGGCCGACCTGCTGTGCGACGAGATCAAGGCCAGGCTGGGCATCAAGCGGGTGCGCGGCGACACCTTCGGCTATCTGCAGCGCTCGTTCATCGGCTGCGTGTCGGACGTCGACCAGCGCGAGGCGCGCGAGGTCGGCGAGAAGGCGGTGCAGTTCGCCATGTGGGGCGGGCGCGACGGCTCGGTGGCGATCAAGCGCACCGGCTTCTACTCGGTCGATTACGAGCTGATGGCGCTGTCCGACGTGGCCGGCAAGACGCGCGTGATGGAGGACGAGTTCATCAGCGCCAGCGGCACCGATGTGACCGACGCCTTCCGCCTGTACCTGCGCCCGCTGCTGGGTTCCGGCATGCCGGACGCGTTCCGCCTGCGGCCGTCGCCGGTGGAAAAAATTCTGAAAAAATAGGAGATGATGATGGGACGATTCAAACGCAGCATGCTGCTGGCCGTGGTGGCCAGTGCAGCACTGAGCGCCGCGGCGCAGAACGCCAACCAGCCGCCGCCGCCCGACGGCAAGCGCGGCCCGCCGCAGGAAGCGATCGACGCCTGCAAGGGCAAGGCCGAAGGCGTCAAGGTGACGTTCAAGGGCCGGCGCGGCGAGGACGTCAAGGGCGTGTGCAAGAAGATGCGGGAAGGCGTGGTCGCCGTGCCGGAAGGCGGCATGCCGCCACCGCCGGAGCCGCGCAAATAAAGGCCGCGTAGATTAATGTAACTCAAAGCAAGATTACGCCGCCGCGCTACGATTTGTGCTCCCAGACAAAGGAGCTCATCATGCCCTATATCGCACGCGATTATGCAGATCAAAAGGAGCTGGTCGGCAATGGCCAGTGTGTTACGTTGGTCAAAGAATTTTCAAATGCGCCAGCGGCTTCGCTTTGGTCTGAAGGCAAAAAAGTGGCTGAACTCGTGAAGTCCGGACGAATCGCCTCAGGCACCATTATCGCCACATTCGTCAAAGGCAGGTATCCGAACCATGCGCACGGCAACCATGCAGCTATTTTCGCCAAGGCGGTCCCAGGCGGAATCGTGGTGCTTGATCAATGGCGCACGCATAAGCCGGTGGCGCGTATCATCCGCTTTGGCCGATCCGGGAAAATCGGCGCCGCCCAACGGCCGGAACTCTATTCGGTCGTCGAATGAATATCTCAGTCCGCTCTTTTTCCGCAATTGCGCTGCTCGTGATGGCGCCTGCCTTTGCCAAACCGTTGGCCTGCCCAGCTGTCGCTCCTGATTCATGGGGCCTGGAAAATGCCAAACTTGTATCGGTGCGCATACTCTCCCATCCAGCCGGTGAAAAAATTGACGACACTGGTCCATTGCCTATTATGGTCCCTGACAATGAACGCGAACGCGGCGGCAAACTTCTGCAAACCTGGCGCATGAACGCCGATGCGCCACACTACGCCTACAAGTTTGATTGCCTGTTCAGCGGCACCGAGCGGTTCTTAAGGATCGAGGCACCGGCCGTGAAACGCTGCACAGCGACCTTAAGCCAAGCGGACCAGGTATTTAGTTTTCATTGCAAATAGCCACCGCGTCTGCTCGGGCAGGAAAAACGACCATCTTTGCCTAAACGTCGTGCAGAATGATTTTCCGGCTAAACTCAAGAAAATCGTCGAGATGCGTTTCGATGATGGCGACCGTGACCGGCAACTGTAGTGCCTGATAGTTGTGCACGGCGATATTACGAAAGCCAACCATGCGCTTCATTACATCCGCAAGCCCCGCATCTATCCAGGCAGAACCCGCCAGCAAGCTGAATACATCGCGGGCGCTTTGCGGCACACCGAGTCGCTCACGGCGAATCAGATGCTGCCCCATATCCAGCGCGGCTTCACACGCCCGTTGAATATTCAAAATCGCTGCGTCCTGACGCGTGTGATCATCGCCGAACGTGGCAGGATTTTTCATGTACTCCTCGCGAGCACGGGCCACGCAGCGTTCTATTGTGGCGGCTTTGTTAAGGACCACATCATCGGCCATATACGTGCCCCTCGCGTTCAATGTCTTCCAGCAGACCGGCGCGGGCGGTATCCAATTCCGTCTTTTGGCTCAGGATAGCGCACTCGTAAAGCGCTGCCTGCACGTCCTTGCTCCACAAACGGGAACCGGTGGTAATGACTTGATATTGCAAGACCGTAGACGCGGCACGAAGATCGATCAAATCGACATCGCAACCCACGATATCGGCCAACGATTGCGCCAGCTCCCATGTCGACAGGATGTCCAGCTTGCCCTCGACCAGCACGGCCAGATCAAGATCGCTGTCCGCGCCCGCCTGCCCCGTTGCGCGACTGCCGAACAGGTAAATGGCCAGCAGCTTGGGCAGCCGCTGGCGTAATGCGGACACGATAGCCTGTCCGGAAATCTTCGCGCTCATCGTCACTCCTGCTGTCGGCTTGTGGCTATAGCTTACACCAAGGGGCGGCGGGCGGCGGGCAGCAAAAGGCGGGCGTAAAAAAGCGGACGACGATCGGGGCGTGGTCCGCTTCTTGGAAATTGCCTATCGCTTAGACAACGATGGTCTGGTGTTCGTCGCCGACGCGGGCGCGGATGGCGCCGATGGTGTAGACGGTCTCGCCGGCCGCTTCCAGCTGGGCGATGGCGGCGGCGGCGTTTTCCTTCGACACGATGACGGTCATGCCGATGCCGCAGTTGAACACGCGGTGCATTTCAGCGTCGGCGACGCCGCCGTGTTGCTGCAGCCAGGTGAACAGCGGAGGCATGGTCCACGATTTGCCGTTCAGCTCGGCCACCAGGCCAGGCTGCAGCACGCGCGGGATGTTCTCGACCAATCCGCCGCCGGTGATGTGCACCATGCCCTTCACTTCCATCGAGGCCATCAGCGCCAGCAGCGGCTTGACGTAGATGCGGGTCGGCTGCATCAGCACGTCGGCCAGCTTGCGGCCGTGGAAGTCGCCTTCCAGGTCCGGCTTGGCCACTTCGATGATCTTGCGCACCAGCGAGTAGCCGTTGGAGTGCACGCCCGACGAAGCCAGGCCCAGGATGACGTCGCCCGGAGCGATCTTGGTGCCGTCGATGATGGCCGACTTCTCCACCGCGCCGACCGCGAAGCCGGCCAGGTCGTATTCACCGGCCGGGTACATCGAAGGCATTTCCGCCGTTTCGCCGCCGATCAGCGCGCAACCGGCTTGTTCGCAACCCTGGGCGATGCCCTTGATGACGTCGGTCGCGATGGCCACGTCCAGCTTGCCGCAGGCGAAGTAGTCGAGGAAGAACAGCGGCTCGGCGCCCTGCACCAGGATGTCGTTGACGCTCATCGCGACCAGGTCGATGCCGACCGTGTCGTGGCGGTTCAGCTCGAACGCCAGTTTCAGCTTGGTGCCCACGCCGTCGGTACCGGAGACCAGGACCGGCTCCTTGTACTTCTTGCTGATCTCGAACATGGCGCCGAAACCGCCCAAGCCGCCCATCACGCCTTCGCGCATGGTGCGCTTGGCAAAAGGCTTGATCGCTTCGACTAAAGCGTCGCCTGCGTCGATATCGACGCCGGCGTCACGGTAGGACAGGGAAACATTAGAAGTTTGGCTCATGGTGTATTTCGCAGCGGAGGCGGTAAAATAGAAGGCGGAGACCTGTTTCGTAGTAAAAAGCTACGAAAATGCGCAAAAAGCTGCACAACAACCCGGTCAATCCGCTATTTTATCAAAATGCCCCGTCCAACAGCCGTTTTTAACCATCTAAATCACTTTCCATGCCATTTCCCCTCTCGGTAGAGCAAAAGCAAACGGCATTCTGGGTAGCGGTTTGGGCGGCATTCTTCCTGTTGCTGGTCACGTTGGGACCGGTGCTGACGCCCTTCCTGGCCGCCGCCATCCTCGCTTACGCGCTCAATCCGGGCGTCGATTTCCTCGACCACCTGCATCCGCGGCTGGGCCGACTGAACCTGCGGGTGCCGCGCGCGCTGGCCGTGCTGGTGGTGGTGGTGCTGTTCTTCGCCGCCATCGCCACGCTGGTGCTGATCGTGGTGCCGGTGCTGCAAAAGGAAATCCCCCTGCTGCAGGCGCAGATCCCCGCCTTCCTGGCCAAGGCCAACGACCTGCTGGGTCCCAAATTACAGGAAATGGGCGTCAAGGTACGCCTCGACAGCGCCGGCATCAAGAAGCTGGTGTCGCAACAGATGTCCACCAGCGGCGAAGAGATCTGGAGCGCGGTGCTCAATTCGGCGCGCGTGGGCGGCACCGCGGTGCTGGGCTGGATCGCCACGCTGGTGCTGATCCCGGTGGTGCTGTTCTACCTGCTGCTGGACTGGCACCCGATGCTGGCCCGTATCGCCGGCTGCGTGCCGCGCCGCTGGATAGTCGCCACCATGGACATGGCCGAGGAAGTCGACACCCTGCTGGCCCAGTATCTGCGCGGCCAGCTGCTGGTGATGTTCGTGCTGGCGGTGTACTACTCGGTGGCGCTGGCGATCGCCGGCTTCGACGTCGCGCTGCCGGTCGGCATCATCACCGGCCTGCTGGTGTTCATCCCCTACCTGGGCTTCGGCCTAGGCCTGGTGCTGGCGCTGATCTCGGCGGTGCTGCAATTTACCGACTGGAGCGGCGTGATCGCGGTGGCCGTGATCTACGGCGCCGGCCAGGTGCTGGAGGGCTTTTTCCTCACGCCGCGCCTGGTGGGCGAGCGCATCGGCCTCAATCCGCTTGCGGTGATTTTCGCTTTATTGGCCTTCGGCCAGCTGTTCGGCTTTGTCGGCGTGTTGCTCGCATTACCCGCTTCGGCGGTGCTGATGGTGGCATTTAAGCATCTCCGCCGCCACTACCTGAGCAGCAGCTTCTATAATGCGTGACGTCGAACAGAAAAACGTTATGCAAAAGATCATGAACAGGCGAACGCCATGAAACAGCTGGTGCTCGATTTAGGCGCAGACCAGGCGCACAGCCTCGCATCGTTCGAGGTGGGACAGAATGCCGAAGCGGCAGCGCTGATGGCGCAGTTCGCCGACCGCACGTCGCGCGAGCACTTCGCCTATCTGTGGGGCGCGGGCGGCGTCGGCAAGACCCACCTGCTCAAGGCCCTGGCCAGCGCCGGCGGCGAAGCCGAGCAGCTGCGCGCGCGCTATATCTCGCCGTTTTCCATCGAGTCCGAATTCGTCTACTCGCCGGAGGTGGACCTGTACCTGCTGGACGACTGCGAAAAGCTGTCGCCGCTGGCGCAGATCGACGCCTTCGCCCTGTTCAATGAAATCCGCGCCAACCACGCCTTCATGGTGTGCAGCGGCGCGGTGGCGCCGGCGGTGCTGCCGGTGCGCGAGGACCTGCGCACCCGCATGGGCTGGGGCCTGATCTACCAGATCCACGGCCTGACCGACGACGAAAAGGTGGCCGCGCTGACCGCCGCCGCCACCGCCCGCGGCTTGACGCTGTCGCCCGGCGTGATACCCTACTTGCTGTCCCATTTTCAGCGCGACATGCGATCGCTGTCGACGATGCTGGACTCGCTGGACCAATATTCCCTCGAAACCCAACGCCCGATCACCCTGCCGCTGTTGCGCGAGTGGTTGCAGGCGGAAGCTAAAGAATGACGAATCCTGCATGAACTTAGCCTTGTTTGACCTCGACCACACGCTGCTGCCGATCGACTCCGACTACGAGTGGGGGCAGTTCCTGATGCGCATCGGCGCCGTGGACGCCGCCGAATTCGCCCGCCGCAATGATGAATTCTTCGCCCAGTACCAGGCCGGCACGCTGGACCCGGTGGAATACCTGGAGTTCTCGCTCGGCACCCTGGCCTCCTTCCCGCGCGAGCGCCTGCAGGCGATGCAGGAACAGTACATGGCCGAAGTGGTGCTGCCGGCGATCCGCCCGTCGGCGCGCGCGCTGCTGCAAAAGCACATCGACGCCGGCGACCTGGTGGCCATCGTCACCGCCACCAACCACTTCGTCACCGCGCCGATCGCCAAGGCGCTGGGCGTGGAGCACCTGATCGCGGCCATGCCGGAAACGGACGCCGACGGCAAGCTGACCGGCAGGCTGCTCGGCACGCCGACCCAGGGCGCGGGCAAGGTCACGCACACCAAGGCCTGGCTGGCGAAGATGGACAAAAAGCTGGAAGACTTCGGCACCGTCCACTTCTACAGCGATTCGCACAACGACCTGCCGCTGATGTCCATCGTCAGCCACCCGGTGGCGACCAACCCCAACGCCGCACTGAAAACGCACGCCACAGCCCAAGGCTGGCCATTAATTGACCTATTCAATGATTAAGAAACTGATCCGCAAAATCCTCGGCACCAAGAGCAAGGCACGCGACACCAACACGCCGGTGATACTGGGCCCTGAAGCCCACGGCATCGATCCGCGCCTGCTGTCGTCGAACGCGGTGCGCGTCACCAGCACTCTGCAGGAAGCGGGCTACGAAGCCTTCGTGGTCGGCGGCGCCGTGCGCGACCTGCTGCTGGGCGTGAAGCCGAAAGACTTCGACATCGCCACCAACGCCACGCCGGAGCAGGTCAAGCGCCTGTTCCGCCGCGCCTTCATCATCGGCAAACGGTTCCAGATCGTGCACGTGATGTTCGGCCAGGATCTGCTGGAGGTGACCACCTTCCGCGGCACCACGCTGGACAACGCGCCCAAGGATGAACATGGCCGCGTCCTGCGCGACAACACGTTCGGCTCGCAGGCGGAGGACGCGGTGCGGCGCGACTTCACCATCAATGCCATGTACTACAACCCGGCCAACCAGCAGGTGCTGGACTACCACGGCGGGGTGGAAGACATCCGCGCCAAGACGCTGCGCATCATCGGCCAGCCGGAAGCGCGCTACCGCGAAGACCCGGTGCGCATGCTGCGCGTGGTGCGCTTCGCCGCCAAGCTCAAATTCACCATCGAGCCGAATACCGGCGCGCCGATCCCGGTCATGGCTTCGCTGATCGACAACGTGCCCGCGGCGCGCGTGTTCGACGAGATGCTCAAGCTGTTGATGAGCGGCCAGGCGCTGGCCTGTCTGCAACAGCTGCGCAAGGAAGGCCTGCATCACGGCCTGCTGCCGCTGCTGGACGTGGTGCTGGAGCAGCCGCTGGGCTTCAAGTTCGTGACGCTGGCGCTCGATTCGACCGACTCCCGCATCCACGCCGGCAAGACGGTGTCGCCGGGCTTCCTGTTTGCGTCGCTGCTGTGGCACCAGGTGCTGGAGAAGTGGACCGCCTACCGCGCCGCCGGCGAGCAGACCATCCCCGCGCTGCACCTGGCCGCCGACGACGTACTCGATTCGCAAACCGAGAAGCTGGCCTTGCAGCGCAAGATCGGCTCCGACATGCGCGACATCTGGTCGATGCAGCCGCGCTTCGAGCGCCGCAGCGGCAAGTCGCCGCACAAGCTGCTGGAGCACCTGCGCTTCCGCGCCGGCTACGACTTCCTGCTGCTGCGTTGCGCCTCGGGCGAGATCGACGCCGAACTGGGCGAATGGTGGACCGCGTTCTATGAAGGCGACGAAGCCACCCGCGAAGACCTGATCGCCACGGCCAACCAGCCTGCGGGCGCCGGCGGCGCCAAGCGCAAGCGCGCACCGCGTCGCGGTGGCCGCAGCAAGGGCGGCGCTGAAGGCGGCAACGCCGGCGGCGACGGCGGCGCTGAATAAACTGCACCGCTACGCATCATGAGCATCGTCGGCAAATCAGGTGAAGACGGCTTCGCCTTCACCATCGCCTACATCGGCATCGGCGCCAACCTGGGCGATGCGCGCGGCAACGTGGCCGACGCGCTGGAGCGCCTGCAAGGCCTGCCCGGCTGCACGCTGATGGCGGCGTCGGGCCTGTACCGCACCGCGCCGATCGATTCGAGCGGCGACGACTACATCAACGCCGTGGCCCGCATCGCCACCACGCTGGACGCCGAAGCGCTGCTGCAAGCGCTGCACGGCATCGAGCAGGCGCACGGCCGCGAACGGCCCTACCGCAACGCCCCGCGCACCTTGGACCTGGACCTGCTGCTGTACGGCGACCGGCAGATCGCCAGCGCCACGCTGACGGTGCCGCATCCGCGCATGACGGAGCGCGCCTTCGTGCTGGTGCCGCTGCTGGAACTGGCGCCGGCGATCCACATTCCCGGGCGCGGCGCGGCGCAGGACTATGCCGCCGCGGTAGCCGATCAGGGCATCAGCCCCAGTATTTGACTCCCCTGCACGCGATAGCATTCGGGACTACACTATCGCCGTGTCATCACATCTTTAAAGGATTTCCCATGTCTGGTTATTTGCAAGGAAACGAAATGGCCGCGAGCCAAAAGCCTGCCGCCACCACAGCACCTGCACCGGCCAAAGCGGTCGCCAACAAGGCAGTCACCATAACCACGCTGGCAACCCTGCGCGCGGCCGCTGAAAAGATCACCATGCTGACCTGCTACGACGCCAGCTTCGCCTCGCTGATGGACCGCTGCGGCGTCGAGATCCTGCTGATCGGCGATTCGCTGGGCATGGTCTGCAATGGGCATCAGTCGACGCTGCCGGTGACAGTGGCCGAAGTGGCTTATCACACGGCCGCCGTCGCGCGCGGCAGCAAGTCGGCGATGATCATGGCCGACCTGCCGTTCGGCGCCTACGGCACGCCGGAAACCGCGTACGCCAACGCCGTGCAACTGATGCAGGCTGGCGCGCACATCGTCAAACTGGAAGGCGGCGCCTGGCTGGCCGACACCGTGCGCTTCCTGACCGACCGCGCGGTACCGGTCTGCGCCCACCTCGGCCTGACGCCGCAATCGGTGCACCAGCTGGGCGGCTACAAGGTGCAGGGCAAGACCACGGAAAGCGCCGACCTGCTGAAGGCGGACGCGTTGAAGATGCAGGCCGCCGGCGCCGCGATGGTGCTGCTGGAAGCCATCCCTGCGCAGCTAGGCAAGGAAGTCACCGAGCTGCTGTCGGTGCCGACCATCGGCATCGGCGCAGGCCCCGACTGCTCGGGCCAGGTGCTGGTGATGCACGATCTGCTGGGCGTATTCCCAGGCCGCAAAGCGCGCTTCGTGAAGAACTTCATGGAAGGCCAGACCAGCATCGACGACGCCGTCACCGCCTACGTCACCGCCGTCAAGGACGGCAGCTTCCCGGCGCTGGAGCACTGCTTCTAAGCGACGTAAAAAAGGCGCAGCCTTGAAGCTGCGCCTGATTCAGCCTAGTAGTGGAACCGACAGCCCACGACGTGTATCGTGTCGTCCATGACCGCATAAACCAGGCGGTGTTCAAGGTCGATACGGCGCGACCATAACCCCGTCAAATTCCCCTTCAGCGGCTCCGGCTTGCCGATTCCCTTTAAAGGGTCGGCCAGGCAGGCGTCGATCAGCTCATTGATTCTTTGAGCCAACTTGGGCTCATCCTTCTGCATGGCCAGATAGTCTTCCCAGCCACTATCCGTAAACGCCACTACGCTTTGCCTAGCTTGCTTTTTGTTGCTTGTTTTTTTGTTCGTCATGACGGATAAGTTCCCTGGTCCTGGACTTACCAGCCTTAAGCTGCTCGAACGACGCCATCAACCGGCTGGCGTTTTTCGGAGAACCGAGGAGGTAAAGCGTTTCCTCGATACTGTTGAAATCAGCCAGCGACATCATCACCACCGGCTCGCCGCCTTGGCGCGTAATGACTGTCGGGGTGTGGTCGGTACAAACGTCGTCCATCGCAGCTTTCAGTCCGGCGCGCGCCTCGCTAAAAGTTAGGATGTTCATAGTGATAACTCCGAGAATCTAGAAAAGTACAGACTAAAAAACATTGTACAAGTATTGGCTTTTTTGGTCAATCATTGTACAAGTCTTGGTTTTTTCCGAAACATGATCGGCTAAATAATATTTCCGACACAGTCTTCGAATGTGGACAACAGGCGCTCCACATCAGTTTCATTCGTCCCAGGGCAGACCAGCAGCATGTTGTGGAACGGCGTGATCAGCAGGCCGCGGTTGAGCAGGTAAAGGTGGATGATCCGCTCAAGGTCGCTGTCCAGTATCGCTTGCGCCAGCGTGCCGTTGTGCGGCGCGGTGGGCGCGAACTGGAATTCGGTGCGGGCGCCGATTTGGGTGACGCACCATGGCAGTTGATGGCGCTCGATCACGGCGCGCAGGCCTTCCGCCAGTTGGGCTGCCAGCGCGAACATGTGCTGGTAGGCCTGCTCCGTCATCACCTGCTCCAGATTGGCGCGCATCGCGGCCATGGCGAACATGTTGGCGCTCAGCGTGGTGCCGACGCCGGAGTGGCCGGGTGGCGCATCGTGCTTGGCCTGCTCCACCCGTCGCGCCAGCTCCTCGGTAAATCCATAGACCGCACAAGGAATGCCGCCGCCGATCGGCTTGCCGACCACCAGCGCGTCCGGCTGCATGCCGTGCGCTTGCGCGTAGCCTCCGGGGCCGCTGCTGATGGTGTGCGTTTCATCGATCACCAGCAGGCTGCCGTGGCGCTTGATGAGCTGCTGCGCTGCCTCCCAATAGCCCGGCTGCGGCAGCACCATGCCGATGTTGGTCATCACCGGCTCGGCCAGCACGCAGGCGATGTCGCCCTGCTTCAGCGCCGCCTCCAGCGCCGGCAGATCGTTGAACTCCACCACCACCGTGTGATCCGTCAGCTTGTGCACCTGCCCCAGCAGGCTGTCGCGCTGCGTCGGCACGCCGTCCACCAGATCGACAAACACGTCGTCCACCGTGCCGTGGTAGCAGCCGTTGAAGACCAGCACCTTGCTGCGGCCCGTCGCGGCGCGCAGCCAGCGCAGCACAAAGCGGTTGGCGTCGGATGCCGACAAGGCGAACTGCCAGTACGGCAGGCCGAATCGCCGCGCCAGTTCCGTCGCCACCGGCGCGGCGTCTTCCGACGGCAGCATGGCGGTGTAGCCGCGCGCAGCCTGACGCGCTATCGCCTGCGCCACCGGCGGCGGCGCATGGCCGAACATGGCGCCGGTATCGCCGAGGCAGAAGTCGATGTATTTATGGCCGTCGGCGTCGCGGAAGCGCGCGCCCGATGCTTCGCGCACCGTCAGCGCGAACGGCGTGGACCAGTCGTTCATCCAGTGCATCGGCACGCCGAACAGCAAGTGCTGCGCGGCCTGCCCCGCCAGGCGCGCCGATTCGGGATTGCGTGCGATGTAGCTGGCGCGTTCAGCGGCGGCCAGCGCTTGCGCGCGGGGCCAGTTCAAGCCGTCGCGAGTGCCGGCCATGGTCACACCAGCAGCATCAAGTGCTCGCGCTCCCATGAGCTGATCACGCGGCTGTAGGTGGCGAATTCCAGCTCCTTCACTTCGCAGAAGGCCTGCACAAACAGCTCGCCCAGGATCTCGCTCAGCGGCTGGCATTCGCGCAGGCGCAGAATGGCGTCCTCCAGATTGCGCGGCAGCTGGTCGTGCACATGCTCGGCGCTGTCGGCGGTCGGTGGCGATGGCGTCAAGCCCTGCGTCATGCCGAGGTAACCGCAGGCCAGCGTGGCGGCCATCGCCAGGTAGGGATTGACGTCCACACCCGGCACACGGTTCTCCACGCGCCGGTTGAGCGGCGCCGAGTTCGGGATGCGGATGCCGCAGGTGCGGTTGTCGTAACCCCAATGCACATTGGTCGGCGCCGACATGAAGCGCGACAGTCGGCGATACGAATTCACGTGCGGAGCAAACAGCAGCGTGGCCGCCGCCGCGTACCGCTCCAACCCCGCGATATAGTTGAAGAACAAATCGCTGGCCTCACCGTCGGCGCGACTGAAGATGTTGGCGCCGGTCGCGGCATCCAGGATGCTCTGGTGGATATGCATCGCGCTGCCTGGCTCCGTCTCCATCGGCTTGGCCATGAAGGTGGCGAAGATCCCATGCCGCAGCGCCGTCTCCCGCACCGCGCGCTTGAACAGGAACACGCGGTCGGCCAGCTCCAGCGCCTCGCCGTGCGTAAAGTTGATCTCCATTTGCCCGGCGCCCGCTTCATGGATCAGCGTCTCCACGCCCAACTCGTGCTGCTTGCAGAAGGTCGAGAGCTCCAGGAAGAAGGGATCGAAATCGTTGACAGCGTCGATCGAGTACGACTGGCGCCCGGATTCCGTCTTGCCGCTGCGGCCCAGCGGTGGCGTCAGCGGCTCGTGCGGATTGCTGCTGCGCGCGACCAGGTAGAACTCCATCTCCGGCGCCACCACCGGCTGCCAGCCGCGTTCCGCGTACAACTTGAGCACCTTGCGCAGCACCGCGCGCGGCGACAGGCCAACCGGCGAACCGTCGAAGTTCTGGCAATCGTGGATCACCAGCGCGACGTTCTCCGCAGCCCACGGCACCTGCCGCAGCGTGGCCAGGTCCGGCACGCAGATCATGTCGGGATCGGTGGCGCCGGTATAGGGAAGATTGTTGGGCTGCTCGCCGTTGACGGTGTTGAGCAATACGCTCTTCGGCAGACGCATCTCGCCCTCGCTGAGGAACAGGTCCTTGGGCAGGATCTTGCCGCGAGCGATACCGGTCATGTCGGCGATCACGCACTCCACTTCGTGTATGTTGCGGTCACGTAGAAAATCCTTCATGGCCTGGCTCATTGCTTGCTCCTAGAAGCGGTCGAGATAGCGCGTGGTTTCCCATGCGCTGACGTGTTGACTGTATTCGATCCACTCGGCGCTCTTCAGCGCTACAAACTCATTGACGATGTCAACGCCCAACGCTTCGGCCAGCACGGTGTCGGCCTTCAGCGCGGCGGCGGCTACGCCGAGATTTTGCGGCAACAGCTTCAGTCCCAGCTCGGCGCGCGCGGCGTCGGACATTTCGTACACATCCTGATTGACCGGCTCTGCGGCTTCCAGCGCCCGGTCGATGCCGTCCAATCCTGCCGCGATCACGCCTGCCAGCGCCAGGTAGGGATTTGCCGAACTGTCCGGCAAGCGCCATTCGATGCGCTGGTAGACCACCCGCGCAACCGTGGTGCGGTTGTTGTCGCCGTAGCCGATGAAGGCCGGCGCCCAGCTGGTGCCGGACAGCGACTGCCCGCACATTAATCGTTTATACGAATTGACGGTCGGCGCGCACAAGGCGGTCAGCGCCGGCGCGTGATGCAGCAGCCCCGCCATGAAGTGATAGGCCAGCGACGACAGGCCGAGACCGCGCCTACCCTGCTCTTTCTCTTCGCCCAGCGCGAACATGGGCTTGCCGGCGACATTCGCCAGCGACAAATGGAAATGCAGGCCGCTGCCGGGACGATCGGCGAACGGCTTGGGCATCATCGAAAACAACAGGCCTTCCTCTTCGGCGATGTGCTGCGCCGCCATTTTGAAGAGCATGAAGTTATCGGCCGCCTTGAGCGCGTCGGCGTACTTGTAATTGACTTCGAACTGGCCGGTCGCATCCTCGTGATCGATCTGGAACACGCCCAGTCCACACTGGTCCAGCGACGTGGTCAACTTTTCGATGAAGCCTCGGCGGCGCAGCAAACTCTTGGTGTCATAGGATGGCTTTTCCAGCGTATCGGCAGCTTCGGCGTCGTAGCCATTTGCGCCTTTCTGCAGCAGGAAGAACTCCGGCTCCAGCCCCGCGTTCAGGGTCCAGCCGCGCTGCGCCAGCCGCTCGACCTGCTTCCGCAATACTTGGCGCGGGCATGCGTCGAAAGGCTCGCCTGCCACATTGCCGTCCAGCGCCACGCGCGCGTAACCGGGCAGCCAGGGCATGATCTTCAGCGTGGAGAGATCTGCACGGCCATAATATTCCGAACGCGGGCCGGTGCGCGGCAAGCCCGTGCCCCAGATCGATGGTCCGGAGAATCCCGCGCCCGGCGCAACGATATCGTCCAGATTCGCCAACGGTATCAGCTTGCCCTTGGCCGCGCCGTGGATGTCCGTGAACTGCGCGAACACGAAGCGCACGCCTTTCGCGGCCAACTCGCGCTGCAACTCTTCCGTCGAACGGGCCGCCGTACTGTCTAGCCGATTTGTATCCATGTGGTTTTCAGCTCGGTGTATTTGTCGAAGGCATGCAGCGACTTGTCGCGGCCATTGCCGGACTGCTTGTAGCCGCCAAACGGCACGGTGATGTCGTCGCCGTCGTATTGGTTGACGTGCACGGTGCCGGCGCGCAGCGCACGCGCGGTCTGGATCGCCTTGCTGATATCGGCCGTCCATACAGCGGCCTGCAAGCCGTAGGGCGTGGCGTTGGCCTGTTTGACCGCGTCCTTCACATCGGTAAAGCTCAGCACCGACAGCACCGGCCCGAAGATCTCCTCGCGCGCGATCGTCATGCTGCTGTCGACCTGGTCGAACAGCGTTGGCTCGACGTAGTAGCCACCGGTATCGGTCCGTGCCTGACGTCCGCCCGACAGCAGCTTGGCTCCGCCCGACTGGCCGGCTTCGATGTAGCCCATCACCGTTTTCAATTGCGTCGCATCGACGATGGCGCCCATGACGGTGTTCTCGTCGAGCGGATCTCCAGGCTGGAAGGCCGGCATCATCGCCATCGCTTTTTCGAGGAACTGCTCCTTGATCGACTCTTCCACAAACAGCCGCGAAGGCGCGTTGCAGCTTTCGCCCTGGTTGAAGTAGATGGAGCCGATGGCCGCTTCCACAGCATTGTCCAGATCCGGGCAATCGGCGCAAACGATATTGGCCGACTTGCCGCCCAATTCAGTCCAGGCCCGCTTCAGGTTGGACTGCCCGGCCATCTGCAAAATCTGCTTGCCGATGCGGGTGGAGCCGGTGAAGCCGATGCAGTCCACGTCCATGTGCAGGCCCAGCGCGGCGCCGGCTTCGTGGCCATAACCCGGCAGCACATTGAACACGCCCGGCGGAAGGCCCGCCTCCAGTGCGATCTCCGCCAGCCGCAGCGCCGTCAGCGGCGACTTCTCGGACGGCTTGAGCACCACGCTGTTTCCGGCGGCCAGCGCCGGCGCGATCTTCCACGCCGCCATGATCATCGGGTAGTTCCACGGCACGATGGCCGCCACCACGCCGACCGGCTCGCGCGTGATCAGCGCCAGGCTGTTGGCCGCCGTCGGCGCGATCTCGTCGTAGATCTTGTCGATCGCTTCGCCGTACCAGCGCAGGCAGTTGGCGGTCGCGCCCACGTCCACGCTCTGGCTGTATTTGATTGGTTTTCCCATGTCCAGCGTTTCGAGCAGCGCCAGTTCCGGGCCATACTTCTGCACCAGGTCCGCAAACTTGATCAGCGTGCGCTTGCGCTGCGCCGGCGATTTGCCAGCCCAGCGACGGTCTTCGAACGCGGCGCGTGCCGCAGCCACCGCCAGATCGGCATCGGCGCCATCACAGCGCGCCACCATGCCCAGCTTGCGGCCGTCGATCGGCGACAGGTTTTCAAACTGCTGTTCGGATTTGGCCCAAACGCGCTCGCCGCCGATGAAGGCGCGGCCGTCGATTTGCAGGCTGCTCGCCCGCTCGTGCCAGGATGTTGTCGTCATATTCGTCTCCACTTCAGGATTTACAGCCAGCCGCGCTGCTGGAGGTCGGCGTAGGTCAGGTCGAGGCAGTGGCGGATCAGCGCCACCATCTCATCGATCTGCGCGCAGGTCATCACCAGCGGCGGCGCGATGATCATGCGGTCACCGACGGCGCGCATGATCATGCCATTGTTGAACATGTAGCCACGGCAGACCATGCCCACAGCCTTCTCTTCGTCGAACGGCACGTTCTCGTGCACGGTCGTGCCTTTGACGCGCACCAGGTTCAGGCCCGCGACAAAGCCGCAGCTATCAGCATAGCCAACCAGTGGATGATCCGCCAGCTCGGCAAAACGCTTTTTCAGATACGGCCCGGTCTCATTGCCGACGCGCTCGACCAGCTTCTCGTCTTCGAGGATGCGGATATTCTCCAGCGCCGCCGCACAAGCGACCGGGTGGCCGGAGTAGGTGAAGCCGTGATTGAACTCGCCGCCCTTCTCGATCAGCACATCGGCCACGCGGTCGCCAACCAGCACGCCGCCCAGCGGCACATAGCCGGAGGTGACGCCCTTGGCGAAAGTGATCAGGTCCGGCTTGATGCCGAACAGCTCGGACGCAAACCATTTGCCCAGCCGGCCGAAGCCGCAGATCACCTCGTCGGCGATCAGCAGGATGGCGTACTTGTCGCAGATGCGTTGGATCTCCGGCCAGTAGGTGGCCGGCGGAATAATCACGCCACCGGCGCCCTGTATCGGTTCGCCGATGAAGGCCGCGACCTTGTCCGGGCCGACCTCCAGGATTTTCTTTTCCAGCCACGATGCGGCTTCGATACCGAATTCGTCCTCCGTCATGCCACGCCCGGATTCCAGATAGTTCGGCTGGCCGATATGCACGATGCCGGGAATCGGCAAGCCGCCCTGTGCGTGCATGCCATCCATGCCGCCCAGCGATGCGCCCGCCACGGTGCTGCCGTGATAGGCGTTGTGGCGGCTGATGATGGTGTGGCGCTCCTTGTAGCCCAACACATCCCAATAACGGCGCACCATGCGCAGATTGGTGTCGTTGCCTTCCGAACCGGAGCCCGTGAAGTAGACGTGGTTGAACTGCGGCGGCGATATCTTCACCAGCTTGGCCGCCAGCTCCACCGCCGGGATATTGGTGGTGTTGAAGAAGCTGTTATAGAACGGCAGCGTCTCCATCTGCCTGTACACCGCCTCGGATATGCTGGTGCGGCCGTAGCCGACATTGACGCACCACAGGCCGGACATGCCGTCCAATACCTTCTTGCCCTGCGAGTCCCACAGATAGATGCCCTCGCCGCGCACCATCACGCGCGCGCCCTTTTCGCCGAGCGCCTTGTGGTCGGTGAAGGGGTGCATATAGTGGGCCGTGTCCAGCTTCTGGATGGCGGCGGTGTCATACACTTCCGGACGCGCGGGGGTCTTTACCGACGCGACCAATGCGGCGCTTGGCGCCAATGAATTGTTCGACATGATGGCTCCTATCTCTAAATGATCAGACGTGCAGCAGCAGGTGCTCGCGCTCCCACGGGCTGATGACGGTCATGAATTCCTGATGCTCCAGATCCTTGATGGCCGAGTAGACATCGATGAAGCGGTCGCCCAGCACGCTGCGCAGCTTGTCCTCGCCGCGCAGCAGTTGCAGCGCTTCCGGCAAGCCTTGCGGCAGTTCGACCATCAGGTCGTACGCGCTGCCGACGGTCATCGGCGTAGGCTCCAGCTGCTCGGTCATGCCGAGGTAGCCGCAGGCCAGCGTGACCGCCAGCGCCAGGTAGGGGTTGGCGTCCGCGCCGATGATGCGGTTCTCCACGCGGCGATCCTGCACACCCGATTCCGGCACACGGAAACCGACGGTGCGGTTGTCCATGCCCCACTGGATGTTGATCGGCGCGGCCGTGTGGCGCACGATGCGGCGATACGAATTGACGTAAGGCGCGACGATCGCCATCGCCGACGGCATGTAGCGTTGCAGGCCGCCGATGTAATGCTTGAAGATCGGCGCGGCCGATCCGTCTTCGGCGCTGAAGATGTTCTTGCCGGTCTTGGCGTCGACCACGCTCTGGTGCACATGCATCGCGGAACCCGGCTCGCCCGCCATCGGCTTGGCCATGAAGGTCGCGTACATATCGTGCTTGAGCGCCGCTTCGCGCAAGGTGCGCTTGAAGAAGAACACCTTGTCGGCCAGGCCGAGCGGATCGCCGTGCAGGAAGTTGATTTCCATCTGGCCGGCGCCGATTTCGTGAATCAGCGTGTCGACGTCGAGGTTCATCAAATCGCAGTAGTCGTAGATGTCTTCGAACAGTGGATCGAATTCATTCACCGCATCGATGCTGTAGACCTGGCGGCTGGTTTCCGCGCGGCCGCTGCGGCCGATAGGCGGTTTCAAAGGCAGATCGGGATCGCTGTTCTTGGCGGTCAGGTAGAACTCCAGTTCCGGCGCCACCACTGGTTTCCAGCCCTTGTCGGCGTACAGCTTCAGTACGCGGCGCAGCACGGAGCGCGGCGCGAAATCGACCAGGCGGCCGTCGGAGAAGTAGCAGTCGTGGATGACCTGCGCGGTTGGATCGGTGGCCCACGGCACCATCGTGATGGTGGTCGGATCGGCCTTCAGGATCATGTCGCGATCGGTGGTGGAGATGGCGCGGTCGTAGCCTGCGTCTTCCACCGGGCAGTTGCCGGTGACGGTCATGCCCAGCACCGCTTCGGGGATGCGCATGCCGCGCTCCTGGGTGAACTTACCGCGCGGGAGGATCTTCCCGCGTGCTACGCCGGTCAAGTCGGGGACCAGGCATTCGATTTCGGTGACGTGCTTCTCGTTGAGCCACAGGTCCATGTCGGTATAAGTAAAATTCTCGCGGATTGCCATGGTTTTCTCTCTTTGTTTTCTAGCGTTGGTTTTTATAGTTGTGGCAGGCCTCGCCGAAGGCCTTGAATAATCTGACGGAGTCTGGATTCTCCGCCAGGCGCCACTCTGGGTGCCACTGTACCGCGAGCGCGAAACTACTGGCGTTTGCTACGCGGTAGGCTTCCACCAGGCCGTCGTCGGCGCGTGCTTCCGCGACCAGCGATGGCGCCAGTTGGGCGATGCCCTGGCCATGCAGCGAATTGACCATGATGTCGGACGCGCCGCCCAGGATGCGCGCCAGTTGCCCGCCAGGCTCCAATCGCACGCGGTGCGAGGCAGCGTATTGCTGCTCCAGTGACTGGTCCTTGCGCTCGCGGTGATCGGCCATGCCGGCCACGTTGTGCACCGCCTGGTGCAGCGTGCCGCCCAGCGCCACGTTCACTTCCTGGAAGCCGCGGCAGATCGCCAGCAGCGGTATGCCGCGCTTGAGCGCCGCCCGGATGAAGGGCAGCGTGGTGGCGTCGCGCGCCGCGTCCTGCGGCAGCGAGAGGTCCAGCACTTCCTGCCCATACAGGCTGGCATGCACGTTGGATGGTGATCCGGTCAGCATGACGCCGTCGGCCAGCGCCAGCAGCGTTTCAAAATCGGTGGACGCGCCAAGGGCGGGCATGATGAGCGGCGTACAGCCCGCCCCATCGGCCACTGCGGCGACATATTTGAATTGGGCTGTGTGATTGGCATGGGCGCCGATCCGGTTCACACAGGCGGGAACGATGACAAGTGGGCTATGCATGGCTTCATCATATGCCTATTTTGGTATCATTGTGAGTGCCACTTGTTTAAAATTGATGGAACCACTTTGAACCCCATGCCGCATCCACCTTCCCCAACTTCCGATCTGCTAGCCCAGACATTGGCGCAATCCGGCTTCCATCCGCGCCTGCCGCAGCAGCGCCGTTTGTACGAGGCGGCCAAGAGCGCGATCCACCGCCAATTGCTGGCTGCGGGGAGCAAACTGCCGTCCAGCCGCGACCTGGCGCGCGACCTGGGGATCTCGCGCAACACGGTGATCGCCGCCTTCGAGCAGCTGGCGGCCGAGGGTTACGTCACCAGCCAGCTGGGAAGCGGCACCTACGTGGCGGACTTGCAGGCGCAGCGCGCCAGCATGCGCGGTTCCGGGCCGGCGCCGCGCGGATCAGCGCAGGGCCGCCCGGCGCGCTTGTCCCGGCGGGGACGCGAATTGACCAGCTTTGCCGCCGGTCCGCGCTTCGAGATCCAGCCTTTCGCGCCGGGCGAGGACGATTTCTCGTCCTTCCCGTTCAAGCTTTGGCAGCGGCTGCAAAACCGCATCTGGCGCGAGGCGCGCACCGAACTGCTAGACTACGGCCAGTCCGGCGGCCACCTGCCGCTGCGCCAGGCCATCACCGAGTACCTGCGCTTGTCGCGTTCCGTGAAGGTGACGGTGGACCAGGTGATGATCACGGCCGGCACCCAACAATCGCTGGACCTTTGCGCGCAGCTGCTGGCCGACGCCGGCGATACCGCCTGGGTCGAGGACCCCGGCTACTGGGGCGCGCGCCGCGTGTTCCAGTCGCGCGAGCTGAAGCTGCATCCGATCGCGGTAGACGACGACGGCATGGTGCTGACCGAGTCGGACCTGGCCACCAAGCCGCGCCTGATCTACGCCACGCCGTCGCACCAGTATCCTACCGGCTCGGTCATGAGCCTGGCCCGCCGGCGCGAGCTGCTTAGCATCGCCGTGCGCAAGGACGCATGGATACTGGAGGACGACTACGACAGCGAATTCCGCTACACCGGCCGCCCGCTGGCGGCGCTGCAAGGGCTGGACATCGACGACCGCGTGCTCTACATGGGCACCTTCTCCAAGGTGCTCTACCCCGGCATCAAGGTCGGCTATCTGGTGGTGCCACCGGCGCTGGTCGACGGCTTCAAGAGCGCGCTGTACGATCTTCAGCGGCCCGGCCAGCTGACGGTGCAGGCGGTGCTGGCGGACTTTATCGCGCTGGGCCACTTCACCACCCACATCCGCAAGATACGCCAGACCTACGGCGCCCGCCGCGAACTGCTGCGCCGCACGCTGGTGCAGCAGCTCGCGCCCCGGCTGCGCGGCAAGGTGACCATCTCCAGCGAGGAATCCGGCCTGCATCTGGTGGTCCAGCTGCCCGATGATGCAGATGACGTGGCGCTGGAAGCGACGGCCGCCGCGTTGGACATCCGCGTCAAGGCGCTCTCCACTTACTACCTCGCGCAGCCGACCAGGCGCGGTTTGCTGGTCGGCTACGCCTACTGCACGCCGGAGAAGATCAGCCACTACGGCCGCATCCTGGCGGACCTGATCGAGGCGGGAGTGCCAGCATGAAGCACATGCCTTGGCGAGATTTCTGCGCGCTGGTCAGCAGCATCGGCGTGGTCGGTTTGGGACTGGGCGCCACCATTCCACTGACGGCGCTGCGACTGGACCAGCGCGGCGTCGGCACCGACATCATCGGCATCATCACCGCCGCCAGCGCCTTCGGTATCTTGGCCGCCACACCCTTCGTTTCGCGCTGGGTGGCCCGCCACGGGCCGCGCGGCTGCATGACGGCCGCCATTGCTATCGGTGCGCTGTCCACCGGCTTGATGGAGGCGACCGACAACGTGCTGCTGTGGGGTGTGCTCCGTTTCGTGTTCGGCGCCTGCATGGGCGTGCTGTTCACCATTGGCGAGGCCTGGGTCAACCATCTTGCACCTGTCAATTCGCGCGGCCGGGTGGTGGCCATGTACACCACCGCGTTCACGCTGTTCCAGCTGATAGGCCCTGCGCTGGTGGCGGCACTAGAAGGCAAGGTCGCGTGGCCGTTCGCCGCCTGCGGCGCGCTATTCCTGCTCGCGCTGCCCGGCATGGCGTTGATCTCCAATGACGGCCAGGTCGAAGAAGACGAACCGCACGTCTCCTGGCGCGCGGTGCTGCCGCGCATGCCGATGATCGCCGTCGGCGCGGCCTTCTTCGCGCTGTTCGATACGCTGGCATTGAGCCTGTTGCCGCTGTACGCGATCCGCCAGGGCATGCTCACCGAACTGGCGCTGTTGTCGGCCACCGTGGTGCTGGTCGGCGACACCGCGCTGCAATTCGCCTTCGGCTGGCTGGCCGACCACGTGGGGCGCCGGCGCGTGCACACCGGTTGCGGCATCGCGGTGTGCGTGCTGCTGCCGCTGCTGCCTTTCGCGGCGGGCACGCCGTGGCTGTGGTGGATACTGCTGCTGATCCTGGGCGCTGTGGCGGGGGCGATCTACATGCTGTCGCTGGTGGCGTGCGGCGCACGCTTCCAGGGACAGTCGCTGGTCGCGGCCAGCGCGGTGGTCAATGCCAGCTGGGGTATCACCAGCAGTGGCGGGCCGCTGGTGACAGGCCTGTTGATGCAGAGCGCCGGCATCAATGCGTTACCGGCGGTGCTGTGGTGCGGCGCGGCGATCTTCGTCGCCTGCGCCTGGTGGGAGTACAAACAGGGCTACGTCGATTAGCCTTTGGCCGCGGCGGCGACCTGCTTCTGGCGCAGGCGTTCGCTGCGCGCCATGTAAAGGCTCGATGCGATCACGCCGATCGATACCACGAGGATGGTCAGCGCCGCCACCGCGTTCACGCGCGGGTCCAGGCCCAGGCGGGCGCGCGAGAAGATCACGATAGGCATCGTCGACGAACCGGGGCCGGACAGGAAGGCCGACAGCACCACGTCGTCCAGTGACAGAGTGAACGTCAGCAGCCACGCGGAACCCAGTGCCTGCGTGATGTTCGGCAGCGTCACCAGGAAGAACACCTGGTACGGACGGCAACCGAGATCCATCGCCGCTTCCTCCAGCGATTTGTTCATCTCCTGGAGGCGCGACTGCACCACCACCGCAGCATAGGCCATGCCCAGCAAGGTGTGGCCCAGCCAGATCGTCACCAGGCCGCGCTCCGGGAAGCCGAACGCCTTCTGCACCGACACCAGCATCAGCAGCAGCGACAGGCCGATGATCACCTCCGGCATCACCAGCGGCGCGCTGACCATGCCCGAAAACAGCGTGCGGCCGGCAAAGCGCTGGTAGCGGTTCAACACAAACGCCGCGAACGTTCCCAGTACCACCGAACTGCAAGCCGTCAACAGCGCGATGCGCAGCGACAGGCCAAAACCGCTGATGATCTCCGTATCCTCCATCAATGCCGCATACCACTGGGTCGAGAAGCCGCTCCACACCATGTCCTGGCGCGAGCTGTTAAACGAAAACACCACCAGCACCACGATCGGCAGGTAGAGGAACAGATAACCCAGCGACAGCCAGCCGCGCCCGAACCAGCGCTGCACGAAATTGGAATGTCCTTTCATGGGCGGTCCTCCTCTGCCTTGTATTTATTGAAGATCGCCATCGGCACCAGGATCAGCAGGATCACCACCACCGTCACCGAGGACGCCAGCGGCCAGTCGTTATTGGTGAAGAATTCGTCCCACAGCTGGCGGCCGATCATCAGCGTTTCCGGGCCGCCCAGCAGTTCCGGGATCACGTACTCGCCCACCGCCGGGATGAACACCAGCATGGTGCCGGCGATGATGCCGGACTTCGACAGCGGCACCGTGATGCGCCAGAAGGCCTGCAGCGGCGTCGCGCCCAAGTCGGCCGCAGCCTCCAGGAAGCGCAGGTCCATCTTCACCAGGTTGGCGTACAGCGGCAGGATCATGAACGGCAGGTAGGCGTAGACCATGCCGATGATCAGCGAGAACTGGGTATTCATCAGATGCAGCGGCTCCGTGATCGCGCCCACGCTGATCAGGAAGTGGTTCAAGATGCCGTTGTTGGCCAGGATGCCCTTCCATGCGTAGATGCGCAGCAGGAAGGAGGTCCAGAACGGCATCATCACCAGCATCAGCAGCACTGGCCGAACGGTCGGCTTGGCGCGTGCCATGAAGTAGGCGAACGGATAACCGATGATGAGGCACAGCGTGGCCGTGATGGCGGCAAACTTGATCGAGTTCAGGTAGGTCAGCGCATACAGCTCGTCCTGCGCGATGAACAGGTAGTTGGAGATCTTGACCTTGAGCGTGATGACGCCGTCTGCCATCGTCATCAAAGTGCCGAAGGGATTGCCGCCGGTGTCCGCCTCGGTGAAGCTGATGCGCATCACGATCAGGAACGGCACCAGGAAGGCCACCGTCAGCCACAGAAAAGGCACGGCGATCACCACGTTGCGGCCGGTGAGCCAACGCCCGGTCAGCAGGTTCTTGAGAAATTTCATGGCCGCTCCGCCTTAGCTGGTCAGCACGACGACGTCGGCGCCGTCCCACCAGGCGTAGACGCGCTGGTCGCGCTTGAGCGCCGAATCGTCGTGGCGGGCCGCGTTGGTGCGCGAGACCTTCAGCGCCATGCCGCTGTCGAGGCGCACGTGGTACAGCGTCTCGTTGCCGAAGTAGGCCATCGCCGTGATCACGCCCTGCACGCAGTTGTAGCCGTCCTCGCTGGCGTTGGCGCGCTGCGCCGCGGTCGGCGCCTCGGCCTGCACGGCGATTTTCTCGGGACGCACCGCCACCGACACCGGCATGCCCACCGTGCCGGTAATGCCGTGGGTGATGTAGTGGCGGCATTCCGTCGTGTCGACGATGACGTGGTCCGGCTCATCGATCGTCACGCTGCCGTTGAACATATTGACGCTGCCGATGAAGTCCGCGACGAAGCGGCAATTCGGCGTTTCGTAGATTTCGCCCGGCGCGCCCACTTGCAGGATGCGGCCTTCGCTCATCACGGCGATACGGGTCGCCATGCTCATGGCCTCGTCCTGGTCGTGGGTGACCATCACGCAGGTCACGCCGACTTCCTCGATGATGCCGACCAGCTCCATCTGCGTGCGTTCGCGCAGCTTCTTGTCCAATGCGCCCAGCGGCTCGTCCAGCAGCAGCAACTGCGGACGCTTGGCCAGGCTGCGCGCCAGCGCCACGCGCTGCTGCTGCCCGCCGGACAGCTGGTGCGGCTTGCGTTTGCCGTAGGCGCCCAGCTGCACCAGCGCCAGCATCTGTTCCACGCGGGCGGCGATTTCGTCTTTCGGCAGGCCGTCGCGGCGCAGGCCGAAGGCGATGTTGTCCCATACCGAAAGGTGCGGGAACAGCGCGTAGGACTGGAACATCATGTTGATCGGGCGCTCGTACGGCGGCACGCTGACGATGTCCTTGCCGGCCAACGTGATCTGGCCCTGGGTCGGCGTCTCGAAACCAGCCAACATGCGCAGCAGCGTGGACTTGCCGCAGCCGGAACTCCCCAGCAGCGCAAAGATCTCGCCCTTGTTGATCGCCACCGACACATCGTTGACGGCGCGGACGCCGTCGAATTCCTTAACCAGGTTGCGGATCAGCAGGAAGGGTTCTCGCTCTTGGGTCATGTTATTAAAATATAAATGATATTAATAATTTACTGGAATACGGGCCGACCGCAGGCCGCGCGCTTAGCCGAACCCGTGATTATAAATGACGAAATCACACATGCAACAGCAGGTGCTCCCGCTCCCACGGGCTGATGACGGTCATGAACTCCTGGTGTTCCAGTTCCTTGATCGCCGTGTAGACGTCGATGAAGCGCTCGCCCAGCACATCGCGCAGCCGGTCCTCGCGCCGCAGCAGTTCCAGCGCCTGCGGCAACCCCTGCGGCAGCTCGAACAAATGGTCGTAGGCGCTGGCGGTGGTCATCGGGGTCGGCTCCAGCTGGTCGACCAGGCCAAGGTAGCCGCAGGCCAGCGTCACCGCCATCGCCAGGTAGGGATTGGCGTCCGCGCCGATGATGCGGTTCTCCACCCGGCGCTGCTCGACGCCCGATATCGGAATGCGGAAGCCCACGGTACGGTTGTCGATGCCCCACTGGATGTTGATCGGCGCGGCCGTGTGGCGCACGATGCGGCGATAGGAGTTCACATACGGCGCCATGATCGCCATCACCGACGGCGTGTAGCGCTGCAAGCCGCCGATGTAGTGGCGGAAGTGGGCCGACGGCGAACCGTCCGCCGCGCTGAAGATATTGCGGCCGGTGGCGGCGTCGCTCACGCTCTGGTGCACATGCATCGCCGATCCGGGCTCGCCCGCCATCGGCTTGGCCATGAAGGTCGCGTACATGTCGTGCTTGAGCGCCGCCTCGCGCAAGGTGCGCTTGAAGTAGAAGACGTTGTCGGCCAGCGCCAGCGCGTCGCCGTGCTGGAAGTTGAGGCCCATCTGGCCGGCGCCGGTTTCGTGGATCAGCGTGTCGACGTCGAGATTCATCAGCGCGCAGTAGTCGTAGATGTCCTCGAACAGCGGATCGAATTCGTTGACGGCGTCGATGCTGTAGACCTGGCGGCTGGTTTCGGCGCGGCCGCTGCGGCCCACCGGCGCCTTCAGCGGCAGGTCGGGATCGATGTTCTTCTCGGTCAGGTAGAACTCCAGCTCCGGGCCCACCACCGGCGTCCACCCTTTGTCCGCATACAGCTTGAGCACGCGCCGCAGCACGGAGCGCGGGGCGAAATCGACCAGCGTGCCGTCGGCGAAGTAGCAGTCGTGGATCACCTGCGCGGTGGGGTCGATGGCCCAGGGGACGGTGGTGATGCTGCCGGGGTCCGCGCGCAGGATCATATCGCGGTCGGTGGAGGAGATGGCGCGGTCGTAGGCCGCGTTCTCGGCCGGGTAGTTGCCGGTGACGGTCATGCCCAGCACCGCCTCGGGGATGCGCATACCGCGCTCCTGGGTGAATTTGGCGCGCGGCAGGATCTTCCCGCGCGCCACGCCCGTCAAGTCGGGCACCAGGCATTCGATTTCAGTGACTCGGTTCTCATTGAGCCACTGGTCCATATCGGCATCGGAGAAATTTTCACGGATAGACATGTTCGCTCTCGGTAGTCATGATCAAGCGATCGATGGTCTAATTTACCATGTTTACAACCTTTCTTCCTCCGCCTCCACCCGAGTTTGCACAAGAATCTTTTTAATCTCCGGCACACAGGAGCCGCAATTGCCGCCCGCTTTCAGGCAGGCCGTCACTTCCGGCACCGTTTTCAGGTCCTTTTCGATGATGGCGCTGCAGATCGTGTTGCGGCCCACGCCGAAGCAGGAGCACACGGTAGGACCGGTATCGGCGCCCTTCTCGACCGGCATGCCGACCAGCAGGCCGACGCGGTCGATCTCGCTGAGTTCCTGCTTGACGAACAGGCTGGCCAGCCAGGCGCGCGACGGCATGTCCTGGCGCGGCGACAGGAAGATGCATTGTTCGATGCGGTCGTTCACCACGTGCACGGCGCGGTACACGCCGGCGGTGCGGTCTTCGTATTCGAGCCAGTCGGCGTCCAGGTCGGCCACGCCCAGCAGCTCGCGCGCCCAGCCGCCGAAGTCCTTGATGGTGTTGCGGCCGGCCAGTTCGTAGCGGGCGAATTCGCGGCCCTGGATGCGCGTCCAGTGGGCCACGCTGTCGAGGCTCATTTCGGTGCGGCTCAGGATGAAGCCATGCCAGTTCACGCGGAACTGCTCGATGCGCACCGGCGTGTGCTTGAATTCCGGCTCGCCGGAGACCGGATCGACCACCGGATTGACCAGGGCGCCAACGCGCGCATCGGACGAGGTCTGGCCCGACCAGTGGATGGGAATGAACACGCTGCCGCGCGGGATGCCGCCGCCGTGCTGCACGCGCGCCACCATCGCGCCCCATGCGGAGCTGACGCGCGCCAGTTCGCCCTCGCGCACGCCGTGCAGCAGCGCGTCCTGCGGATGGATGTCGACGAAGGATTCGGCGATGTGGTCGGCCAGCGTGGCGGATTTGCCGGTGCGCGTCATGGTGTGCCACTGGTCGCGCACGCGGCCGGTGTTGAGCGTCAGCGGAAAGTCTTCGCAAATGGCGTTGGCCGGAGCGCGCGTGGCGGTGGCGATGAAGCGCGCCTTGCCGTCGGCGTGGGCAAAGACGTTGTCCTTGAACAGGCGCGCCTCGACTTGCAGCTCGCCCGATGCGGTGCGGCGCACCGGCCACTGGGTCGGTTCCAGTTCGTCGTATTCGCGTTGATTGAGACCGGCCAGGCCGGACATGTCGAAGGCGCGCGGCACGTCGCCGATGGCGTTGCGGAAGCCGCTCAGGCGCGCATGTTCATCGAACACACCCTGGGCGCCGCAGAAATCGAAGCCGCCAAAGCCCATGCGCTGAGCGAACAGCGACAGGATCTTCCAGTCCGGCAGGGCTTCTCCAGGCGCCGGCAGGAAGGCGCGCTGGCGCGAAACACGGCGTTCGGAATTGGTGACGGTGCCGTCCTTTTCGCCCCAGCCCAGCGCCGGCAGCAGCACGTCGGCATAGGCGTTGGTGTCGGTGTTCTGCATGATGTCGGTGGCGACCACCAGCTCGCACTTTTCCAGCGCGCGCCGCACCTGGTCCGCGTCCGGCATGCTGACCATCGGATTGGTGGCGATCACCCACACTGCCTTGACCTTGCCCGCTTCAATCGCCTGGAACAGGTCGACCGCTTTCAGGCCAGGTTTGGCGGCGATGGCCGGCGAGTCCCAGAAGGTTTGCACCACTTCGCGATGATCGGCGCGGTCCAGGTCCATGTGCGCGGCCAGCATATTGGCCAGGCCGCCCACTTCACGGCCGCCCATCGCGTTCGGCTGTCCGGTGATCGAGAACGGACCCATGCCCGGCTTGCCGATACGGCCGCCGATCAGGTGGCAGTTGATGATGGCGTTGACCTTGTCGGTACCGGCCGACGACTGATTGACGCCCATCGAGAAGGCGGTGATGGTCTTGCGCGTGGCGGCGAACGATTCGTAGAACTCCATCAGCACCGGCAGTTCGATGCGGCAGATCTTCGCCACGGCGGCGGGATCGCTGCAATCGATGTTGGCCGTTTCCAGCGCCGCATCCAGCCCGTTGGTGTGGTGTCCGACAAACGCCGGATCGACCGCGCCGATGCGCGCCAGGTAGCTCAGCAAACCATTGAACAGCCACACATCGGTGCCCGCCTTGACCGGCAGGTGCAGGTCGGCCAGCTCGCAGGTGGCGGTACGGCGCGGATCGATGACGACGATCTTCATCTCCGGCCGGCTTTCCTTGGCCTTGAGGATGCGCTGGAACAGGATGGGATGGCACCACGCGGTGTTGGAGCCGACCAGCACCACCATGTCGGCCAGTTCCAGGTCGTCGTAGCACAGCGGCACCAGGTCTTCGCCGAAGGCGCGCTTGTAGCCGGCCACCGCCGACGACATGCACAGCCGCGAGTTGGTGTCGATATTGGCGCTGCCGACGTAGCCCTTCATTAGCTTATTGGCGACGTAGTAGTCCTCGGTCAGCAGCTGGCCGGAGACATACAGCGCCACCGCATCCGGGCCATGCTCGGCGATGATGGCGCGCCAGCCGTCGGCGACTTTATCCAGCGCGGCATCCCACGACACACGGCGCAAGCCGTCCGCATCGCGCAGTTGCGGATACAGCAGGCGGCCTTCCAGGCCTACCGTCTCGCCCAAGGCCGAGCCCTTGACGCACAAGCGGCCCTTGTTCGCAGGATGCAGCTTGTCGCCGACGATGGCGATCGTGCCGTCGGCCTTGGGCGTGGCCTGCACGCCGCAACCGACGCCGCAATAGGCGCAGGTGGTGCGTACTGCAAGATGGTCAGTGGACAGGTTCAAGATGCTTCTCGCTCAAATCATGCGGCGCGCGCGGAAAGCGCTTCGCCAAACAACAGGTTTTGCCGGATCGGCGTAATGTCGGTGCGGTTTTGAATCAGGTTGAAGTACCACGGGCCATCCTTGACATCGCCATACAGCACGGCGCCGGTCACGCGCCCGTCCTTCAACACCAGCCGCTTGTAGACGCCGCGCCGCGCGTCGCGCAGCACCAAGTCCTCGCTGCCTTCGCCGCCGACGAAATCGCCGACCGAGTACAGGTCCACGCCGGTTACTTTCAAACGCGTCGGCGATGTCTGCTGCACGTAGCGGCGCACGCCGGCGCCAGCCAGGTGGGCGCCGCAAACGCGCGCCTGGTCCCAGATCGGCGCCACCAGGCCGAAGGTCGCGCTGCGGTGCTGCACGCACTCGCCCACAGCATACACGCGCGGGTCGTAGGTTTGCAGCGTGTCGTCCACCACGATGGCGCGTTCGCAATGCAAGCCGGCCGACTTGGCCAGGTCGATATTCGGACGCACGCCGGCGGTCATCACCACCAGGTCGGCAGGGATCTCGCTGTTGTCCTTGAAACGCACCGCGCGCACGCGGTCCGGGCCGACGATTTCAGCGGTCTGGGCGTTCATCATGAACTTCAGCCCCTTGGCTTCCAGCGCTTTTTGCAGCAATAGCGCGGCGGGCTTGTCGAGCTGCTGGTTCATCAGCGCGTCGGTCACGTGGACCACGGTGACGGACATGCCCTGGCGTTGCAGGCCGTTGGCCGCTTCAAGACCCAGCAGGCCGCCGCCGATCACCACCGCGTGGCGGTGATTGCGCGCCATCGCCAGCATGGTCTCCACGTCCTGGATATCGCGGAAGGCCAGCACGCCGGGCAACTGGTGGCCTGGTACGGGAATGATGAAAGGCTTGGAACCGGTGGCGATCAACAGACGGTCGTAATGCACTTCCAGCCCGGAGCGCGCGCGCACGACCCGCTTGCGGCGGTCGATATGCTCGACCGGATCGCCGGCGTGCAGCGTGATGCCATGCTGGACGTACCATTCGCGCGTGTTGAGCATGATGTCTTCCATGCTCTTTTCGCCCGCCAGTACAGGCGACAGCAGGATGCGGTTGTAGTTACCGTGCGGCTCGGCGCCGAACACGGTGATGTCGTACATGTCCGGCGCCAGTTTGTACAGCTCCTCGACCGTACGCATGCCGGCCATGCCGTTGCCGATCACGACCAGCGAGGGTTTCACAGGCCTACCCAGACTTTGCCGCCGTCGATACGGGCGGGATAGATGCCGACCGAATGTTCCGGCGCTTCCAGGCACTCGCCCGTTTGCAGGTCGAAGTGCTGTTTGTAGATCGGCGAGGCGACCACGATGCGTTCGCCCAGGTTGCCCACCAGGCCGCGCGACAGCACGGAAGCTTCGGAATTCGGATCGTAGTTATCGATGGCGAACACGCGCGGGTTGCCGTCGTCCACATGGAACACGGCGACCTGCTGCTGGTTCAACAAGGCGCACACGCCGGTGTTGGGCACGATCTCGTCCAGGTTGCAGACGGCGATCCAGTTATCGGTTTGAATATCGCGATGCATAAAGTTCTCCTCAAGCTGCCTTGACTGCGATCGGAATCACGCGCTTGCGTTCTTCCACGGTGGCCGGACGAATCTGTCCGCGTTCTTCCATGAACAACACGTTCTCGTCGCCCTTTTCGCTGTTGACGAAGTGGCGGAAGCGCTTGCGGGTTTCTGGATTCTCGACGGCTTCCTTCCACTCGCATGCATAGGTGTCGACTACGTGCTGCATGTCGGCTTCCAGCTCGGCGCCGATGCCCAGTTTGTCGTTGACGACGACTTGCTTCAGGTAATCCAGGCCGCCTTCCAGGTTCTCGCGCCATACGCTGGTGCGTTGCAGGCGGTCGCCGGTGCGGGTGTAGAACATCAGGAAGCGGTCGATGTATTTGATCAGCGTGGCCTTGTCCAGGTCCGTCGCCAGCAGTTCGGCGTGGCGCGGCTTCATGCCGCCGTTGCCGCACACGTACATGTTCCAGCCTTTTTCGGTGGCGATCACGCCCACGTCCTTGCCCTGTGCTTCGGCGCATTCGCGGGTGCAGCCGGATACGCCGAACTTGATCTTGTGCGGCGTGCGCAGGCCTTTGTAGCGGTTTTCCAGTTCAATCGCCAGGCCGATGGAGTCGTCGACGCCGTAACGGCACCAGGTCGAACCAACGCAGGACTTCACCGTGCGCAGCGACTTGCCGTAGGCGTGGCCGGATTCGAAGCCGGCGGCGATCAGCTCTTCCCAGATCAGCGGCAGCTGCTCGACGCGCGCGCCGAACAGGTCGACGCGGGCGCCGCCGGTGATCTTGGTGTACAGCTGGTACTTCTTGGCGACCATGCCGACCGCGATCAGGCCGTCGGCCGTGACTTCGCCGCCCGGCATGCGCGGCACCACCGAGTAGGTGCCGTCCTTCTGGATATTGCCGAGGAAGTAGTCGTTGGTGTCCTGCAGGCTGGCGTGTTCCTTCTTCAGCACGAAGTCGTTCCACACCGACGCCAGGATGCTGGCCGCCAGCGGTTTGCAGACGTCGCAACCGAGACCCTTGCCGTGTTTGGCCAACAGGTCGCCGAAGCTCTTGATCTGGCCGACTTTGATCAGGTGGAACAGCTCCTGGCGCGAATATGCGAAGTGTTCGCACACGTGGTTGTTGACGGCCATGCCGAGCTTTTTCATCTCGGCCTTCATCACCTGCGTCACTAATGGCACGCAGCCGCCGCAGGAGGTGCCGGCGTTGGTGCAGCTTTTCAGTTCGCCGATGCTGGTGGCGCCGCCGGCCACCGCTGCGCACAGCGCGCCTTTCGAGACGTCGTTGCAGGAGCAGATCTGCGCGCCTTCCGGCAGCGCGTCCACACCCAGGCCAGGCTTGGCCGCGCCGTCCGATTGCGGCAGGATCAGGAACTCCGGCGATTCCGGCAGTTCGATTTTGTTCAACATCATTTGCAGCAAGGTGCCGTATTCGCTGGCGTCGCCCACCATCACGCCGCCCAGCAGGTACTTGCCGCAGTCGGATACGACGATCTTCTTGTAGATCTGTTTGCGCTCGTCGGTGAACTGGTAGGAGCGGCTGCCTTCGACCTTGCCGTGCGGGTCGCCGATGCTGGCCACGTCCACGCCCATCAGCTTCAATTTGGTGCTCATGTCGGCGCCGGCGAATTCCGCCGCTTCGCCCAGCATGTGCTTGGCCGCGACGCGCGCCATCTCATAGCCCGGCGCCACCAGGCCGAAGATCAAGCCGCCCCACAGCGCGCATTCGCCAATGGCGTAGACGTCAGGGTCGGAGGTGACGCAGTTGTTGTTGATCTCGATGCCGCCGCGCGGACCGATGGCCAGGCCGCTCTCGCGGGCCAGCATGTCGCGCGGGCGGATACCGGCCGAGAACACGATCATGTCCGCATCCAGGTGGCCGCCGTCGGCGAACTCCATGCGGTGCGTGCCATCGACGCCGTCGACGATGGCGGTGGTGTTTTTGCCCGTGTGGACGGTCACGCCCAGTTCTTCGATTTTCCGGCGCAGCACGCGCGCGCCGCCGTCGTCCACCTGCACCGCCATCAGGCGCGGCGAGAATTCGACCACGTGGGTATCGAGCTTCATGTCACGCAGCGCCTTGGCGCATTCGAGGCCCAGCAGGCCGCCGCCGATAACGACGCCGGTCTTGGAGCGCTTGCCGCATTCGAGCATCGCTTCCAGGTCTTCGATGGTGCGGTAGACGAAGCAGTCCTTGCGCTCCTTGCCCGGCAGTGGCGGCACGAACGGGAACGAGCCGGTGGCGATCACCAGCTTGTCGTAGTCCAGCACATTGCCGTCGGCGGTGGTGACGGTCTTGCGGGCAGTGTCGATCTGGGTGGCGCGAGTGTTCAGGCGCAGCACCATGTCGTCGCGCTCGAAGAAGCCTGGCTTCACCAGCGACAGGTCTTCCGCCGATTTACCGGAAAAGAATTCGGACAGGTGCACGCGGTCATAGGCGGGACGCGGCTCTTCGCACAGCACCGTCACCTGCAGATTGGCGGCGCCACTGTTGGCCAGGCTCTCCAGGAATTTGTGGCCAACCATGCCGTGGCCGATAACGATAATCTTCATGATGTCCTCTTAGGCTGCCAGCTCGGCGGCGGTTGCGGTTTCTTCGACGGCGCTGCTGCTGAAGCGGGCCGCCAGTGCGCACAGCGCGGATGCGGCGACGACGATGCCGAGTATGCTCAGGGTCTGCTGCACGTTGCCCAGGCCCTTCATCAGGAAGCCCGCAGCCACGGCGCCAACGTTGCCACCGGCGCCGATGATGCCGGCCACGCCGCCCAGGGCGCGCTTGTCGACGAAAGGCACGATGGCGTAGGTCGCGCCGCAAGCCATGTGGGTGAACAGGCCGAAGACCAGCATGGCGCCGATTGCCAGTGCTGCGGTGCCGGCGTTGGCGAACAACAGCAGGCCGGCGCCTTCGCCCAGCATCAACACGAACAGCAGCGTGACGCGGTTATTCAGGTTGCCGGCGGCGGCGAATTTATCCGACACCCAGCCGCCCAGCGCACGGGCGAACAGCGCCAGCAGGCCAAAGCTGCCCGCCGCCATGCCGGCTTGGGGCAGCGTCAGTTTGAAGTGGTCGACGTAGTAGATCGCGGCGATGTTGTGGATGAAGATCTCGATGCCGAAGCAGGCGCCGTAGGTGATGAACAGCATCCATACGCGGTAATTGGTGGAGGCCAGCTTGAAACTATCCCAGCCACCTTTTTTTCCGCCGTCGATGGTGATGCCAGCCGCGCGCAGTTCGCTGAAGTTCCCTTGCGGGCAGTCCTGCGTGAAGCGATAGTAGACGCCGGCCATGACGATCATCAGCACGCCCGGCACCAGCAGCGCGGCGCGCCAGCCGTAGGTTTCGCTCACGCCCAGCATGACCATGGCGGTCATCAGCAGCGGCATCACGGCTTGCGCCACACCGCCGCCGGCATTGCCCCAGCCTGCGGCGGCGGCGTTGGCGGTGCCCACCACCTTAGGCGCGAACATCACCGAGGTATGGTATTGCGTGATGACGAAGCTGGCGCCGGCCGCGCCGATACCAAGGCGGAACAGCAGGAAGCTCTCGTAGCTCTGCGCGAAGGCGACGCCGATCACCGGGATGGAACCCAGCAGCAGCAAGCCCGTATAGGTTTTGCGCGGACCGAAATGGTCGCACAGGGGACCGACCACCAGCCGCACGAGGATGGTGATGGCGACGGCGGCGATGTTGATGTTGGCGATCTGCGCGACGCTCAGGCCGAATTCACCTTTAATCACCGGCATCAGCGGTGCGCAGGCAAACCAGGCGAAGAAGCAGACGAAGAACGCCATCCAGGTCAAGTGGAACGCCCGCATCTGAGGCGTTGAAATCGAAAAGAGCTTGATGCTGGTAGCTTTGGTGGCCATTTATTATCCCGTTCAGAAAACAAAAAGGCGCCCGCACAACCAAGGTCACCTAAGACCAGGTTGGGCGGACGCCGTTGTCCTGCCGCCCCGTCTTTGGGTCGGCGGTTGTATTCGGGGGGATCGCCGTTGATCCCTTATCCTCTGTACTGCAAGAGCCGTGCCAGACCGTGGAAGGCCTGATTGCCGGGGGAGCGGGCCGCAGCGGGCCTAGTTTGCACGGGCGCCGTGCTATGTTGCGGTGCACGATGCACGCTATCGGTGCGCACCAACGGTGCGTACCAAATAAGGGAGGGTCAAGTCTGACATTCGGACACGAGCGCTACCGTAACCACCGCTACGGTAGCGCTCGTGTCCGAATGTCAGACTTGACCCCCTTGTTTTTCAAGCAATGGCGCGGGCTGGTTCGATCAGCGATTGCCAGTCGTCCGCGCAACGCACCACGTCGCCGACGACGATGATGCTTGGGCTGCCAAGGCCGCTGTCGCGCAATGCTTGCGGCAGTTGGCCCAGTGTGGTCAGCAACTGCCGCTGGTTGTCGCGCGTGGCCGATTGCACCACCGCCACCGGCGTATCGGCCGCCGCGCCGCCGGCCAGCAAGCCGGCCTGGATCGCATCCACGCGGGCCACGCCCATGTAGATCACCAGCGTCAGGCCGCTCTGCGCCAGCGCTTTCCATTCGGGTTCGGACTCCGCGTCCTTGCCATGGCCAGTGACGAAGGTCACGCCCTGGCTCCACGAGCGGTGCGTCAAAGGTATGCCGATGCTGCTCGGCGCGGCCAGGCCGCTGCTGATGCCCGGCACCACCTCGACCTCGATGCCGTGCGCGCGCAGCGATGCGCGCTCTTCGCCGCCACGGCCGAACATATACGGATCGCCGCCCTTGAGCCGCACCACGCGATGCCCCGCGCGCGCTTCGGCGATCATCAGCCGCTCGATGAATTCCTGCGGCGTGGAGGCGCAGCCGCCACGCTTGCCGACCTGGATCACCCGCGCGGTGGACGGCGCGAAGCTGAGTATCTCCGGGTTGACCAGGTCATCGATCAGCACCACGTCGGCACGCTCGATGGCGCGGACAGCCTTTAACGTCAACAGTTCCGGATCGCCGGGGCCGGCGCCTACCAGGGTTACGTTGCCCATCATCTTCTCCTCAACCTGCGGCGGCCAGCGCCGCGTTGACCATTTCATCAATCTCGCCGGTGATGTTGGACAGTACGCCCGCCACCACCGAGAATTCCTTGCCTGCGTGCCCCGCCCGCGCCGCGACGATGCGCGCATTGAAGGCCACCATGCGCGCCTGGCGGTTGATCGTGTCGATATCGGTGATCACGTCGCGCAGCTGCTTGCGCACCAGGCGCGCATTCAGCTTGGCCTGCTCTTCGTAGATGCTGGTGATCGTATTGAGGATCGCCAGCGTCGGCGTGGTGATGCGCACCAGTTCCGCCAGCAGCTCCGCGCCACGCGGCGAACCCTGTTCGATCGCCTGCAGGGCGCGCTCGCCCAGGTCGGCAAAGGCGGCGATCTGACGGTCGCCATCGAGCTTGCCGAAGTAGGCCTGGTGCAGCTCGGTACAGAACACGCCCGGCAAGCCATCCTTCTCGGCCAGCAGGGACTTGTGGGCGCCACGGAACAGCGCCAGCGCCTCCTGCGCGACAGCCACACCCTCCGCCTGCCCTTGCGACGCCAGCAGCGCATACAGCACGATGCGCTGCGACGTGAAGCGGCGCCGGCCCGACAGGTTGATCAAGGCGCCGAACATTTCGCCGGTCAGCGCTTTCTTGGCGGCGCCTTCCGGCGCCATCGGGGGTGTGGTCATGTCCATCAGGCGGCTTCCTTCGTGGGGTGGGCTTGTTTGCGATACAAGAACTCCAGCACTGCGGTGCGGTACTCGGAATAACGCGCATCCTGCGCCAGCGCCACGCGGTCGCGCGGACGGTCCAGCTGCACGTCGACGATTTCGCCGATGGTCGCCGCCGGGCCGTTGGTCATCATGACGATGCGGTCGGACAGCAGCACCGCTTCGTCCACATCGTGCGTGACCATCACCACCGTCGACTTGGTGGCGGCGACGATCTTCAGCAGCTCGTCCTGCAGGTGCGCGCGGGTCAGCGCATCGAGCGCGCCGAAGGGTTCATCCATCAGCAGCACTTTCGGCTCCATCGCCAGCGCGCGGGCGATGCCGACGCGCTGCTTCATGCCGCCCGAGATTTCATGCGGGCGCTTGGACTCCGCAGCCGTCAGGCCCACCAGCGCCAACGCCTGCATGGTGCGCTCGCGCAGCTGGATGCGCGACTCGGTCTTACCGAACACCCGCTCCACGCCGAGGTGGATGTTTTCGTAGCAGGTCAACCAGGGCAGCAGCGAATGGTTCTGGAACACCACCGAGCGCTCCGGCGACGGCCCGGCGATCTCGCGGTTGGCGCACAACAGCACGCCGTCCGTGGGCTTGAGCAGGCCGGCGATCAGGTTCAGCAAGGTCGATTTGCCGCAACCCGAGTGGCCGATCAGCGTGATGAACTCTCCCTTGCGCACCGTCAGGTCGATCTCGCGCAGCGCGTGGAACACGCCCTTCCGGGTATGGAACACCATCTCCACGCCTTCGATATCGATGAATTTTGGCTCGTCCATGATCGTGGTCCTTTAGTTGGATACTTGTTCGTAGGTGAAGGCGCGGGCCAGCGCCATCAGCGCCTGCTCCAGCATCAGGCCAACCACGCCGATGGCGACGATGGCGATGATGATGTGCGGGACATTGAGGTTGTTCCACTCGTCCCACACCCAGAAGCCGATGCCCACCCCGCCGGTCAGCATTTCCGCCGCGACGATCACCAGCCACGCGGTGCCGATCGACAGCCGCACGCCGGTCAGGATGTAGGGCAGCGCGGACGGCAGCAGGATCTTGGTCAGCACCTTCCATTCCGACAGGTTCAGCACCTTGGCCACGTTCATGTAATCCTGCGGCACGCGCTGTACGCCGACGGCGGTGTTGATGATCATCGGCCAGATCGAGCAGATGAAGATCGACCAGATGGCGGCAGGGTTGGCGGACTTGAACACCAGCAGCCCGATAGGCAGCCAGGCCAGCGGCGACACCGGCTTGAGCAGGCTGATAATCGGCCCGAACATGCTGCCGACGAACTGCACGCGGCCGATCAGGAAGCCCAGCGGAATGCCCACCAGCGCCGCCAAGCCGAAGCCCACCGCCACCCGCTGCAGGGACGCCAGGATGTTCCAGCCTATGCCCTGGTCATTCGGGCTTTTGCTGTAGAACGGATCTGAGAACAGCTTGATCGCTTCCTGCAAGGTCGTCATCGGCGTCGGGAAGCTGGCGTTCTTGATGGTGATGATCTGCCAGACCAGCACCAGCAGCGCGGCGCCCAGCAAGGGCGCGACGATCTTCATCACCGTGGCCGACACCTGCTGCCGCACGCGCGACGTCGAGTTGGCGGCCAGCGGACGACGCGGACGGCGCACCGCAGCCGGTGTCTCTATTGGCGCGGCGCTTTCGGGTTTGAGCATGGCGTTCATGGCATTCCCCTATCAGGCTTTGATTTTGAACGAGGCGGCGAACGCTTTCGGGTTCTTGCCGTCCCATACGGAACCATCCATCAGCTTCGAGGTGCGCAGCGGGCTTTTCGGCACCGGCGTCTTGGTCATCGCCGCGGCGTCCTTGTACAGGTCGATCTGGTTGACCGAGGTGGCCACGGCCAGGTAGTCCGGATCGTCCTTCAGCAGACCCCAGCGGCGGTGCTGCGTCATGAACCACATGCCGTCCGACAGGTACGGGAAGTTGACCGCGCCGTCGTTGTAGAACTTCATGTAGTTCTGGTCGTCCCAGGTCTTGCCCAGGCCATTCTGGTAGCGGCCCATGATGCGCTGGTCGATCGCGTCCTTGCTGGTGTTGACGTAGGACTTGTCGGCGATGACCTCGGCCATCTTGTTCTTGTTGGCCAGCGAGGCGTCGATCCATTTGCCGGCGTCGAGGATGGCGGCCATCATCGCGCGGCAGGTGTTCGGATACTTCTTGGCGAATTCCAGCGTCGAGCCGAGCACCTTTTCCGGATGGTCCTTCCAGATGTCCTGCGTCGTGGTGGCGGTGATGCCGACGCCGTCCATGATGGCGCGGTGGCCCCACGGTTCGCCCACGCAGAAGCCGTCCATGTTCCCGACCCGCATATTGGCCACCATCTGCGGCGGCGGCACGGTGATGACCTTGGCGTCCTTCATCGGATTGATGCCGTTGGCGGCCAGCCAGTAGTAGAGCCACATCGCGTGGGTGCCGGTCGGGAAGGTCTGGGCGAAGGTGTATTCGCGCTTGTCGGTCTGCATCAGCTTGGCCAGCGACGCGCCGTCGACGGCGCCCTTGTCGGCCAGCTTCTTCGACAGCGTGATGGCCTGGCCGTTGTTGTTCAGGCCCATCAGCACCGCCATGTCCTTCTTCTGGCCGCCGATGCCCATCTGCACGCCGTAAAGCAGGCCATACAGCACATGGGCCGCGTCCAGATCGCCGTTGGCCAGCTTGTCGCGCACGCCGGCCCAGGAAGCCTCTTTGCTCAGCACGAATTTGACGCCGTATTTCTTGTCGAAGCCCAGCACCGAGGCCATCACCACCGACGCGCAGTCGGTCAGCGGAATGAAGCCGATCTTGATTTCTTCCTTCTCCGGCTTGTCCGAACCCGCCGCCCACACCCCACCCGTTGCCAATCCCAACATGCTTCCCCCCGCTACCAGGCCTGCGCCATGAATGATTTGCCGACGCTTGGTGTTCACAGTGTCGGATGGCAGGTCGTTGCCCGCTTTTGGTTCTTCATATTCCATCGCAAATCCCTCATGTAGTCAGCAAGACAAAACGGCAAAAAAAAAGTCTACCCAACATGAACGGATTCATGAGTGTAGACGTCGTTGTCTGGTGGACCTCACCGCCGTTGGCGAGGTACAGCAAGCGCATCGTTGCGCTTGCCTACAAGCTATGCAATGTCTGTGCCAGCAAGTTTACAGAGGAAGAAAGCGGGAATCGGGCGGATGACAGCGCCGTGCGATGGCGCAGAAAACGCACTGCTATTGCGCAGCGCATCATTTTGGACGGGATTTAGCCGAGCAGGTCTTCGACGTCGAGGATGCGCTGGGCCACCTCGGACAGCTTGAGGTTCTTGCTCATCGCCATGCTGCGCAGCTTTTGAAAGGCTTGCTCTTCGGTGAAACCTTGGCGTTCCATCAACAGGCCCTTGGCGCGTTCGATGATCTTGCGTTCGGCCAGCTTGCTCTTGGTGTCGGACAGCTCGTCCAGCAGCTTCTGCTCGCGCTTGAAGCGCGCCAGCGCCACCTGCAGCACCGGCTTGATGCGGTCGCTCTGCAGGCCGGCCACGATGTAGGCCGACACGCCGGCCGCCATGGCGGCCTCCATGCTCTCGGTGTCGTCGCTCTCGGTGAACATGACGATGGGACGGCGCTCGTCGCGGGTGGCGATGACGATGTGCTCCAGCACGTCGCGGGCGTCGGATTCGGCGTCGACGATGATCATGTCGGGTTGCAGCTGTGCTATGCGCTCGGGCAAATACATGTCCGGCGGCAGCGAAGCGATGATGTCGTAGCCCGCTTCGAGCAAGCCGATGCGCAACGCGCGGGCGCGCTCGGCCTGTGCACGCAGCGCTTCGTCATCCTCGTCGCCGGCGTGGATGATGGTGTTGACGACCACTATGCGTAAATGTTTCATGGTCATGCGGAGTATTGGAGTTGGTTCATGACGCTTATGCAAGCAAGAATCAATCCATTCTACGGCACAAAGCCGCTGTCCTGCCAGCGATTGCGGTCCGCCGCCAACGGTGCGGCAACGGACCGCGTCGGAAATCAGGCGATTTCCGCTTCGTACACGCCCAGGCGCCTGGCCAGGCGCGGCGCCAGTTCGTGGGCGGCGGAGACGGTCATCTCCAGGTCGTGCAGCTTGCCGTCCTTCAGGCCGTAAACCCAGCCGTGCACCGTGACGTTCTGGCCGCGGTCCCAGGCGTCCTGCACGATGGTGGTCTGGCAGACGTTGGCCACCTGCTCGACCACGTTCAGCTCGCACAGGCGCTCCGAACGCTTCTTGCTCGGCAGGATATCGCCGAGGTAGCGCTCATGCTTCTGGTGCACGTCCTGCACGTGGCGCAGCCAGTTGTCGGCCAGGCCGACGCGGGTGCCGGTCATCGCCGCGTGCACGCCCTTGCAGCCGTAGTGGCCGACGATGATCACATGCTTCACTTTCAGCACATCTATCGCGAACTGCAAGACCGACAGGCAGTTCAGGTCCGAGTGCACCACCACATTGGCGATGTTGCGATGGACGAAGACGTCGCCAGGCGCCAGGCCCAGCAGCTCGTTCGCCGGCACGCGGCTGTCCGAGCAGCCTATCCACAGGTATTCCGGCGAGGCTTGCTGCGCCAGGCGGTTGAAGAAGTCCGGATCGCGCTCGACTTCCGATTCGGCCCAGCGGCGGTTGTTGTCCAGCAGGTCGCTCAACGGGGAATTGCTGTTGTCCAGATCACTCATGATGCTCCTCTCGTACATAAGAAGACCGCCGGTCCACCCGGAAAGGGTGGCGCGGCGGTCCGATATTACCAAGACTGCATGACGTCGCAGTTACTCGAAATCTTTACTCGAAAAAGTCCTTCACCTTGTCGCGCCAGGTCTTGCTTTGCGGGCTGTGCTTGGAACCGCCTTCGGTGGTCAGCTTTTCGAAATCGCGCAGCATGTCCTTCTGCTTCTCGGTCAGCTTGACCGGGGTCTCGACCGCCACGTGGCAGAACAAGTCGCCCGCGAAGCCGGAACGCACGCCCTTGATGCCCTTGCCCTTGAGGCGGAAGGTCTTGCCCGACTGGGTGCCTTCAGGAATCGTGAACGACACTTTACCAGACAAAGTCGGAACCTCGATGTCGCCGCCCAAAGCCGCCTTGGCGAACGAGATCGGCATTTCGCAGTGCAGGTCGTCGCCCTCGCGCTGGAACACACTGTGCGGCTTGATGTGGATTTCCACATACAGGTCGCCCGATGGTCCGCCGTTGGTGCCCGGCTCGCCGTTGCCGGACGAGCGGATGCGCATGCCGTTGTCGATGCCGACCGGGATCTTCACTTCCAGCGTCTTGTTGCGCTTGATGCGGCCCTGGCCGGCGCAGGCCGCGCATGGCTCGGGGATGATCTTGCCGGTGCCGTGGCATTTCGGGCAGGTCTGCTGGATGCTGAAGAAGCCCTGCTGCATGCGCACCTGGCCGTGGCCGGCGCAGGTCGAGCACGTGACCGGCGAGGTGCCGGGCTTGGCGCCCGAACCGTGGCAGGTGTCGCACTTGTCCCAGGACGGCACGCGAATGGTGGTGTCGAAGCCGTGCGCGGCCTGCTCCAGCGTAATCTCCAGGTTATAGCGCAAATCAGCGCCGCGATATACCTGCGGGCCCTGGCTGCGGCCGCGGCCGCCGCCACCGAAGATGTCGCCGAAGATGTCGCCGAAGGCATCGCCGAAACCGCCGGCGCCGCCGCCGAAGCCACCGCCGCCGCCCATGTTCGGATCGACGCCGGCGTGACCGTAACGGTCATACGCTTCGCGCTTCTCCGGATTGGTCAGCATCTCGTAGGCTTCTTTGACTTCCTTGAATTTTTCTTCAGACTCTTTGCTATCCGGATTGCGGTCCGGATGGTATTTCATCGCCAGTTTGCGATACGACTTCTTGATCTCGTCTTCCGACGCGTTTTTGGCGACACCAAGTGTCTCGTAGAAATCTCGCTTTGCCATATTGTCGGCACCTTGCTGTATTGAATACTGATGTACTGTTTATGCTAAAAAGCCGAGCCGGCGCCGTTATACACGGCCACACGACTCGGCGCTCGTCCTCCCCTATGCGGGGATGGCGATATTACTTGCTGTCTTTGACTTCTTTGAAGTCGGCGTCGACCACGTCGTCCTGCGGCTTGGCCTGCTCGGCGCCCGCGCCAGCCTGCGCGCCTTCAGCACCGCCGCCGGCGGCAGCTTGCTGCGCCTGCATGTCAGCGTACATCTTCTCGCCCAGCTTCTGCGAAGCGGTCGACAGCGATGCCACTTTGGCGTCGATCTCGGCCTTGTCGCCGGCCTTGATCGAACCTTCCAGGTCGGTGATCGCAGCTTCGATTTTTTCCTTCTCGCCCGCTTCCAGCTTGTCGCCGTATTCGGTCAGCGATTTGCGGGTCGAGTGCACCAGCGCGTCGGCCTGGTTGCGCGATTCGGCCAGCTCTTTCACTTTCTTGTCTTCTTCGGCGTTGACTTCGGCATCCTTCACCATCTTCTGGATCTCAGCTTCGGTCAGGCCGGAGTTGGCCTTGATCGTGATCTTGTTTTCCTTGCCGGTGGCCTTGTCCTTGGCGCCGACGTGCAGAATGCCGTTGGCGTCGATGTCGAAGGTCACTTCGATCTGTGGCGTGCCGCGCGATGCTGGCGGGATGCCTTCCAGATTGAATTCGCCCAGGCCCTTGTTGCCGGCCGCGATTTCACGCTCACCCTGGTAGACCTTGATGGTCACCGCCGGCTGGTTGTCGTCGGCGGTCGAGAACACTTGCGAGAACTTGGTAGGAATCGTGGTGTTCTTGTGGATCATCTTGGTCATCACGCCGCCCAGGGTTTCGATACCCAGCGACAGAGGCGTCACATCCAGCAGCAGCAAGTCCTTGCGTTCGCCCGACAGCACCGAGCCCTGGATCGCGGCGCCAACGGCGACGGCTTCATCCGGGTTGACGTCCTTGCGTGGGTCTTTGCCGAAGAACTCTTTAACTTTTTCCTGCACCTTAGGCATGCGGGTCATGCCGCCGACCAGGATGATGTCGTCGATGTCCGAAACCTTGACGCCGGCATCCTTGATCGCGGTGCGGCATGGTTCCATGGTCGCGTTGATCAGTTCCTCGACCAGCGATTCCAGCTTGGCGCGGGTCATCTTCAGCGTCAGGTGGACCGGCGCGCCGTTCGCCATGGCGATGTACGGCTCGTTGATCTCGGTCTGCTGCGACGACGACAGTTCGATCTTCGCGCGCTCGGCCGAAGCCTTGATGCGCTGCAGGGCGATCGGATCTTTTTTCAGGTCCAGGCCGTTGATCTTCTTGAACTCTTCGATGATGTAATCGATGATGCGCTGGTCGAAGTCTTCGCCGCCCAGGAAGGTGTCGCCGTTGGTCGACAGCACTTCGAATTGTTTTTCGCCATCGACGTCGGCGATCTCGATGATCGACACGTCGAAGGTACCGCCGCCCAAGTCATACACGGCGATCTTGCGGTCGCCCTTTTCGGTCTTGTCCAGGCCGAAAGCCAGTGCGGCCGCGGTTGGTTCGTTGATGATGCGCTTGACGTCCAGGCCGGCGATACGGCCGGCATCCTTGGTAGCCTGGCGCTGCGAGTCGTTGAAGTACGCAGGCACGGTGATGACGGCTTCGGTGACTTCTTCACCAAGGTAGTCTTCAGCCGTTTTCTTCATCTTGCGCAGCACTTCAGCCGAGATTTGCGGCGGAGCCAGTTTCTTGTCGCGCACGCCGATCCATGCATCGCCGTTGTCGGCTTTCATGATCGAGTAAGGCATCAGGCCGATGTCCTTCTGCACTTCTTTTTCGTCGAACTTGCGGCCGATCAGACGTTTGACGGCGAACAGCGTGTTCTTCGGATTGGTGACGGCCTGGCGTTTTGCCGGCGCGCCAACGAGGATTTCACCATCTTCTTGGTAAGCAATGATCGATGGCGTCGTGCGCGCGCCTTCGGCGTTTTCGATTACCTTTGGCTGACCATTTTCCATGATGGAAACGCAGGAATTCGTGGTTCCCAGATCGATACCGATAATTCTACCCATGATTTTTCTTCCTTATTTGCTAAAGTTCAGATGGTACTAATATGTGGAAATGCTGTATGTTTTCAAGTGCTTAGTTCGGCGAATCCGCAAATTACTTTGCTTGCGCCGCGGTCACGATGGCGGGACGCAGCAGGCGGTCCGCGATCATATAGCCTTTTTGCAGTACGGAAACTACCGTATTGGCTTCCTGGTCCGCAGGCACCACGGCGACCGCCTGGTGCTTGTTCGGGTCCAGCTTGTCGCCCTGCGCCGGCAGAATCTCCAGCAAGCGATTTTTCTCGAAGGCCGACGACAGCTGCTTGAGCGTCATTTCCACGCCTTCCTTCAGCGATTCGATCGATGGCGTTTCGACCTTCAGGGCCATTTCCAGGCTGTCCTTGACCGGCACCATGGCCTCGGCGAAGCTTTCAACGGCGAACTTGTGGGCCTTGGCCACGTCTTCCTGGGCGCGGCGACGGATGTTTTCACCGTCGGCCTTGGCGCGCATGAAGGCGTCGTGCATCTCGGCCAGTTTCGCTTCGGTGGCCGACAGCTGCTCCTCCAGCGTAGGCTGGTCAGGATTCGATGGCGGGGCCGACGCAGCGGCAGCAGCCGCCTCTGGATTAGGTACGGCTTGGTTTTCCTGATCTTGCATCTATAGACTCCTACTATCGTATTTGTTTGACATTACTTTTCTTACTGCACTGGCTGCAAATGGGGCGATAACCTATCTTTTCAAGGGTTATTCTGCCCGTTATTTCATCATCGCCAGCACGCATTGCCCCACAAGCGGCCTCATGTAACACGCGTTACAAAACTTCGTCTGTGCAGGCTCTACTTTTTTGCGGCGCAGCGTCTATGATGTACTAAAGACAACCATCGCGGCAGTTTTTCCGGGAGCGCCTCACCATGAAGTTGCCACTGATTGCAGCATCCATCCTGGTGTACATCGTCCTGGCGACGGCATGGATCTGCTATGCCGACTTCCCCTTCAGCCGGCTATTTTAACAGGCTGGCACTCGTCACCCGCAAGTGCTGATTACGCTGTCCGGACGCAGTTGTGGCGAGACTGTCTCTTTTCAGTCGGCGGCGCCCAGTTTGAGGGCGGCGGCGCGGCCGGTCTCCGCATCTTTCTTGACTTCATCATGCTGGGCCGCAACCATCTGCGTCGGCCAGCCGATCATGTGCTGCTCGGCAATTTCCGCCAAGGCGGCGATCCAGGCCGGCGATTCGTTCAGGCAGGGAATGTAGTGGAATTCGCGGCCGCCGGCCTGCTCGAAGTCGTGCCGCACCTCCATCGCGATTTCCTCCAGCGTTTCCAGGCAATCGCTGGTGAAGCCGGGACACAGCACGTCGACGCGCTGGACGCCGTCGCGCGCCAGCTGGGCAATGGTGGGCGCCGTGTAGGGTTGCAGCCACTCGGCCTTGCCGAAGCGCGACTGGAAGGTGACGACGTATTGATCGGGCGACAGTTTCAGCGCGGCGGCCAGCAGACGGGCGGTCTTCAGGCATTCGCAGTGGTAGGGATCGCCCAGCATCAGCGTGCGCTTGGGCACGCCGTGGAAGCTCAGCACCAGCTTGTCCGGGCGGCCGTGGGCGTCCCAGTGCGCCTGCACCGACTGGCGCAGCGCGCGGATGTAGCCGTCGTGGTCGTGGTAGTTGCGCACGAAGCGCAGCTCGGGGATGTTGCGCACCGCGCCGTAGTGCCCGAACACGGCGTCGTAGATCGAGCCGGTGGTGGTGCCCGAATACTGTGGATAGGCGGGCAGCACGACGATGCGTTCGACGCCGTCGGCCTTGAGCTTGGCCAGCACCTCGGGCAGCGACGGCGAGCCGTAGCGCATGGCCATCGCCACGGTCAGGTTCTGGTGGCCGCGTTCGCCCAGCGCGCCGCGCAGCAGCATGGCCTGGGCGGCGGTGTGCACCTTCAGCGGCGAGCCCTCGCGGGTCCAGATCGACGCATATTTTTTAGCCGACTGGCCGGAGCGGAATGGCAGGATAATCAGGTTGAGGATGAACCACCACACGGCGCGCGGAATCTCGACCACGCGCGGATCGGACAGGAATTCCTTCAGGTAGCGGCGCACCGCCGAGCGGGTCGGCGCGTCGGGCGTGCCCAGGTTGACCAGCACGATGGCGCTACGGCCAACCGTGCCATGCTTGTAGGGAGGTTCTTTGAGGAAGGTCATGTAGGCCAATGGCAGCGTGTATAGGACAGCTTGCCATTATAGATAAGAAACCCCGGGCTTAGGAGGCCAGCAACTCGCGGGCGTGCTTACGGGTGGTGGCGGTGATTTCCAGGCCGCCCAGCATGCGCGCCACTTCTTCGACGCGGGCCTTCGAATCGAGCACGTCGATGCGCGAGGCGGTCTTGCCGTTTTCCAGCGTGCCCTTGGCCACCTGGAAGTGCTGGCCGGCCTGGCTGGCCACCTGCGGCAAGTGCGTCACGCACAGCACCTGGCGCTCCTGGCCCAGGCGGCGCAGCAGCCGGCCCACGACTTCGGCCACGCCGCCGCCGATGCCGCTGTCGACTTCATCGAAGATCAAGGTCGGCGTGGTGGTGGCGTTCGAGGTGATCACCGAGATCGCCAGCGAGATGCGCGCCAGTTCGCCGCCCGAGGCCACCTTGGCCAAGGAGCGCGGCGCCACGCCCGCGTGGCCGGCCACCAGGAACTCGACCTGCTCCAGCCCATGCGCGCCAGGCTCGCCGGCGTTGAGCGCGACCTCGAAACGGCCGCCCGTCATGTTCAGTTCCTGCATCGCCTGGGTGACCGCGTCGCCCAGCTGGCGGGCCGCCTTGGCGCGCGTGCCGGACAGGCGCCGCGCCTGCTCCATGTAGGCGGCCTTGAGTTTTTCTTCCTGCTTGCGCAAGGCTTCGATGTCGCTGGCGTCGGCGATCTGCGCCAGGCGCCCGGCCAGCTTCGCGTGCTCCTCCGGCAGCTGTTCTTCGGTGACGCGGAACTTGCGCGCCGCCGAGTGGATCGCGTCCATCCGCGCCTCCACCTTGCGCAGCCGCTCCGGATCGAGGTCGACCCGGTCCAGGTAATCGTTGAGCGCATACACGGCCTCCTGCAACTGGATGCGCGCCGGCTCGATCAGGTCGACGATGGCCTGCAGGCCGGTGTCGATGCCGGCCAGCTTGCCCAGCTTCTGGTTCAACGACGACAGCTGCGACAGGATCGGATGTTCCTCCGCCTCCGAGATCACTGTCAGCGCCTCCTGCGCGCCCTCCAGCAGGCTGGCCGCATGCGACAGGCGGCTCTGCTCATTGCTCACCTCCGCCCACTCGCCCGGCTTGACGGCCAGCTTTTCCAGCTCGTTGACCTGCCACTCCAGCCGCTCGCGTTCATACAGCACGTTGGCGGCGTTGGTCTCGAACTCCTCCAGCTGCTTGCCCAGCGCGCGCCAGGCGCGGTAGGCCAGCGTCACCGCCTTGACATCGCCACCGGCGCCGGCCTGGCTGTCGAGCAGCACGCGCTGCGCCTCGGTCTTCATCAACGACTGGTGCGCGTGCTGGCCGTGGATGTCGACCAGCATGTCGCCGATCTCGCGCAGCTGCGCCGCCGTCGCCGCGATGCCGTTGATGTAGGCCTTGCTGCGGCCGGCGTTGTCGATCACGCGGCGCAGCAGCGCGCCGCCCTCCTCCACCGCGAACTCGTTGGCGGCCAGCCAGTCGCGCGCCTGCTCGCTCACCGCGAAGTCCGCCGTGATGTCGGCCTTGGCCGCGCCCTCGCGCACCACGCTGGCGTCGCCGCGCCCGCCCAGCGCCAGCGTCAGCGCGTCGATCAGGATCGATTTGCCGGCGCCGGTCTCGCCGGTGAAGACGGTGAAGCCTGCGGAGAATTCCAGTTCGATGGTGTCGACGATGACGAAATCGCGGATGGACAGGGTACGGAGCATGGAGGCCTGGTGAGGTTAATTGAGTTTGCCTTCGGCGGAAGGATGTTCATTCCAGTGCAGCTTTTCGCGCAGCGTGTTGTAGTAGCTCCAGCCTTCCGGGTGCAGGAAGGTGATCGAGTGCGGCGAACGCTGGATGATGATCCGGTCCTGCGCGGTCAGGCTGGCGAAGGTCTGCATGTCGAAGTTGACCGAGATGTCGCGCCCGCGCACGATTTCGATCACGATCTCGCTCGATTCTGGAAGCACGATCGGCCGGTTCGACAGCGCGTGCGGCGCGATCGGCACCAGCACCACGCCGCCCAGGCTGGGATGCAGCAGCGGCCCGCCGGCCGACAGCGCATACGCGGTGGAGCCGGTCGGGGTCGAGATGATCAAGCCGTCGGAGCGCTGGTTGTACATGAAGTGGCCGTCGACGTCGACCCGCAGCTCGGCCATGCCGGCGCCGGCGCCGCGCGACACCACGACGTCGTTGACGGCCAGGCCGACGTGGATGGTGTCGCCGTCGCGCACCACGCGTCCTTCGAGCAGCGTGCGGCGCTCGGCCTTGTAGCGGCCGGCCAGGATCTTGGGCAGCACGTCGAGCATGGCGTCGAGCGGGATGTCGGTCATGAAGCCCAGGCGGCCCTGGTTGATGCCGATCAGCGGCACGTCGAACGGCGCCAGCTGGCGCGCGATGCCCAGCATGGTGCCGTCGCCGCCCATGACGATGGCGGCGTCGCAGTGGGCGCCGATTTCGGTGGCGCTCATCACCCGCACGTTGGCCATCTCGAAGCCGAGATGGGCGGCGGTCTGCTCTTCAAACACCGCCGTGTAGCCGTCCTGTTGCAGGAAATCGACCACGCTGCGCACCGATTCGGCGATGCCGTCGGTGTTCTGGCGCACGACCAGTGCGATGGTTTGATAAACGGCGTGCGTGGCGGTCATAAAAATCTCGGCAAAAGGGTGAGGTCGGCGACACGCAGCAGAGTAACCCATAACGCAGGCTTCTGCTATCACCCGCCCTTCTCACAACTGTACATTTAAACAGTATTTTGCGCAGTATAGTGTGCCGGCGGCCAGACTGCAAGGACCTCAGTGGCCGCCGACGCTCATGATCCCGGCCATCATCGACAGGAACACCGCCACCCCGATCGCCATCGAATAAAAGGTCATCAGCGTACCCCAGCGGAAGAACACTCCCCAGCGGCTGCCGCCGTACACGCGCCGCATGGCCCACGGCAGGTAGCCCAGCAGCCAGCACCACAGCACGAAACCGAGCAATCCGGACGGCACCAGCAGAATCACGCAGTAGATGAAGAAGGCGAAGGCGTTGGTGTGCAGCGCAAACAGCAGGTGCTCGCCGAAGCGCTTGCCCGAGCCCAGGTACAGCACCTTGAGCATCAGCGCGAACACCGGCATCAGGCAGAAGATCGCATACGGCGCGTAGTGGTAGAAGCCTTCGGTGAAGACCTTGCCCTTTTCGCCGTTGGGCAGGTCTTCGAAGGCTTGCCATTTGTGTTTGAGCGCCGGCCAGCGGTTCAGGAAATCGCCGTCCTTGTCCAACACGGTGAAGTTCAGGTCATTCATGTCCTGGTCCTTCGCCTTCTCCGGCTTCTTCGCCTTGCCAGGTTCGGCTGCGCGCGCGGCGGTCGATTCCTCCAGCTTGAATTCCTTTTGCATGTCGTCGATCGCCGCCTCGGCGGCGCTCTTGCCGCGCTGCTCTTCCGGCGTCAGCGGCTTGAGCTTGTCGGCCACGGTGGCCTGCGCCTCGGCGACCTTGCCGACCGCGGCCGCCGTGCCGTTCGCCACCACCGTCTCGGCCTTGTCGTTGTCGCCCACGCCGGGATCAAAGCCGCCGGAGAACTTCATGATCGCGAAAAATAGCAAGCTCAGCGTCAGGTACAGGCGCAGCGGCTGCACAAAGCGCACGCGGCGGCCGCGGATGTATTCCAGGGTCAGCGCGCCGGGGCGGAACAGCAGGCGCATCACCGTGCCCCACAGCTTGCCTTCCAGCGCCACGTAGTGACCGACGAACTCGTGCAGGAACTCGCGCGTGCTGGCGTGATGCAGGATGGCTTCCTGGCCGCAGTTCGAACAATAGTGGCCGCTGACCACCGCCTCGCAGTTGGGGCAATTGGCCGGCGGCGCGTGGGCGTCGTGCTCCGAAGTCACAGCAGTGCTCATGCAAACATCCTGATCGATAACAGCGTGGAAAAAGTGACCAAATGATAAACGAGTTCAGATGATAGTTGTCAGAATTCAATCTGGCGACCGTGAAAAAAACAACTGGCTAAGATGGCTTCACGCATATGCATCGGGAGGTCGCCATGAAAGACGCACACGTCAATACCAAGGCCAAGGTCGAGAACGACGGCGTCAAGCGCATGCCGCACGAGCGCGACGAAGCGCCCGACGCCCACGACCCCAAGCCGCGCAAAATCATGAAGCAGGCCGCCAGCGATATCGAACGCGGCCTGGTCGACACCGACCTGCACAACCAGCCCGGCGTGGAGCGCACGCGCGCGCCGGGTCCCCGTGCCGGCACCGCCCTGCCGCAGCCCGGCAACAAGCGCGACTGACCCCGCATGCAAGCCGCCCTCGCCGCTTTGATCGCCTTTGCCGCTTTGCTGGCCGCGCCGCTCGCGCCGGCGCAAAGCTACCCGACCGGCTACGGCCCCAATCCGGCCTTGCCGGAACCGGAGCGCTCGCTGATCCCCACCGTCAATGTGGCGCCGGTCGACGCCTGGCAGGGCCAGGACCGGCCGCGCAGCGCGCCCGGCTTCAACGTCACCGCCTACGCGCGCGATCTCGACCATCCGCGCTGGCTCTACACGCTGCCCAACGGCGACGTGCTGGTGGCCGAGACCAACGCCCCGCCCAAGCCGGACGACAACAAGGGCATCAAGGGCGCGATCTTGCGGCATGAAATGAAGAAGGCCGGCGCGGCCGGCGCCTCGGCCAACCGCATCACCTTGCTGCGCGGGCTGGACGCCAGCGGCGCGGCGTCGACCCGCAGCGTGTTCATCCAGGGATTGAACTCGCCGTTCGGCATGGCGCTGGTCGGCGACCAGCTGTACGTGGCCGATACCGACGCCATCCTGCGCTTCCCCTACCAGCCAGGCGCGATCTCGATCCACACGCCCGGCGTCAAGGTGATGGACCTGCCGGCCGGCAGCATCAACCACCACTGGACCAAGAACGTCGTCGCCAGCCCGGACGGCAAGTACCTGTATGTCACGGTCGGCTCCAACAGCAACGTCGGCGAAAACGGCATCGAGGCGGAAACCGGGCGCGCCGCCATCTGGCAACTGGAGCTGGCCACCAGCAAGGCCCGCCTGTACGCGACCGGCCTGCGCAACGCCGCCGGCATGGGCTGGGAACCGCAGACCAAAACGCTGTGGGCCGCGGTCAACGAACGCGACGAGCTGGGCAACGATCTGGTGCCGGACTACATGACCTCGGTGCGGGAAGGCGGCTTCTACGGCTGGCCCTACAGCTACTTTGGCCAGCACGTCGACCGCCGCGTCGCGCCGCAGAAGCCGGAACTGGTGGCGAAGGCGCTGGTGCCGGACTACGCGCTGGGCGCCCACACCGCCTCGCTGGGGCTGGCGTTCTACGACGCCGGCCTGTTCCCGCCGTCTTACCGTGGCGGCGTGTTCATCGGCCAGCACGGCTCGTGGAACCGCAAACCCCATAGCGGCTACAAGGTGGTGTTCGTGCCTTTCGCCGGCGGCAAGCCGTCCGGCCCGCCGCAGGATTTCCTGTTCGGCTACCTCGACAACAGCGGCAAGGCGCATGGCCGCCCGGTCGGCGTGGCGGTCGACCAACAAGGCGCGCTGCTGGTGGCGGACGACGTCGGCAACATCATCTGGCGCGTGGCGCCTTCCGCCACCACAACCGCAGGCAAATAAGGAGTCAACATCATGAGCAGCAAACACACGGGTTCGGCAATCTGGAGCGGCGGCCTGAAGGACGGCATCGGCAGCATCTCCACCCAGAGCGGCACCATGAACAAGGTGCCTTACGGCTTCAAGGCGCGCTTCGAGGACGGCCCCGGCACCAATCCGGAGGAACTGATCGGCGCCGCGCACGCCGGTTGCTTCACGATGGCGCTGTCCGGCATCCTGGCCGAGGCCGGCCTGACCGCTGAAAAGATGGAAACCAGCGCCGACGTCACGCTCGACAAGGTGGCCGGCAACTTCGCCATCACCAAGGTGCATCTGAAGCTGGTGGCGACGATACCGGGCGCGGACCAGCAGAAATTCGACGAGGCGGTGCAAAAGGCCAAGCAGAATTGTCCGGTCTCGAAAGTGCTGAATGCGGAGATCAGCCTGGAGTCCAAACTGATGAGCTGAGCACGGCGGCGGCAAAACGCATAGAATTCTGGTTTATCCGTCCCCACGAAAGACTTCCATGCGTATTCTGCACACCATGCTGCGCGTCGGCGACCTCCAGCGCTCGATCGATTTCTACACCAAGGTACTCGGCATGAAGCTGCTACGCACCAGCGACAATCCCGAGTACCAGTACACGCTGGCCTTCCTCGGCTACGGTTCCAATCCAGAACACGCCGAGCTGGAGCTGACCTACAACTACGGCCAGACCAGCTACGAGCTGGGCACCGCCTACGGCCACATCGCCATCTCGGCCGACGACATCGTCAGCGCCTGCTCCGCCGTCAAGGCCAACGGCGGCGCCGTCACGCGTGAGCCGGGCCCGGTCAAGGGCGGCTCGACCGTGATCGCCTTCGTCACCGACCCGGACGGCTACAAGATCGAATTGATCGAGCGCAGCTTCGACGGCCAGGGCGCCGGACTCTAAAAAAAACGCCGGTTCAAAACTGAACCGGCGTTTTTGTATCAAGCTTGGCGCAGCTTAGTGCGTCAGCAAGGCGTTGATCGGCGCCAGGTCGTCTTCCTTCAGCGAACCGGCGGCCGACTTCAGGCGCAGGCCGTTCATGATGGTGTCGTAACGGGCCTTGGCCAGGTCTTTCTGGGTCGAGTACAGCAGCTTCTGGGCGTTCAGCACGTCGATGTTGATGCGCACGCCGACCTGGTAACCCAGCTTGTTCGAATCGAGCGACGACTTGCTCGACACCTCGGCCGCTTCCAGCGCCTTGACCTGCGCCAGGCCGCTGTTCATGCCCAGGTAGGCCGAACGGGCGTTCTGCGAGGCGGCGCGCTTGGTCGCTTCCAGGTCGTTGCGGGCCTTGTCTTCCAGCGCGATGGTTTCGCGCACCTTGCTGGTGACGGCGAAGCCGCTGAAGATCGGCACGTTCCAGCTGACGCCGATGGCGTTGTTGTTGGAGCGCTGGGTGCCGGTGGCGGTCTGGTGCGTGGTGCTGGCGATCAGGTTGGCGGTCGGCATGTGGTTGGCGCGGTTGCGCTCGATTTCACGCTTGGCGATTTCCACGTTCAGCTTGGCGGCCACCACGGCGTAGTTCTGGCTCTCGGCCGAGCTGACCCACGGTTCCACCGCGGCCGGCGACGGCGCGTTGATGGCCACGCCGGTGCGCAGCGGCGCCAGTTCGCCCGGCGTCTGGCCGATGATCACTTGCAGCGCGGTGCGCTTGTTGTCCAGGTCGTTGATGGCGGCGAATTCCTGCGCCACCACCAGGTCGTAGGCGGCCTGCGCCTCGTGGGTGTCGGTGATGGTCTGGGTGCCGACTTCGAAGTTGCGCTTGGCCGAGGCCAGCTGTTCGGTGGTCGCCACTTTCTGCGCCTGGGTCGAGGTCAGGTTGTCCTGCGCCGTCAGGACGTCGAAATAGGCTTGCGCCACGCGGGTGATCAGGTCTTGCTGGGCCTGGGCGAAGGTGGCTTCGGCGGTGGCCTGCGCCAGCTTGCTCTGCTGGTAGGTCTGCCAGCTGGCCCAGTTGAACAGCGGCTGGGTCAGTTGCACGGAATAGGAATTGGCGTGGTTGTCGACATCGCTCTTCGGCGCGTAGGCGCCGACGAGGCTGTTATACAAGGCCTGATCGCCGCTATTGCGGGTATTGCTGCCGCTGGCCGAGATGCTCGGCAGCAGGCCGGAGCGCCCCTGGGTGATCCGTTCCTGACCGGCGCTCAGCGACGAGCGGGCGCTGGCGTACGTGGCGTCATTGGCCAGCGCTTGCTGATATACCTGGATCAGGTCGGCCGCCTGTGCGTTGAGCGTCAAGAAGGCGCTGGTAATCAGCACGGCGATAAGGGGTCTCTGCATTGCATTCTCCGTTGGAGTCATCAAAAAAGTTGATCAAATCAAAAACACACTACCTGAGCGCCGCGCTCGTTACTAGCGCCGCGGCGCTTAATACTTGGCCATCGTGCTGTCGACTTGCAGCGCCCAGGCGTGGATGCCGCCGGTCAGGTTGACCATCTTGCCGAAGCCGTTACGCTCCAGGAAGGCGGCCACCTGCATGCTGCGCGCGCCGTGATGACAGATGCAGACGATGGCCGCATCCTCATCCAGGTCGTCGATGCGCGCCGGTATGGTGTTCATCGGGATCTGCACCGAGCCGTCGATGCGGCAGGTTTCAAATTCCCAGTTTTCGCGCACGTCCAGCAACATCGGGCTGGGCCGTGCATCGTCCGCCAGCCAGTCGGCCAGTTCCAGAGCGGTGATCTGCTGCATGCTGGTACGCCCCGCTTAAAACTTGAACTGCGACGGCTGCGTGGCCGAGGCCAGCGCTTTGACGTCGGTTTCAAACAGCGTGCGGGTGTCGTAGCCGGCTTCGCCGGTACGGGTGATCAGCTGCGCCTTCATCGCCGGCGACTGGCCGATGATGGCCGCCAGTCGGCCGCCCACTTTCAATTGTTGCAACAACGCCGGCGGCAGCTCCGGCAGCGAGCCGGTCACCACGATCACGTCGAACGGCGCGCCGTTGCTCCAGCCCTGGGCGCCATTGCCCAGCTCCACCGTCACGTTGGTGACGCCGTTGTCGGCCAAATTCTTTTCCGCCAGCGCCTTGAGCTCCGGCGACACTTCCACCGCCGTCACGTGGCGGCCCTTGTGCGCCAGCAGCGCCGCCAGGTAGCCGGAGCCGACGCCGATTTCCAGCACGCTCTCATGCTTCTTGACGTTGACGTCCTGCAGCAGACGCGCTTCCACCTTCGGGTTCAGCATGACCTGGCCGCCCGGCAGCGGGATTTCGGTATCCGCAAACGCCAGCGCCTTGTGCGCAAGCGGCACGAAATTCTCACGTTTCACCACCATCAGCAGATCCAGCACACTCGTGTCCAGGACGTCCCAAGGGCGGATTTGCTGTTCGATCATGTTGAAGCGGGCTTGTTCGATATTCATCTTATGACTCTGGTCGGATTAAATAATCCGTCATTTTATCGTTGAACTGGCATCGAGGCACATATTAACGATATGACGGCGGGTTCGCGGGAAATTGCGACAGTCTGCAGTTTAAGGGGGTTGAACCTACCAAAATGGCAAGTTTGGCGCAAATCTTGGGCTGGGCGGCTCACGGCTGGGGCGCTTCCAGGCCGCGCAGGGTGACGTCGATCAGCGTGTTCATGAAGGCTTGCGGGTCGATCGGCGGCATCTCGCAGGTGGGCATGAAGGAGTGGGTCCACATCATCAGCATCAGCACCGGGGCCACCAGCACCGGCGTCATGACGGCCGGATCGACCGGGCGGAACTCGCCGCGCGCGATGCCGCGCACCAGCACGCTGGCGATCAGGCCGTTGCCGCGGGCGACCACGTCCTCGTTGTAGAACTGCGCCAGCTCGGGGAAATTATTGCCTTCGGCAAGCATCAGCTTGGTGATGCCGGCCAGGTGGGTGGAGCAGATCTGGTTCCACCACTTCATCAGGATAGCGCGCAGCAGCTCGGCGCTGGGGCCGTCGAACACGGCCGCTTCCTGCTCGGCCTCGCCGATGGCGTGCACGATGTTCTCGCGCACCACGGCCTTGAACAGTTCTTCCTTGTTGGCGAAATACAGGTACAGCGTGCCCTTGGACACGCCGGCGCGCTTGGCCACGTCTTCCAGGCGCGTGCCGGCATAGCCGCGCTCGACGAACTGGTCCAGCGCCGCCGCCAGCAATTCCTGCGGCCGCGCATCCTTGCGCCGCTCCCAGCGTGGCTTGGTATCTTGAGGGGCTTGCATGGGTGTACCCAATTTAACTTACTTATAAGTCATTAATATAAGCGCAAGCCGGGTCAGCGTCAAGCAAGGGCTACTCTTGTTACGTCCGAATAGAACCTTGAACAGAAGAATAGAAGCTTGAATGGAGACCTATGATTAAAGAATAAAACCCTGAATGGGCCAGTCGCCAAGCATCACCATCAGGCCACGCCTTAAGCAAACGCGAATTTAGGTTGACAAAGGAAAAGGCATGTCTAAAATATACTCAAAATTAGTAGTTATAACCACTGAGTTCTTCGTATGAGCCCGTTCGCCATAGCTTTCCGAGACCTGCGAGTATTTTGTGGCATGCGACAGGCCGATTTTGCGGCTAAACTTGGATATGAGCAGAGCTACATCTCGGCTATTGAGCTGGGAAAAGGGCCGCATGGCGGAGAATTTATCGACAGGATAAATGAACGCCTGCAGTTGAGCGATACGTGGGAAGCCCGGCTGCGCGCAGCTTTGGACGAGTCGCAACGGAAGATCATTCTGCCCGTCGGTGCATCCGAGGATATGTACAAACTGTTTAACGAGCTCCGGCGCCAAGTGGACACGCTGCGCCCGGTCCAGCTGGAGTTGATGCAGATCGCATTACGTTTGCCGGATACGCTGACTACCGCTCAGCTGCCGCCAGCCCTGCCACCACGACGGCAAGGGCCGATGGGCAAGAAGAAGCCCGCTTAGAAGCAAAATTAGAACTTAATACCATAGATTTTGATGTTTTCCAGCAGCATTGCCTTGCAGCGCTGTCAATAGAATCGCTATACAAGCGGAGCTGTTATGTGGGAATCCAAATCAGCCAGTTCTGGAGTGCCGAGAGGAGCCGCGAGTGACCAGGGCCACCCGCTCACTGAGCCGTTGCCAAAGCAGCGCCGCAGCAAGGGCATGACCTACGCTAAGCTGACGGCCCGGATCACGCTGGGTCACGGGCTAGGAATCGGCCCCCACTATCTCCCTTGGCTGACGCTGCGAAAAAAGAATCCCTCTCCGCAATCGAACCAGGTGATTTCGAGGATGCCTCCTCTGGGCCGTACAGCCCACTACTTCTCCCGCGGCGAATATCACACGGCGTTGTTCCTGTTGTGGCTAGGAGTAGAAGATCTCCGCGAGCAATTTCCTATCTGGCCTATCCCTCATCCTCATCCACTAGATTTGTACGGCGTCGCGCAGGACAAGCCCAGGCCTTGGTCACGCGGCCTATTGGCAATTGCCGCCGCTGCAGGTGTCGAACACGGTGTGGAGTTCGGCACAAACGTCCCCTATGTCGCCAGTCTTGATCTGCTAGCGACAACCCGACTCGGCGGCCGCAGCGCTCTGACAATTTTTTCGTCCAAGCCGATCAACTCCCCCGTAGACGACGTCAAATGGCGAACGCTGGAACGCCTTGAACTCGAACGCAGATACGCGATCGATATAGCAGCGAGATACTATGTGTCGAGTGCGGCCTTAATCTCGGTTTTCACCGCCGGCCAATTGGAAAACTGGCTCGACGCGTCCAACCTGCGCTACTTCCCTCATCTGGAGAACTATGCGGCGCAGTTCGCGGCGAGCTTCAACGAGAGCAAAGCACTGTCTATTCTCGAAGCGGTCAACAAAGCCTCCTCGCAATGCTCACTCGATCTCGACCAAGCTTGGTTCCTCTTCAGGCACTGCGCCTGGACTCAGGCGATCGATATCGACCCCACAGTGCGGATTCTTCACTCCTACCCGGCGCGGCCCGGCGGCCGGGCATTGCGGCAAGCATGGCAGCAGCGACTGTTTGGGGAGGCCTGGACATGATCGACATCTCAATTTTCGCAGGTGACGTGCTGGTTGGAACGGAACCCGATGGTCCGTTTGGAGGACTGCAACGGGTTGTGGAAGTCATTCCTAAACTGGACCGGGCCGTATTGATTCCGATCCCTGTGCCCAAACGCCCCCCGCATGCAAAAAAGGTGAACTACTACGCCAAAGGCTTCCACACGACGAAGCTATCACAGCTAAGGCTCATGCTTGAAACCAAGGTCATTCGGAAGACGACGCTTCCTTTGCCAAGCCACTGGTACATGAGCGATGACGACTTGCGCAAGCGTTCGCCCCCAACTGGCCATCCTGAAATTCCGGCTGAGGATCGCCATCTTTCCCCGCTTGAGCGAAAACGCAACTTCAAGTTCAAGCTCATCGCCCCACTCGTCGAGATAGCTGAAAAAACGGTTCCCACAAAACTCCCTGATCTAAGTTGCCTGGATGCGCTGGTAAGAGATCGCGCAAGGGAGGCTGGAGTCAGTGCTGGCCAAGTATTCGACGCCTTGCATCGATACTACGCGTTCGGGTGCATTCGGAATGCGCTGCTGCCCAATAACACCGGGCGTTCCGGTGCGCCTGGCAAAAAAAGGCGTGCAAAAAATGGCGTCAAGCTCGGCAGAAAAAACGCGGCAGTCAAGGCGGGCAGAACGGATCAAGCCGGCCTCATCCTGACGGACCAGGACGTCGAAAATATGCAAGACGGCTACGGCGCTTTTGTTCGTCCGGGCACGACGATACGGGATGCGTTCTTGTCCATGAGCGCGGTCTATTACAGCAACGGTTACACTCAAAAACACGGTTACTGGGCAGTTGATCTCCTACCAGCGAACGAGCGGCCGACGGAAAGCGATTTCCGCTATCACGGCCCGGCCGGCAAAGACCAGTATGCTGCCGCCCGCCGCCTGATGGGAGAGGGGCAATGGGCAAAGAATTTCAGACCTTTAGTAGGCACGGCCCGCGACGGCATCACAATGGTCGGTCAAGTGGCTTCGCTGGATGCCTCTCCGATCGATGTCAACCAAGTGGCATGCGGGAATCCGCTACAACCCATCGGAGTGGGGCGGGGACTATTTGTACGTGATGCATGGCTGGGTTTGTACATGGGGTGGCATGTCGCCATCAACGGCCTGTGCACCGACGACGCCAAACTGGCCATTCTCCGCGCTGCCACGGACAAGTCAACGACGCTGCAGCACTATGGCTTGGACCTTCCAGCGGACGACTTTCCCTCTTTGTTTTTTTCAAGGTACCTTTGCGACAACGGCGAACTTCGCAGCCAGGATGGTATGTCCTCCATCGTCGATGAGCTCTCATCGCGCATCGAATTCATCACCAGCGGCCGTGCCGACCGCAATAGTTCCTCTGAATCAGGACACCATTCCCGTCATCGTCGTTTTGACCACAAAATGACAGGTACAACCAAGGGCCGACAAGCTCAAAGAGGCGAACCTCTCGCCATCGCCTCCGCGCTGCTCACTCGCTACGCCTATATGCGGTTATTGCTTCTTTGGATACACTGGTCCAATACACAGCAAGAATTGCCGCTGCATATGATCCCGACAGAAATGCAACGGGAATTCGCAGCGCGGGGAAAGACACTCAACCGCACTCGCATTGAAATTTATCGTTGGGCTGTCGCCAGTGGATATGTTTCGGGTAAGCCCATCAATCCGGACTACCTGCGCGCACATCTGCTTCCTAAATTCACCGCCAGCGTGCAACGCGGCGGCCTCATTTTACACCGGCCAAAAACCGGCAAATTGGTGGAGCTTCTGCATGGCGCCAAGTTCAACCATCCGTACCTCGCGCAGGCCGGAATTATTCAGGCAGCGTCGCGGGGAGAAAAATACATCGAGGTAAGCGCGGATCCAGACGACCTAAGCCAGGTCTTCCTGGCCGATCAGAATGGCATACACGTCATACCCAACATAAGAGATGATGCGCTGTTCATCAATGAAGGGGGAATTGCTGATCTCTGTGCCCTCAACGATGCCGAAAAGCTGGACAACGTGCTGGGCGCTTCGCGGCGCGACCAGGACGATATCGACCAGCAATCTTTCCGGCAAGAAGATGAGGCCGATGCGAAGCAACTACAGAGTGCTGCGCGCAAGGCGCTTGGAAAGCAGCCGCCTCCCAGCAAGAAGAAGGCCAGCGTACGCGCGGCTCAGGCGAATGAACGCCGGGAAGAAATGAATAACGTCATCCAGCGTACCCGCAGCAATGATCCAGAACCCGCTGTTCTCCCGGAGATGCCGGCAGCGGCCAACGACGGGACCGGTACGCCGAAACCGCCGCAGCCCACGCTATCGAGCACATCCCCGTTGATCGAATTGAGAAAGGCGCGTCTGTCGCGCTTCAATAGTGAAAGGAAGTTTTCATGAGCGCGTCGGTCAACAACATACTTCATGCAACGCAAGGAAATCCTTTACTGGAAGCATTGGAGCCCTATCTTTCAACAAACGACCTGGAACAGCGTCTGCATAATTGGCCACTTGCCGGGGTGGACGTTGCGAGTCTTAGCACCACTGCCAGACACGATTTTCTCGATCTCATGCAAGAACAACTGTTCGAGCCGACGCTCACCTCACTCGATACCACAACGCGTCTTTACCGAATGATAAGGCGCGGGTGCATAGCGCGAGATCCGACCCAGACCAGCACACGCGCACATCTCATGGCAGTCGCACGCTTCGCCGGACGAGAACTGCGGGAAGTCCCATGGTTTCCGCATTCCGCAAAATGCATGAGAGTGTCCGGCGTGACTGGATTGGGTAAGACTTATGAGATCTTGCGGGCCTTGACGCAGTTGCCACCAAAGTTCGAACATGGATACTCCAGAAGTGCGGACTGGACCCATATGACGCAGGTCGCGTGGCTATACGTCGGCATGAGCCATGACGGCTCACTCGGCGGACTTCTGCTCCAGATACTTGTAGAACTCGACAAGTGCGCCGGAACCAGCTACTCACGCGAGCGCAGTTTGACGGGACTCAGCAACGAAAAGCTTGCTGTCCAAGTCGGGATCATCCTGAACAACCACGCTGTCGGCGTGCTAGTGATCGACGAACTCCAGGGCCGGAACTTCGCTGGGGGCGCACGCGGGGGACTGGCTGCCACCTTCTTCCTGCGAATATTGAACTTCGGGATACCCCTAGTTCTGATGGGCAATCCGCTTGGCATGGATGCGCTGGACTCCTTCTCGCAAGACATGCGGCGAGTCGGCTCCAGCGGCAACATTGAAATGCATCCCATGGACAAGGAGGACTACGATTACACAGATATTCTGGCTCCCGCCCTGTGGCGATACAACGTGATGCCGCTGCCTTCCGAAGTGGAAGACAAGGACGGCTCCATACTCTTTAAGTATTGCGGTGGCATCCGGTCCTACGGTGCAAGAATGCGTGTTGCATCGCAACGGCTGGCGCTCGATCAGGGGAACCAAGCCGTGACTGAAGAGCACATGAAGCAAGCATTCATGGGACCTGACTTCAGTGAGCGTGATCGTCAACTGATCGCGGGCTTTCGAGACCGTAATCCGCTGCTACTGCAGGATTTCGTCGACGTGCCATGGCAGCGCTACGCACAACGCTGGGGGTATTACGCATCAGATACAGAAGACGAAGTGGAGCAGCCAGCCGCATGCGACGGACCCGCGACATCGACCCCAACTACGAAGAGGAGGAAGCCGGTTGCCCAGCAGTCAGCAGAAACAGCGCAGCGGCGACAAACACGGTCGAAAAATCAGAATGCAAAGAAGCAGCAAGCGAAGACCGCCTTGGACGAGAGCGACATGCGCAACAATGGCCTCCAAGACCACCTGATCACCGGGATTGAACTGCTTCAGAAACAGGAAGGCAGCGCCACGAACAATCGGAAAGGAATTTAAAAAATGAAGAGCACGTCCACGGCACCTGCAGCAAAGATACTTCCCTTCTTTCCCTCAGCGCTGCCGGATGAGACTATCAGCTCGCGCGTGAGCCGCTACCACATCCGCCGTGGCCAGCTGACTAACAATTCCACTTACACAGAGCTATTTGGATTGGCGCCGTTCAGTCTTACGCCGCTGGTACAACCGCATCTCGACAAACTCGCGCTTCGTCTGCCGGGTTCGCCTGTCGACAATCTGCGTGACCTGCAAAATGACAGCACGCTGCTTCCATTGTTTCGCAGGTTCTTCGGCACCCACTTAGCCAAACGCAAAACCATCGGAAACGAGATCACTTCCGTTGAATTGCCGCGACGGCTGGTGGGTGGAAGCCGGCTGACACATCTTTGTCCTGAATGCCTGGTCGACGACGACAAAGTTCATGGCTGCCGTTATATCCATCGGTCTCATCAAATTCCAGGCGTCACATCCTGCTGGAAACACGGTAGGCTGCTGATGGACCGTTGCCCAGCATGTCGACAACCGTTTTCTCAGCCTGGGCAACTGATCCTTTCCGCATGGATTGGCTGCGACTGCGGACATGACCTTGCGCACGCAAAAAGCGAAGAGACGGCACCGACTGAGACCGAGCTTGCATTCGCCCGCTTTGCCAAAGCACTGATCGATGCAGCTCCCGCCCATATGACGCCCAACCAGTTGGTGCAACTTTATCGATCACGCAGCATAGAGATAGGCTTTAGACAGGGTAGTGATCGCCTAAAACGCACGGCGCTGTTCGCCAGTATTGAAGAATTTTTTGGCCCTGCCGTACTTTCCAAAATGGACCCAGCGTACAGCAAATGCAAAACCAGCGGCTGGTTCCATGTCCTACAGACGTCGCTCACGATGGAAGCACCACTGTATCGCCATCTGCTATTTTCCTTTTACCTGTTCCGCGAAGCCGACGTCTTCCTGGCGCGGATCGAGGAACTGGTCGAAAGTGAGCGCATCAAGTCGCTGAGAGACTTCGCTGGGTCCACACTGGCCGATAACAACGAAGAAAAAACCGAGGCCGACGAATTGATAGAAGAATTGATCGGCAGCGCTACACGGCTTGGCTACGTCCCACAACAGCTTTGGCACCACAATGTCAGCAAGATGAAGCGATTGGTAAAATTGGTACCTGACGCATATGAGCAGATTGAAGCGCGGCTGCAGGAAGCGGCTGCAAAAAAGAAGCAACTTGCCACCCGCCGATTGAACACTAAGACGAGGGATGACGCGCTGGACCCGTCATGGGCCACAGGGATAGAGGCCAGTGCGGCGACAATCTATCATAAGGAGCAACGTCCCTTCCGTGTGACAATGAACCAGTTGGTCAAAGCTGCCACGGGGTCGCCCAAGGGCATGCGCCTGCCCACTGCTGAACGCACGCCGTTGGCCCGCGCAGCCGCCGATGCCAATGCAGAATCCATCTGGCACTTTTACGCGCGACGCATGCTTTGGACGCTGCAGTCACTAAACGCCCCGGATACGCCGCCCCATGCAATCATCAAGCTTGCGCAGCTGGAGGTAAATAAGGCGAGGGAAATCCTCAAATATTTCAGTAACTTTCGGCGTTGTGGCGGGCCGTCAATCAAGGAGATCAATCAGATTCTCGCCGCGCATGGCATCGGGCGGACTTGGGCCGGGCCATGTCCAGAAAAGACGTTCTATAAAACGGGCAGAGCTTACAAACTACGTACAGCCCGGCGCGGACCAGTCGGTGGACGCGCCGGAGACTGGGAGTCGCCTCGCTAAGCTGCGATCAAATGGGAAGGATCAAGGTTATGCAAATTTGCTCCATTCCGCTCCACCATCCTGACGAGACCTTGTACAGTTTTGCGGCGAGACTGCGTCGAGCCAACGCCGCAAGAGATGACCGCGACGCCTGTCGAAGTATGTTCGGACATGCGTCCAACATGCGTGTGTCCGAATTCCCCGTCAACCTGGCGAGCTTCTGCCACGCGACAAAGGGGCTACTGGGATCGCCCGATCAGCTCTTATCGCAGATGACACTGGTTCCGCTGTTTGAGCGACTGGGCGCATGGCCTTGGCGCAAAGGAAGCACACCACGCCCAGCAGCGATCGCCGGCTACGGTCTGTCGATCCTCTCGAACGGAAATACCCGCACATGGCACACCTGCAAACAATGCCTGCGGGAAGACCGTTCCCACAACCCATACGGGTACTGGCGTAGAACACATCAACTGCCAGGAGTATTGTTTTGTCCTACCCACCATGTTCTTCTACTGGCCTGCACCGATCTTTCAAGGCAGTTCCATAATCGGTTTATCCTCCCGGACGAAACCAAGTTCGAGAAAGCATTTCATCGAATCGATACAGCTGCTAACGAAGACGCACTGCTCCGTCTTGGCCGCTTGTCTGTGGCTGTGCTTAAGGATGACAGCGACTTTCTAGATGCGAAGACAAAGCAAGCGGTCATTGGTCAAGAGCTCGATAGTCACGCCTTGCTTTCCCCTAGAGGCACAGTTTGCCGTGAAGCTTTCGTACCAAGTTTTTTACGTTCCTTTAATTTTCTGCGCCATCACCCTGATTTTTCCGACGCTGTATCGTGTCGTGGCGTTGAAATTCTATGCCGCAGTCTGGACGACCCACGCATTTGGCGCCGCAGCCTGCACCAGCTTCTGCTTTTGAGTTGGCTCTTTGGTTCCTGGGAAGCTTTTAAGTCACAGTGCCAATGGCACCAGGTGATGAACAACGGCAGCTGTAAGGTCAACCTCCATGCAGAAGGAAATTTAAGGCAAACGCCAGAAGTGAACTGCGCTCCTGATTTTCATCGAGCAAAATGCATCGACTTCATGTCCACCACCAACCCTAGCCGTAGCAAATTCGCTCATGCGGAGGCGAAATCGTTCCGGTGGCTGTTAAACCATGATGCCGACTGGTTTAATCAACAATGTCCCCCCAACCGCACTCGCGACTTCCAGAGAAGACTTTTTTAACCCAGCGTTCACAAGGCGCGGCACGACGAAAAGTTACCATTGGATAGAATTGAGCATTCACCCATAGTAGATAATGGTCCGATCAGTGGCAATTATTCAACTATTTTTGAATGGAGACAATTATGTCCGGATCTGGTGGTAGCGGTGGTGGTGGCGGTGGGTTTGTACCGGACACGATTGAGTGCAACAGTTTGGTCATCAATACGCAATTGAGCTCTCCGAAGCCGGAAGTGGTAGCCCACCTGGAAAAGGGTGTGGAATTGCCTGTCAGCCTGGAAGCGTATCCGGGAACTACCGTTGTCGTAGCCAAGTTCAACGGCGTTGTCGCCGGCGGTTTAGCTTCACCTGAAACAGCCCGGCTTCGTCGGTGTATAGAACAGGGCACGCACTATAGCGCAACCGTGATCGACATCACCGGCGGGCAGGTACGCGTCCGTGTCCACCCCGCACAAACACATGGATAACACCTGCTTTCATATCGTCGGCGGGCTGTACAGGGAGGAGTGCATGCGCCCAGGCTGGCGCGAAATCTATGGCTCGGCCGGCCGCGCCGCATCGGCAATCGCTGCCGCGGGCGGCAAGGCTTGCCTGCACGGATATGCAGATACTCTCGCGTCCGACAACTTCCTGCAGCGTGCCGCGCTCGAACAATACGATGTTGATTTGACTGCAGTCGCAGACGCAATCACATTTCAGTATGTTCATGGCCTCGCAACGCCGACGATCATTTCCCAAGCCGCAGCCCATCCGAGCTTGGTCATTTCAAAAGAGCGGGTCGTCCGTTTTGGCATGCTCGAAGGCGACGCTGTTGTTCATGCAAATTTCGCGGTTTATGATCCACAGAATGTCTCCAACCCGCGGCATTTTTCGGAGAACGGGTCGACCGCAGCACACCTTGCCCTAGTCCTTAACCGCTATGAAGCGGCCGTGTTATCAGGCATCGTTGGCTCCCCGCTTCAAATGGCACAAGCATTGGTCAGCGCTTCCGGCGCACAAGTGGTCATCATTAAACTTGGCCCACAAGGGGCACTCGTGTATGCGGATGGACAGGCATCTCAAATCCCCGCCTTCCGCACAGAAAAGGTATGGAAGATAGGATCAGGCGACACGTTCGTCGCCAATTTCGCCTACCACTGGATATCGGGACAGCCTGCCGTCCTCGCAGCCCGACTGGCGTCCCGCGCAACGGCTTACTACTGTGAGTTTCGTGGGTTTGTAACATCTGCGCAATTGGCGACCTATTCGGCAATGCCGGTTGACCTTTCGGCGCGGTGCTTGCAAGGCTACCGTCCCAAGGTGTACCTGGCCGGTCCATTCTTTACGCTCGCACAGCTTTGGCTGGTCGGGCAGGCACGCGAGCAACTGCAGGCGCTCGGACTCGAAGTTTTCTCGCCATATCATGATGTGGGCCATGCCTCCGCCAACGATGTGGCAACCAAAGACTTGGCTGCGATCGACAGCTGCGACATTCTCTTCGTCATTGCCGATGGCCTTGACTCTGGAACCATGTATGAAATCGGCCATGCGCGGGCAAAGGGAAAAGCCGTCGTCATCTATTGCGAGAACGAATCCGACAACCACCTGAAAATGATGGTCGGCGCCGGCTGCCTTACCAGCAAGGATTACGTAAGTGCGATATACCAAACTTTATGGACTGCGATCGAACTATGAAAAATGCACTGCTACTGTCGGGCGGAATGGATTCACTGGCACTGGCCTGGTGGAAGAAGCCAGACATTGCCTTTACCGTAGATTATGGCCAGTTGGCGGCGGAGGCTGAAATCGCGGCATCTGCTGAAGTTTGCAAAGCGTTGGAAATCGAACACCATATCCTGCGCATCGATTGCCGTACACTGGGTTCAGGTGACATGGCTGGCGCGAAAAAGGATGCGCTTGCGCCGGCCAGCGACTGGTGGCCCTATCGCAATCAACTGCTGCTGACCCTGGTGGCCATGAAGGCCGTGGCATTGGGCGTATCGCAGCTCTGGATTGGCACAGTAAAGTCTGATGGCACGCATCGTGACGGTACTCCGGAGTTCGTCGATCTGATCAGCCGATTGTTTGCCTATCAGGAAGGAGCTATCCAGGTTAGCGCACCGGCGATCACGTTGTCGACGAACCAGTTAATCCGGGAAGCAAAGGTTCCTCGCTCGCTGCTGGCTTGGGCGCATAGTTGCCATAAGGCGAACGTCGCTTGCGGTCAATGCCGGGGGTGCAACAAGTACATCGAGGTGTATCAGGAGTTAGACCATGATTTGGATGTCGCCGTCTGAGCCTCGGCCGAAAGAACAAGTACAGCCTTATCAGCCGTTCGCCTGGCCCTCAGGCCCTACGGTAAGCCTTGTAACGCCTGAAGACATTCCTCAGTCGTTTTGCGATGTCGTCGCAGCCAGACGTTCAAGCCGCACGTTTGGCCCGCTCACGTTGACCGACATTTCATCGCTGCTTTGGTACTCCAGCCGAGTATTGGCACGACAAAGTTCAGCCCTGGGTTTCGACCTTAGCCAACGTCCGACGCCTTCGGCAGGCGCCATTCATCCTATTCACGTATTGGCATGCTCATCGGCGCAGGACTCATGGCAGCGCTACGATCCTCATCGGCACTGCCTCACAGAAGTCCCCCATGGCTTGCTTGCGCCACGCGATGCAATGGCCGGCATTGCGCCCGCAGTTGACCCGCAAAAAGGGACGTTGCTTTGGCTCGCAGCGGAAGTGGGGAAGACCGCCTCAAAATACGAGAATCCAGAATCGCTTATATGGCGGGATGCCGGCGCCCTGATTGCACACCTTGGACTGGTAGCGTCCTATCTGGGGCTGCACTTTTGCGCACTGGGCGCGACAGGCGCTACTTGGGGAATCAAACTAAATGAGGCGCAACTGATCTGCGGCGTTGGCGCCGCGCTTGTTGGCACGCCCCCGTGCACCGACATAAGCGGGCACGACGTCGAGCTGTAAATCGTCGAAGATACGGCTTACCGTACCATTGGAAGACATCATTTCCCACCAGATGACGGCGTCCAGTTCGGACGCCCGTACGCCCAACCCTTCGCTGAAGGCGAGGAACATCGACTCAAGCTGCAAATAGTGGCGCTCCACCGTAAGATCCTGAGGGAAGAATCCTCCAAGCAGTCCCGCGCGCAGAAGATGGATATCAAGGATCGCAACATCATCTGCGTCGAGCCAGTTCCTCGCCACCCAGGATGCGGTTTTAAAGCCGATACCTGGGATTCCGAGCAGCCAGTCGCGCAGTGCACGGCCGCTATGTACCGGTGGCGTCTCTTCAGCTATTCTGGCCAGCGCAGCAGCCAGATACTTGGCCTTCTGACGCGCAAACCGGTAACGCACCGTCCGGCCACCGATAGGCATGGGGACACTGAGCCAATCGAATAGCGTCGCTTCATCATGCGCTTCGCCGGCAAACGCACCGCGCGCACGAAGGCAATCGAACGCAGCCAGTCCAACACTAGCCGGAATGCCATGTCCTCCCAACAAGCAGGCACCGACTTCTTCGCGCAGCGTCGCACCCAGCTTGGGATTAATGCGCGTGCCCTGGGCACGCCTGGCAAGCACTTGGTATGCCCAGTACGCTGGGCTAGGAAAGGCTTCGATGGCTCCCCATAAGACACCCGGAATGACTTCCTGGCTCGCGCCCGGCAACTCAATCTGTACCGTGGCCGCGCCTAACATCACTGCACCATACTGCGTCATCGCGTCCTCGCTTCACCAAATTTTTCCGTCATCCAAGCCATCAGTTCATGTCGTTCTACGGGATCGAGCCCTTCGATACGCTCGTGGAGTCGATCGCGCCGGCGTTTAATCGTCTGACGCTCCCTGAAGTTTGCGCCGAGATGGCTCACATCGTGCAAAGCGCTGGGCGGATCAAAGTTAAACCACACGCATTCTTCCCGCAGACCCACATGCGAATTGGCCATAAAGTTCACTTTGTTCCAATCGTGAAGATGGCTGCCGTACAGATCGCTGGCATAGCCCGATATCATCACCATGCACGGAAGCACCGCCGCAATCGCAAGCAAATGCTCATGTTGCGCATCGCTGAAATCGTGGCGATAAACACGCTCCTGTCGCCGTGTAGACGACAGGTACGGCGGGTCGAGGTACAATAATTCCTGTCCTGTGAAATCGAACGCCTCCAGATAGGCAATGGCGTCCCCCTGAACCAGCTCAACGTCGGCGGAACTTTGCCATGCCGTGATCACAGCCGGATCGATATCGATTCCTATGGTCCGCTGCGCTCGTTTTTTGTTCCGCAGGACCGACCCGCCCCCCAGAAACGCCTCGATATAGGTCTCATGGGGAGGCATTAGGTTGATCAACTGATGAAAGCACTTTCCTTTTCCGCCGGGATATCTCATACCTACATCATCGTCAATTTTGACGATGATTGCAAGCGATTTCGCCGCCGGCTGGCTACAAATCCGAGGCTGTTTTGATACGGAATGTAATTCCAGAATACTCCTATTTGTTGTTCACGCAATAAGTGTCTATACTGAATCGTCGGTGTGTACGTATGACGTTTTACATCGCTTGGGTTACATTGCGTGAGTATTAACTAAGCATCGCCTGTTATAATCCGCAGATTGCCCAAACATTTTTCTTCTGCCAACTTATCATGACGACAGTATGCTGACCTCCCGCTGCAGCGTCGATATCGGCCACGTGAAAGCATTGGCTGTCCGGCGATCCCGTCAAGAACCGCCCAGCACGGTAGCTGTTGCTGAAGCGATTACTGGCCTCGGTTTGTCCAAGGACGTGCACTCAGATCCACTGTCTCTGCGCCAGATTCTGCTGGTCGGGCAAGGCGCCTACGAAGATCTGGGCTTGCCGCCACTGACTCTGCGCGAAAATATTCTTCTCGATTTCGACACATCAAGCTTAAGCTCAGGCACGGTGTTGCGCGTTGGCCAAGACGTACTGCTATGGTTGACGTTCCAGTGTGAAGCATGCGGGCATCTGAACTCACATCATGATGGCCTGTCCAAGGTCATCGGTACGCGTCGAGGCGTATTGGCTCGTGTCGTCAATGGGGGCTTGATCCGAGCTGGTGACGCTGTGCGGAACTTGGGGCAGTTGTTGCCCAGGTGGTCGGACGATTGGCGGAAGCGAGTGCGTATGGTGCTTGACGCCGTCCCGTCGACCGACGTGATCGAGTACAAGCAACTTGCCCGAGTGGCAGGTGTGCCGTCTAGTTACTGCCGAGTCTTCCCGCGCGTCACCAGGGAATTTGGCAAGACCTATTTCAACAAAGCCGTATCGGTACAAAGCAAGACACCCAAATCCAGGTGGCTGGGAGCATCGCTGTTTGAGCTGCCACTTTCGGACCATGCGAGCGTAGAAACGTTGCTCCTGCCTCGCCCCCCAAAGAACGTCAATCCTTCTTCACTCCGCGGAAAAAACATGACCACTGTCGCACAAAATAATTTAAAAGAGCAGATCGTTAGCATACTGAGCCAAGGAGACATGAAGCAAACCCAAGTTCTTCAACTTGCTGGGGCAAAAGTGCTGTTTACGAAAGGCCGGATGCTTAAAGGTGATACGACACCAGAAGCCGAGCCGAAGCCCTACCCTACGGTGGCTTGCGCACTCCCAGATGACTACGATAGCTGGTTGAGCTAATTGAATAAACCGGAGAAGCAACTGCAACGCGCCGAGCGTGATGTTGTCAGAAAGATTGGCGACAGCTCCCTTACGTTCCCATCGTTTGACAGCTTGGCTGCCTGGGCGGTTGCGCAAGGCCATGCCGAAAGCGTAGAAGCGATTAGACAGGGACACAGAGAGCTCTGGCCGGAGCTTCTTTTCGAATGGTACAAGACGAATCAAATTGCATGCCTGTTTGCCGTAAGCTTAGCGCGCAAATGGGAGGAAGCGAAATGGTATTCGGCGGTGATCGAAGATGCGTGGGATGCTGACGTGCTGACCGCCGTGGTTGATGCTCATTTCGACATGGGTACGGAAGGGCTGCAAATCCTACTGCCCGGTGACGGCACAGCGGAGGAAGCATTGCGGATTGTGACCTTGCTTGGCTCTCATCCACGGTGGAGTTGCGAAGACACTGGCTGGCTTGAGGGCGAACAAGGCGATTCCATACACATTGGCTTGCGCTGGATAGCACCTGACAATTCCTTTGAATCTTGGGCGATAGGTGTAGCGCCGTTCGAGCCTATGCCATTTACTCGGCAGTTCGCTAAGGCCCCGTTCATTGCCTTGGTGATTCGCCCGTCGCCTCCCGCAGAAAATCGTGCCCCCACGCCGAAAGGCTGTACCGGATTACCAGCCTCGCATCTGGCACATATGGATGATGATCTTGGCGACAACCAAGCAAAGCGCGACAAATGGACAGCGCAAACTAAGCAAGGCAAACGATCTCTTATCCATCCTGAACCGCTATCGCGGGCTAGGGCAAAGGTAACATTTAGCTTCTCCGGAGACTACCGTGAGAAATTGGCACCGACCTTACGGCAGCCCGACGAAGCAGTGCCAATCGCACCTACCGCTGACCGCAAGTAATCAATGCGCCGTCTCTGCCGAAGCGCTCCATTTTTCCAAAAAGCGGAGCGCTGATCTGCAGTCCTCTTTGGCTCTCCCCGTCCGCATCCGCGACTTTCAGCGAAGACTATTTTAAGATGGCATCCGCTAGGCGCGACACGGGTCGAGCGCCTCTCGGCGTAGGCCCTACCTCGCCAAAAATCCAGCGCATATAGCTCTGCTGACCATAAAAACTGGCATCATCAATGTCGAATCCGTCTTGCTTGATCGGCGTCATTTGCGACAGTGAATGCACGCCAACAATACCGCCATTCGCAATAACCAGCCCCCATTCCGCCTTGACGGTCATGGGGTCGACAAAAATTTTGCGCAAATGACGAGTGGGCGGGCTGGTCCGGTTATCCGTGAGCAAATTCTCCAGCGCCGCCGGATAGGCTTGCTCCATGCCCGGCACTTGACGATATCGCCGGATTGCTTCTCTGAACTGATGGCCTATGGCTAATAACTCGGCCTCCTTCTCACGCCGCGTCATCGTGGCGTCCATTTCCACTACCGCCGTCAGTCCCAGACCGATCATAGCTACCACCATCAGCAGACACAAGTAGGTCCAACCACCAGTGCGGCGCAGTTGCTTAGTAGGACGCATATGGAGTCCCATCGGCCGCAGTGCCAGGCGCACCGCTTTTCACGTCGGCAATGCCGCTTTTATCCCTATCCGATGAGGGTAACAGCACCCAGCGCTGACTGGACTCGACAACTGGATCAATCGGCACTTCGCGCAAGTATTTTTGCTGCACCAACTCATCCAATGCATCCGGAAACCGCCCCTTATCAGAATAAAAGCGGTCCAGCGTGGTACGCAAAACGCGCACATTCTCCTTCAGTATCGTATCCCGCGATTTTTCCAGCGAAACCAAATAGCGTGGCACCCCAATACTCAACAACAAACCAACAATGGCCATCACAACCAGTAACTCAATCAGGGTGAAAGCGGCCTGCCCTCGTGACGTGGTCTGATTCATGCGCTCACCATTTCCGATACGGTACGCCGTTCAGCCCGATGCGTCCCGATCGGGAGTAGATGTCGAACACATCGCTCCCCGTTGCTTCGGTATCCGGTGCCGAAGCATAACTGCGCGTCCCCCAAGTATCGGCCGGTCTGGAAGAGTCCTCCTGCATCGGATCGGCGGGCAAGCGCCGCAGAAAGTACAGCTTTTGTCCAGTCGGGCTGCGCTGGTCGACCACGCCGTCAGCCAACTCGCCCAATGCATGCGGATAGCCGCTATCGCCTATCCTCAGCCGGATCCGGCCCTGCTCCGCAGCGTGCTTGTAGGCGTCGAGCGCAGCGCGTATCTGTATCAAGGCTATGCGCAAGTCACGTTCCTTTTTTCGCTGCAAAGCAATTTGCGCCATCGGAACGGTCATCAATGCCAGCACGCCCATAATAGCGAGCGTCACCAACAGTTCGATAAAGGTGAAGCCTCCAGCCAGCGGTGCGTTACGACGCGCCATCACTGTGTAGAATCCGATGCAGATGGTGCCGGCGCCGCCAATGTCGGCGCGCCGGCTGGGGCAACAGGAATCGGCGTCGGCGGCACCATCGGCAGTGGCGCTGGAGGCGCAGCCGGGTGCGCGGTAGGTACCACAGGCGTACTCAGGGTCAATGGCCTTGCCCCCATACTTGAATCGGTGCCCGCTTCAAACTCGGCCGACATCAGGTCCGGCCGGCGCAATGACCGCACCACGCGCGGCGTAATTGATAGCAGGATTTCGCTGCGCTGGCTGTCATCGTTCTTGCTGCCAAACAGACGCCCGACAATGGGCAACTCACCGATACCGGGAACCTTGTTGGCAGTCGAACGATCTTCGTCACTGATGAGCCCGGCAAGGATTTCCGTTTCACCATTCTTCAGCCGCAGCACTGTGCTGGCGCTGCGCGATCCGATCTGGTACGACGTCGTGCCGCTTTTGCTGACCAGTTGACGCACGATATTGGACACTTCCAGATTGACTTTGATGGCGACTTCATCGTCGAGATAAATCGTCGGTTCGACTTCCAGTTTCAAGCCCACATCGAGGTAGTTGACCGATTCAGTCACCGAGAGCGAGGTCGAGGTGGTGGTAATGGCCGGCACCCGGTCGCCTATCATAATCTTGGCCTTCTCCTTGTTGCGCACCCGGATGCGTGGGTTGGCCAGCACACTGCCATCCTGGTCCTCCTTGCGCGCGTTGATGATCGTCGGGCCAACCGTGGCCAGCAACGTCGAGCTATTCACCCGCCGCAATTCAGCCAAGGTCAAGCTTGCGGAATCGGCTGCCGCCGACGGGGCCAGACTCAACTGGCTGGGCCACTTGACGCCCAGTTCCAGCAGCCTCGAACGCTGAATTTCCATCACTTCGACTTCCAACATCACTTCAGGATCGCTCATGTCCTGCAACGCCACGATACGCTCAGCCATGCGCACGGCCTCGGGCGTGTCACGAATGACGATGGTGCCTAAACGCTCATCCACTACAATATCCTGGGTCTTGACGATGGTCTTAATCGCATTGGCGGCAGTCTTCGCGTCGACATTGGCCAGAAAAAAACTGCGTACCACCATGGGCTGATAGTCCTTGATCTTCTGCGGCAGACTCGGATAAATCAGCAAGGAATTGCCGTTCAAGACTTTCTGACGCAGCTGGTTGGTGGTCAGCAGCAGGTGTATGGCGTCATCAATGGAAGTATTTTTGGCCAACACCGTAATGCGTTGATCTTGCCGTACATCGCTATCGAAGAAAAAATTCAATCCCGACGCTTGGGCGATGGCGTCGAATACCAATTTGAGCGGCATATCGCGAAATTCCAGCGTGATCGGCTTTTGATGTGCGACTGCGAGCTTGGCTTCCGGCCGCTGCGTACTGGCGCGCAAGGCATCGACCCGCTGCTTTAGCGCCAGCGCGCCCTTCTGGGCAGGATCCTCAGACAGCACCGGACGTAACATCTCCAACACAGCAGGCAGGTCGCCCGGCGTGCCATTGGCGAACAGCGCTTGTGCCTCGCTCACCACCTGTCGATGGCGCCGCTGCACGGCCAGCGTTTCCAGTCCTTGGCGCGCCATCACATTGCTGCCGTCAACTTCCAGGACCCGGCGATAAAGGATGTCGGCATTGGCGGCATGCTCATCGCGCCGTTCGGCCTCCGCATTCGCAATCAGCCGGTTAACGATGGCGTTGCGCCGGCTCGCATAAGCGATGCGGTATTCCGGATTGGCGGGATCCAGCACGGTCGCCTCATTGAGTTTAGCCAGTCCCTGCTGCTCCTTGCCTTGGGCCAGCAAGGCCTGCCCCTGGCGGTACGCCTGGCTGCCGCCGCAGCCACCGAGCACAGCCACCAGTCCCAACATAGCAAGGCCATCTATAAACCTGTTTTTAGTCATCTTTGATCTCTTAATTATTACCGCCGACTTGCAAGGTCTGCCGCTGATTGAGTGGGGTGTAGCGCAATGCCAGCGTCGTGCCGGTGAGGCTTTCCACCAGATAGGTATCGGCGATGACGTCGCCCACGCGCACCATCACTACCCGCTCGTTGTGCAGCAAAAAAACGGCGGTATTGCCGCCGTCGACATAACGGCCCAACGCCCGGAAAGGCAATGGCGGCGCCAGCGGCGGCGCGATGGTGGCCGCAACCGGTGCGGCAAGCGCTGGCTTAGCAGCCGGCGCCGGGGCGACAACGGCCGGCTCGAACAAGGCTGCCACCTCACTGTCGCGCAGCTCGGCGCTATCGTCCTGCTCGGCGCTGTCGTTCGGCTGGGCGCGTGGCCGTATCGCCAACACGGCCGGTGCCGACACGGGCCCCGCCGCGGAGCGCTGCGCGGCAAGCGCCTTGCTGGCCGGCGCGGACGCTTCAGGCGGCGCAAAATAGATCGCCAGTAGCGTTGCCGCCAGGGCCAGGCCCAACACGCCACGACGCAGGCCTGGCGTCACGGCGCCACCTCGCCATGGGCAGGCCTACGCACCAGCAATGCCCATTCGCTGCCGGCTTCCACCTCCAGCGCATCGGAACGCTCGCGTTTGAACTGCACACGCTCGAGGGCCAGCGCCGGCTGCGCCTGAAGCGCGTCCTGAATGAAACCATAGACTACCGACATCTTGCCCTTCAGCGGCAGCCGAATGCGATACCGCAAGAAACCACCCGGCACATCAGGCTGCAGCCGGTACTCACCGCGCGCTAACGTCACCCCGCGCCGTTCGGCCATCACCATCAGCTCCTGCACAACGACCGGAATCTCTTCGTACGGCAGCAACTGGCGCTCGAAAGCAGCCAACGCTTGCCGCTCCCGGTCTTGTGCCGGGACTGCCGCGGCCGCGGAGGGTACAGCCAGCTGCCGACGCAGCACGGCGCCCGCTCGGCGCTGTTCACGCTCGATAGCCAAGGCGGCGGCCGCAAGGGCCAGCGCGACCAGCACGACCAGCCCGGACCAGCCCAAGCGTTGATGCCACGCCCGGGCGCCGCCCCCGGCCCGCCAGGCTAGCTCGCGTAGCGTGATCGTCCACGAGCCACCCGCGCCGCCGGAATCGCTCATTCGCTCCATTGCGCCTCCAGCGTAAAGCGATAGACCCGCTCCGGCCCCAAGTTGTTTAGTTCGTGCTCCAGCAGAACAGCGCTGTGAAATGGTTTTTGCTCGCCAACAAAAGCCACATAGCGCGCCATCTCAGCCCCGCTTCCGGCCTGTGCCCGTATGGTGACGGGCGCAGGCCGTTCCTGATCGGCACCGCCGGCCAGCTCGACACTGAGCAACACCACACCGATATCGGCTGGCGGGCGCAAGGCGAGCAGCATGGCCGCGACCGGGAGATTCAGCGTGGCAACCGCACGATTGACCGATCGCACCTTGTCGAGCTCATCTCGCTGCCATATCCTCCCGGCGGGGGCGACGCTGGCGCGCACCGGCCTGGCCGCCCATTGCTGCTGCAGGACCCGCGTGGCGCTCACCTGCTGAGCCGCTTGCGCCACCACCACCGCAGCACAACCCAGTGCGGCGATCGCAAGCGCCCAGCGTAGTACAGCCGGCTGTGGACGATCCATCACCGCGTCCAATGCGCTGGCGCGGCGCGGCACGGAGGCCGCCAGTTGCAATCGGCACAGCGGCGCGGTTGCCGACAGGTCGAGACAAGATAATGCCGGCAGCTTTGCCAAATGCGGCTCGCACAACTGCATCCGATCCCACAGACCGTGCAGCCCCTCAATGCCGGCTGCCGATGTCCGCGCCGTCACCGCGTCCAGCCGCGTCGTGCCATGGCAGACCAGTAGCATCCGCTGGTCGCACAGGCCAAGCACGCGTGCCGCACCTTGCTGCGGGCCGCGCTCGGCGATCCAGGCCGCGACACTATAGGGAAGCACCGACGCCAGCGGCGCGCCGGCCCGCTCTGCCAGGCGTTCCAGGCCGTCGATCAGTGCGGCGGGATACCCGAACACCAGCCGGGCCTGCCCAGGCGGCGCGGCGTCAATTCTGACCAGATCCGCGTCCTCGACCGCGGCGCCGCCATCGACCAGCTGGGCCAAGGCGTAGCCCCGGGCGCCAGCTCCTCGCTGCTCCACGCTCCAAGGCATCGTCAGCGATGCCAGCCAGATGTCAGCCACGATCGCCTGCACGCGACGCGTGCGCGGCATTGCCACCTCCGCCAGCGAGGCGGCAATGTCGTCGAGCACGCCGGCCAGACGGGAGGCTTGGCCGCAGGGCAGCTGACGCACGCTGCCGTCGACCCAGGCGCCGCCGGCCAGCACACCGCACTCGACCTGCTCGGCGCCCACCACCAGGTACAGCACGGCCTCGGGCTTAACCGGCAACACGGGTGAACTCCTCCAGCGTGGTGTCGCCCCGCGCCACCCATTGCAGCGCACTGGCCTGCAAGGTCCGCAAGCCGCCCTGGGCCGCGCGCTCCTTGAGCGTGGAAATCGGCGCCCGGCCGACGATCATCTCGCGCAAGGCGTCGTCCAACACCAGCACCTCGGCGACAGCGTGGCGGCCACGATAACCGACGCCGCGGCAATGGCTACAGCCGGCACCAGCCTTGAAATGCCAGCCCACCACCCCGGCGCGGGTCAGGCCGGCGGCGGCCAGCGCCGCGTCGTCGGGCGTGATCGCCACCGCACATTGCGGGCAAGTGAGTCGCAGCAAGCGCTGCGCAACGATACCGTTCAATGCAGCGGCAAAACTATAGGCGTCCACGCCCATGTGCAGAAAACGGCCCAGCACATCGAACACATTGTTGGCGTGGATCGTCGTCAGCACCAGGTGCCCGGTCAGCGCGGCCTGTACCGCGATCTGGGCGGTTTCATCGTCGCGGATTTCGCCGACCATGATCTTGTCGGGGTCATGGCGCAGGATGGAACGCAGTCCGCGCGCGAAGGTCAGCCCCTTTTTCTCGTTGACCGGAATCTGCAGAACGCGCGGCAGCCGGTACTCCACCGGGTCTTCGATCGTGACGATCTTGTCGCGACCGGTGTGGATTTCGCTGATGGCGGCGTACAGGGTGGTGGTCTTGCCCGATCCGGTCGGGCCGGTGACCAGCAGCATGCCGTGCGGTTTCGCGGCAAGTTTGCGGATGGCGGCCATCGCATGGTCGTTCAGGCCCAGGTCGTCGAGACGCAGGCGATGCGCCGACTGGGTCAGCGATTGCCGGTCCAGCAAGCGCAGCACCGCGTCCTCGCCGAAGATGTTGGGCATGATCGAGACCCGGAAGTCGACGTCGGCGGCATTGACCCTGACCTTGAAGCGGCCGTCCTGGGGCACGCGACGCTCGGCGATGTCCAGTTCGGCCATCACCTTGACGCGCGAGATGACTTGCTCAGCCATGTCCTGCCCCGCCACCTGCGTGATGGGCACCAGCACCCCGTCGATGCGGTACATCACGTGCAGACAGCCGGCATCGCACTCCAGATGGATGTCGCTGGCCTTGAGCTTGAGCGCGTCGTAGATAGTGGAATTGACCAGCCTAACAACGGCGCTGGTATCTTCGCCGATACTGGCCAGCGTAATGACCGCGGCGACCTCCTCGTCGTGGCCGCTGGCGCCGTCAGCCACGACCCCGTCCATGGCACGCAGCTTGAGTTCCTGCTGCGCCATCCAGGCTCGAAAGTCGTCAGGATGTACCAGCGCTATGTCCGGCGGCGGCCATGCCGCACCAATCCGGCGCAACGCCCATTCCTCGGCGGCGCTGTCGAACGGATCGGATAGCAGCAAGTGGGACATACCGGCTGAGTCACGGGCATACTGTACGCCGCGCTGTGCGCCATCGGTGTAACTGACCGGACCGAAATCAGGCTCCAGGCTCTGCAAGGCAGCCAGATCGAACGCAGGACAGCCGAAGCGCTCGCTCAACATCTCCATCAAACGCGGTGCGGCAACATCGAGCAACTGCTGCAACGCGTTCATCAGTCCGGTCTCGCCGCCAGCGGCCAGCTGGCGCGCCTGACCAATCAGCTGCGGCGTCAATCCCACAGCGCTCATTGGAAACTCCCGGCCAACTCAAAAATCGGCATATACATCAGCACCACTATCGTTCCAATCACTAGGCCTATAATCAACATCAGTATGGGTTCAAGCAAGCGCGAGGCCCAGTCGAGCCACCGTGCCAGCTCCTCGTCGGCGAAGCTGGCCGCACGCTCAAGCATCTCCCCCAACTGGCCGGAGCGCTCGCCGACCTTGATCAGGGATTCGGCAATGGCGCTGGCCAGGCCGGCCGCCACCAGCGCGCTCGACAGACTTTGGCCGCGCTCGATATCGAGACGGCACCGTGCCAGCCTGACCTGATAGGCCGGACTCAACAGCCCAACGACCATGCCCATCGCGCGTGGCAGCGCAATGCCGGCCGCCAGCAGCAGGCTGACGGCGCGGTAAAAGCGCGCCAGCCGGAATTGATTGGCGCGCGCCGCCAGCCATGGCAGGCGCAGCAGCCACTCCAGCAGTGCGGCGCGCCCGGCAGGCCGGCTCAATCCCCACGCCAGCGCAGCGCAGGTCGTCGTCAGCGCCGTCAGCGCCAGTGGCCAGTGCGTATAAATGAGCTGGCCGAACGTCAGCAGCAACGCAGACAGCCAGGGCATGTCACGCCCGGACGCCGCGTAGACGATCGAGAAGCGCGGGACCACATAGCCGAGCAGGAAGAGGCTCACGCCAGCGCCGACGATCAGCAGCATGACCGGATAGATGGCGGTCGAAATCAGTTTCTTACGTATGGTATCGAACTGCCCCTGGTAAGCGATATATCGCCCCAATGCCTGCCGCAGATCGCCGGTGCGCTCGGAGGCGCGAACGGTGGCCACATACACATCGGGAAAGTGGCGCGGCAACGCCCCCAGTACATCCGAAAAATGCCGGCCCTCGCGCAGGCTCTGCAGAATCTGGGATAGCACCAGCGCGGCGCCTGCCTGGGTCTCCTTGGCGTGCAGGGCGGAGAGCGCCTCCGTCAGGTTCAGGCCGGCATTGAGCAGCGCCAGCAGCTCCTGGCTGAACAACACCAGCGGGAATGGCGCGCGGACGCGAGCCGGAGCGGGCGCGCCTAGCGCGTCGACGGCGTCGACCCGCAAGCCGCGCACGGCGGCCCGTCGCAACGCCTCGGCGCGCGTCAGGTCGGTGAACTCCATCGTTTGCACGCGACCGTCAGCGTCGCGGCCGCGCAAGCGTAAACGCGCCCTGCCAGGCGCCGTTGCGGTTTCGTGACTCATGGCGCAGACAACCGGCGCGCCGGCCGGCGCTCAGCGCGTTGGAGGAAAAATGACATGAAATTCTTTATGAATGAAAGGAAGATCGGAAGCTTGCCAACTGCTGCGGCAACCGCAACCGCTGCAGAATCAAGCGGGCAGCCAAGCCAGAATCGCTTCCAACTGGGCAACCAGTTCAAGATATTGCTTGGCACGGTATTGCACAATGTGCGACTCAAGGAAGGCTTGCGCGGCGTCCCGTTCGCCATTGAGCGCAAGGGCCACGGCATAGCGCTGTGGCATACCGCCCAGGTTGGGCACACTGGCCTTAAGCAAAGGCAACAACGCGTCATAGCTGCACAACGTATTGGCATAGGGGATGCCGAACTCCGCAATCATCTGCGCCAGTCGTGCCGCCTCGCCCGGCACATCGGCTTCCGTGGCGAAGATAAACTGCGGAACCTTCGGACACAGCTCGCCAAGGTGGACCGCAAAGGTTGCAAACTCTCCCGGGCGATACTTCTTGCCGGCCACCTCACACGTAACCTTCATTACCTCGGCGGCATGGATGCCCACGAATGCGTTGATGCGAATAAAATCGGGATGGGTTCCTCTATTGAGGCCAACCCATGCGAAAAAATCGTCGTTGATCTCAAGCATGCCTATATCGTATTTGCTACGGATTCCCACCGCCGCCAACGCATCATTACAAGTTTTAGCAACGGTCTTCACCGCCGGCCGTACACTCATTTCGTCGTCCTTCTCTCCACACTGAACATTTCTATTTTGATTGGGGGGCAGTAGCGGACATGCGACCAGCGCCGCTGCAACGAGATCATGTCGGCAGCCAAGCCAAGATTCGTTCCAACTCCGCAACCAGTTCAAAATATTGCTTGGCGCGGTATTGCACAATGTGCGACTCAAGGAAGGCTTGCGCGGCGTCCCGTTCGCCATTGAGTGCCAAGGTCACCGCATACATCTGCGGTGCGCCGCCCAAGCTAGCTACGCTCGCCTTCAACTGTGGCAATAGGGCGTCGTAGCTGCACAACGTCTTAGCGTAGGGGATGCCAAACTCCGCAATCGTCCGCGCCAGCCGGGTGGCCTCGCCCTGCACATCGGCTTCCGTGGCGAAAATAAACTGCGGAACCTTCGGGCACAGCTCACCGAGGTGGACCCCATAGGTTGGCAACTCACCTGGTCGGTATTTCATGCCGCCCACGGCGCAGAAGACCTTCATCACCTCAGTGGCATGGATACCCACGAAGGGGTTAATACGAATAAAGTCGGAATGCGTGCCCCTATTGAGACCGACCCATGCGGAAAAATTGTCGCTGAGCTTTAATACGCCTACCTTGTATTTTCTATCGATTCCCACAGCCGCCAACGCGTCAATGCAAGTTTTGGTAACGGTCTCCACCGCTGGGCGTCCGCTCATTTCGAAGTCCTTCTATCAATCTTAAATGTGAGCGCCCGTCAGGCCGGCGAACTCCATCGTTTGCGCGCGACCGTCAACGTCACGGCCACACAGGCGCAAGCGCGCCCTGCCTGGCGCCGTGGCTCTATCTTGGTTCATGGCGCAGGCCCCCGACACGTGGCCGGGCGCCCGCGGCGTTGGAGTAAAAATGACATAGAAGTCTTTAAAGGACGAAAGGAGGCTCACCGGCTGGCTGTCTTGCCATGACCAGTGTAAGTGCGACCAAATCAGACCGGCAGCCAGGCCAGAATCGATTCCAACTCCGAAAGCAATTGCAGATCGGACGCGGCACGGCAGCGCCCGATCTCCGCCTCCAGGAACGCCTGTGCAGCTGCCAGCTCACCATTGAGTGCCAGCGTCACAGCATACATCTGTGGCGCGCCGCCCAAGCCTGGGACGCGCGCCTTCAGCAACGGCAAGAGCGTGTCGTAGCTGCACAGCGTCTTGGCGTAGGGCATGCCGAACTCCGCAATCGTCTGCGCTAACCGCGCTGCCTCGCCCGGCACATCGGCTTCCGTCGCAAAGATAAATTGCTGCACATCCGGGCACAGCTCGCCCAAGTGAACCGCATAAGTCGCCCACTCCCCTGGCCGCCACTTCATGCCGGCCACGGCGCAGAAGACTTTCATCACCTCGGTGGCATGAACCCCCACAAATGGATTAATCCGAATAAAATCGGAATGCGTCCCCGTATTGAGCCCAATCCATGCGAAAAAGCCATCGCTGAGTTGAAGCACACCTCGATCGTATTTTCTGGGGATGCCCACCGCCGCCAAGGCGTCCAGACAAGCTTTTCTAACGGACTTTACTGTTGGGCGCACACTCATTTCGTCGTCCTTCTATCAATCTTAAATGTTTCGACCGTTACCGGTTGTCCTGGTATCAGGCCAGCGTCATCCGCCTTTTTCCCCACAGGCGTGACCTGTACCTTATTGGCAATATCCTGTTCCAACTGCGCCTGATTTTTCGACAGACGGGCACCGCCGACTTTGGTTTCTACTACGCCTAGTTTGCCGTTGATGCGCGTGAAGAAATCAACGACCGCGCGCTTATTATTACTCAGAATCACAGTAATCTGCTCGCCGATTGCGGTGTTCCCCAGGTCCGCTCTCGTGCCCGCCTCGCCCACTTTGCCACTGACCCGGTTGGCGGCCAGGCGCTCCGCCGCGCTCAAGCCGGCCTTGGCCGCCGTGCCGCCCACGACCGGCACGTCACCGGTGACCATCTCATTGGCGGCCAATCCCACGCCCATCAGGCGCGCACCCACCACGATGATCGCGACCGGGTTTCTGCCGTCGGGATCGGTAAACTTGTACGGATTGTTGTTGGCGAAGGCGTAACGGTTGAAGGAGTGGATATTCGCTTCGTCAACCGCCGCGGGATCGATGCCGGTAAATCGCCCCAACACCGGATCGTAGTAGCGCGCGCCCATGTAAGACAAGCCGGTGTTGTCGTCGAACGGTTTGCCATGGTAGCCAATTTTATTATCGCCGCTACCAGGCCAGCGATCTATTTTTTCGCCATAGGGACGGTATGTTTCCTTCCAGACCATGGAGCCGCTGGCATCGGTGGCCACCACCGGTGTGCCGGACGTGTCATTATGAAAATAGGTGATGGCCTCCTGAGTGCTACTGGTGGTCATCGTCTCGGTGACGGTTTTCGTGCCGCCGGGACCGGTGGCGGTCCAGGTGCAGGTGGACGGGTTACCGACCCATGCCTGGAGCGCCGTACCATTCGCCTCTCCGGAGGGCGCCAGTGTGGCGCTGCTACCGGCGTAGCCGGTACCGCTCGCAGTACATTGGTAGGACACCGCAGTCGCCGTCGGCGATGACCAAGTGACGGTGTAGGGGCGCCCGGCCACCATCGGCGACGGCGTGCGGCTGACGGTCAAGGTCGTGCCTACCGTCACGCTCAGATTCGGCGTGGCCGAGCCAAACCATTCGACGAAGTCCTGCACCATCCGCCATTGGAAGTTGTAGACGCCGGCAGCAGACGGCGCCTTGGCCTGGAAGCTGAACACCCCCTGCTGACCTGGTGCCACGGCCGACGCCAGTTGCATCCGGTCCGTGCCCCAGGTCTGGTTGTCCTGTGGATTCTGCGCTCCCAGCCGGTAGTTGCCGGCCGTCGTCCAGGTGGTATTACCGGTATTGCGCATGGTCACCGATACGGTGTACTCCTGCCCCGGACTCATATTCGCCGTCACGGTCTGGCCGACAAATTCGGCGGCATTGACCGTCGGCGGCGCGGTCACGACGACCGGCACATTGGTCGAGTAAGCACCAAACCATTCATGAAATTCGCGCAGCATGCGCCACTGGACATCGTAAGTACCAGGTACGGATGGCGCCGTCACCGGAAAGTAGAAGAATCCTTCTCCAGTCGGCTTGACCGAAGCTGTCAGCATCACCCGCTGCGGGAGCCAGCTTGTATTGTCCTGCGGGTTAGGCGCACCAAGCAGGTATTGTTCGCCGGCGCTCCAGGTGGTGGTGCCGGTGTTCCGCATCTTGATGTACAGATTGTAGGTCTGGCCCGCCACCATCGTTGCAGGCGTGTTTTGCTCAACGAAGGCGGCATCGTTGACCGGCGGCGGCAAGCCGACACTGACCGTCAGATTGGGCGATTGTTCGCCAAACCATTCGAGCCCATCCTGCACCATCTTCCACTGAAAGTTATAGCTGCCCGGCGTGTCGGGTGCAAAGGCGGTAAACTGGAAGGTATACTGCTGCCCGGGTGCGACGGTCGCCAAGTCCAACGGGACCCGGCCCATGCCCCACACGGCATTGTCAGTTGGATTCTGCGAACCGAGCGAGTGGGTGGCCATTTGCCACGTCGAGGTTCCCGTGTTTTGCAGCGTCACCGAGGCTGGGTAACCCTTCCCAACATACATCGTCGCGGGCAGGCTGTGCGAGATGAACTTGGCATCATTGACCTGCGCCTGGGCCGGCGCGCAGGCGCCAAACAGCAACCCCGCCAGCAACGGCCAGCAGCGCAACAGATCGCGCGACAAGTGCCGGGCTACAGCAGCCGCGTGCATCAGCGGCGCCAGCAGGTAAAACTGAATGAGTGTCAGCATGGTGAGTATCGACGAATTCGAGGTAAGGGAGACGTTGCGCATCATTGGGTCACACGCTGCGCGATGCGCTTGTCGCCCAGATAGATGTACTCGACCAGCTTGCTCGGCTGCCCTGGCGTGAACTCGACCAGCAAGGTGCCGTTGGCCGCGTACATTTCGTAGCTGCTGACGCCCGCCTTGACGATCTTGCTGCGGTGATTGGTGGCGTCATACTGGTACTCGATTTTGCTGGCGGGCAGATTGCAATTAACGCAGCGCAGGTTCGGCACGCTGTCGTAGGTGTAGGCATTGCCCGCCGCGCTGACGATATTGCCTTCGTCATCATAAGCGTAGGAGGCGGCCCGGCTGCCTGACACGCTGCTGAGGCGCCCGCCGCTGTACGCATAGTATTGATTCCATGTGCCGAGCACCTGGCTGGTGATGTCGCCGCTGCCGTTGTAGCCGATACTGCCCTGGCCCCAAGGACCGGTGCTCGTCACCAGACGATTGCCGCCGTCGTAGTCCATCACCCGGCTGTTGCTGCCGTTCAGCGTATCGGTCAGGCTGACGATATTGTTCATGCCATCGTATTGTGTTACGTACGATGCGAAGACCGCACCGCCGGTGGCGTTTTTCACCTCAAAAGCACGCGGCCGCATACGGCTGTCCTCGGTATAGTCACTGTAAGTGCCATTGACGTAGTCAATGTGGCGAACCAAGCCAGAATCCCAATAGCTCACGCCACTGGCATAGCCGGACACCTGAGTCGGCCGGCCCAATGCATCCGGCGCATAGCTCACCACCCGCCCGGAGCGCGGGTAGGTGATCGTGCTGAGTTGGTCATTGCCATCGTAGCCGAACCCCGCCGTCAAGGTCAGGCCGTCGAGCGCCAGCGTTTCGCTGATCAGGTTGCCGTTGTCGTCGTAACCGTAGCTGCGGTTGCCGCCTGCGGCACTGCTGGTCAGCTTCATGCCCAGCTTGTTGTAGGTATGGCTGACGGCCGGGGTAGCGCCGGGGTAGGTGACGGTTTTTTCGCGGTTCTGTCCGTCGTAGGTGTATATCGTGGCTGCGGCGGCGCCCACCTGGCGGGTAGTCATATTGCCTGCCATATCGCGGCCATAGATCGTCGTGCCAGTTTCCGGGTTGACGACCGAGGTAAGATAATAATTGTCGTTGTAGCCGTAGGTGCGCGTCAGTCCCGCCTGGGTGATCGTGCTCACCTGGTCGCGGGCATTGCGGGTGAACGCCATGTCGGTTGCAGGTTCGGGTGTCGCGATGTTCATCACGAACTGCTGAGTCGGATCGCTGTACGAGCGCATGGTATAGGTCGTGGTCTTGCCGCGCGTATCGGTCACCATCTTGGTCGCCGCGCCGTACTTGAAGTGCTGCAGGCTACCGTCGCCATTTTCGATGCGGGTGAGCCGACCAAGCTCGTCATATTGGTAGCCTGTACCCAAAATCCTCGATGGATAGGAGGCGAACGTCATATGGCCAAAGCCGTCGTAAGTGTAGCGATACAGCAGCCCACCGCGTGTGACACTGGCAATGCGGCCAAAACCATCCAGCTGTGTTTCCTCCACCAGGGCGCCGCGGGTATCAGTTTTGCTGGTCGCGGTGTAGCTCACCGCGCGCGCATTACCCACCGGGTATTTCGCCGATGTCATGCGGTTCATGCTGTCATAGGCGAACCGGGTGGTCTTGCCTTCGCCATTGGTTTCCGATTCCAGATTACCGTTGCCGTCCACCACGCGCGTAATGGATACGCCTTCCGGCTGCGTCTCGGTCTGGGCGATGCCGCGCTTGTAGTTGGCGTAGGTATGCACCAACCCGCGCGGCAGTGTCTTGGTCGCGATATTGCCTTGGGCATCATAGGTGTAACTGGTGACTACGCCGCCTTCACTTTGCGATTGCAGATTGCCGTTGCCATCGAATTCGCGGATCGTACTGCCGCCAGCGAAGGTTTCGTTTTTTGGACGACTCAGTATCCACTTCGCCGTATCGTTCAGATAGGTGTAGGTGGTCGTGCGGTTGCCGCCATTCGGTCCGCTCTCGGTCACCGTCGTAGGCGCGCCATAGGCGTCAAAGCCCGACTGCTCGCGCAGATAGGTCGCTCCATTCATGACGATGCGACGCTTTTGCAGCGCCGGCATCAAGGTCTGGTTTGGATCCGCCAGCAAGGTGGCGCCCGTGTAGACGTTGGCGGCAAAGCTGCTCAATACTAGAGGGGTCCACTCATTGTATTCCGTGTAGCTGTCGCCGATGGACTTCTCTGCGAGCAAACCAATGCGCCAGGCGCCGCGATCAGAATAGGGCCAGGTGGTCTTCTTGGCGTCCTCGACCCAGTTGGAATTGGCAACGTAGCCATCGCCGATGTGCTTGTATGTTTGCACGCCGTTTGGAGTCGTGATCGTGGTCTTGTCGTAGACGCCGCTGGTGCGCGACAACTCGTACTGGTACGTCCACTGCGGTCCGGTTGACATGACACGATTTTTCACCCGGCTGGCGTAGGCGAATCGAGCAGGCAATGCATTGCCTTCGATCTCTACGTCCCACGCCAAGCTCGGGTTATAGAAATATTCCCAGGGCCATGCGTTGGTATGGTGACCGATCGAATACTGATAGTCGTAGCTGATGGTGCCGCCGGTCGGATATTGCTGCGATTTCAGTAGGCCCGAGCGTGCACCGTCCACACATTTTTGCGAGGTATTATCCACGGCCGGCTCAGGAGGAATTGGTTCCCCCGGCAAGACGAAATTCCGGATGCGATAACCGGCACATTCAGCGAAGTATGCAGCACCGTCAGTGTTGCTGTAGCGATCCCAATAGTCGTACTTCCATTGCGTTCCGTCCGGCAATGTTACCGACTTCAGGCGCACCACGGTCTTGGACCATAACGGCGCGTTTTCATTATTTTGGACCACTCGATACAAAAAGCCGGGGTCGTCCTTAGCCGGAACATCGTCTTGCACCAGATACGTCCAGGTTCGCCCGCCGTTGTCGTGAATTTCCTTTAGAACGCGGTTGGGCTTGCCAATGTTCTCGCTCGTATCATAAATAAAATTGAGAAATACCCCGGCATCGCTCGACGTGATTCGGCTTGGGTAGTTCTCGTCGACATACTCGATCTTGATCCAATTGCCATTCGGGTCCACAATACGGCTGGCGTGTTGTTGCCACCACAAAGAGCCCTGGCCGACAGCGCCCTCATGCGTCAGGCGCTCCTCAGCGCGCTGATTCATCTCGTATTTAACACCGTCGGGTGCGTGCAGCAGGTAGTTGCCAGCACTACAGGTCAGCTTCCAACCGCTGGCAGTACGGACCTCGCCGGTAGCTGTCGGCACCAGCGTTTCCAATTGCCCATTTACATGTTCCAAGATATACGACGTGACCTCATCAAACGTGCTCCAGTCGTATGTTTCCATATCGGTGTGGTAGATCAAGGTGGTGCCATCGGCACGCACGCCATACTTCAACCCGTTGCGGAACCAATCCTTACCGGTACAGAGACGGTCTGCCAATGTCGTCTTGTTAGTATTGCCACGCATGATTACCTTCGGGGCAACGGCAAACGACCACCCCCCTCCCAATCCCATTTCTGCAAACAGGTGCGGCTTGTTCTTAAGAAGAATATCCTCGCTGCTATCAGCTTGGACGCGATAGCTCATGTTGGGCGCATAATTGCGATTGACGACAATGTCCAGTCCGCCGTTTCCGCGCAAGCGCACGTCCTCCAAGCTGATCCTTAGTGCTCCACTATAGGTATCAATTTTGTCAATATCATGCACATTCTGGTTGCGTTCGAGACGAGGCAAATCCTTTACCATTTCAAACGGCTGCCCGTTCGGGGTTTCAGATGCATATGCCTGATACGTGATCAGGCATATCAGCCAGCAAGGCCAACCGCTGCGTACGCCAGCATTCGCCGACCAGTGTCTTTTTGAAGAAATCATCACTCACCTTAAAAATATCCCGCCTGTCCAGTCTCGACGAACGGCTCAAAAAACCGTACTTGACGTAGGTACCGCAATTGTTCATAGCGCTGCGTGACAGGGCAGCGCGCGCCTCATGTGCTGCCCCGGGTCGCCAACCGTTTCACCCAAGCATCAATGCAATGGCGAAAAATACAATGCGATGAGAATAAAAGGGGGTAACTTGACAATTCTTATGAAAAGCCCCCCCCCTATCAATTGCCCTTCCTCTTACGATGCCGCCATATCATCTGCCGAAGCTTGGACGGCCGCCACAAGGGGGCGCACACGATTGCCACAGCCGTTTTGACGACAGGAAAAAATAACTTACAATCGGGCAAGATTGCTTCTGATGCAATCTACTCTGACTGCAGCGCAGCGTGTGTCCGGCAGGAGTCTGCCGCCGCGGGCCCACGCTTTTTAAAACTGGCATAGTAGGAAATTACCGATGAATCCCCACCGAACATTAGCGCGTACAAAGGACGGCGCACCGCCTGGAAATATCCGCACGGCGACTACCTCGGTGCTGCTGGTCGATGACGATGTTGGCATCCGACAGCTGCTCACCGAGTACCTGGCCGGCGAAATGATCCAGCTGCAGACGGTGCAGGATGGCTGGATTGCCCATGAGTTGTTGCGTACGCCTGATCACGGCTTCGACCTGTTGCTATTAGACGTTATGCTGCCTGGCCAAAGCGGCTTCGACATCCTGCAGCGGCTGCGCCGCAACTCTGCGCTGCCAGTCATAATGACGACCGGCCGCGCCAGTGAAGCTGATCGCATCACCGGACTCGAACTCGGGGCCGACGACTACCTGCCGAAGCCATTCAGCCCGCGCGAACTGCTGGCACGCATGCGTGCCGTCTTGCGCCGAAACGGTGGGCCTGCGATCCAGAAAGCGCCGTCGCCAAGCCCGGACGCGGCACCGACGCCAGATGTATTCCAGGTGGGCGGGTTGATCTCCACCCGCGATAGCTTGGAGGTCCGCGTCGGACCCAGCATCGTGCGCCTGACCGACGTCGAAGCGCGCCTGTTGAAAATACTGATGCGCTCGGCCGGCCATATGATTGGACGCGAACAACTAACGCTTTGGGCGCTCGGGCGAAAACACCAGCCGCAGGATCGAAGTCTCGACACGCATGTGAGCAACCTGCGGCGCAAGCTCGGTCTGACGGGGAATACATTGGGACTGCCGATGCTACGCAGCGTGCGCGGGCTCGGATACTTGCTCACCGCGACCTGCGGCGCGCCCGCGTGAGAAAGCTGATCGCCGTATTCGAAAAGACCCTTTTTTTGCGCATCCTGGCTTGTTTCTGGGTCGCGATGGGGCTCATCACCGCGATCGTCATAGCGCTGACCAGCCTCACAGCCACGGCGCGCCGCAACTTCCCCGACGGCGTCGGCCCTGCAACGCTGGCGCTGCAAGCGGCTGCGCTGCTGCATCAGGGTGGACTGCCGGCCTTGCGCCCGTGGGCCGAAGAAATCCACGACAACCATGCCATGAAGGTGTACGTAGTCGACCGCGATTGCATCAGGATGGCTGGACGTCGAACCCAAACCCGAATCTGCGACCGCATCCGTGCCCACGTCACGCAACGCAAACACACGAACATACAAAGCGATGCGCTAACGACGACGGCGCTTGCCGGGTACAGGGCGTCATGGCGGGACGTCCATGATCTGACCGCACCAGACGGCGCTCGTTATATGCTCACGTTCCTGCCATGTGACTCGTCATACATGGATGTGTTACGCGACTCCAGCATGCGGTCGTTGCTGTTGCTGCTTGCAATCGCGTTGAGCGCACCAGTCTGTTGGCTGCTAGCAAGATACATCGATCATCCTATGCGGCAGTTGGCATTGGACGCGCAGGCGTTGGGCGACGGCTACCACCCGGCCTGCACAGACGCCCGCCTGCTCCAACGTAACGACGGATGCGGTTTCCTTGCGCGCACCTTCCGGCGCATGGCGGACAAGATTACCGACCAGCTGCAGTCGCGAGAGCGCCTGCTGGGCGATGTATCGCATGAATTACGTTCGCCGTTGACGCGTCTGCGACTGGCGCTTGAACTAGCACGGCGCAAAACGCCACACGCCGACGCCCACTTCGATCGAATCGAACGGGAGTGCAGCCACATGGACACGATGATCGGACAGCTGCTGCAGTTGGCCCGGCTGCGCAATGCCCCACCCGAGCTGCCGGAGCCGCTCGATTTACGCGATGTGGTGCAGCAAGTAGTGGCTGACGCCCGCTTCGAAGCAGCCAACCAGGAGCGCAAAATTAACTGGCGACGGCCGGACTATCCACTACCGGTACTGGGGGTGCCACTGCTGTTGCGTAGCGTGCTGGAAAACGTCGTACGCAACGCGCTGCGCTATGCGCCGTTTGGTTCCACCATTGAAGTCGTGGCATGGCGTGACGCTTCCGGTGTCGTCGCCGAGATCGGCGACGACGGCCCTGGTGTGGCCGATGCCGACCTCGAACGGTTATTTCAACCATTCTTTCGCGCCAGTCAATCGGACGTACTGGGCAAGACCGGCACCGGCCTGGGCTTGGCCATCGCCGCCGACGTAGTAAACCAACATGGAGGCCACATTGAGGCCCGTAACCGCGTGGCACAGAGTGGATTGATCGTCCGGATCGCATTACCGGAGATGAGTATCGGCGATGCGCCATCAGTAGCCGACTAAGTGGGTCGGTGCATTCAATAATCTATTAAAATTGCGCATCAAAAAGACGCCAAGAAGAATGGCTGTTCAAGGATTTAGGCCTCGTTCGCATGCCAGTGAGCGCAATAAACCTTTGATTTCAAAGGAGCCATATTCAAGTTTCTTTTCCGACGTAACAACTCTTGATAATGGACGAGTTGACAATACATATCGGCTAACCGGGAGAATGAAATGGACGCAAGCATCATTTGGACGCTGCGCAAGCCCGTTATTTGGGTTTGGCGCAAATTAGTCGGCTGGGCAGGCGCGTGGACGGTGGAACCGATTTATCGACAGGCGAACGATTACCACCTCGCGCTGCGCAACTGGCAGCGTCGATGGGTCGAACTGGCCGCGAACGTGGAGTACAAACTGATGACCCGGTCGAGCTTTGATCAGGACGGCAATCCCGAACAGTCGATTTGGGTCCGGAATACAGGAACGACACTCATAGACGAACTCCATTTTTGTGTCGAGGCGCGGCTTGGCAGCGTTTCATACCAGGTCCCGCTGGCGGCATACCGCTTGCGGCCAGGGTGCCTGGCGCGCTTGCCGCTGATTGGACTGCCATTACAAGACCTGTCGATCCGCAAGGATGGCCTGTTTGCGACTTATGAGTCCATACGAGTCTATCCGATACGTATCGCACGCGAACAACGGATCGACATCTACTCCACCGACGGCGTCGTCTGGACCCCAAGCCACGACGACTATCTCAACGGCGAGTGGAAACGATGGCGTGGGCGTTTATATAACGTCAAGGCCATGACCGATGCCCGCCGCGATCATCTTTTGCGCCTTGGACATCGGTGGTGCAGGCGCCATGGCCTTTGGGGGCTCGATGCCGCGTCCTTGTTCGGGGAGGTATGGCGAACGCGACGCTATAAACGACTTCCGGGTGTCCTGATGTTTACGCTGGCCTCGCGCGCTCCGGTTATCAACGCCATGTTATGGTTGCGCCTGCTGTTGCGCATCGAACGTATTGCCTTCGAATTTGATGCTGACATGCAGGCCGCGACCGAATATGTACTAAAAAAGGGCCAGAGCGCCGGCCCCGTGCGGGTGATACATTGGGATGCGGCCTCGCCAACGACGACAGACTCCGCGTAACCGCCGCGGCGCAACCAAGGTTGGCCGTGAAGGAATACCATGTCCCGCGACGACAGGCCTCACGCCAGGCGCGCCGCCAGTTCCGCCACCCGCTTGCCCAGCAGGCGGGCGGTTTCCAGGTCGCCGCTGCGTGGCGCTTCGTCCGGCGAGGCGTCGGACGGCGAGATCGCCAGCGCGCCGCCGAAGCCGGCGGTCCAGTTGACGTCGGCCGGGCCGTGTTCCTTTTTATTCGACGGCATCAAGCCGGTGCCGACCCAGATCTGGCTGTGCTGCATGGCCAGCGTCCAGAAATACTGGATGGTGGAGAACTTGTCGCCGTTGACCGAAGCCGAATTGGTGAAGCCGGCGGCCACCTTGTTCTTCCAATCCTGGCCGAACCACGAAGCGGACGACTTGTCGGCGAACTTCTTGAACTGCCATGCCGGGCCGCCCATGTAAGTCGGGCTGCCGTAGATGATGGCGTCGGCCTTGCCGATGGCGGCCAGCGCATCCTCCGACAGGTCGCCGTCCTGGTCGATCCGGAACACCTGCACCTCCGCGCCGGCAACGCCGGCGGCGCCCTGCTGCACGGCCTCGGCCTGTTTGACGGTGTGGCCGTAGCCGCTGAAATAGACGATCGCAATAGTGGTCATGGAATTCCTTGAAAAATTAATCAACAGGGGGCCAGGCGCCGACCTGGTTCAGCATGCCGAACCAGTCTTCCAGGTGCCAGGTATGGGTAATGCGGTCCGCCCCCAGATAATGAAACTCATGAATGGCAATTGCAATAGCCTTGTTGGTCGGGGCGATGCCGAAAAACTCGCCGCGATGGGTGCCGGTGATCTGCGCGCGCACGGCGGCGCGGCCGTCGCGGCCGAACAGGTCGAGGATGGCGATGTGCACATCCGGGAAGGCGGCGCCGAACATCGCGACCACCGGCTTCATGCCGGCCAGGCCGGGTTGCTGGCTGGGCCCGAGCGGCGTATCCTGCCAGTCCGGCGTCAGTGCCTGGTCGAGCAGGTCGGGGTTGCGCTCGTTGAAGGCGCGGTACAACGTTTCGATGGCTTGCTGCTGGGCCGTGGTCAGGCCGTTGTGGTGCATGGTCATGAGGGGCCTTCTATATCGGTGAATGACCCGGCCACTGTAGCAACCCGCACCAACGCAAGTCCAATCGATAATGGATATGCAGTATCATCCACGGCATGGATTTACATGGAATAGACCTCAACCTGCTGGTCGCCTTCGACGCCCTGGTCTGCGAGCGCAACGTGACGCGCGCCGGCGTGCGCGTCGGCCGCACCCAGCCCGCGATGAGCGCGGCGCTGGCGCGCCTGCGCCTGCTGCTGAAGGATGACTTGTTCGTGCGCAGCGCCAGCGGCCTGCAGCCGACGCCGCGCGCGCTGGAACTGGCCGGCCCGCTCAGCGAGGCGCTGGCCAGCATCCAGCGCACGCTGGAGTTCACGCAAGCCTTCGATCCGGCGCGCGCGACGGTGCGCTTCACGCTGGCGCTGTCCGATCATCCGGCCTTCGTCATGCTGCCGGCCTTGCTGGCGCGGCTGGCGCGGCAGGCGCCCGGCGTCACCTTGCGGATCAAGGCCTACAGCGCGCGCGAGGATGCGCTGGCCTTGCTCGACGCCGGCGAGGCCGATGCGGCGGTCGGCGTACCTGGCGGCAGCACGCCGCGCATCCCGACCTTGCCACTGTTCGAGGAACGCTTTGTCTGCGTGGCGCGCAAAGGCCATCCGCTGGCGAAAAAGAAAATGACGTTGACGCGATTTTTAAGCTGCCAGCACCTGCTGGTGTCGCCGGAGGGCGATGGCGTCGGCCACGTCGACGTCAAGCTGGCGCAGTTGCAGCGCCGGCGCCAGATCGCCATCACGCTGCCGCAGATGTACGCGGCACCGGCCATCATCGCCGGCAGCGACCTGCTGGCCACGCTGATGGAGGGCGTGGTGCGCGCCAGCGGACTGGCCGGCGCGCTGGCGGTGCTGCCGCTGCCGGAGCTGGACCTGGCGCCGGTGCCCTTCGTGCTGCACTGGCACCGCCGCAACGACGCCCATCCGGCCCAGCACTGGCTGCGCGAGCAGATCGCGCTGGTGTGCCGCGAGCTGTATGGCATAGGCGACGCACAGTAAGCGGCGCCGTCAAATTGGGCTACACTGTCGATCATATCTTTCTGCGTCCGCTTCCATGCCCGAGAAGAACCTGCCTGAACTGATCACCCTGAAGCGCCTGATCGACGAAGGTGGACGGCATCTGGAGGTCGGCACCTCCTGCACCGTGGCGATGGATGGCCGCCAGTTCCCGGTCTACACCATCGCCTTGGGCAACCCCAGCCCGGACGTGCCGGCGCTGGGCTTCTTCGGCGGCATCCACGGGCTGGAACGCATCGGCACCCAGATCATCCTGTCGTTCATGGAAAGCCTGCTGGCGCGGCTGCGCTGGGACAGCACCCTGCACCAGCAACTCGAATCGATGCGGCTGGTGTTCATGCCGCTGGTGAATCCGGGCGGCATGTGGCAGGCCACGCGCTGCAATCCGCAAGGCGTGGACCTGATGCGCAACGCGCCGCTGAGCGCGGTCGACAAGGTGCCCTTCATGCTGGGCGGCCAGCGCTACAGCCATCACCTGCCGTGGTACCGCGGCAAGGCCGGCGCGCCAATGGAGGCGGAAAGCCAGGCCGTGTGCGAGCTGGTCGAACGCGAACTGCTGTCGCGCCAGTTCAGCATGGCGCTCGACTGCCACTCCGGCTTCGGCCTGCGCGACCGCATCTGGTTCCCGCACGCGCACACCACGGCGCCGATTCCGCACCTGGCCGACATCGGCGCGCTGGAGCAGCTGTTCAGCCAGAGCTATCCGAACCACAACTACGTGTTCGAACCGCAAAGCCGCCAGTACCGCACCCATGGCGACCTGTGGGACTACCTGTACCTGAACGGCACCAGCTACAACGACCGCGTGTTCCTGCCGCTGACGCTGGAGATGGGCTCGTGGCTGTGGGTGAAGAAGAATCCGCGCCAGATCTTCGACCGCATCGCCATCTTCAACCCGACCGCCAAGCACCGCCTGCAACGGGTGCTGCGGCGCCACCTGATCTGGTTCGACTTCCTGATGCGCGCGGCCAACAGCCACGGACGCTGGATGCCGGAAGGGATGGCGCGCAAGGTCCATCACCGGCGCGCGCTGGCGCAGTGGTACGACGCATGAGCAACTGGGTGCTGCTGCGCGGCCTGATGCGCGAACAGCGCCACTGGGGACGCTTCCCCGGCCAGCTGGCCGCCGCGCTGCCGGACGCCGCCATCGTCACGCCCGACCTGCCCGGCAACGGCGAGCGCCACGCCCTGCGCAGCGTCACGCAGGTGGCGCAGATGGTGGACTACTGCCGCCGCGACCTGCAGGCACGCGGCATCGAACCGCCCTACTCGCTGCTGGCGCTCTCCTTGGGCGGCATGGCGGCGGTGGAGTGGTCCAGCCGCTATCCCGGCGAAGTGGAACGCTGCGTGCTGATCAACACCAGCATGCGGCCGTACAGCCGCTTCCACCAGCGGCTGCGCTGGCAGAACTATCCGTCCATCGTCGGGCTGATGCTGCGCGGCGGCGTCGAACAGCAGGAGCGCCTGATCCTGCGCCTGACCAGCCGCACCGGCGCGGCCGCCGAACGCGAACAACTGCTGCAACGCTGGCTGGGCTACCAGCGCGAATTCCCCGTCACGCGCGCCAACGCGCTGCGCCAGCTATGGTCCGCCGCCCGCTTCCGCGCGCCGGCCACGCGGCCGGCGGTGCCGCTGCTGATCCTGGCCGGCGCCGGCGACCAGCTGGTCGACCACCGCTGCTCGCTGCGGCTGGCGCAGGCGTGGCAGGCGCCGCTGCTGGTGCACCCGAGCGCAGGCCACGACCTGCCGCTGGACGACGGCCCGTGGGTGGCGGCGTCGATCACAAAATGGCTGGACGAAGAAAAAGGGGCGTAAAATACCGCCCCTATGAAGAATTCCTCGCCCACCCTGGACTGTCGTCCCAACTGCGGCGCCTGCTGCACGGCGCCCTCGATCACCAGCCCCATTCCCGGTATGCCCGATGGCAAACCGGCGGGCGTGCGCTGCGTCCAGCTGGCCGACGACAACCGCTGCAAGATCTTCGGCCGTCCCGAACGCCCGGCCTTCTGCGGTGGCCTGCAGCCGTCGGCCGAGATGTGCGGCGCCAGCCGCGAATCGGCCATGCTGTGGCTGGCCGATCTGGAGCGCGCCACAGCACCCGCTTAAGGCTTGCGCATTAAGGCCTGCGCATTAAGGCCTGATATAGCTGTAGCTCAGCGAATACGCGCCGCCGGTGGAGCTGGTGGCCACCGCATAATAGTAGCCGGCAACGGCGTTGTAGGAGATCGACGGACTCGCCGAAGCCCCCGCGCTGGCCGCCACTTGCGCCCATCCGTTCGCACCGTACTGATACAAATACAGCTGATAGCTGGTGCCCACCTTGCCGGTCAACTGCAAGCTGATGTTGCCGGCCGCCGCCTGTATCCAGCCTGGATTCACATTGGGCACGTAGACGCTGCCGCCCGCCGGAATGGTGCCGGTCTGCGTCACGCCGGCGCCGCCGCTGTACTGCGTGAACACCTTGCGCGCCGCGCCCTCGTTGACCGCGTGCCACGGATAGCCCAGCGTGCGCATGCGCGAGTTTTCGGTCGGACGGTATTTGCCGCTGGTGCAGTACTGCGCGCCCTGGAACACCCCCACGGTGCCGTTCGGATAGACGCCGGCGGCGGTCGGCACCGGCGTGCTGGCCGAGATCAGGCTGCGCCACTTGACGCTGCGCGTGGCGTTCATCGTCACATCGGGCTCGCCCGGCTCGCCGTCCAGGCTGCAGGTGCCGTAGTCGTATTCGTCCGCCAGCTTGAACGCGGTGTGGCCGATCTCGTGCAGCGCGACCTCGATCGCCTGCGGCGCCATCGACAGCGTGGCGACGTCGCCGCCGGAGCCGCCGTAGCGCGTGGAGTTGGCGACCACGACGATCACGTCGCGTTCATCCGGCGCCAGCACCGAACCGACGATATCGTGCACCTTGTCGGCATCCACGCACAGCAGCCGGTCGATGTTGTAGCAGTTGAAGGCGGCGTCCATCGCGGTGTCGCGGTAGATGCCCTTGTCCGGTTCGTCCACGCCGGACTGGTTGCTGGCCACGTCCACGCGCCGCACATTCATGTTGGCGCGGTTGGCGGCGAACAGCGGGTCGGCCAGGAAGCCGTCGATGACTTTCTGCGCATCCGTGTGCCACTTGCCCATTTCGGCGGCGGTGTAGCCGTCGCCGATGAACACGTAGTCCATGCGCGCGGCGGCCGGACCGGTACTGAGGATGGTGGTCGCGCTGGCGGCCGGCGCCAGCGCGGCGGCGCGCGCCGTGCGCGCAGTGCGCGACGTGGCGGCCAGCTTGGCCAGCGTGGCGCGGTCGAAGCGCGCCAGCGGCGCGATGGCGGCGGCGGCGGCACTCATGCCCTTGCCGCTGCCGGCCTGCACCGGCAATACCTCGACGCTGGCGGTGGCGCTGTCGAACGGTAGCGATACTTCAAACGAGCCGCTCGCCTGGCGCACGGTTTCGGCAATGTCGATGGCGCCGGTTTTCGGATTAAACGCCTCGACGTGGCGCTGCTGGCCGGCGGCCACGGTGACTTCATGCAGGATGACGCCCTGCGCGTCGCGCGCGACCACGCGCCATTGCGCGCCCGGCGCCTGGTTGCGCACGTCCGGCGTCAGGGCGAAGGCGCCGATCTCCGCGTGGCGGGCGCTGAACACCGGGCCGCTGCGGCCGTCGGCGTAGCTCAGGCGCAGCGAGATATTGTCGGCGCTGGCGGCGCCGGCGGCCAGCAGCGCTGCCAGCGCCGCTGTGATGCGTAGGTAGGTCATGGTGTCTCCGTATTTTTTTGGTGGAGCACCGATTGTCACGCCGTCGCCGGCGGCGCAGATGTGCAATGCAGCGCAACTTGCACAAACCTGCTGCCATCGTCACCGGCTGTTGCGCCGCCGCTGCGATGCATCAACGCAACATCACCAACTGCGCCAGCATGCGCATCAATTCCGCTGAATACTTGGACGCCGGCGCCGGGCATGGGACCGCCGGTTTGCAGGTGCACGGCGGGGTGATGGTATGGGTCTGGGACATGGCAACCTCCTGTTGAATGTGGCGCCGATATCGATAATTCCTTACTCATGGAGTTTTATCAGCGTATGAGGTATATTTTCCTCGCTGCTGCGCCTATGATCAAACGAGTAATTTTCGATCAATGAATAAGTAAAACTTAGCCTAAGCCAGATATGAACAAACCGCTGCGCTCCCTTTCCGGCCTGATCGACTTCGACTGCGCCGCCCGCTGGGGCAGCTTCAAGCTGGCCGCCCAGGAGCTGCACAAGACGCCGGCGGCGATCAGCATCCAGGTCAAGCAGCTGGAAGCGACGCTGGGGTTTGAGTTGTTCACACGCCACCCGCGCCATATCACGCTGACCGACAAGGGACAGGAACTGGCGGCGGCCGTGGCCCGCGCGCTGGGCGAGCTGCGCGCCAAGGTGGTGGCGCTGCAGGACGGCGACGAGGAAAAGATACTGCGCATCTCCACCACGCATTCGCTGGCGATCAAATGGCTGGTGCCGCGCATCCACCGTTTCACCAAGCTATACCCGGAGCTGGACATCCGCATCGATTCCAGCGACCGCCTGGCCGATCTGGAAGACGGCAGCACCGACGCCGCGCTGCGTTTCCATCCGATCGAGGACGGCGATCCCGAACTGCTGTTCCGCGAACGGCTGGTGGCGGTCTACAGCCCGTCGTTGCTGGCGCCCGGCCAGACGGAGCTGACGCTGGCCGACCTGCAGCGCTTCCCGCTGCTGCATGAGCACAGCTCCGAGGAATGGATACAGCTGCTGCGCAAGAACAGCGCGCTCAAAGGGAACTACGATTTCTCCCGCAGCTACAGCAACTTCGCCGTGCTGGCGCAGGCGGCGCTGGCGGGACAGGGCATCAGTCTCGTTTCGTATGCGATCGCCTATGAAGACCTCTGCAGCGGCGCCTTGAAGCGGATCGCCTGCTTCAGCGCCCCGTACCAGCGCGGCTACCGGCTGGTGGTCAGCCGAGGCAAGGAAGGCATGACCAAGATCGCGCGCCTGCGCGCCTGGCTGAAGGACGAGATCGACGAGATGCAACGCTCGCTGGATTGACGGCGAGGTCCGATTGATCTACCTTGAATGCACCTCAACCGGCGCGCTTATGAACTCATTGGCCAGACTCCTCGCCCTTTCCCTGCTGGCGACGCCGGCATCGGCCGCGCATGCGGCCCATGGCGGCAGACAGGAGCTGCGCTATGTGCAGAAGAGCGAAGAGCGTCCCGCTCCCGACAAACGTGAACTGAGCCGCTTCCAGGAAGCGCTGGGCACGGCGCTGGCGCGGCAGATGGGCCGGCCGGTGCGCTTCATCTCCCTCCCGCGCAAACGCATGTTGGCCGCGCTCGAAGGCGGCGAAGGCGACATCCTGTGCGGCTACGTGCCGGCCTGGGTCAAGGGCGATGTGTACTGGAGCCGGCCCTTCATCCCCACCTCGGAAGTCCTGGTATCGTCAAGCCGGGTGCCGGCGCCGCGCACGCTGGAAGAATTGAAAGGCAAGCGCATAGGCACGGTGCTGGGCTTCCGCTACCCGGAAGTCGAACAGCGCCTGGGCGCGGACTTCCTCCGCGACGACGCGCCCTCCTCCGACCTCACGCTGCTCAAATGGCAGGCCGGCCGCTACGACTATTTTCTGGCCGCCCGCAACATGATCGACAGCCAAGCCGCCAAAGGCGCGCTGCCGGCCGGCTATCATCTGCTGGTGATCAACGAGTACCAGTCGATGTGCGCAGTGGCCAAGCAGGGCAACGCCGGCATCGACGAGGTCAACACCGCCATCGACGCCATCGAGAAAAACGGCGAACTGGCGCGCCTGCTGCGCCTGCGCTAGCGCACCAGGCGCGTTTGTTCATGCATCATGGTCATCTGGATGGTAGCAGTTTTACCGCCCCCTCAAGACGGATATCGTCGGAGGCGCTGCCGACCATCAGCTTGAAGTCGCCGGCCTCGGCGCCCCACACCAGTTGGCTGTTGAAGAACGACAGCAGCTCACGGTCGATGGTGAAGCTCACGCGGCGCTGTTCACCCGCTTGCAGATGGATCTTCTGGAATCCCTTCAGCTCCTTCACCGGCCGCACCACCGAAGCGACCATGTCACGCAGGTAAAGCTGCACGATCTCGGTGCCCTCGGCCTTGCCGGTGTTGGCCAAGTCGAACGACAGCGTGACCTGCTGCGACGGTGACATCTCCTGGCCGCTGATGCTCAGGCCCGAGTATTTGAAATCGGTGTAGCTCAGGCCATGACCGAAGGCATAGCGCGGCGTGTTGACGGAATCGATGTAGGCCGATTTGTAGACCACGTTCTTCTCGTCGGTGACGGGACGGCCGGTGTTGTACTGCGCGTAGGACAGCGGAATCTGACCCACGCTGCGCGGGAAGGTGATCGGCAGCTTGCCGGACGGGTTGTAGTCGCCGAACAGCACATTGGCGACCGCGTTGCCACCCTCGCTGCCGGGGAACCAGGCGTAGACGATGGCGTCCGCCTGGTCGGCGATGGTGTTGAACACCAATGGACGGCCCGCCAGCATCACCACCACGATCGGCTTGCCAGTCGCCTTCAGCGCGGCGAACAGCTGTTCCTGATGACCGGACAGCGTGATGTCGGTGCGGGACTTGGCCTCGCCGCTCAAGTCCCAGGTCTCGCCGACGGCCAGCACGACGACGTCCGCCTTGGCGGCCGTGGCGACGGCTTCGGCAAAGCCGTCGGCGCCGGTGCAGCGGGTATCGCAAGCCGGTGCGTAGCTGACCTGCGCCTTGCCGGCATGGCTGCGGATGCCTTCGAGGATGTTGACCACGGGCGCGCGGTCGCCTTCCACCACCCAGCCGCCTTCAAGGTCGCGCCGCGCATCGGCCAACGGTCCGATGACGGCGATCTTCTGCGCGGTGCGCGACAGCGGCAAAGCCTTGCCTTCGTTCTTCAGCAGCACCAGCGATTTCTGCGCCACGTCCAGCGCGGCGGCGCGGTGCGACGGATCGGCCAGCACGGCCTTCTCGCGCGCGGCGACCGAATAGCGGTATGGATCGTCGAACAGGCCAAGCTCGAATTTCTTGTACAGGATGCGGCGCACGGCATCGTCCAGCGTCTTCATTTGCACCTTGCCGGACTTGACGGCGTCCTCAAGGTGCTTGATGTGGGCGTAGCTCTCCATGTCCATGTCGCTGCCGGCGTTGATGGCTTTGACGGAGGCGTCGGCCAGGTCGCTGGCATAACCGTGCGGCACCATCTCGCGCACCGAGCCCCAGTCGCTGACGACGAAGCCCTTGAAGTTCCAGCTGCCTTTGAGGATATCGCGTTGCAGGAAGGCGTTGCCGGTGGCCGGTATGCCATTGAGCGTGTTGAAGGAGTTCATGAACGTCGCCGCGCCCGCATCCAGCGCCGCCTTGAACGGCGGCAGGTAGACTTCGAACAGCTGCTGCTTGCTCATGTCGACCGCGTTGTAGTCGCGGCCCGCCACCGCCGCGCCATAGGCCGCGAAGTGCTTGGCGGTGGCCATCACGGAATCGGTGGCGCCCAGCTGCTTGCCCTGGAAGCCGTGCACGCGTGCGCGCGCGATGGCCGAACCAAGGAAGGCGTCTTCGCCCGCCCCTTCCATCACACGGCCCCAGCGCGGATCGCGCGCCACGTCCACCATTGGCGCGAAGGTCCAGTGGATGCCGGCGGCGGCGGCCTCGCGCGCGGCGATGTGGGCCGACTGTTCGATCGCCTCCATGTCCCACGACGCCGATTCGCCCAGCGGCACGGGGAACACGGTGTGGTAGCCGTGGATCACGTCCTGGCCGAACAGCAGCGGAATATGTAGCCGCGATTGCAGCGCCAGCGCCTGGATCTCCCGGGTGTCGGCCACGCCTTTCACGTTGAGCATGGAGCCGACTTTGCCAAGACGGATGTCGGCCAGCGTTGCGGCGTAATCGCTGCTGGCAGGGCCGGTGACCAGGCGGCCGGAGATCTGGTGCAGCTGACCCGCCTTCTCCGCCACCGTCATCTGCTTCATCAGCGCGGCGACCTTGCGATCGATCTGCGCGTCCTGCGCGTGGGCCATCAACGGCAGCAGAGCCGCGGCCAGGGCAAGGGTGGTTTTTTTCATGCTCATTTGTACTGCTGCTGTTTTTGGTCGTAGTAAGCCTTCATCGTGTAGAAGGCCAGCTTTTTCTTGCCGGTTTCGGAGATCAGGCCCTTGCGGTTCCAGAAGTCCTGGTAGTACGGGTGCGGCCGGCGCGGCGAGCGGAAATCCGTCAGCACCCATGGCGTCGTGCCGCGCAGGCCGGGGATCGCGTCCAGCATCTTGAACTGGTTCTTGTACAGCAGGTCCTGATACTCCTCGCTCCAGCGGGTGTCGTCGTCGGCATGCAGGCCGCCCAGCGCGTCGGCGCCGAATTCGCTGATCACCACCGGCTTGTTGTAATTGACCTTGAACGAGAACTTCAGCATCTCCTTGTTGTCGGACCAGTACCAGCCTGCGTATTCGTTGAAACTGGCGAGGTCGATCTTGTCGGACAGCGGATCTTCCACCGTTACCTCGTTGCCCTTGCGGTGCACTTCCAGCGCGGCGGCGACCAGGCGGGTATGGTCCAGCGAGCGCACAGTGTCGGCCAGCTTGCCCATGAAGACGTTGCGCGCATCGCTGACCGGGGTCTCGTTCCCGATCGACCAGATGATGACGCTGGCGCGGTTGCGGTCGCGCGTGACCAGGTCCGTCAACTGCTGGCTGGCGTTGGCGTAGACTTCCGGCTTCTCCCACGAGATGGTCCAGTACACCGGCACCTCGGCCCAGACCAGGATGCCCATCTCGTCGGCCAGCCGTATCATCTCCTCGCTGTGCGGGTAGTGCGCCAGGCGGACATAGTTGCAGTTCATCTCCTTGGCCCATTGCAGCATCATGCGCATGTCGCCCTCGCCGCGCAGGCGGCCCGGTATCAACGGGTTCTCGTCATGCAGCGAGACTCCGCGCAGGAATACCGACTTCCCGTTCAACAGCAGGTCCTGGCCGCGCGTTTCGATGGTGCGGAAGCCGATGCGGTCATTGAGCTTGTCGGTCGCGCCCGCGATGGTGACGGTGTACAGCTTGGGATCTTCCGGCGACCAGTAGCGCATCTTGTTTTTCGTCAGCGGGATGCCGACCGTGGCGCGGCCGTCGGCGCCGGTGTGCACGGTGGCCTTGACGCCCGCCTCGGGGATGGTGATCGTCACATCCTGCGAGCGCTGCGCGCCGGTCATCTGCACATAGCCTTCAATGCGGCCCATGTCGCCCTTGGCCAGCTGGATCTGGTAGTCGGCGATGTAGGTGTCCGGCGTTTCGGCCAGCAGCACGTCGCGGGTGATGCCGCCGTAGTTCCACCAGTCGGTGTTCAGGGTCGGGATGTCGTCCTGGTGGCGGGTGTTGTCGGCCTTGACGATGACCGTGTTCTGGCCCTTCAGCAGACGGCCCGTTACTTCGAACTGGAACGGCGTGAAGCCGCCTTTGTGGCTGCCGACCTTCTTGCCATTCAAGTAGACGTGGGCCTCGTAATTGACCGCGCCGAAGTAGAGGAAGTAGTGCTTGCCATCCTTGGGCGCGGCCTGGAACTGCTGGCGCATCCAGACCGTGCCTTCATAGTTTTCCAGCTTAGCGTTCTGCGAGTTCCAGTCGCCGGGAATGGCCAGCGTCGGCGAGCCGTCGAAGCTGTATTCAACGGCTTCGGTTTTGTCCTTGGGCTTGCGGTCGTCGTAGAAGCCGCCGGAGCCGGTGGCGGATTGGTCGAAGGGTTGGTGGCGGTAGTTGTAGTAGCCCGCCTCGTAGGGATCGACGATATAGTTCCAGCGACCGTCCAGCAGCAGGTGGGTGCGGCCGTAGATGTTGTGCAGCGTGGGCGGCTGCTTCGTCACCGCCGCCGGAGCGACGCCGGCGCCGGCGGCCGGCACCACCATCGTCTGGCCAGGGGCCTGGTCGTCCTGCGCCCATGCCGCCGACAGGCAGCCCGTTACCAACAACAGCTTCAATACACTACGCATTCAGGTCTCCAAGTTTTTTAACTACTGAATTTGCCTTCGTAAGCAGGCGGTGTCGCATCGATATGCAGAGTGAGGCGCAGCCAGGGTGTGCGGCATGATGTCCTCAACGGTATTTGATGGTCCACTTGATGGTCAGCGGTTCCCTCATCGCCAGCTTGCCGCTGCGGCATGTGACGAGCGTCTTCATCGCCCCATACGGCGCCATGTAATCCTTGCTGCCGTTGGTCGGCGCGACCTGGCATTGCTGGAGGCCCGAGACACTGTACTCGTCCACATCGCCCGTGGCGAAGGAGACGGTGCCGCCGTCGATGGCCGGCTGTTCCGAGAAGGACGCGAATTCCAGCGTGATCGTCTCCACCTCCTGCGTCCCCACCGGCGTGTAGACGTCGTTGCGGGTCAACTGTCCGTGTTCCAGCGTGTAGGTGGTTTGCAGCTTGATGCGGCCGTCCTTGACCGGGCTTTTTCCGCCCAGCCGGTCCAGCTCATCCTGGCGATAGCTGACGGTGTGGCGCGGGCCGGCCTGGCTGGTCTTGATGTCCTTGATCCACGCCGTGCCGATCAACTGCGCGCCGTCGGCCATGGTGAACTTGGGCAGTAGCTGCGGATGCGCACCGCCACTGTCGGCGATGCCAGAGACGATGCCCGGCGCGAACGGCAGCGGGTAGTATGGGCTGTTGTCATGCTGGCCAATGCCGCCGTTGATGATGTTCAGGCTGACGACGTGTTTGCCGTCGCGGAAAACGGTCAGCGCGCGGTCGTACTCGCCCTGCGCGAACGTGGTGGTGCTGAACTGTGGACGGGTCTTGTCCAGCCACGCTTGCAGGTCGGCCTTGGGCGGCGCGTCCTTCATGCCGGCCTTGTTCCAGGTGTCGTTGGTGTAGATTAGCTGATGCAGCAGTGAGAAGTTCTCACCCAGGATGCGGTGCTTGCCGCGATAGGCGTCGGTGCGCCGGCCCTTGCCCCACATGTCCACCGAATGCATCGATGGGTCGTACCAGAAGTCCATGTAGCGGGCGGCAACGCGCGACGAGAAGGCATACGCGTACTGCTTCTCTTCCGCCGTCAGCACATCCAGGTAGGCGGACACGGACAGGATCTCGACCAGCGCCGTCTCGCCATATGGCCCGAGGCTGCGGCCGAAACTGAAGCCGTCGCCGGCGGCGTTGCCGACGTTGAGCGCGATGTCGGCCGCCTTGCGCAGCAGGCCTTTCAGCTCCGGGGTGGGTTCCATGCCGGTTTCCAGGAAGCGCTCGCAGATTTCCGCGATCAACAGGATGCTGTAGCGGTCGAAGCGTCCTTCGCCGTCGGTCTCGTCGGAGAAGCCGAACTTGCCCGAGTATTTTTTGTAATGCGCGAGCATTTTGTCGAGCAGGATTTTGCTGCTGCTGTCGTCCTCCCAGCCCATCAACATGCGCAGCCGCGCGATGCTGAACGCCACGCCGTAGTAGTTGGTCGGCAGGTTGATCAAGTCGTACTGCGGCACGGTGACGAAGCTGCGCCAGTCCAGCTGTTTGCGCAGCTGCGTCAGCGTGGCCGGGCTGACCGCCTGCTCCAGCAGGCCAGCATCCTTCAGTTTGACCAGCGCGCCGATGTAGTAGTAGATGCCCCAGGTGTGGTTGTCCATGCCGACCGTCATATCGGCGATGTCGCGGTAATCGCGCAGCCGCTGCGGCAGCGCCGGGTCGTCCCTGGCGCTATTGAGCAGCACGTGGCCCAGGCCCGCCGCCACTTTACCCGGCAAGAATTTGTCGCCGGCCTTGAACGGCGCGTAGCCGTCGATGACGATGGCCTTCTTTTCCGCCACCAGCTTCCTGAAGAAGTAATCCAGCTGCCGATAGGCGTTGTCCTGCACGACGCGGTTCATCGGCGTGGGCGCCTGCGCCACTGCGCCACCGGCAGAAAGCGTGGCGGCCAGTGCGATCGCAGGCAGGCGGAATCGGGATGAAATCATGAGGTGGAATACTCTTTTTGGAAAACGTTTAACCGATGTTATGTGATTTTTCCGGAAACGTAAAGCGCCATGTGGAAAAGCCGCGGCTAAACGCGGTTGGCGATGGAACCGCGCAGTATCAGCTGCGGCTCGATCATGTTGAATGTGGCGGCGGGCTTGCCTTCGATCCGGCCTATCAGTAGCTCCATCGCGGCGGCGCCCAATCGTTCGCTTTGCAGGTCGACGGTGGTCAGCGCCGGCGAGGTGTAGGCGCCGAACTGGATGTTGTCGAAGCCGGCCACCGAGATGTCGTCCGGCAGGCGGAAGCCCAGCGTCTGCGCGGCTTTCATGAAGCCCAACGCCATCAGGTCGTTGTAGCAGATCAGCGCATCCGGATGGTCGGCGCCAAGCATGATGGCCGAGCACACGCGCTCCCCTTCCCGCGCCGACGGCGCCCCGGCGTCATGCACCACCAGCGGCAGACCGTGCCCGGCCAAACACTCCCGGATGGCGGCCAGGCGCTCCTCGTCGCGGCGCGACTTGGAGAATCCCAGGTAGGCGATCTTGCGGTGTCCCTGCGCGACCAGGTGCCGCGCCAGCATGCGGGCGCCGCGCCGGTCGTCGCCCGCCACCCAGGGGATATCATGCTGCGCCAGATGGCCAAAAAACACCATCGGCTTCCCCAGCTCCATCATCCAGCCCATCTCCGATTCCGGTATGCGCGAGATGACGAACATGCCGTCCACGCGGCGGCTCAGCGCCTCCAGCAAGGGCCGTTCGCGGTCCGGGTTTTCATCGGTGTCGACCAGCAGCAGGTTGTAGCCGTGCTGCTGCGCCACACGGTTGGCGCCCTTGACCACGCTGGTGAAGTGCGGATTGGCCACGTCCAGCACCGACAGGCCGATGCTCCTGGTACGGCCGGTGATCATCGACGCCGCCAGCGGGTTGGAACGGTAGCCCAGGTCGGCGATGACTTGCGTGATGGTCGCCTCCACGCCCGCCGAGAAACGCTGCGCGCCGTTGACGAACTTGGACACGGTGGCGGTGGAAACACCGGCGGCGGCGGCCACGTCGCGGATGGTGGGTATCGGTTTTTTCATCAATCCAGTCAATCGATTTTTATTTTAATGGTCCATCCGCTTCGATCTTAGCACGGCAAATCCGCCACACACCATGCGCTAAATGACACGAAAGCGATTGACCCCGAAAATAAATTCGATATACTTGCGATTAAACGTTTAACTACAAAGTACCCAATGACCACTACCTCCAGCGCAAAACCATTCAAACGCATCCTCCTGACCGGCGCCGGCGGCGGCCTGGGCACCGTCCTGCGCGAGCGCGCCAAGGCCTGGGCCGATGTGGTGCGCCTGAACGACGTCAAGGACCTGGGCCCGGCGCGCGAAGGCGAGGAAATCGTCATCGGCGACCTGGGCGACCGCGACGGCGTGCTGAAAATGATGGAAGGCGTGGACGCCGTGCTGCACTTCGGCGGCATCTCGGTGGAGGACAAGTTCGAACCCATCATGAACGCCAACATCCTCGGCCTGCACCATCTGTATGAGGCGGTGCACAAGTGCGGCGTCAAGCGCGTGATCTACGCCAGCTCCAGCCACGTGGTGGGCTACTACGAAACCACGCAACTGGTCGACGCCAGCATGCCGCTGCGCCCCGACGGCTTCTACGGCGTATCGAAGGCCTTCGGCGAGGCGCTGTCGCGCTACTACTACGACCGCTTCGGCACCGAGACCGTCTGCCTGCGCATCGGCTCATCCTTCCCGGAGCCGAAGAACAGCCGCATGATGGTCACCTACCTGGCCTACGACGATCTGGTGGAACTGATCCGCTGCTCGCTGTTCACGCCACGCGTGGGCCACACCATCACCTTCGGCACTTCGGACAATCCGACCAAGTGGTGGGACAACAAGCACGCCTCGCACCTGGGCTACGTGCCCAAGCACAGCTCCGGCCAGTTCGCCGGCCAGTTCCCCGACAGCGCGGCCTACCCGGCGGCCGGCGATGCGCCGACCATCTACCAGGGAGGCCCGTTCGTCACCGCAGGACCGATGTACAAATAAAACTCAACGAGACGCCTACATGAAACCAACGTATCTGCACGCCGCCGTGCTGGCCGCCTTTTTGGCCGCGCTGCCCGCAACACCAGTCTTCGCCGGCGAGGCGCCATCGGCCGCCATCAATCCGAAAGCGGTATTGAACGCGATGGAGCGCGTGGCCGACTGGCAGCTGGCCAACCCCAGCACCCACCGCGCCGACGACTGGACCCAGGCGGTGGGCGATACCGGCTTCATGGCCCTGGTGGGCATTTCGGGCGACCGCAAATACCGCGACGCCATGCTCGCCATCGGCGACAAGAACCAATGGAAGCTGGGCCCCAACCACTACCACGCGGATGACCACATCATCGGCCAGACCTACGCCGAGCTGTATCTGCAACTGCACGATCCGAAGATGATCGCCGCCATGCGCGCCAGCTTCGACGACATCCTGGCCAACCGCCGCAGCGGCACGCTGGACTTCACGGTGCCGGGCAACCAGGAACGCTGGTCGTGGTGCGACGCGCTGTTCATGGGGCCTCCGACCTGGCTGCGCCTGTGGGCCGTCACCGGCGACCAGCGCTACCTGGACTTCGCCGTCAGCGAATGGTGGGCGACCTCCGACTACCTGTACGACAAGGAAGCGCACCTCTACTTCCGCGACAGTAAATACTTCGACAAGCACGAGGCCAATGGCCAGAAGGTCTACTGGGGACGCGGCAACGGCTGGGTGATGGGTGGCCTGGTGCGCATGCTGCAATACCTGCCGGCCAAGCACCCTGCCCGTGCGCGCTTCGAGCAGCAGTACAAGGAGATGTCGGCCAGGCTGTTGACGCTGCAGCAGCCGGACGGCCTGTGGCGCGCCAGCCTGCTGGACCCGGCCAGCTATCCGCTGAAGGAATCGAGCGGCTCGGCGCTGTATGCGTATGCCTTCGCATGGGGTGTCAACCAGGGCCTGCTCGATGCCAAGACCTACAAGCCCGCCGTGCGGAAGGTGTGGAGCGCGCTGGTGGCCAACGTGCAGGCCGATGGCAAGCTGACCCACGTGCAGCCGATCGGCCAGGACCCCAAATCGTTCGACGACGACGCCACCGAAGTCTATGGCGTCGGCGGCTTCCTGCTGGCCGGCAGCGAGGTGTATCGCATGGCGGTGCTGGACAAGGCCAAACCGCAGACGGTCAGCGTGGCCAACGGCACCGACGGCCTGCGCGGCGACGAGCTGGTGGAAGTCACCCCAGGCGTCAAGGCGCCGGTGGTGATGGATGCCGCGACCTCGGCGATCCTCAATTCCCAGGTGATGGGCAAGCAGCTGCTGTTCTCCGTGAACGTGCCGGCCGGCGACACGCGCCGCTACCTGGTGCTGCCGGCCGAACGCCTGGCCGCCACGCCGCCGGCCGATGTGAAAACGCACGCGCGCTTCGTGCCGGAACGGCTGGACGACTTCGCGTGGGAAAGTGACCGCACCGTGCACCGCGTCTACGGGCCGGCCATCATCAAGGACCCGCAGGAACACCTGGTCAGCAGCGGCGTGGACGTGTGGGTCAAGCGGGTGCGCTATCCGGTGCTGGACAAGTGGTACAAGACCGGCGCCTATCACAAGGATGCCGGCGAAGGCCTGGACTACTACCACGTGGGCCAGAACCGCGGCTGCGGCGGCACCACCATCTACGCCGACAACGCGCTGCATAACTCGTCCAACTACCAGAGCTGGAAGGTGCTGGCCGACGGACCGCTGCGCTCCGTGTTCGAACTCAGTTTCGGCAAGTGGGACGCGGGCAACGGCCGCATGGTCTCCGAGGTGAAGCGCTTCTCGATCGACGCCGGCTCCAACATGACCCGCGTCGAAAGCCGTTACAGCGCTGGCGGCAAAGGCCCGCTGACGGTCGGCGTGGGCATCGTGCAGCGCGACGGCCAGGGCGACTACGTGACCGATGCCGCAGGCGGCTGGGCCAGTTACTGGGAACCGCAACACGGCGACGACGGCATCATCGGCTGCGGCGTGATCCTGCCGGCCGGCGCCAGCGGCTACGCCATCACCGACGGCCAGCAGCTGACGCTGGGCACGGCGCAAGCGGGCAAGCCCTTCGTCTACTACTTCGGCGCCGGCTGGAACAAGAGCGGCGACTTCGCCGACGGCGCGGCATGGCAGGCCTACGTGCGCAACTATGCGCAAAAACTGAAGGCGCCGCTGTCCGTCACCACGCAATAAATCGTAGCACCGCCGGCCGCCCAAAAGCCGCCGGCGTTTTTTTGACCATAAGTGGAAGCGATTCCACATAGCAATTAATAAAAACTGGAGACCTCATGAAACCTGCCATCCCTGCGCTGCGGCCCATCACGGCCGCCGTCGCCCTCGCCCTACCTCTGCTCGGCCTCGGCGCCGCCTCCGCCCAACAGGCCGCCCCGGCCGACAGCGGCAAGCTTGAATCGGTGGTCGTCACCGCCAACAAGCGCGCCCAGAACCTGCAAGACGTGCCGGCCTCGATCACCGTGCTGGGCGACGCCGTGCTGCAACGCTCCAACGTGCGCGACCTGGAAGACATCCCCTCGTTGTCGCCGGCGCTGACGCTGTCCTACGGCAGCCAGCCGGGCAACTTCAGCATCAATATGCGCGGCATCGGCACCTTCTCGCTGGGCATCGGCGTCGAGGCCGACGTCTCGGTCATCGTCGACGATATCCCGCAGGGCATGCAGGCCGGCGCCTTCAAGGACCTGGCCGACGTCTACCGCATCGAAGTGCTGAAGGGACCGCAGTCCACCCTGTTCGGCAAGAGCTCGATCGCCGGCGCCTTGAACATCACCACCAAGCCGATCGGCGGCCCGCTCAAGACCACCGTCAGCACCTACCTGACCGACGACCATGAATGGCGGGCCGGCTTCAGCGTCGGCGGCGCCGTGTCGGACACGCTGCGCATGCGCCTGGCCGCCAGCAAGACCAGCTACCAGGGCACGCTCAACGACCTGAGCACCGGCGGCCACCTGAACGGCAGCAAGGGCGACAACCTCAGCGGCAAACTGGAGTGGACCCCGACCGACCAGCTGACCGTGACCCTGACGCCGCACTACAACCGCACCGAGAAGTTCTGCTGCTCCAACGCCTACAGCTATATGTCGCCGGGCGGCATCTACCGCAACGCGCCGCAGCTGCCGGCCTCGCTGGTACTGGCCGGCATCGCCATCGGCCCCGGCAACCGCGACGTGCGCAACGATTACCCGACCGGCGGCAAGTTCCACGACATCGGCACCGGCGTCAAGCTGGACTGGGCGTTCGACCCCAACGGTCCGCTGGCCGGCCATACGCTGAGTTCGATCTCGTCCTACAGCCGCTACCACATGGACGACTACCAGGACAACGACAACACCGACATCGACATCCTGCCCTTCCTGCTGCTGCCCAACGGCCAGCCGACCGGCATGCACGGCGGCCTGTTCCAGTACGGTTCGTTCGACGTCCACTCGACCACGCAGGAACTGCGCCTGACCTCGCCGGACAAGGGCGCGGTGCGCTACGTTGCCGGCCTGTGGTACGGCAAGAACTGGCTGAACCGCGAGCTGACCAAGGCGCCGCTGATCCAGGCCTACGGCACCTCCTACGGCGCCGACGCCTGGAACATCAGCAAGGCCATCTACGGCCAGGGCTCGTGGGACTTCGTGCCGAACACCAGCCTGATCCTGGGCGGCCGCTACAACGACGAAGACACCGGCTACAACTTCCGCCGCTACACGGTGCCGCCGCAAGCGCACGCGCTGACCGAGTACTACCACAAGGAAGACAACGACAAGAGCTACACCGGCAAGCTGGGCCTGGAACACCGCATCAACCAGGACAGCATGGTCTACGCCATGGCCTCGACCGGGCACAAGGGCGTGGCCTACGACCTGACGTCGGGCTTCACGGCGGCCACCGCCAAACTGCCGGCCGTCAAGCCGGAAACCGCGAAGAGCTACGAAATCGGCCTCAAGCAAAGCCTGCTGGACAACCGCGCGATGCTCAGCCTGGCGCTGTTCCGCACCAACTTCTCGAACTTCCAGCAGTCGTCGAGCTTTTTCGACGCCGACGGCACCTACCGCACCGGCTTGAACAGCATCGGCGGCCTGCGCACGCAGGGCGTGGAGGCGGAAGGCAGCATCCGCGTCACGCGCGAGCTGCAGCTGAACGGCAGCTTCGCCTACACCGAGGCCACCATCCAGTCCTTCGAGAACGGCCCGTGCTACAACGTGCTCAACGCCACCGGCACCGGCACCGTGACCGGGCCTGGCTGCGTGGTCAGCCCGAAGTACAACAACAGCAATGTGCAAGACCTGGCCGGCAAGACCTTGCCGAACGCGCCCAAGATCAAGATTAACCTGGGCGGGCAGTACGATCTGGTGCTGCCGTCGCAAAGTTTTAACGGTTTCGTCGCGGCCACCACGCGCTACCAGAGCCGCACGCAGTTCTCGCTGAACCAGGATCCGATGACGGTACAGGGCGCTTTCAGCATCACAAACCTGAGCTTCGGCGTGAAGGACAAGCAGGACCGCTACAAGTTCACCTTCCTGGTCAACAACCTGTTCGACAAGCGCTATGCGGCCGGCCTGAACAACGGCTACGCCAGCAGCAACTGGAGCAGCAAGGCGCCCAATGTGCCGCTGGTGGTCAACACCACCGAGTGGCTGCCGCCGCGCGACTTCCAGCGCTACTTCGGCGCCCGCCTCGACATGACGTTCTAAAGCTTGCATCTCCTCGCGACCCTGCCATCGGGTCGCTCTTTCGCCCTCGCTCAACAAGAGCGGGGGCTTTTTTTGGGTTCTTCACGGATTTCCGGGAGATTGTTTCGCCGCACGGCGCTTCCTGCGGCGGGCGCTGCGTCCAGAGCTGGACTTGGGCTGAGCACCATTGCCTTTCGGCGCTGCCGATACGCTGGGCGAGCGGATTTCAGTTTGGCGCGGCACGAATTGGCGCGCCGCCGGCGGCGGCTGGTCCAGACCTTGCGGTAGCCGCTCTGGCGCCCGTGAACGCTGGCTGTCTGCCTGCGCGCCATCCCCGTGCAACCGCGCTATCGCCGCTTTCCGCGCCGACCGGCAGACGTCGGCCAGCAGCCACTCATTACTGCCGGGAAGGCGCAGCCAGACGGCCTTCCAGGCATTGCGGTTGCCGCTGCCGTGCAGATTGGCAAAGCAGGACGGCGATACCGCGTGCCCGTCGTACTTGATTTCCGCCCCCACCACTGTGGCGAAATAGGGCTGACGGCCGAAGCTGGCGCGCAGTCTTGTCCCCTCGGGAAGAAAAACCTGCTTCCATTGGTATCCCGCCTCGGTCGCCTCAACGGGCTGCTGCGGGGCCGGCGGCGCGGGCTTGATGTAGTTGCGAATTGCCTCAATCACGAAGGGCTCCTGGCCCAGCGAATCCGACCAGAATTTTCCGGTGAATTCGCCCAATTCAACCAGCACATCGTCGGGCACGCGGATCGGGAAGTGAAGGCTATACCTGGACATGGTGGGGGCTCCCAAAAATCGGTTTTTACTAAGCGCTGCTAACCACTACTGACCAGTACTACAGCGCGCTATCACCTACTAAAAATTCTTTGCTGAATGCTAAATGCCGATATTTTTTCGGCCTATATTCGTTAGAGGAGATTCGTGGATTTTAGTTCCGAAAATATCGTGGATTCGCACGAAATATCGGTGGTTAGCATTGGGTAGTAGTGGTTATAGCGTTTTAGTAAAAGCCGAAAAAACGGGACCGCCCTGCACATACCGATGGCGCGGCAAGAAGTTCATCCCGGCAATCCGCGATGAACCTTTTTTTTCATGGTTTCGCAAAGTCACTTAAGATAACGATATTGCTACGACCTTGTCTTCCCACCCTCTATCGCGAACAACATGGACACCACGGCGGCGCAGCAGAACAGCGATGGCCTGACAGCTGCGCAAGTAGCGGAAAAACTGCGCGCCGACGGCCCGAATGAACTTCCCACCTCACGCCCGCAGAGCGCCTGGCGCCTGTTGCTGGACGTGGTTGCCGAACCGATGTTCCTGCTGCTCGTCGCCTGCGGCGCCATCTACCTGGTGCTGGGTGATCGCAACGAAGCGCTGATGCTGCTGGCCTTTGTCGGCATCGTCATCGGCATGACGTTTTTCCAGCAACGGCGCACCGAGCGCTCGCTGAACGCCCTGCGCGACCTGTCCTCCCCGCGCGCGCTGGTGATACGGGACGGCAGGCAGGAACGCGTCGCCGGCCGCGAGCTGGTGCTCGGCGACCTGGTGCTGCTGGCCGAAGGCGATCGCGTTCCCGCCGATATCGACCTGCTCACCGCATCGAACCTGACCGTCGACGAATCCATGCTGACGGGAGAATCCGTGCCGGTGACCAAGCACGGCGCCGACGCGCTCGATGCCGGGGAACGCCGCTTGTATTCCGGCACGCTGATCACGCAAGGAACGGCGAGCGGCCTGGTGATCGCCACCGGGCCGAACAGCGCGCTGGGGCGCATCGGCGCCTCGCTCGCCGCAACGGGCGGCCAGCTGACGCCGATCCAGCTGGAAACACGACGCGTGGTCAAGGTCGTCGCCACCGGCGGCTTGTGCCTGGCCGCCGCCCTGGCGCTGGCCTACTGGTGGCAGCGCGGCGACTGGCTGCAGGGCCTGCTGGCCGGACTGACGCTGGCGATGGCCATCCTGCCCGAGGAATTGCCGGTCATCCTGACGCTGTTCCTCGGCCTGGGCGCGTGGCGCCTGGGACGCGAACAAGTGCTGGCGCGCAGCATCCCCGCGATCGAGCTGCTGGGGGCGACCACCATCCTCTGCGTCGACAAGACCGGCACGCTCACCGTCAACCGCATGGCGGTGGTCCAGCTGTGGTCGGAGCAGGCGCACTATGATTGCCAGGCGCCAGGCGCCGCCGCTTTGCAGGAGGAGCTGCACGGCCTGCTGGAATACGCCGTCCTGGCCAGCCATCGGCAAGCGTTCGATCCGATGGAGTCCGCCATCGGCCAGGCCGGCGCCCGTCTGCTGGCCAACACCGAACACCTGCATTCGGACTGGGCGCTGATCGACGACTACCCGCTGTCGCGGCAAATGCTGGCGATGTCGCGCGTCTGGCAATCGCCGGACCGTTCGGAATACCTGATCGCCGCCAAGGGTGCGCCGGAAGCCATCGTCGATCTGTGCCACCTGGAACCGGCGCGCGCGGCCGCCATCGCGAAGCAGGTCACGGCGATGGCCAATGACGGCTTGCGGGTGATCGGCGTCGCCAGCGCCATCTTCCCGGCGACCAGCCTGCCGGACAACCAGCATGTGTTTGATTTTGTCTTCCTCGGCCTGGTCGCATTGCAGGACCCGTTGCGGCCGGAAGTTCCGCAGGCGGTGGCGCAATGCCACGCGGCCGGGATGCGGGTGGTGATGATCACCGGCGACCATCCCACCACCGCGCTGGCGATCGCGCGCCAGGCCGGCATCACCGGCGACCAGGGCGGCCTGCTGTCGGGCGTCGACCTGGCGGAAATGGACGACGCGACGCTGCAGCTGCGGCTGAAGAACACCGACGTCTTTTGCCGCATCGCGCCGGAGCAGAAACTGCGCCTGGTGCAGGCGTTCCGCCACGGCGGCGAGGTGGTCGCCATGACGGGCGACGGCGTCAACGACGCGCCGGCCTTGAAGGCGGCCAGCATCGGCGTGGCGATGGGCGCGCGCGGCACCGACGTCGCGCGCGAGGCGGCCGCGCTGGTGCTGCTCAAGGACGACTTCTCGTCGCTGCTGCTGGCGGTCCGGCACGGCCGTCGCCTGTTCACCAATCTGCGCAAGGCCATCGTGTTCATCGTCGCGGTGCACGTGCCCATCGTCGGCCTGTCCATCCTGCCGGTGTTGCTGGGCTGGCCGATGCTGCTGATGCCGGTGCACATCCTGTTCCTGCAAATGGTGATCGACCCCGCCTGCTCGATCGTGTTCGAGGCCGAGCCGATCGAAGCGGGCGCCATGACCAGCGCGCCGCGCCGGCCGGACATGCATCTGTTCGACCGCCAAATCCTGGTGCGCGGCCTGCTGCAGGGAGGCGGCCTGCTGGCCATGCTGATCGGCTTTTATCTGGCCGTCAAATGGTCGGGCCAGTCCGACGACATGGCGCGCACCACGACCTTCCTGAGCTTGGTCTTGTCCAACCTGGGGCTGATCCATACCAACCGCAGCTGGTCGCAGACGTCATGGCAATGGCGGCCGGCATCGGGCCGGCCGTTCGCCTGGATCAGCCTGGCGACCACGCTGTTGCTGGCGGCCGTGCTGTGCCTGGACACCATTCGCGCGCTGTTCGCCTTTTCACGGCCCAGCTTGGGACTACTGCTGGCGTGCGGCGTGGCGACGGCGTTGAGCATCGCCTGGTTCGAACTCATCAAACACTGGTCTTCGCGTGTATAGTTTTACTCCGCCTTGACCGTCAGGCGCTTGATCGCCCGGCTCTTGCCGTAAGTGGCCGACACCAGCAGCGCCTTGCCGCAGCGGGTGCGGTACAGATAGTTGCGCTCCTCGCCGTCGACCGTGCGTTGCAGCAGCTCCAGCGGCGGCGCGGCCTGGGCCGGACAGGCGCGCAGCAGCGGCGCAGCCTCGGCCGCCGGATCGACCGCCATGTGCGCCACGGCGGCGGCCACTTCCTTCGTCACCTCCGGCTCCACATCCTCGATCGGCTTGAGCGCCTGCGCCATCGCGCAGCCGGACGCCAGCGCGACCGGCAAGAGCAGGGAAAACAGCCTGTGCATAATTGACCTTTCGTCGGTGGTTTGGGGTCCATCTTAGCGCCGCGCACGCCGCGCCGCTATGTCTCATTTTTAACAGAATCCGGAAAACTGTCTAAAAACGCCCGATTTTACAAATGGCAAAAAAGCGTGGATATACTCGTTTGGCACCCACAAGGCTCGCAGACCGAATAATCCAAAACCTATAGGAGTTCATGCAGCATGCGCCAATTCGCCCGTCCCCTGATTGCATCCCTGATCGTCCTGGCTTACGCGGGTTCCGCGCACGCCGGCAGTTACTCCGTTGACAACCTGACGCTGTACTCGAGCACCGCCGCCACCACGGCCGAAGACGCGCTGCGCCAGAACGCGGCCCAGTTCGGCCTGCCGGCATCGCTGAACAACCTGGGACTGGTGAAGGTACAGGAATCGCTCACCGGCAAGCACTACCACTACCAGCAGATGCTGCGCGGCCTGCCGGTGGACCGGGCCGAGATCATCGTCTCCATCAGCAAGAGCGGCCAGCTGCAAAAGATCTTCAACGAAACCCGCCACATCTCCGACAAGGTCGACGCCAGCGCCGTCAACCAGCTGTACAACCAGGCCCAGATCAGCGAAGACCTGGCGCTGGACAAGGCCTGGACCAATATGAAGGTGCAGCACCCGCTGGTGGCCGCCCCGACTTCCGAACTGGTGTGGGTCACCACCAAGGACGGCGTGCAACTGGCGCGCAAGGTGCGCATCGAAGCGCAGATGCCGACCGGCGGCTTCGTGCAATTCCTCAACGCGCATGACGGCGCCGTCATCGGTTCCTACTCCACCTCGCTGCCGCGCCGCGGCAAGCGCACGCTGGACGCCCGCGCCGAGCTGGCCGGCCCCGTGCTGGACCGCCACGCCGCCACCAAGGCGGTCAGCGACAGCCAGGGTTCGCACACGCGCACCGTGCAAGGCGGCGCCGTGGCCGCCGTCACGCCGTCCGGCATCAACGGTTCCGGCTACGCCTTCGATCCCGATCCACGCACGGTGCTCAACACCGACGCGCTGACCGACACCTCGGCCGCCTCCGCCTTCGACGCCGCCTACTCAACCAAGACCCTGCGCGACCTGACGGTGACCAGCGGCGTCTACAAACTGAGCGGCCCGTTCGTCAACATCAAGAACATCGAATCCCCGGCCACCGCGCCCAGCACCACCAGCAACGGCGTGTGGACGGCCAAGCGCGGCAACAACGCCTTCGACGACACCAACGTCTACTTCCACCTGGACCAGAGCCAGCGCTACATCCAGTCGCTGGGCTTCACCGGCACCAAGTCCATCATCAACCGTCCGCTGGACGTCGACACCGACGGCGTCAACGGCGACGACAACTCGCACTACAGCGGCGGCGCGGCCGGTTCCGACTACCTGGCCTTCGGCCACGGCTGCGTGAACGACAGCGAAGACGCCGACGTGATCCTGCACGAATACGGCCACGGCATCCAGGCCAACATCGACAGCAGCTGGACCGGCGGCGACACCGGCGCCATGGGCGAAGGCTTCGGCGACTACTGGGCCGCGTCCTACTCCTACAGCACGCCGAACGGCAAGATCTACCACCCCGAGTGGGCCTTCAGCTGGGACGGCCACGGCGCCTGCTGGGACGGCCGCATGCTCAACCGCACCGACGCCAAGTACAACGCCAGCAAGACCTACGCCGCGCACCAGTCGGTGACCGAGGGCGGCGTGACGTTCCAGTCGGATGAATTGTGGTCGGCGCCGCTGTATCAGTCGATGGTGGCGCTGATCGCCGCCGGCAAGCCGCGCGCCAATATCGACCAGATCATCCTGGAGGCGCACTTCGGCCTGGGCAGCAACGTCAAGATGCCGGCCATGGCCACCGCCATCGTCAACGCGGCCAAGACGCTGTTCCCGGCTGACCTGAGCTACGCCAACACCTTCCAGGCCAAGTTCGAGGCGCAGAACATCCTGTCGTCGGTGGTCAGCGGCCCGACCATCAGCGAAGTAGAGAGCAACAACACCACCGCCACCGCGCAAGCGATCACCACCGCCGGCACCACCGTCAACGGCACCATGAGCGCCTCGTCGGACGTCGACTACTACAAGATCGTGCTGCCGTCGGGTAAAACGCTGGCCCTGAGCCTGGCCCCGAACGCCAGCTCGGACTACGACCTGGAGCTGTACAACAGCGCAGGCACCAAGGTCGCGTCCAGCGTCAACGGCACCGGCGCGGTCGACAGCCTGAGCTACGGCAGCGCCGGCACGCTGTACGCCAAGGTGATCTACTACGGCGGCGGCACCGGCGCCACCAGCGGCAAATACACGCTCAAGGCCAGCTGGTAAGCCTTCCGCGGTCGAAAATTCTTCCTTTCAACGCCCCGTTCCGGGGCGTTTTTTCGTTTGACCGCCGAAAACCGCATTACGCTTGAGTGAGATTCAGAATAGCAGGCGGCGAACATGGTAAGCTTCGACCCCGGCGCTGTGACAGAGCCTCCCTTCCCACCAACTTATAACTTACTTCATGGATATCGTTCTCGCACTCAAAGCCCTGATCATGGGCCTGGTTGAAGGTTTCACGGAATTCCTGCCGATCTCGTCGACCGGCCATCTGATTCTGGCGGAACACCTGCTGGGCTTCCAGGGCATGGAAGAAAAAATGAAAGTGTTCGAGATCGTCATCCAGGCGGGCGCGATCTTTGCCGTCTGCTGGGAGTACCGCGCGCGCATCGCCGCCGTGCTGACCGGCCTGGGCGACCCGAAACAGCGGCGCTTCGCGCTCAACGTGCTGATCGCCTTCCTGCCGGCCGCCGTGCTGGGCGTGCTGTTCAACAAGGCCATCAAGGCCAAGCTGTTCGCGCCGGTGCCGGTGGCGCTGGCCTTCATCGTCGGCGGCTTCGTCATCCTGTGGGTGGAACAGCGCGAGAAGGCAAATCCGGCCATGTCGCGCATCAATTCGGTGGACGACATCACGCCGATGGACGCCCTCAAGATCGGCATCGCCCAGGCGTTCGCGCTGATACCGGGCACCAGCCGCTCCGGCGCCACCATCATGGGCAGCATGATCTTCGGTCTGTCGCGCAAGGTGGCGACCGAGTTCTCGTTCTTCCTGGCGATCCCCACCTTGCTGGGCGCCACCGTGTATTCGCTGTACAAGGAGCGCGCGCTGCTGTCGGCCACCGACCTGCCGCTGTTCTCGATCGGCACCGTGGCGGCCTTCGTCTCGGCCTTCCTGTGCGTGCGCTGGCTGCTGCGCTATATCAGCTCGCACACCTTCACCGCGTTCGCGTGGTACCGCATCGCCTTCGGCCTGATGGTGCTGGTCACCGGTTACACCGGCGTCATCGTCTGGGCCGATTAAACCTTAGTCGTCATTTTGTTGTCGGAATCGAGTAGTAGAAATGGATCATCAGGAAAATAACGAGCGCGCCCTTCATCTGCTGCAAACCGTGTTTGGCTACCCAGTCTTCCGCGGACAGCAGGCGGAGATCGTCGGCCATGTCAGCGCTGGCGGCGACGCGCTGGTCCTGATGCCCACCGGCGGCGGCAAGTCGCTGTGCTACCAGATCCCCGCGCTGGTGCGCGACGGCGTCGGCGTGGTCATCTCGCCGCTGATCGCGCTGATGCAGGACCAGGTGGACGCGCTGGCCGAAGTGGGCGTGCGCGCCGCCTTCCTCAACTCCACCCAGACCTACGAGGAAGCCAACCGCATCGAGCGGCTGGTGCGCACCGGCGAGATCGATCTGGTCTACGTGGCGCCCGAACGGCTGATGACGGAGCGCTGCCTGAACCTGTTCCAGGCGTCGAAGATCGCGCTGTTCGCCATCGACGAGGCGCACTGCGTGTCGCAATGGGGGCATGACTTCCGGCCCGAGTACATCAAGCTGTCGGTGCTGCACGAGCAGTTCCCCAACGTGCCGCGCATCGCGCTCACCGCCACCGCCGACCAGCAGACCCGCGCCGAGATCGTCCACCGCCTGCAACTGGGCGACGCGATGCAGTTCGTGTCCTCGTTCGACCGCCCCAACATCCGCTACCAGATCGTCGAGAAGGCCAACGGCCGCAAGCAGCTGCTGGACTTCATCACCACCGAACATGGCGGCGACTGCGGCATCGTCTACTGCCTGTCGCGCAAGAAGGTCGAGGAAACCGCCGAATTCCTCAACGAGAACGGCGTGCGGGCCATGGCCTACCACGCCGGCATGGACCACGCCAAGCGCTCGGCCAACCAGGCCAAGTTCCTGCGCGAAGAGAACATCGTCATGTGCGCCACCATCGCCTTCGGCATGGGCATCGACAAACCCAACGTGCGCTTCGTCTGCCACCTGGACCTGCCCAAGAGTATCGAGGGCTACTACCAGGAGACCGGCCGCGCCGGCCGCGACGGCGAGCCGTCCAGCGCCTGGATGGCCTACGGCCTGCAGGACGTGGTGCTGCAGCGCCGGATGATCGACGAATCGGAGGCCGACGAGACCTTCAAGCGCGTGCTGGGCACCAAGCTCGACGCGATGCTGGGCCTGTGCGAAACGCTGAGCTGCCGGCGCGTGCGCCTGCTCGATTATTTCGGCGAAGCCTCCGGCCCTTGCGGCAACTGCGACACCTGCCTGATCCCGCCGGTGTCGTTCGACGGCACGGTGCCGGTGCAGAAGCTGCTGTCGGCGGTGTACCGGGTCGACCAGCGCTTCGCCGCCGGCCACGTGATCGAAGTGCTGCGCGGCGTCGAGACGGACCGCATCAAGACCTGGCATCACGATTCGCTGTCGGTGTTCGGCATCGGCGCCGACCGCAGCGAGCAGGAATGGCGCGCCATCCTGCGCCAGGTGATCGCGCTCGGGTTGGTGACGGTCGACCATGAGCAATACAGCTCCTTGAAACTGACCGACGCCGCGCGGCCGGTGCTCAAGGGCGGGCAGAAGGTGCAGCTGCGCCAGTACCAGAAGCCGGTCAAGCAGAAGAGCGCGAGCCGCGCCTCCAAGGGTTATGTGGAGAGCGACCTGTCGCCGCGCGAGCAGGCCATCTTCGACAAGCTGCGCTGGTGGCGGGTGGAGACGGCGCGCGCGCACGACGTGGCGGCCTACATCATCTTCAACGACGCCACCCTGCGCGAGATCGCCAAGGCGCGTCCGACCACGCTGTCGGACCTGCGCGGCATATCGGGTGTCGGCGAGAAGAAGCTCGCTTCCTACGGCGACGAGATCGTCGCCATGATCAGCGAGATGGACTAGGCCGCAAGCGGTCAGATACGGACCAAGTTGTGCGTCGACAGCGGGCCGAAAGGCAGCGACGCCAACGGTCCGCCAACGTCCAGCGTGCCCAGGTCGACCGGGAAGAAGCCGGCGGCTTCCATGATGGCGCGCACTTGCGCCTTGGCGGCAGCATCGTCGCCCGAGTAGAACAACACGCGCTTGCCGCCTGCCGTTTCCGGCTCCTTCAACACGTTGACGTCGTTGTGGTTGAACGCCTTGACCAAGCGTGCGCCAGGCACCAATTGCTGGATGATCTGGCTCGAGTGCTTTCCACCCAGATCGACCGCCTTGATCCCATAGGCCGCCAGCGGATTGCTGGCGTCGTTCGCATCCGGCGACGTCGCGGGGTCGAAGAACTCCACCGGATTGGTACCGTCGATCACGATGCGGCCATTCCATGCCGGCAGGCTGCCCAGCACTTTCTCCGCATCGACCCAGCGCACCGCCACCAGCACCATGTCGGCGCTTGCCGCCTCTTCCACCGTGCCAGCCTTGATGGACGGTCCCAGCTCCTTGACCAGGTCGGCCAGCGAGGCAGGCCCACGGCTGTTGGAGATGGTGGCCGGGATACCTTGTTTGGCCAGAATGCGAGCGAAGTTGGAGCCGAGGGCGCCCGAACCAATGATGCCGATAGTCATGATGTTTCCTTTAGAGATTAAGTGGATAAACTGTTTGCTGAGTTGAATTCTAGGGCCAGCCAGCTTCCAGCGTTAGTAGCAACCGGCTATAATCAGTTTCAATCATCACTTGAAGGTAAAGTCATGGAGACCTTGGCCAACCTGGAATCCTTCGTGCGCAGCGCCGAGAGCGGGAGCTTTTCCGCAGCGGCCCGCCGGCTGGGCTTGACGCCGGCGGCGGTGAGCCGCAACGTCGCGCTACTGGAGCGCAATCTCGGCGTGCGGCTGTTCATGCGCAGCACGCGTGGCCTGACGCTGAGCGAAGCGGGTGAACGCTTTCAGCAATCGGTACAGGGCGGCCTCGACAGCATTCAGGGAGCGATCGCCGACATCAAGGTCAATGCCGGGCAACCGGCCGGCGTGCTGAAGCTGAGCGCGGCGCCGGGCTTCGGCATGGACTATCTGTTGCCGCTGATGCCGGCGTTCCTCGAACGGTATCCGGGCGTGATACCCGACTGGGTGTTCGATAGCCGTCCGTTGGACCTGATCGCGGGCGGCTTTGATGCGGCGATCGGCGCCGGCTTTGAGCTGCCGCCAGGTATGGTGGCGCGCGAACTGGCGCGCATCCATTTGATCGCGGTGGCGGCGCCGGCGCTATTGGAGGGCAAGCGTCGTCCCAAAGACCCCTCTGGACTTGCCGAGTTCCCCAGTGTGGTGATACGTTCTCCGGTGACTGGCCGTCAGCGGACGCAGGTCATGCGCAATCACGCCGGCGCCGAGGTCACGGCCAAGCAGCAGGCCATCATGCTGGTCAACGATCCGGATGCACTCAGCCGCGCCGTGGTGCTGGGCCTTGGAGTCGGCTTGATACCGGTGCCGCACGCAGCGCCGCATCTGGAAAGCGGTGCGCTGGTGCGCCTGCTGCCAAACTGGTACGGCGACGTCGGGGCGATCTCCCTGTATTTCACCAGCCAGAAACTGCTGCCGGCGAAGACGCGCGTGTTTATCGATTTTGTTGTCGAGGCGTTTCGGGTGCAGAATCTACCGCAAATCCTCTCCGCCAAATAACCTCGTTTTGACTATGCACACACCAATTATTTTCACCCGCTATCTCCGCCAGCTGGCCGGCATGGTCGATAAAGTGGCGCCACACCCGGAGATCCTCACGGCGCGGCTGCATGCGGAAATGCTGCCGTTTGCGTCGCAGGTGCGGGCCAGCTGCAACTTCGCGCTGCGCGGCTGCTGTCCGCTGGCGGGCCTGGCGCCGGTGAGTTTCGAAGGCGCGGAGCTGTCCCTGGCAGCGCTGGCCAAGCAGATCGCCGACACCATCGCCTACATCGCCGCGATTGATGCGCAGCGCTTCGACGGCGCGGCACAACGCCTGTGCCATGACCGCGCCGGCTTCGCCGACATCGCGCTGCCCGGCGACGAATATCTGAACCTGTACATCCTGCCGAATTTTTACTTCCACCTCAGCATGGCCTATGCCATCGCACGCAGCCACGGCGCGGCCATCGGCAAGCAGGATTTCGACGGCTACCACCTGTACGCTCCGGGGTTCTCGTTCGAAAAACCTACGGATGGAATAATTAACGGCAGGAGATGACGACTTGACGCGAGCCGGCTTTTTTCCCTGGGCTGCTTTTCACCACGCAGACGGAGAAAGTACTGTCAATTTGCCTCGACAAAGTAATTTCTCCACCTGCCCCGCCGTAGCCACACGCTAGCCATAAACCATCAGGAAAGCTGTCAGGATCAAATTTCCACGTTTCGACCATCTGCTGAGCGCGCTTCTCCACAACCGAGTACGGCACCAAGTCCGCTATCATTTCAGGCGGCCCGCCATTGAATCCTGCAGAGCTGAGCAAGAATGGGGCGGTCGGCCGTGCTTTCCATCCCTCAGGCGGGGCTACGGACTGAATAGCGGAAACAGGAAGCGCCGCCGGACATTCAATCTGCTGAACAGGCCTCTCCACAGCCCATCCATCAAACGCGAAAGCCATGCCAAACGCGATCGCCACGGTTCTTTTCATGGTCAATACTCGATCACAAAATAGGCATCGGCATTGTTACTTGGATTTTTAAACGTACCATCTTTGTTCTTTCCGCGCGATGGCAAAAAGTGCTCTTCTATATGTTTTCGTTTTCCGCCCACCCATTGATCCATCACGTAAATACCATTGGGCGCCTGACGCAAAAATAACGCGGCGTGGTTCCCATGCCGGTGATTGGGATATCGGCCATTGACGAAGGTGGCGATAGCGGTACCTTTCCTAATCAGCTGATTACCCAGCACGGCTTCTCCCTGCCGCCAGCCACTGGTAGGGCCGGCGTTCGTATATTTCTGCACCAGCGCGACACACTGGTGAGTACCAACTTTATCCTCTCCGTTGAGATCATCGACTTTAGAATAGACGTATGACATGGCAGTATCCTGTGGTGAGAAGGCGAATGCACACTATCTCGCAGAGGTACAGTCTTAGCTTTGACTTGGGCTAAAAAAGATAGAATCCAGTGGCACCGATACGCTGGTCGCACGGCCACTTCCACTTCAGCATGGTCTACACGATCGCACGCAGCCATGGCGCGGCCATCGGCAAGCAGGACTTCGACGGCTATCACCTGTACGCGCCTGGCTTCTCGTTCGAAAAGCCTACGACCTAACGATGCTGCGGTAGCGGCTGGGCGGCGCGCCGACGCTGTCGCGGAAGCGGTGGCTGAAGTGGCTCAGGTCCGCGTAGCCGCAGGCGTCGGCGATCTGCTGCAAGGGCTGCTCGGTGGTCTTCAGCAGCTGGCGCGCATGCTCCACGCGGCGCGCCGCGATCCACGCCGACGGCGGCATGCCGAACGAGATCCGGAACATCCGCGCCAGGTGGTACTCCGACATGCACGCCAGCTGCGCCAGCATGCCCAGCGAGATATTCTGCGCCAGGTTCGCTTCGATGTAGTCGGCCAGACGGCGCCGCACCACTGGCGCCAGGCCGCCGCGCACACGCTGCTGGTGCTGCGGCATCGATTGCGACAGCAGCAGGTGGCTCAGGGTTTCGTGCGCCGTCTCGTTGGCGCGCAGTTGACCGTCCGCGCCTTCCCACGACATGCCCGCCAAGTCCGCACACAGGCGGCCGATGCGTTCATCTTCAAAATAGGTGCGGTCGGCCAGCGTGATCTCGCGCGGCTCGCGGTCCAGCTCCACCACGGCGCGCCGCGTGAAGTGCTCGGGCAGGAAGTAGACGTGCAGGAAGCGCAGCGGCCCGCGCACCGTCCAGCTGGATTCGTGCCAGTCCGGCAGCGTGCACAGACGCTCTGGCGCACCATACAGGCCGGGCAGCTCGTCGCGCTCGGTGCGATAGCCGCCGCCCATGTAGTAGGACAGCGTGTGGTGGCCAGGCTTGCTGTAGCTGGTCTCGGCCACCTCGGTGTCGCGGCGCCAGATGGCCACCGCCAGCTCGTCGCCCAGCCAGGCGAAACGCTCCAGCTCCGCGTCCGTTTCGGACATGGTGCGGAACACCGCGTGCGAGATCAGCCCGTCCGGCGGGCGGGCGGGGGAGGCATCGGTGGCGTTGGAAGGGCGGGCTGGCACGGCGCGGACATTCAGTAAGAGTTGACTGAAAGTCTAGCACGGAGCGCGCCCTCCCCGCCGGCGGCCGGCCGATTTGCGCAATTTCAGACAAGCGCCGCCCGCGCGCACCCGGCATGCTGGCGGCATGAATATCTTCCTTTACCTGCTCACCGTCCTGATCTGGGGGACCACATGGATCGCCATCACCTTCCAGCTTGGCGTGGTGCCGGCGCCGGTGTCGATCGCCTACCGCTTCTGGCTGGCCGCCGCCGTCCTGATGGGATTCTTGCTCGTCACGCGCAAGCCGTGGTGGCCGCCGCGCCAGGCGTGGCGCTACCTGTTCGCCCAGGGCCTGGCGCTGTTTTGCCTGAATTTCCTGTGCTTCTACTACGCCAGCCAGTGGATCACCAGCGGCCTGGAAGCCGTGGTGTTTTCCACCGCGCCGATCTGGAACGCCATCAACGGCCGCATCTTCCTCGGCCGGCCGATACGCCGCCAGGTGATGATGGGCGCCCTGCTCGGGCTGACCGGCATCGTGCTGCTGTTCTCGCCGCAGATGGCCGGCCACTGGAACGACAGCAAGGTGATGATGGGCCTCGCGCTGACCCTGGGCGGCACGCTGTGCTTCTCCTGCGGGAACCTGCTGTCGAGCCGCATGCAGTCGCTGGGCCTGACGCCGTGGCTGACCAACACCTGGGCCATGCTGATCGGCTCCACCACGCTGGGCGTGGCGGCGCTGGCGCTGGGCATGCCGTTCGCGCTGGAGCCGAGTACGCGCTACGTCGGCGCGCTGCTGTATCTGGCGATACCCGGTTCGGTGATCGGTTTCACCGCCTATCTGTTGCTGGTCGGCCGCATAGGACCGGACCGCGCGGCCTATTCCACGGTATTATTCCCCATCGTGGCACTGACCATTTCAACGATCTACGAAGGCTACCACTGGACGCCGACGGCCCTGGCCGGGCTGGCGCTGGTACTGGCGGGGAATCTGCTGGCGTTCCTGCCGCTGGCCCCGCGCACCAAAGCGATGGGAGCCGCATAAAACAGGGAAACGCATGAAGAGATACGTCGCTGCACTGACACTGGCATTGGCGGCGTCCGCACAAGGCGCCGAAGCGCCGGCCGACACAATCTACCGCAACGGCTACATCTACACCGTGGACGCCAGGGACAGCGTGCAGCAGGCGCTGGCCGTGCGCGCCGGCCGCATCGTCTACGTCGGCGACAACGCCGGCGCCAAGCCGCTGACCGGCAAGAAGACCAAGGTCATCGACCTGCACGGCCGCATGCTGATGCCCGGCCTGGTCGACGGTCATATGCACCCGCAATCGGGCGGCAGCCGCCTGCTCAATTGCAGCCTTGATTACGCGGCGCTGACGGTGGCCCAATTCCAGTCGCGCATCCAGGCCTGCCTGGACAAGGACAAGAAGTCCGACGCCAGCCGCTGGCTGGTGGTGGTCAACTGGTTCCAGCAAGGGATGTTGCCGGACGGCGTGGAAACCAACGCCGCCACGCTCGACGCGCTGAAGACCGAACGCCCCGTCATCGTGCGCTCTTCCTTCGGCCATTCGGCGCTGCTCAATTCAAAAGGCGTGCAACTGGCCGGCATCAAGCGCGACACGCCCGATCCCGCTGGCGGCAAGATCACCCGCGACGCCAAGGGCGACGCCACCGGCCTGCTGGAAGACGCCGCGCAGGACATGGCGATGAACCTGCTGCCACCGCTGACGGTGGCCGAGAACCTGGCCGCCTCCAAGGCCGCACTGGCGGCGATGCGCAAGCAGGGCATCACCAGCTTCCTCGACGCCTACACCGATCCCGAAACCATGACCGCCTTCGCCGACCTGCACCAGCAGGGCAAGCTGACGGCGCGCGCCCACTTCGCGGTGCTGATCGACCTGGATAAAGGCGCCACGCCACAAAGCGCGGTGGCCGAACTGCTCAAGCAACAGAAGCAGTTCGACCAGGGGCCGACCACCGTCAAACCGTCGATGCAGGTGCGCCACGCCAAATTGTTCATGGACGGCGTGATCTCAGCACCGGCCTTCACCGGCGCCATGCTGGAGCCCTACCTGGTCAACCAGGGCACCGGCCCGGCCAGCTACTTCTCGCCCGAAGCGTTGAGGACCACGTTGACGGAACTGGCCAAGGCCCGCATCGATCCGCACATCCACGTCGACGGCGACCGCGCCGTGCGTGAATCGCTGGACGCCATCGAATACCTGCGCTCCACGCCCGCCGGCAAGGACATCCGCCCCGCGCTGGCGCACGACGAAATCGTCGCCCCGGCCGACTATCCGCGCTTCGCCAAACTCGATGTGACGCCGGTGCTGTCCTTCCAATGGGGGAAACCGGCGCCCGACACCGTGGGCGCGCTGAAGGACTACATGGGCCCACAGCGCTACGCCATCGTCGAACCGCAGGCGCTGCTGCTGAACGCCGGTGCGCGCATCGCCTATGGCAGCGACTGGCCGGTCGATCCGCTCGACGAATGGTTCGCACTGAAAGTCGGCGTGACCCGCACCGCCGCGCCGGACGCCGGCAAGCAATACGCCGGCACGCTGGGTCCCCAGCCCGGCATGCCGCGCGCCGCCGTGCTGCGCGCCATCACGCTCAACGCCGCCTACACGCTGCGCCAGGAAGCGCTGACCGGATCGCTGGAACCGGGCAAGCTGGCCGACATGATCGTTTTGGACCGGAATTTCTTCACCATTCCGGCCGAGGACATCGCCAACATCAAGGTGCTGCAGACTATGGTGGGCGGCAAAATTGTGTATCAGGCCGAGGGCATGCGTTAAGATGTCGGCCTTTAGATAAACAGGCATGCCATGGAACTCGCCATCTCCCTGCTGATCATCGCCGTCACCGGCCTGGTGGTCTACGCGATCATCAAGACCAATCCGGCCAAGCCGATGCCGCTGCCGGAGCGCCCCGCCACGCCGTATGAACCGAAGCTGCCCGACGTCGCTCCCGCGCTGCACTGGTCCGACGACGGCCGCTTCCTGGTCGAAGTGGTCAACGAATCGCGCTACCAGGCCACGCTCAAGGCGCTGGCCGGCGACCATGGCGACCAGGCCGCCGCGACGCCCTACCTGGCGACGCTGGTGCCGGACGATGTCAATCCCTACGAGAGCGCGGCCGTCGCAGTCTTCCTCAACGGCCGCATGACGGGCTACCTGTCGCCCAAGGCTTCGCTGACCTTCCGCGCGCTGCTGAAGCACAAGGAAATCGAAGGCCAGGTCACCAGCTGCGACGCCCAGGTGCGCGGTGGCGGCGTGTGGCAGAGCGGCCACCTGGCCTATGTCGTGGTGCTGGATATCGAGCAGCTGGAAAAGTGATGAAGGTGTTTGCCCTGTCCCTGCTGATGGCGGCGGGCGCCGCCTCGGCCCAGCCGCTGTTGATTCATTACACGCAAAGCCCACCGCTGCAATATGCCGACTCGCGCGGCGTGCTGACGGGTCACGCCGCAGCACCCGCCATCGCCGCGCTCACCGCAGCCGGCATCCCGTTTGTCGTGCGCCAGACGCCGGCCAAGCAGCAGCTGGTGCTGATGCAGGCGGCCGAGCAGGAACCCGCCTGCATGCTGGGCTGGTTGCAAACGCCGGAGCGCGAACGCGTCGGAAAATTCTCGGAAGTGGTGTATGAGGACAAGCGCCCGTTCGCGCTGACCTGGAGCGGCAATCCCGCCATGCATGACGAGGAACCGCTGAAGGATACGCTGGCCGACAAGCAGCTGCGCGTGGTGGTGAACCGGGGAGTGTCCTACGGCGTGGTGATCGACCGCGGCCTGCTGCGCTACAAGACGCCGACCATCCCAAGCAGTGCGGACACGCAGCAGCTGCTGGACATGCTGCGCCGGCACAGCATCGACTACTTCTTCATCACGGAGGAGGAGTTGGACGAAGCGATCAAGGCCTCGGGCTATCCGGCCTCGCACTACAAGCGCATCTACTTCTCCGACCTGTACAAAGGCTACGCGCGTCGCCTGTGGTGCAGCAAGTCGGTGCCGGACGAGACGTTCAAGCGCTTGAACGGCGCCATCGTCCGGCTGCACAAATAATTGAACCCCGCGTGATTGAAGCGATACGCCAGCTGCGCCGCGTAGGGGTCAGACCCCGCGGGGTCTGACCCCGCTTGGCCGTGCGGGGTGCAGCTTATTTCCTGGTGAAGACCAGGTCCCACACGCCGTGGCCCAGTTTCAGGCCGCGGTTTTCAAACTTGGTCAGCGGACGATAAGCCGGCTGCGGCGCGTAGCCGTCGGCGGTGTTCTGCAAGCCCTCTTCCGCGCCCAGCACTTCCAGCATCTGCACCGCGTAGTCTTCCCAGTCGGTGGCGCAATGCAGATAGCCGCCCACGGCCAGCTTCTGCACCAGCAGCTTGACGAACGGCGACTGGATCAGGCGGCGCTTGTTGTGGCGCGCCTTGTGCCACGGGTCCGGGAAGTAGATATGCACGCCGTGCAGCGAGCCGTCCGGGATCATCTGGTTCAGCACTTCCACCGCATCGTGCTGGATCGCCTTCAGGTTGGTCAGGCCCTGTTCTTCGATCAGCTTGAGCAGGCTGCCCACGCCGGGCGTATGCACTTCCACGCCGATGAAGTCCTTTTCCGGCATCACGCCGGCGATGTGTGCCGTGGTGCCGCCCATGCCGAAACCGATCTCCAGCACCACCGGCGCCTTGCGGCCAAAGACCTGCTCATAATCGAGCGGCGTCTTGGCGTATTCGATCATGTACTTCGGGCTCAATTCCTCCAGCGCGCGCGCCTGCGCGGTCGACAGGCGGCCCGCACGCGTGACGAAGCTGCGGATGCGGTGTTCGGTCGGGTCGTAGAGCATCGGCCGCGCTGGGCCGTCTTTAGGGGTATCGGAAGACATGGGATGAAGTGAGTCGATGAAGAATGAGGCAGCATTATATCAGTCGCCCAAAACCCATTTCAGCAAAAGATTGACACCCCGTTTGACTTGAGGTCTAATCGAGCCAGGAGGCGTGAAATCGTTTTCAAACGTCAAAATGCCCTGTTTCGCACCCTGTTAATCCTCAAAACGACCATCCATGACCGATTTCACTCAATTCCCTCCCTCATTCACCTGGGGCGTCGCCACCAGCGCCTTCCAGATTGAGGGCGGCGCGTCCGCCGACGGCAAAGGCCCGTCGATCTGGGACACCTTCAGCCACACGCCCGGCAAAGTCATCGACGGCAGCAACGGCGACGTCGCCTGCGACCACTACCACCGCTATCCGGAAGACGTGGCCATCATGTCCGGCATGGGCGTGGACGCCTACCGCTTCTCGATGGCCTGGTCGCGCGTGCAGCCAACGGGCAAAGGCGCCTGGAACGAAGCCGGTTTCGCCTTCTACGACCGCCTGCTGTCCGAATTGGAGGCCAAGGGCATCGAAGCCCACGCCACCCTCTACCACTGGGACCTGCCGCAAGGCCTGCAGGACGACGGCGGCTGGCTCAATCGCGACACCGCCCACCGCTTTGCCGACTATGCCGGCGAAGTGGCGCGTCGTTTTGGCTCGCGCTTGAAAACGATTGCAACACACAACGAGCCATGGTGCACGGCCAATCTGGGCTACGGCAACGCGCAGTTCGCGCCCGGCGTGGCGGACTTGAAGCAATCGATCCAGGTATCGCACCACCTGCTGCTGTCGCACGGGCTGGCGATGCAGGCCATGCGCGCGGTCGGCAGTCCGGCCAAGCTGGGCATCGTGCTCAATCAGTGGACCGCCGACGCGGCCACCGACAGCGCGGCCGACAAGGCGCTGGCGGAATTCGAATACGCCCGTTCGGTGCAGTGGTTCATGGACCCCATCTTCAAGGGCAAATATCCGGAACTGGCGCTGCAAGGCCACGGCGACAACGCGCCGGAGATCCACGAGAACGACTTCAAGGACATCCAGCACAAGATCGACTTCCTCGGCGTGAACTACTACTTCCGCGCCTACTGCTCGGCTGAGACGCCGCCGCGCCAGCCGGAAGCGAAGCTGGGCATCACCGACATGGGCTGGGAGATCTTCCCCGACGGCCTGACCGAGCTGCTGCTGAAACTGAAGGCGGAATACGACCTGCCGCCGATCTACATCACCGAGAACGGCATGGCCAACCCGGACGTGATCGTCGACGGCGAGATCCCGGACGAGGCGCGCATCGATTTCGTGCTGCGCCACCTGAAGGCGCTGAACGACGCCCGCCTGCAGGGCGTGGACATCCAGGGCTACTTCCTTTGGAGCCTGCTCGATAACTTCGAGTGGAACTCGGGCTACGCGAAGCGCTTCGGCATCGTCCACGTCGACTATGCGACGCAGAAGCGAACCTTGAAGCACAGCGCGCACTGGTACCGCGACTACCTGCTGAAACAAAGGCCGCAACGCACCGCGCACGCGGCCTAGAGCAAGCGTATCAACCCCGCCGGCGCAGATGCCGGCTTTTTCCTTTCTACAGGCCACAGAGCCTGATGCTTTACACTCCAACGAGAATAACGAGGACGACATCATGCAAACCGCACCATCCGCCGTGCCACCAGAGCCGCAGGCCTCCGCCGCCAGCAACCAACCGCCATCGCTACTGCGCGCCATGTTCGCGCCCGGCACGCCGATGCTGTGGGTCCCCAGCGGCTATTTCGCGATGGCGCTGACCTACATGATGCTCACCAGCGTCACCTCCATCATGTTCAAGAACCTGGGCATGGACAACGGCCAGGCCGCGCAGTACGCCAGCTACCTGATCCTGGCCTACACCATCAAGCCGCTGTTCGCGCCCTTCGTTGAAATGTACCGCACCAAGAAGTTCTTCGTGCTGTGCGCGCAGCTGATCATCGGCTTGGGTTTCGCCGGCGTGGCGCTGGCGATGTCGCTGCCGGACTACATGGTGGTGATGGTGTTCATGTTCGGCGTGCTGTCGCTGGTCGGCGCCACGCAGGACATCGCGTCCGACGGCGTGTACGTCACCTCGCTGGACGCCAAGACGCAGTCGCTGTTCTGCGGCATCCAGAGCCTGAGCTGGAACATCGGTCCCATCGTCGCCTCGGGCGGCATGGTGTATCTGAGCGGCTGGCTGCACACGCACTACTTCCATCACCAGGCCGGCGTGTTCGGGCCGGAGTGGATCGAATCGTGGCGCATCATCTTCTTCATCGTCGCGGCCATCACCATCGTCGCGGCGCTGTGGCACATGCGCGTGATGCCGGACGGCGCCAAGGCGGAGAACGCGCCGAAGTCGGTGGCCGAAGCGGCCTTCATCCTCAAGGATTCCTTCGTCACCTTCTTCCAGAAGCGCGACGTGTGGCTGATGGTGTCGTTTGCGTTCCTGTTCCGGCTCAGTATCGGGCTGCTGGAAAAAATCGGACCCTTCTTCATGGTCGACCCGGTGGCGCAAGGCGGGCTGGGATTGTCGAACGAGATGCTGGGACTGATCTACGGCACCTATGGCCTGATCGCGGTGCTGCTAGGTTCCCTGCTGGGCGGGATCTTCGTCGCGCGGCGTGGGCTGCCGGCGACCTTGTTCGTACTGTGCTGCGCGGTCAACATCCCCAACGTCACCTTCCTGTTGATGAGCATCTACCAGCCGCACGACCTGCTGATCATCAGCGCCGGCGTGGCGATCGAGAAGTTCTTCTTTGGTTTCGGTTCGGTGGGCTTCATGATCTACCTGATGCAGCAGCTGGCGCCGGGCAAATACACGACCACGCACTACGCCTTCGGCACCGGCCTGATGGGCCTGTGCATGATGGTCACCGGCATCGTCAGCGGCCACTTGCAGCAGTCCCTGGGTTATGTGCACTACTTCTGGCTGGTGATGGCCGCCACGATCCCATCGTTCATCGTCACCTGGTACGCACCGTTCCATCATAAAGACTAAACCCGCAAGGCGGTAAGCAAAAGGGCCGGCGCCTGAAAAGCGCCGGCCCTTTTTGTTGCCTCAACCCGGAGTCAGCCCCCCCCATTACAGCATGAGCCCGGACAAAAAAAACCCCTCGGCCTTTTCAGGAAGAGGGGCTGGAAGACCACTACAACAACACTGGGACTACATGAAAAACTCTTTGCTTAGAACGACTTGCCGACGTTGATGCCGAAGGTGCGCGGCGGCAGGTACTGCGCTTGCCACGGGCCGTTGGCGTTCATCGCGCTGGTCTTGATCTTCGCGTCTTCCGCGTTGCGGATGTAAGCGTCGAAGTACCACTTGGTATCGGCGTCGAAACGCAGGCCAAGGTCGGTACGGGTATAAGACTTCTGCTTGTCCGGCTCACCCAGATTGAACACGCTCAACCAGCTGGCCGTCTCGTAGTGCGCGCTGATGCGGGGAATCAGCGTGCCGTTGGCCAGCGCGAAGCTGTGCTGGTACATCATCTGCGCGCTGAACTTCGGCGAGTGCGGCATGGTGTTGCCGGTGACGTCCAGGCAGGTGCTGATGCCCGGCACCGAACACGCCGGCAGCACGTAGTCGTTACTGCCGCCGACCAGGTGCTTCAACGTGGCGTTGGTGTAGGCGGCGGTGAACTGCACGCGGTCCAAAGGTGTGATCTTGGCGGCGATCTCCGTCTCCAGGCCCCAGACCTTGGCGCCTTCCGCATTGCTGGTCGCCAGGCCGCGCGTGCCATCTGGATTGGTGATCGGTGCGCTGAACTGGAAGCCCTTGAACTTCTCGTAGTAGGCCGAATTATTCATCCGCACCGTGCCGCCCAGGAAGGTGCTCTTCGAGCCGACTTCGTAGTTGGTCAGCGTCTCGGAACCATATGGCACGCCGCCATCCTGCAGACCGCCGGACTTGTAGCCGGTCGATACGCTGGCGTAGACCATGTTGCTCTTGTCGATCTCGTAGCTCACGCGTACCAGGCCAGTGAGCTTGTGGTCGTTGAACACGCCGTCATTGTGCTGATAGGTCGAGAAGCCGGTGCCGCCACCCAGTGGATTCATCGAAGGGCTCACAGGAATCTGCGGCGCATCCGAATTGCTCCAGCCGTTGTTGGTGCCGCCGATGTTCTTGCGCTCGTCCGAGGTGTAGCGCAGGCCGCCGGTGACATGCAAGGCATCGTTGGCGTTCCAGGTGGCCTGGCCGAAGACGGACTTCGATTCCACGGTTTCCTTGGGCTGGATGAAGGAACCCTGCCAGCCCACGGTGCCCTGCTGGGTACCGTTCATGATCGGGATGTCGAAGCGGATGCCGTTGTCCTCATTGGCGTAGTACAGGCCAAGCAGCCAGTCCACATCGCGCTTGCCAGTCGACTGGATTTCCAGCTCGTGGCTGTAATTCTTGTACTTGGACCAGACGGTGTTGTTGGCCTGGTAGCTGCCGCCGCTGGTGAAGCTGGTCGGAATATTGGCACCGCCATCCTGGTCGAAGGTCGACGAGCCATTGAAGCGCGAGTAGCCAGCGATGTAGGCCAGGCTGATGTCCTTGTTGATCTCGTAGTCGACGCGGCTGCGCACCGAATGCGAATCGCGGTTGACGCTAGGCGCGACGTCGATCAGCGCCGACCAGAAATCCTGGCCCGCACGCGGCGTCTGCATCAGGTTCATGCTCGGCGTGCCGCGGTCCATATAGTGCTCATACGCGACGTTCCACTTCAGGCCCGGCATCGGCAGCCACAGGAAGCTCAGGCGCGCTGCGCTCTGGTCCTGCGCGCTGTATTTCTGGTTGTTGTTGACGTACAGGTTGGTGTTGATCGGCTGGAAGGCGATCGGGTTGCCCGGATGCGCCTTGTTCCATGTGGCGATCACCGGATCGGCCGCCGCGTGCTGCGCGGCGAGCGACAGGTTCGGCGCATCCTGGTAGCTGACGTAGCCGTTGTGCTGCTCGTGCACCACCGCCACGCGCATCGCCATGGTGTCGTTGATCGGGATGTTGACCGCGCCGCGCGCGCCCACACGGGCGTAGCTGCCGTAGCCCGCTTCGAAGTTGCCGGCGCTGCTGCCGATCTCCGGCTTCACGGTCTGCATATTGACTGCGCCGACCGTCGAGTTGCGGCCCCACAGCGTGCCTTGCGGGCCGCGCAGCACTTCGATCGCGTCCAGGTCGAACAGCAGCGCGGTCGCGCCTTCCGGACGCGGCGAGTAGATGCCGTCGACGAAGCTGGCCACTTCGGGATCGGCGTATTCGGTCTTGGCGCTGTCGTTGCCGATGCCGCGCAGGGTCATGGTGATCACGCCGTGGTCGCCTTGGCCGGTGGCGGCGAAGCCTGGCACCAGGTTGACCACATCCTGCAAGGTCTGCACGTGATTGTCGTCCAGCACCGCCGCGTTCAGCGCGGTCACCGCGACCGGGGTCTTTTGCAGCGAAGTGGTTCGCTTGGTCGCGGTGACATACACCTCGGTGATGGTCGATGAGGTTTTATCGGCGGCGGTGGCGACGGCGATGGACTGCTCGGCGGCCGATGCTTCGGCCGGGGTGGCCGCATAGGCGGTGACGCTGGTGCCGGCCATCAGGGCGAGGATGGCCAACTGGATCGGGGACGGCAAGCGCTTCCCGGACTGCGGTACGTGGACGTTCATAAGTCTCCTTTTGCGTAGCGATCGCCGGGGAAGGGGCGGTGCCACATTTATCATCGTGGAAATCGATTTCATGTTGTTTGAAATCGTTTTCAAATTCACTGAAAACGTTTTCGTTATTTGTGAAATCGATTTCATGGTACATAATTCAAATCAAGGATGTCAATTTAAAAATTGTAGCGGCGTTGTTTCCTTGACATGCGAGACGGCGTTTCGAGAGACTGTACACTCTACCGATGGAGACCAAAATAAAATGAAATCGATGCCAACACCTGTCAAAAGCGTCCTGATAGTCGGCGGCGGCACCGCCGGCTGGCTGACGGCGGCCTTCCTGGCCCGCACCCTGGGCGCCGGCGCGGACGACAATAGCGTGCGCATCACGCTGGTGGAATCGAAGGAAATCGGCATCATCGGCGTTGGCGAAGGCACTTTCCCGTCGATCCGCGGCACGCTTGCCGCCATCGGCATCGATGAAGCGCGCTTCATCCGCGAATGCCACGCCACTTTCAAGCAGGGCATCAAGTTCACCGACTGGGTGCGCCCGCCCGGCGCGCCGGGCAACGACCACTACTTCCATCCATTCAGCCTGCCCAGCCAGCGGCCCGGCGGCCCGGAGCTACTGCCCTACTGGCTGCAAGGCGCGGCCGCGCCGGGCGTGGGCTTCGCCGCCGCCGCCACCATGCAGAAGCGGGTGGCCGACGCCGCGCACGGCCCCAAGCGCTACAACGACGCCGACTTCATGGGACCGCTGAACTACGCCTACCATTTCGACGCCGGCAAATTCGCCGCCCTGCTCAGCACCCACGCGCAATCGCTGGGCGTGCGCCACGTGCTGGCCACGGTGGAGCGGGTGGAGCTGGACCAGCAGGGCGCGATCGGCGCGGTGCACACCAGGGAGGCCGGCGTGCTGACGGCCGACCTGTACATCGACTGCACCGGCTTCCGCGCCGCGCTGATCGGCGACGCGCTGGGCACGCCCTTCCGCAACATCAACGACACGCTGTTCGTCGACCGCGCGCTGGCGATGCAGGTGCCCTACGAGACGGCCGACACCCCCATCCCGTCCTACACCATCGCCACCGCGCACGAGGCGGGATGGACCTGGGACATCGGCCTGCACCAGCGGCGCGGCATCGGCTACGTCTACTCCAGCCGCCATACCGACGACACCCGCGCCGAGCAAGTGCTGCGCCAGTACATCGGCCCCGCCAGCGACGGCCTCAATCCGCGCCAGCTCAAGCTCAACGTGGGCTACCGCGAGCAGCACTGGGTGAAGAACTGCGTGGCGGTCGGCTTGTCGGGCGGCTTCCTGGAGCCGCTGGAATCGTCCGGCATCGGCCTGATCGAAACGGCGGCCTACCTGGTCAGCTACCTGTTCCCGCACAACGGCGACCTGGCGCCGGTGGCCAAGGTATACAACGAGATGATGAAGGCGCGCTACGAGCGCATCGTCGATTTCGTCAAGCTGCACTACTGCCTCACGCAGCGCAAGGACAACGCCTTCTGGACCGACAACACCGATCCGGCCAGCATTCCCGAATCGCTGCGCGACAAGCTGTCCATGTGGCGCACACGCGCGCCGCACCGCATGGACTTCGTGGTGGACCTGGAGATGTATCCGCCGTCCAGCTGGCAGTATGTGCTGTACGGGATGGAGTATCCGACCGCGCAATACGCCAACGCGCGCACGCTGCCGCGCGTCGACGAGGCGCGCAAGGAGTTCCAGATGATCGAGCAGATGTCGCACCGCGCGCTGGCCGACCTGCCCACGCACCGCGCGCTGGTCGAGCACTTCCTGCAGCGCGGCGAACGCAAGTCCGCCTGACGCGCTAGTAGGCGTCGACGTCGATCACGGCCTGGGTGAACGCTTGCGGTGCTTCCTGCGGCAGGTTGTGGCCCACGCCCTTGATGACGCGGTGCGTGCGCTTGCCGGTAAAGCGGGCCGCGTAGCCCAGTCCATCGGTGGCCGGCGCCACGCCGTCGCTGTCGCCGTCGAGCGTGATGGTCGGCACGGCGATCGCCGGGCCGACCGCCAGTCGCCGTTCCAGCGCGTCGTACTTCGGATCGCCCTGCTCCACACTCAAGCGCCAGCGGTAGTTGTGGATCACGATGGCGATGTAGTCCGGGTTGTCGAACGATGCCGCGCTGCGCTCGAAGGTGGCCTGGTCGAAGCGCCACTGCGGCGAGTTGGCCCGCCATATCAGCCTGGCGAACTCGCGGCGGTTGGCCTGGTAACCCGCCTTGCCACGCTCGGTGGCGAAGTAGAACTGATACCACCAGCCGTGTTCCGCCTGCGGCGCCAGGGGCAGCTGGTTGCGCTCGCGGTTGTTGATCAGATAGCCGTTCACCGACACCATCGCCTTGCAGCGCTGCGGCCACAAGGCCGCGATGATGTTGGCCGTGCGCGCGCCCCAGTCGTAGCCGGCCAGGATCGCCTGCTCGATCTGCAGCGCGTCCATCAGCGCGATGATGTCCAGCGCCACCGCCGCCTGCTGGCCGTTGCGGAAGCTGGCGTCCGACAGGAAGCGCGTGCTGCCGTGGCCGCGCAGGTGCGGCACGATCACCCGGTAGCCCCGCGCCGCCAGCAGCGGCGCCACCTCGGCGTAACTGTGTATATCGTATGGCCAGCCGTGCAGCAGCAGCACCGGCTTGCCGTCGGCCGGACCGGCTTCGTAGTAACCGACATCGAGCTCGCCGGCGCGGATTTGCCTGATCGGCGCCAGCGGCTGCGCGCCGTCGGCGGCGCGTGCCGGCGCGGCGAACGGCAACTCGGCGGCGGCCAGGCCGACGGCGGCCAGCGCGCCGGTCAGCAGGGTGCGGCGCCCGGTGTTCATGCCACCAGCGCCAGCTCGACGTGGATCTTGCCCAGCGCCAGCTTGGAGTACGGGCAGATCTTGTCGGCGGCGTTGACCAGCGCCTGGGCCAGTTCGCGCTCCAGGCCCGGCAGGCTGACGTTCAGGCGTGCTTGCAGCAGGTAGTCGTCGCCGGTGGTGCCCAGGTCGACTTCGGCGTCCACCGCCAGGTCCGGCGGCAGCTGCACTTTCATCGCCCGCGCGGCCAGGCCCATCGAGCCGATGAAGCAGGCCGACCAGCCGGCCGCGAACAGCTGCTCGGGATTGCTGCCCTGGCCGTTGCTGCCGGGCGAGGATAGCTTGAGGTCGAGGCGGCCATCGCTGCTGCGCACGCTGCCGTCGCGGCCGCCGGTGGTGTGGGTCTTGCCGGTGTAGAGCACTTGTTCGATCTTGGTCATGCTGGATTTCCTCAAAGTTGGTGGCTGACGCATTTACATCGCATCCGATGTAATCGGATGAGACGAATAATATCCCAAGCAAAATCAAAGTCAAGCAGTTCCGATCGAATCGCATGCGATGTATAATCATCGCACCGAGATCAACAAGGAGTCGCCATGACCGCCAACACCCCCGCCCAGGCCCGCAAGCTGGCCGACTTCCTGTGCTTTTCGATCTACTCCGCCAACCTGGCGTTTGGCCGCGCCTACCGCCCCATCCTGGACGAGCTCGGCCTGACCTACACGCAATACATCGCGATCATCGCGCTGTGGGAGCAGGACGGCCAGACCGTGACCAGTCTGGGCGAGAAGCTGTTCCTGGAATCGAACACGCTGACGCCGATCCTGAAGAAGCTCGAAGCGATGGGATATCTGCGCCGCGCGCGCGATCCGGGCGACGAGCGCCAGGTGCTGGTCAGCCTGACCGACGCCGGCCGCGCGTTGCGCGAGCGAGGGCTGGAGATGAACCTGGTGGAGGCCTGCGGCCTGACGCCCGATGAGTTCGCCAACGTGCAACAGGCCGTCGCCACGCTGCGCGACAGTCTGATCAAAGCGACAAAAACAACAACGGTGGGATTTCGATAGAATTCCGCTTGCTGACGAGAAATATTCATTTTAAACTGGCAATACCACCTCACCCGCCCCCTCTTCCCCGGGGCTCAGCTCTGCCCCGCCCCGCCTACCGGCCCGAGCTCCGCCGGCAAACCATAGATGACACAACGATGCCTCTTGCATCAACAACTATAGTCCACGGAGAACAAGATGAATTCGTTTAACAACCTCAAGATTGGTACCCGGCTGACGTTCGGCTTTGCCGTCGTGATCGCGCTGCTGATCGCGCTGGCCATCGTCGGCGTCCGCAGCATCCACACCATCAACGCCAACACCGACATCATCGTCCACGACCGCTATGCCAAGATCGCGCTCGCGCAAACCATCGAGAACGAGGTCAATCGGCAGACCCGCTCGCTGCGCACGGCGCTGATCGCCAACGACGAGAACATCACTGGCGGCGAGCTGGATAAGATCAGCGCCTCGGCGCCGGTCATCGCGGCGGCGCTCGACAAGCTGCAGGCCATCGTCCATACCGAGCAGGGCAAGGCCGCCCTGCAAGCGCTGCTGACCGCGCGCGCCACGTTCAAAGACCATGAGCACCATATGCTCGAGCTGATCAAAACCAAACAGAACGACGCCGCCCGCGACTACCTGATCAAGGAAATCATTCCCCCTCAAAACGCCTATCTGCATGCGATCGAAGCGCTCTCGAGCACCCAGGTCGAGGGCATGGAACAATTCGCCGCCGAGGCCAGCGCGCTGTCGAGCGGCGCCAGCTTGCTGATGAGCGTGTTCGCCGTGGCGGCGACGCTGCTGGCCACGGCCACCGGCTACCTGCTCACCCGCTCGATCGTCCAGCCCCTGCGCCAGGCGCTGCGCATCGCGCAAACCGTCGCCGCCGGCGACCTGAGCACCCACTTCGGCCCCTGTTCCAAGGATGAAGCCGGCCAATTGCTGCTGGCCTTGAAGGAAATGAACGACAGCCTCAAGCACATCGTCGGCCAGGTGCGCGCCGGCACCGAGACCATCGCCACCGCCTCAAGCCAGATCGCCAGCGGCAACCAGGACCTGTCCTCGCGCACCGAGCAGCAGGCCGGTTCGCTGGAGGAGACCGCGTCGTCGATGGAGGAAATCACCGCCACCGTCCGCGAGAACGGCCACAACGCCCGCCACGCCAACCAGTTGGCGGTGTCCGCGTCGGACGTGGCCGTCAAAGGCGGGGTGGTGGTGGCCCAGGTGATCGACACCATGGGCGCCATCCACGCCTCGGCCCGGAAGATCGTCGACATCATCGGCGTGATCGACGGCATCGCCTTCCAGACCAACATCCTGGCGCTGAACGCGGCGGTCGAGGCGGCGCGCGCCGGCGAGCAGGGCCGCGGCTTCGCGGTGGTGGCGAGCGAAGTGCGCAACCTGGCCCATCGTTCGGCCTCGGCCGCCAAGGAAATCAAGACCTTGATCAACGATTCGGTCGACAAAGTGGGCATGGGCAGCCAGCTGGTGAACCAGGCCGGCGCCACAATGGATGAGATCGTCGTCAGCGTCAAACGCGTGACCGACATCATGGCCAACATCGCCTCCGCCACCCAGGAGCAAGACACCGGCATCGAACAGATCAACCAGGCCATTACCGAGATGGACACCGTGACCCAGCAAAACGCCGCACTGGTGGAGGAAGCCGCCGCGGCGGCCGAGTCGCTGCAAAGCCAGGCCGGCTCGCTGGCCCAGCTGGTCAGCGTGTTCCAGCTGGAGGGCGAGCGTTCAGCGCCGCGCCTGGTCGCCAAGTCGGGCGCAGCCCCTGCCCGCCGCGCCGACCGGGCGCCGCAACTGGCGCTGGCTTGATGAGCATTGCATAGCTGCGCAGGCCCTGCGGCCGGCCCGTTATCGTTCGGGCGGCCGCAAAGGGCGAGCGAGTTTGAAGGAATCAAGATGTCCGCGCCAAGGCGGCAGTGGAGCGGGTGACGGGAATCGAACCCTCGTCGTATGCTTGGGAAGCTGTCCGAAGAAGTCAACAGCCACGCGGGTTGCAAGGCCGTTCACCATCCCCAAAGGCAACTATTTCACCTGAAAAATCGCCAGCATTTAGGCGGGGGGGATTCCTCTTTGGGGAGCAGCATAACATTGCTTTAATAATATTATTTATGGCTGATTTCAACTTACCTGCATTTACCTAAATTTGACAAACACGTGATCCGTGGGTATATTGCTTAGGCAGTCCTACAGCCCCTATCGTTCAGTGTCAATCAGCTACGCGGCAAGCCGTTGACAGTCTTTAGGATAAGCCACGGGGGCTGTTTTTCGTTTACGCGGAGCTTTTCTGCTCCTCACCGCTTCTCTCCCTACAGTTACTTCTGTGCCCCAGCTGGCAAACCCTTCGGAATGACATCGTCCACGTGTACACACCCGTGTGAGTCCGAATGAATTGGCACAACTAGGGTATAGGTGATATTCGGATAGTCGCCCATGGGACCAAATCCCAGGTGGATGCGGTACCCGTCAGCATCGGCGCCAGCTACCGCTGCATCAGAGCATCCGGCCTCCAGCCAGTCCACATACTGCTGCCCTGAGAAACCATCCTTCATTACACGGCTGTTATAGCCGTGGTCCGGCTTGAGCGGCAGCAATGGCGGACAGATATAGTCCGGCCGTTTCCATAGCCCGATAAGCAGGAGCTGCAAGTCAGCTTGTTGTACCGGCGTGAGTTTGACGGCACCATTAATCGTCAGTTTTTCCAATTTTCCGCTCAGCTGGACTCGCGCCACATACTCCCCCAGGACTCGCTTTCCTACAGTCGTCAGTGCCATATTCAAACCTAGTTATCTGCAAGGCATTAATTCTACGCAGTAACTGTCCTCGCGGCGATGTCACGACAAAATTTCGATGCAGATGATGTTTGCTTACGATTGAAGGCGTGAGAATTGGCGGCTGGCTTGGATAAAAGCTAGCGGCTGCTTTGATGGGCCTGCCCACTTTGCCAAAGCTCAATTACAGCAAATGGGGGCGGCTCAAGTCCTGACGGATGTCAGGATGCCGCCGAAGGACGGCCCCCCCTGCGTCATGAGCGCATGTAGGAGCGTTTTGGCCGGTCGTGCCGGCCAGCGACTATGCGATCAGCCTGGGGACACAATCGAACAGGGCGCAACATCCCCTCAGAATTTCCGTTATTTGCAACACTAATTCGGCGAGTCGATTCTCTCCAACTTTCTTTTTTCTTCAATCCTCAACAGGTCTTCTTCTTGCGAGCGTCGAAGGCTACCGGCCAGCGACCGGCGGACGCGTTGCGTATGTCCGAACACGACATCATTGATGGCTGCCTGATCGTCACGCAAGCAAAAACGAAGCGACCATTACGCATCAGTATTGCGGGCAAGCTGGCCGAGCTGATGGCGCGCATCCGCGCACGCAAGGCAACTCACAAGATCGTTACTGCTGGCCTGCTTACCAACACCAACAGCAAGCGTCTGACGCCCGCCGTGCTGCGGAATCATTTTGACGAGGCGAGAAAAAAGGCAGCGGCGGCCCACCCCGAAATGGCAGACGCAATTGTGGCCTTCCACTTCTACGATCTGCGCGCCAAGGCGGCAGCCGACACCGGCGAACAGCGCGGCGACCAGGCCGCCAGCGACTTACTGGGACACGGAAACGTGAAAACGACACAGCGCCATTATTTGCGTAGAGGCAAGATCGTAGACTCTACAAAATGACTTTTGGGGAGGAACTTCATTTTTGGGGAGGAAACCGCAGTTCAAAAACCGTCGATTTCTCCTATGGAGCGGGTGAAGGGAATCGAACCCTCGTCGTAAGCTTGGGAAGCTTCTGCTCTACCATTGAGCTACACCCGCGTGCCACGCATTCTACGCGGCTTTGCGCGCAATTGACAACATGGCGGCATGGCCGCCGGATCAAAATAACGAAAGCCCCGGCGAGCGGGGCTTTCGATCCGGCACGGCGGGCGCGCAGCCTGCCTGCGGAAATTACTTGGCGGCGCGACGGCGTGCGACCAAGCCGAGCAGGCCCAGACCTGCCAGCAGCATGCCGTAGGTTTCTGGTTCCGGCACCGGGATCATCGGGGTGAACTTGACCGAACCACCGCTTGCCGTCACTGCGTTGACATGCAGCTGGAAGGAGCCGAAGTCGCTCAGGGCGGTATTGTTGAAAGTCCACGTGGCAGTTTCGCCATCGGTGAAGCGGCCGCTGTTGTTGGCGGTCCGGAACTTGATCTGAGTGGCGCTGAGGCCGTTACTTGCCAGCGCAATGGTGCTGCCGACAGCAGCGCTGAAGTTGACTGGCGCGGCGCTCTTCTTATCGCTAAATTGCAGGCCGAAGATGAAAGGGTTGGTCGCGTTGAGCGCGTTGTCCCAGTTGGCCGCCAGGGTCCACACCGTGTTGCCACCCGATTCGGTGATCGTCAGGTGAGCCATGTCCTGGCTGGCAAAACCGGCCTCGAGGCTAGTGCCCAGAACGATGGTTTCGGTGGCGGCGAAGGCGGCAGGTGCCGAAGCGATTGCAGCGGCAAATGCACAGGCGGCGATGGCAGTTTTCGAGAGTTTCAAGGGAGTCCTCTTAGGGTAGTGATTGCGCTGCAATGGAAGGGCTTAACGCGTAACATCAAGCCAGTGATGTAAATATAACACAATACTTGCCAAGTGAGAACTTACTTTTGAAAAAAATAATGAATATTGTCCATAAGTAATTTTTTGTTGCGAAAATGTAGCATCCCATTTCTCTCAGGACAGGTTTGCCGCCGTCGACATTTATTCAAGCAAAGCGGCGATGGGCGTCTCAACTGCCCGCGGCGACGCACACCGTTGCGTCTTCGCAAAAATCATGACATTTGGGAAATAGTTGACACCTGAATCTGTTAGGATGCTAGCCACCCTCGACAACCCCATGCACAGGATCGCCCATGCGCAGCACCTCCCCAGCGACCGGCCGTGAAACCGTTCTTGAAGACGGCAAGCCCATCGTCACCACCACCGACCTCCAGGGCCGCCTGACCTACGCCAATTCCACCTTCGTCCACGCCAGCGGCTACGCCGACGACGAACTGGGCGGCCGTCCGCAGACCTCGCTCTACCATGGCGACATGCCGCCCGAAGTCGATGCCGACATGTGGCGCACCGTGCTGTCGGGCCAACCGTGGCGCGGCCTGGTCAAGTACCGCTGCCAGGACGGCGGCCATTTCTGGTGCATCGCCAACGTCACGCCGGTGATAGAAAAGGGCAAGACCACCGGCTTCATGTCGGTGTGCACCAAGCCCAAGCGCGAACAGATCGATGACGCCGAACAGCTCTACCGCACCGTCAGGGGCGGCAACCCGGACGGCGTGCGCATCGTGCGCGGCGCCGCCGCCGCGCGCGGCTGGCGCCGCTGGACCCAGGCGCTGCGCGACATCACGCTGGCGCAGCGCCTGGCGCTGTGCTTCGGCAGCATGGCCGTGCTGGGGCTGACGCTCGCCAGCCACGCCGTCTGGCCCTATGCCGACAGCGCCCTGCACTGGCAGGCGCTGCTGATGGTGGCGCTGGCCCTGTACAGCTGGCGCAACCTGCACCTGGCGGTGGTCGCGCCGATCAAGGCCAGCATCGAGGCGGCCCGCATCCTGGCCGGCGGCGACCTGACCACCCGCATGGCGGTCGACCGCCACGACGAGCTGGGCCAGCTGCAGGCATTCGTGCGCCAGCTGAACCTGAACCTGGCGTCCATCCTGGTCGACATCCGCAGCAACTTCAGCCTCACCCGCAGCACCACCACGCAGGTGCGCGCGGCCAATGCCGACCTGTCGGCGCGCACCGAGGCGCAGGCGGCCAACCTGGAGCAGACCTCGGCGCACATGGGCCAGATCACCGGCACCGTCAGCCAGACCGCCGACAACGTCAACACCGCCAGCGGCGTGGCGAGCGAGGCGACCGCGCTGGCCGAACGCACCGGCGTGGCGGTGACGCAGGTGGTGGCGGCGATGAACGACATCCGCGCCTCGTCGAGCCAGATCGTCGACATCATCAGCCTGATCGACGGCATCGCCTTCCAGACCAACATCCTGTCGCTGAACGCGGCGGTGGAGGCGGCGCGCGCCGGCGAGAGCGGGCGCGGCTTCGCGGTGGTGGCGGGCGAGGTGCGCAACCTGGCCCAGCGCAGCGCCGCCGCCGCCAAGGAGATCAAGACCCTGATCGACGCCTCGGCCGGCAAGATCGCGGTCGGCGCCGGCATGGCCAGCGCGGCGGGACAGGACATGGACGCGGTGATCGCCGCCATCGGCCGGGTGGCCGCCATCATGGGCGACATCAGCGGCTCGACGCGCGCGCAGAGCAGCGGCGTCAACCAGGTCAAGGACGCCATCATGCAACTGGACGAAGTGACCCGCCAGAACGCCCTGATGGTCGAGGAAGCCTCGGCCGCCACCGGCGTGCTGGACGTGCAGGCGCAGGCCGTGGCCAAGGCGCTGGAAGTGTTCAAGCTGCCGCCGCAGGGCAAGCCGGGCAAGGCGTCCGCCAAGCTGGCGCTGATCGCCTCGCCGCGCGCGCGGCCGCAACGCGCCGCGCCCCCCATCGCCCGCCGCGCCTGACGCCCGAAGCGCGACCGCCGGGCAGACCGACCGTGCACTTCAGCGCTTGATCCAGCCCATGCTGCCGGCGCCGACGTTGTGGATATACAGCCGTTCGGCCGTCTCGGTCACGCCGGTGGTCACCGGCGAGGCGCCGCTCGGGTCCTGCAGGTCGGCGACGATGCGGCCGTCCTCGGTGAACGCCAGCACATGGCCGTAAGGCTTGGGCTCGGGCCACAGCGCGCGCGGCAGGCGCAGCATCAGCTTGCGCAGAGACGGCTTGTCGGCCATCTTGTCGAGGTCGTTGCGCGGGCCGGACAGGCCCAGCCAGATCCTGCCCCCGGCGCCGCGCACCAGGTTGTCCGGATAACCGGGCAGGTTATCGAGCAGCACCTGCGCCTGCGGCGACGCCACCCGCACGTCCAGCCCGGCCGCGTCGACGGCGATCTTCCACACCCGGTACTTGCCGCTCTCGCTCACGTACAGCCAGCGCTGGTCCCCGCTCAGCAGCACGCCATTGGAAAAACTCAGGCCGCCGGCCACCACCCGCGCGGCCTTGCTGGCCGGATCGTATTCCAGCACGCGCCCGGTCGACGATTGTTCCAGCACGTCCAGCATGGCCGCCTCCATCGTGTCGCGCCGGACCGGGGCGAAGCGCTGCGAGGCGTCGCTGAAGTAGATCTTGCCGTTGGCCGCCACCGCCACGCCGTCGGCAAAGCGGATCGCCTCGCTGCCGACGTGGTCCGCCAGCACGCTGACGCTGCGGTCCGGCGCCACCGACAGCAAGCCCTTGACGGCGTCGGCCACGATCAGCTGGCCGGCACCGTCGAAGTCCAGGCCCAGCGGCCGGCCGCCGGTGTCGGCATAGGTTTCCAGCGCGGCGCCGTCGGCATTCATGCGCAGGATCTTGCCGCTGGCGACGCCGGTGTAGAGCTTGCCGTCGGGTCCGAGCAACACATGTTCGGGCCCCACTTCGCCGCCCAGCGCGATCTGCCGCGCGCCAGCCAGGCGCTGGTTGACCGCATGGATGCCCGTATAGCCGGGCGGCGTGGGCGCGGTCCAGCTGACCGGCACGATGGGCACCGGCCACAGGCCGAGATAAGCAGCGACGAGCAATGCAGCGAACATGGACACCTTGGCGATTTTTTTCATAGTGCGCCCAGTCTACGCAATCTTGATGCAGAATGGCAAAGCCTGTTTTACCAGTACACCCAGCCGGCGCCGGACGCGCCGGCGGCCAGGCGCGCGCCAGGCATCCCCAGCGGCGGCGCCTACGCCATGCAGCGCAAGGATATGCAGGGCATCGAATCGCCCAAGGGCTCGGGCCAGTATCCCGAGCCGAAATGGCTGGGCCTGATCCAGCACGACATGATGTTGTGGGACCACGGCATGCCGGTCGCCAAACTGGACACGGCCGGCAAGCCGGTGCTGGACGCCACGGGCCAGCCGGTCTACGTGTCGCCGCCGGAACAGCGGCGCGAGGCCGACGTCAACATCGAGCACCCGTCGGTGTCGCGGCAGGCGGAGGGATCGGCGCGACTGGCCTGGGCCCTGCGCGCGGCCAACGACAAGTACGCCAGCCGCTACCCGGCCGCCGTCGGCTTCCACATGACCAACACCGACTCGACGCCGTTCATGGACCTGGCGCCGGCCATCTCGCTGCGCGAGAACGAGCGCGGCCAGCAGATCGGCGCCGGCTGGAATCCCAACTGGCATCAGCCGACCGACGTCTACGCCGCCTATTCGGACCTGGATTTCCTGCTGGGCCAGAACGCGGCGCAGACCACGCTGGCCGGCGTGGCCAAGCTGGCCGGCGCCAGCGTCCAGCCGTAAAGCTTAGGGCTTCAGGTAGTTTTCCGAACGCGGACCATACAGCATGCCGTTGGGCGTGCCGGCCGACAGCAGGCGCGCGCTGGCCACACCGGCCACCGGATGCGAAGCGTCGGTGGTGCTGGCGATGATCTGCTTGACCGCGGCCGCCACCAGCGCGCCGATCAGGCCGCCGCCACCGCTGTTGCCGCCCTCGTTGTTGGAAGCCGACGCGGTGCCGCTCCACAGCAGCTTGCCGGTCTTCAGGTCCACCAGTTTGGCGTTGGCCGTCACCAGCACCACGCTGTTGAGCACATTGTAGCTGGCGCCGTAGTTGGTGATGGTCACATACATCGCGGCGTCGGCGCCGAAGATCTCGTTGAGTTTCTTGGCGTCGACCGCGTGGATATCGGCCGCGCTGGTCAGGCCGTTCTGCTTGAAGGTCTCGCCCACCAGCGCCACCGGCAGCACGTAGTAGCCGGCCTCGGCCAGCGGATACGTCACCTGCGCGTAGAAGCTGTTGCCGGCGTTGACCTCCGGCGAATTGTTCAGCGGCGGCAGCACCACGATGGAGCGCGGCTTGGCGGCCTTGAAGGCGGTGTAGTCATACGGCGCCTTCGGCGTCGCGCAGCCGACGATCAGCGCGGCCGGCACGACACAGACGGCCAGTTTCAGGATACGGTTCAGCATATCAGTTCACACCCTTGTTCATTTTTGCCAGCAGGAAGTCCATATACGTCGCCGATTCCGGGAACAGTTTCTTCTCGTCCTCGAACTGCGCCACCACCTGGTCCGGCTTGCCGGCGATCGAGTACAGCATGCCCAGGTGGGCATGGAAGCCCGGCGGCGCCGACTTGCCCTTGGCGCTCATGGTTTGCAGGTCTTTCTCCAGCACGGCGATCTGCTGGTCCGGGCTCTCGCCCTTCAGGTGCTGGTACACCTGCGGCTGATAGCCTTCCCAGCCGTACAGGGTCTTAGGCGCCGAGGCGCAACCGCTCAGGGTCGCGCCGGCGGCCAGCGCCAGCAGCAGGGCCGCGCTCTTGATCAGGGTGGGTTTCATGGCTGGCCTTATTGTTTGCGGGTCATGACACCGGCGTCGACGCCGGCCACCAGGTGGTCCACCGCTTCGCGCACGGCCAGGTCCAGCACCTTGCCGTTGAGCGTGGCGTCGTAGCTGGCGGTGCCGCCAAAGCCCAGCACTTCACGGTTCGACAGGCTGTACTCGCCCGCTCCCTGGCTGGAATACACCACTTCCGAGGTGGCGATGTTGACCACGTTCAGCGTGACCTTGGCATACGCCACCTGGGTCTTGCCGCGGCCCATGATGCCGAACAGCTGATGGTCGCCCACTTCCTTGCGGCCGAACTCGGTCACGTCGCCGGTGATGATGAAATCGGCGCCCTTGATGCTCTGGCTTTGTTTCTTGAATTCGGCTTCCTGCTTGGATTCCGACAGGTTATCGCGGTCCAGCACGTTGAAGCGGTTGGTCTGCTGCAGATGCGAAATCAGGATGGTCTTCGACTGGCTGCCCAGGCGGTCGACGCCGTCCGAGAAGATGCCGCGCATGAAGCTGGAGCGGTTGTCGAACTTGCCGACCGCGACCAGGGTACGGGCGCCGGTGTACGGCCGGGCGGCGCTGGCCACGGTCGGCACGGCCAGGGCCTGCGAACTTTCGGTGGCGCAACCGGACAAGGCCGAGACGAAGGCGGCGGCAGCCAGGATGGCGCCGGTGTGATGCATTTTCATAGAGACCCCGAAGATAGTTATTGTATTTTGCAACAGTAATACATTGCAATAATTTCCAAGAGGCAATTCTACGCGTTTGTTGCGCCGTCAATCTATCCAATAGTCACGGCGGCGCGCGCCAGCGCCGGCTGCGCGGCGATCGCCTGCAGCACGATATCGTGCAGGCGCTGGGCCGGCGCGCCCAGCTCGTCCGCGCCGCGATGCAGGCGCAGGCCGATCACCGGCAGCGGCGGCAGGCCGGGCTGCTCCAGCGCGCGCAGGGCCGGCGGCAGGCCGACCTGGGTGCGCACGGTCACACCCAGCCCGGCCGCCACCGCCGCCCACACGCCGCCCAGGCTGGGGCTGCTGAAGGCTATGCGCCACGCGATGCCGGCCCGGTCCAGCGCATGCAGCGCGGCCGAGCGCATCATGCAGGGCGCGTCCATCATCACCAGCGGCAGCGGCTCGCCGCGCCCGCTCCAGGCCGGCCATTCGGCGCCGCCGGCCGCGCCTGCGCCGGCCGCCGCTATCCAGCGCATCGGCAGGCGCGCCAGTTCCGGCGTGCGCCCCAAGGCCGGCCAGGCCTGCGCCGGGTCGCTCCAGGCCAGCGCCAGCTCCAGCCGCCCGGCCGCCATCTGCGCCATCAGGTCGGCGTTGCGCGCCACGCAGGCTTCGATGCGCAGCCGGGGATGGACGCGGGCGAAGCGGCCCAGCACTTCGGTCAGGATGTGCTCGCCGAAATCCTCCTGCATGCCCAGCCGCACGCTGCCGGCCAGCTCGGCGCCGCGCACGGCGGTGGCGGCCTCGTCGTTGAGTTCCAGCAGCCGGCGCGCGTAGCCCAGCAGCGACTCGCCGGCCGAGGTGGTCACCATGCCGCGCCCTTGCTTGCGCAGCACCGGCATGCCCAACTGCTCTTCCAGCTTCTTCAGCTGCGCGCTGACGGCCGAGGTGGAGCGCCCCAGCCGGTCGGCCGCCTGGGCGAAGCTGCCCAGGTCGACGCCGGTGACAAAGGTGCGCAGCACAGCGAGGTCAAAAGTGATTCTTCGCATGATCATCCCCATTCATCATCCCGCTTTATCGAACCATCCATCAAAATATTCCTGATTTTCAGGATCAAAATAGCCCTGTATCGTGGGCCTGTCAATCACCCCAACGGAGGCCATCATGCCCATGAGTCGCATTTCTCTGCTGAAAGGAAAATCGCCCGAGTACCTGGCCGCGCTGTCGCACAGCCTGCACCGCGCCATGGTCGAGGCCTTCAACGTGCCGGAACAAGACCGTTTCCAGGTCATCACGCAGCACGAGGCGTATGAGCTGGTCTTCGACCGCGACTACGAAAGCCCGGCCGGCCCGCGCTCCGACGACTTCGTGCTGATCCACATCACCACCGGCAAGCCGCGCAGCACCGAAATGAAGCAAGCCTTCTACCGCCGCCTGGTCGAGCTGCTGGCCGAGGCGCCCGGCCTGCGGCCGCAGGATGTGATGGTGGTGCTGTCGAGCTCGCAGGGCGACGATTGGTCGTTCAGCGGCGGCGCGCCGGCCGCCAGCCTGTGGAGGCCGGCATGATCGCGATGCAATACAGCTTCAGCCTGCCGGCCGACTACGACATGGCCATCGTGCGCGAGCGCATCGGCAGCAAGGGTCCGCTGCTGGACCAGCTGCCCCACCTGGCCTTCAAGGCCTATCTGTACGCGGAACGGGGAGATGCTACGGAGAACCTGTACGCGCCGTTCTACCTGTGGCACAGCGAGCAAGGCATGCACGACTTCCTCAACGGTCCCGGTTTCGCCGGCGTGGCACAGGCTTTCGGCTGGCCGTCGGTGCGCACCTGGACGCCGTGGCACGCCAGCGTCGGCGAGGCGGTGCGGCAGGCGCGCCACGCCACCCGCAGCGTCGAGGCGATCGCGCCGCACAGCGACCTGGCCCAGCTGCGCCAGCGGGAGGAGCAGCATGCGCGCCATGCGCTCGAGTGCGGCGCGCTGGCGGTGGTGATCGGCTTCGAGCCGGGCAACTGGAGCATCGTGCGCCTGTGCCTGTGGCGCGGCGAGCCGGCGCTGCCGCCGCTGCGGCACGAACAGCGCTACCGGGTCGGCCATGTGTCGGCGCCGGGGCTAGCGCAGCAGTAGCAACGCGCCGCGCGGCTGGGCGTTGGCCTGGGCCAGCATCGAGGCGCCGGCCTCGCGCAGGATGCTGGCGCGGGTCAGCAGCGCGGTCTCGCTGGCGTAGTCGGTGTCGCGGATGCGCGAGCGCGCCGCCGCCAGGCTGTTGGCACCGCTTTCGGCGTTGCTGGCCGCCGCCGACAGCCGGTTGCTGGCCGCCCCCAGCAGGGCCCGCAGGCTGCTCACCTCGTCGATCTTGCCGTCGTAGTAAGCCAGCGCGTCGGACGCGCCGCTGAAGGTGGACAAGTCCTGCGCCGGTTCGCCGGCGCTGTACACATCCTGCTGCACCACCTGCGGCGGCCCCACCACGACCGAGCTCTGCCTGCCCGCGCTCAGTCCCGCCGCCGCCGGATTGGCGCCGGTGATGGCCAGCGAGTGCGGCCCCGGCCGCACCGCCTCGGTCACGGTGACCACGCCCTTGTTCGCCCCCACGGTCAGGCCCAGCGAGCCGGCGCTGCCGGGATTGGATTCGGAGATGACGATATCGCGCCCGTCGGCGGCGCTGAGCGTGAGCGTGCCGCCGGCGGCGCTGGCGGTCACGCCGCTGGCGCCCGCTGCCGCGCTGATGGCGCCGGCGGCGCTGGCCGCCCGGATCGCGGCGGTGTTGCCGGCGATGGCGCCGATGTTGACGCCGTTGATGGAGAAGCTGGCCGCCGCCAGCGCGCCGTTGGCGGCGACGGCGCCCGCCACGCTGGTGGCGGCGCTGGCCGTCACATTGCGCACATTGGCGCCGTTGATAGCGGCCGCCACCGCGAAGGCGCTGGCGGCGCCCTGCCCCGGCTGCGCGCCGGCCGCCGACGCCCCCACCGCCACGCCATTGATGACCAGGTCGCCATTGCCGATCGCCCCCAGCACCGCCGTGCCGACCGCCGTGGCCTGCTCCGGCGCGACGCTGACATTGGCCAGGTTGGTGCCGATCGGCACCAGCGCGGCCGGGATGGCCAGCGTCAGCGTCTGGTTCGCCTCGGCGCCAACCTGCAGCTGCTGCGAGAACGTGCCGTCGAGCAAGCTCTGGTTGTTAAAGCGGGCGCCGGCGACGATGTCCACATTGGACGCGACCAGCGCGTTGACCTCGCCCTGGATGGCGGCGCGGTCGGTCTTGCTGTTGGTGGCGTTGGCGGCCTGCACCGCCAGCTCGCGCATGCGCTGGAAATTGTCCAGCAACTGGCCGGCCGCGCCATCGGCCACCTGGATCAGGGAAATGCCGTCGTTGATGTTTTGCCGCGCCTGGTGCAAGCCATTGATGCCGGCGCTCATGCGCTCGCTGATGGCCAGCCCGGCCGCGTCGTCGCGCGCCGAATGGATGCGCTGGCCGCTCGACAGTTTTTGCAGCCGCACAGCCATCTCCTCGCCCGACTGCGCATAACTGCGCTGGGCGTTCAGGGAGGAGAGGTTGGTATTGATCTGCATGTCGCCGATACTCGCTGCCATCACGGAACGATGGTTGATGATTATCTATCGGCAACAAAACGCGGGACTTGAGCAGTCCCGCCTCAAAAACGCGCTTACTTGATGGTGTAAGGCGAGGCCTGGCCGCGCGAATCGCGGTCGTAGTCGGAGCCTTCTGTGGCCGAGACCGTCTGACCCGTGCCCTTGGAAGGGATGCGGGTACCGGTCAGCGGACGGGCCTGGGATGGCTTGGCGGCCGGTGCCGAAGCGTCGGCCTGGACGATAGGCTGCTCGGTGGTGGCACAGGCGGTCAGGCCGACGAGGCTGGCGAGCATTGCAGCGGTCAAAAATTTATTCATGAGACACCCTATGTTTTAGTTGGTTTTTAGATATTATCTATAAAATAACTAAGGTGTCCATCACTGTTACAGAATAATTTTAACCAGGCAGCAATTCCAGCCGTTCGCGGGCCTGGGCCAGCTGCGTGCTGTCCATGCGGGCGGCGGCATTTTTCAGGTAGCGGCCGGCGGCGGCGTAGCCGCTGCGCTCGGCCATCGCCAGCCACATCCAGGCCTGCCCGATATCGGCGCGCACGCCCTGGCCAACCATGAACATCAGCCCCAGGTTGAACTGCGCGCGCGCATGGCCCTGGCCGGCGGCCTGCAGATACCAGTGGTGCGCCTGCGCGTAATCCTGCGCCAGGCCCTGGCCGTTGTCGAAGCGCAGACCCAGCGTGAACTGCGCCAGCGCGTGCCCCAGCTCGGCCGCCTTGGCGTACCAGCCGTTGGCCTGGGCGCAATCGGGTTGCGGACCGTCGTCCTTGTCGAACAGCAGACCCAGGTTGTACTGGGCCGCCGCGTAATCCTGCTCGGCGGCGCGGCGGTACCAGGCCATCGCCTTGCGGTCGTCGCGCGGCACGCCGCGTCCCGTTTCATAGCGCAGGCCGAGGTCGAACTGCGCCCGCAGATGTCCCTGGTCGGCCGCCTTGCGGTACCAGAAGATCGCCTCCTGGGGGTCCTGCACCACGCCGTGGCCGGCGTCGTACAGCATGCCCAGGTGGTACTGCGCGCCGGGGAAGCCCTGCTCGGCCGCCTTGCGGTACCAGAACTGCGCCTGCTCGTAATCCTGCACCACGCCCTGGCCGTGATCGTAGCGCAGGCCCAAGTTGTTCTGCGCCGCCGCGTGACCCTGCTCGGCCGCCTTGCGATACCAGTCCAGCGCCTTTTGCTCGTCGCGCGGCACACCCTGGCCGTTGTCGTAGATCAGGCCCAGGTTGAACTGCGAGCTGGCGTGGTCCTGCTCGGCCGCGCGGCGGTACCACAGGATGGCCTTCTGGCTGTCCTGCGCGATGCCGTCGCCCTTGTCGAAGCGCAGCGCCAGGTTGAACTGCGCCGGCGCGTAGCCCTGGTCGGCCGCCTTGCGGTACCAGGACATCGCCTGGCCCACGTCCTGCGGCACGCCCTGGCCGTTGTCGTAGCGCAGGCCGAGGTTGAACTGGGCGCGCGGATAGCCCTGCTCGGCCGCCTTGCGGTACCAGGCGATGGCCTGCTTGAAATCCTGCGGCACCCCCTTGCCGGTGTCGTACATCATGCCGAGATTGTTTTGCGCGCCGGCGTCGCCCTGGTCGGCCGCCTTGCTGAACCAGTACATGGCCTTGCTGGTATCGGCGTCCAGGCCCTGGCCCTTGGCGTACAGCCAGCCCAGGTTGTACTGCGCGGCGGCGTAGCCCTGCTCCGCCGCCAGCTGGTACCACGCGGCCGCTTCCTGGTAATTCTGCTCGACGCCCTGGCCCTTCTGGTACATCACGCCCAGGTTGTACTGCGCGTGTTCCAGGCCGGACTGCGCGGCCTGGCGATACCAGACCACCGCCAGCTCGTAGCTCTGCGCCACGCCCTGGCCGTTGAAATACATGAAGCCCAGGCTGTGCTGGGCATTGGCCACGCCACGCTCGGCCAGTCCCTTGACGCGCAAGAACTCGGCGGTGTAAGTGCTGCCGCTGTTGGCGTCGGCTTCGTTGGGACCGTATTTCGTCATGCTGTTTTTCTAAGCTGCGTCAGGCCTGGATCGCGACCATTGCCGGTTGGGTGTCTAGGTTGGGAACCACGTGCAGCACATGGGCCGAAGGCATTGCCGTCAGGCGTCCCTGGTCCTGCAGCACGTCCATGAAGCTGGCCAGCGAGATCGGGCGGTGGTACAGATAGCCCTGCATGGTGGTGCAGCCGTTCGCCTGCAGGTAGCGCGCCTGCACCTCGGTCTCCACGCCCTCGGCCACCAGGTGCAGGCCGAGGCCGCGCGCGATCGAGATGATCGCCAGGATCACCGGGTAGTGGCCGTTCTCGTCGTGGATCTCCTTGACGAAGGACTGGTCGATCTTGATCGTGTGGATAGGGAAGCGGTGCAGGTACGACAGCGACGAATAGCCGGTGCCGAAATCGTCGATCGCCACCGACACGCCCAGCTGGCACAACTTGTTGAGCTGCTCGATCGCGTACTGCGGATTGCGGATGCAGATGTTCTCGGTGATCTCGACTTCGATCTGCGCCGGCGAAATGCCGTAGCGCGTCAGCGCGCCGCGCATCTTCTCGAAGAAGTCGCCGCGGTCCAGGTATTGCGGCGACAGGTTCAGCGACAGGCGGATCGCCTCGCCGCCGGCCGCGTTCCACTGCAGCAGGTCGCGGCACAGCGCGCCCAGCATCCAGTCGGAGATCGGCAGCATCAGGCCATTCTCTTCGGCGAACGGCAGGAACTCGCCGGCTGACAGCAGCCCGCGCTGCGGATGGTTCCAGCGCATCAGGCCCTCGGCGCCGATGATGCGGCCGCTGGCCACGTCGACCTGCGGCTGGTAGTACATTTCCAGCTCGTTCAACTCCAGCGCCTTGCGCAGGCTCTGCTCCAGCGCGATCTTCTGGTGCGACACGTCGAGCATCGAGTTGTGATAGAAGCTGTGGCCGTTCTTGCCCAGCGCCTTGACCTGGTACATGGCGATGTCGGCGTGGCGCAGCAGCTCGTCGATGGTCTCGCCGTCGCCCGGATAGATCGCGATGCCGATCGAGGCCGAGATATGCACCTCGTGGCCATCGAGGTCGAACGGCTTGTGCAGGCTTTCGAGGAATTTGTCGGCGATCGCCTTGGCGTCCTGGCGGTCGCGCAGTTCCGGCAGCACGATGGTGAATTCGTCGCCGCCCTGACGCGCCAGGGTGTCGCCGCGGCGCAGGCAATCCTTGAGGCGGGTGGCCACCTGCTGCAGCAGCTCGTCGCCCTTGACGTGGCCCAGCGTGTCGTTGACCAGCTTGAAGCGATCGAGGTCGACGAACATCACCGCCAGCTCGGTCAACTTGCGCTTGGCCTGGATCACGGCCAGGCCCAGACGGTCCTTGAACAGCATGCGGTTGGGCAGGTCGGTCAGAATGTCGTGGTAGGCCTGGTAGGAGATCACTTCCTCGGCGCGCTTGCGGTCGGTGATGTCGCGCGCCACGCCGTAGGTGCCGAAGAACTCGTGCTTCTTCACCTCGTGGTCGGGGATGTGCATGCCGATCGCGTTGAGCGAAATCGTCATCAGCGTGTTGTTGAAGGTACGCTCGATGCCGCTGCCGGTGTTGCACTTGAGGCGCAGCTCGACGTTGCGCGACGCCCGTTCGTCGACGCGGCGCTCGTTGAAGGCGTAGCGCGCGCGCTCCTGGTCTTCGTCGTGCACCAGCACCGAGTAGTGGCGGCCGATCAGCTCCTCGCGGGTAAAGCCCAGCAGCTGCTGCACGCGGTCGTTCACGAAGGTGAACTTGCCCTCGTGGTTCAGGGTGTAGATGATGTCCGGCGAGCTGTCCACCAGGTAGCGGTACATCTTCTCGGAGTTTTCCAGCTTGGAGGCGATGCGCTCGTTGTCGATCGCCAGGCGGCGCTTTTGCAGCGCGTTCTCCACCGTCTTGAGCAGCTCCTCGCGGCTGTAAGGCTTGCGCAGGTAGTCGTAGGCGCCGCGTTTCAGCGCGCCGATGGCCGCCTCGATGCCGACATCGCCGCTCATGACGATGACGTCGCCGTCGATCTCCTTGGCGTTGATGAAGTCCATGATCTCGTGGCCGCTCATGTCCGGCAGGCGCAGGTCGAGCAGGATCAGGTCGAATTTGAGCCTGGTCAGCTGGGCCAGCGCTTCGCTGCCGCAGGTCGCCGTCACCAGGTGGTAGTCGCGGTCGCGCAGCAGTTCATACAGGGATGACAGCAAACGCGGCTCGTCGTCGACGAGCAGGATGCGCGGGCAGTTATCGGTGGAGAGGACGACGGGGGCGTGGTCGTCCGGGGCGGCAGCGGTGAGGCTGGCTGGGTTCAGGTTCATCATGGCCTTAAACTGAATCCATCGCCCGCGTTTGCACGCCGGCGACTTGACTGGTGCTGCCACGGGCGGGCAGCAGGATTTCGAAGGTGGTACCCGTTTTACCGGAGCGGCAGGTGATCAGACCCTGCATTTTCTTCACCAGGCTGTGGACGATGGACAGGCCCAGGCCGTGGTGTGCGCCTTCCTTGGTGCTGCGCACTGCGGAGAACAGATTGGCCAGCACCTCGGCCGACAAGCCCGGACCGGTATCGCTGACCACCAGTTCCAGGTAAAGCTTGCGTTCGCGGTTGACGTGGCCGCGGTTAGAGATTTCGATCTTGCCGCCGTCGGCCAGGGCTTCGACGGCGTTCTTGATCAGGTTGACCAGGATCTGCTTGAGCAGGTCGGCGTCGCCGTCGATTTCGGCTGGCTCCTCCTGCATGCGCACCACGATCTGCACCGAGGCCGGCACGAAGTCGGTGGCGCGGAACAGGCGCAGCACGTCGTCCACCACGCGCCCGACATCGGTCACGCGCGAGCTCTCGGTCGGCTGCAAATCGGCCAGGCCGTTGATCAGTTGTCCGACGCGGTCGATCTCCTCGTTCAGGATCGACATCTCGCCCACCACCGGCTCGCGCTTGGCCAGCTTGCCGTCCAGGACCGACAGATAGTTCTTGATGATCGACAGCGGGTTGTTTACCTCGTGCACCACGCGGCGCGAGGCTTCGCGGTATTCTTCGGCCACGTGGGCGATCTGGCGCTTGGTGTGACCGCGCTCGCTGATGGCCGTCTCCAGCGCGGCGGCGGCCTGGGTGCCGAACGATTGCAGGAAGCGTTCGCGCTTCTGGAAGCTGGCCATCTGCCAGGCCGGCGCGCCGCCGATCAACACGCCCAGGCAGCGCTGGTTGGCCACCAGCGGCAGGCACACCATGCTCTCGCTGCCGACGATGCGGAACAGCTGCTCCTCGGCCACGCTCAGGGCTTGGGAATCGCGGCTGACGAAGGTCAGTTTGCGCGCGGTCGCCGCCTCGGCCACCACGCCGCCTTTGTTGAGCGGGATGACCAATTCGGCCAGCCGCTGCTGCTGGTCGCCGGTGGCGGTGCCGTGCAGCGCGTGGCCGGTCGGATTCTCCAGCAGCACCACGGCGTTTTCAAAATCGAACAGAATGCGCGCCGAGCGCGTCATCGCATCGAGCAGGCCGGCTTCGCCCTGCTGGCGCGCGAAGGTCTGGCCCATCTCGGACACCAGCACCATATTGCGCACTTCCTCGGACAGCCGCTGCTGCACCGGATCGACCATCGGCGCCGCATAGGCGGTCGGCGTCGGGATATCGTCGGCGCCGGCCAGGTCGATGCCCAGGTAGGCGGCGGACTTCTCCACCTGGCGGGCGGCGTTGCTGACGATCTGGTCCAACTTTTCCGCATCCAGGCCGCACAGGTGGCCGGCTTCCTCGATGGCCAGCTGCTGGTCTTCGTGGAAGCACAACAGGTGCGCCAGGCGCACCACGCGGATCAGCGGATGGGCCGACTCCACGCGCGAAATCGGTTCGTGGTGATACAGCACGCTGTCGGCCAGGAACGAGTCGAGGTGCCAGCGTTCGATCAGCCAGGCGCCCGCTTCCGAGTGGGTGATTTGCAGCGTGCGTTGTTCGACGGCGCACAGGTCCTCGTCGTCGCGCGCCATGAAGTTGAACGCGTATTCCTTCGGCGCGGTGGCCAGCAGCGCCAGGCGGCCGACGTTATGCAGCAGGCCCGCCAGGTAGGCTTCCTCGACGTGCGGGTACTCCATCTGCCTGGCGATGTCGCGGGCGATAACGGCGGTGGTCAGGGAGCCTTTCCAGAAGCCGCGCAGGTCGGTGCTGCTCGAATGCGGGAAGCTGTTAAAGGTCTGGAAGACGGATTCGCTGATGACCAGCGTCTTGATCATGTCGGTGCCCAGCGACACCAGCGACTGCTCCAGGCCGACCACGCGCGCGTTGCGGTGGTACGCGGAGCTGTTGGCGACGGTGAGGATCTTGCTGGTCATCGCCGCATCCTTGGCGATCAGGGCGGCCAGCTCCGGCATGCCGGCGTCGTCGGCTTGCAAGTGCTCAATCAACTTAATGAGTATCTGCGGCATTGCCGGCAGACGGGCAATCAGCAGGCGATTGCGAATATCATGGTCAGGTTGATGCATCGTATCAAGCGGGTTCTGGGCCGGGTGCGTTGTGCAAAAATCGTGGGAAAAAATCGCTACCAAAAAGTTATACTAACATAAAGTCTTGTAGTAACTTAACAGCAGGTAAGATTTCTTTCTAAACTAACTCAATTTCCTGCCGTTAATAATTATTGGCCCGGATGGCGTAGAAGCATGCTCCGGTAATAGCGCGACGTCAACCAGAAAACGAGAGCAGAGGTACTAAATGCCATCTGTCCTGCGGCTAACCAGAGCACGGAGTGTGATAGGAAGGGTGCAATCACCCCCGCCACCAGCGCGCCCAACAGGGTGGTGGCGAAAGATTGGCAGGAAGCCACCGTGCCGCGGATGTGCGGAAACAAGTCCAATGCCAGCAAGGTCGCGCCCGGCGCGACCACCGACATACCGAAGGTATAAAAAAACATCGGCGCCACCGACCACGGCAGCGCAGGCGGCAGCAACAAGTGGTAGCAAACGTTAAATATCGACGCCGCCAGCAGGAAACAAAAGCCAATACCAATCTGTCGCGAAAATGTCATCTTTCCGGCAATCCGGTTGGCCGCCAGCGCGCCGAGGAAAATCCCGCTCACCGACGGTATGAACAGCCAGCCGAACTGCGAGGCGCCCAGCCCCAGGTGCTGCGGCAGGAACACCGGCGCCGACGAGATGTACAGGAACAGGCCGGCGAAATTGAAGGCCACCACGCCGGACTTCATGTGGAACAGCGGCGAACGCATGATCTCGCCGTAGTTACGCAACAGGAAGTGCGGATTGAAGGGATGGCGCTTCTCTTTCGGCAGGGTCTCCGGCAGGCGCCGGTAGCAGTAGATGAACAGCAGCACGCTGTAGGCCAGCAGCGCCAGGAAGATCGCCCGCCAGTCGAACAGCGTGACCACCCAGCCGCCCAGGATAGGCGCGACGGCCGGCGCGATCGAGAAGATCATCGTCACCATCGACAGCAGCCGCGCGGCGGCGGCGTCATGGTACAGGTCACGGATGATGGCGCGCCCCACCACCACGCCGGCGCCGGACGACATGCCCTGCAGGATGCGGAACACCCACAGGTAGTGCACCGTGTGCGCGGCGGCGCAGCCCAGCGTGCCGATGGCGAACATCGCCAGCGACACCAGGATCACGTTGCGGCGGCCGAAGGCGTCCGACAGCGCGCCGTGCCACAGCACCATGCAGGCGAAGGACAGCATGTAGAAGGTCAGGCTTTGCTGGACCTCGATCGGCGTGGCGTTGAGCGTGGCCTGGATATTCGGGAAGGCCGGCAGGTAGGCGTCGATCGAGAAAGGCCCCAGCATCGACAGCGCGGCCAGCGTGGCGGCCAGCGCGCCGGCGCCGAGGACCTTCATGTGCGACGGCGGCGGTTCCGGCACCTCCGCGACAGGATCTGGGGGAAGATTTGCGGGAGGTGTCGGGAACATGTGGCGTAGTGGTTAGACTTCTTTAGGCTTGGCCGCTTCGCGGCGGTTGAAGCCGGCCACCATGTCGAAGCGGAACAGACGGCATTCCAGCGCGCCGTTGAAGAAAGGCGTCTTGCGCGATTCCTTCAAGCGCAGCAGCTTCGGCAGGCCCAGGTCGGCCGTGAACAGGAACACCGTCCAGCCGGCGAAGCGCTGCTTCAGGGTGGTCGACAGCGCCGAGTAGAAGCTGCTCGCCAGTTCGTCTTCCGGCAGCGTGCTGTCGCCGCGCACGCCGATACGCTCGCCGTACGGAGGGTTGGTCAGCAGGATGCCCGGCTGCTCGGTCGGCGCCTTCACTTCCTGCGCCTCGATCTGCTTGAGCGGCACGTCGAACATGATGCCGGCGCACTTCAGGTTGTGGCGGGTCATCTCCACCATGTCGCCCGAGATGTCGGAGCCGAAGATGGTCGGCGACTCTGGCAGCGGATTGGCCTTGATCGAATTCTTCATCTCGTTCCACGGCGCCGGATCGAAGTCGTTGAAGGCTTCGAAGGCAAAGCGACGGCACGCACCTGGCGGAATGCCCTGCACCATCTGCGCCGCTTCGCACAGGATGGTGCCGGAGCCGCACATCGGGTCGAACAGCGGCATGCCCGGCTTCCATCCCGACACGCGCAGCAGGCCGGCGGCCAGGTTCTCGCGCAGCGGCGCGTCGCCGGTTTCTTCACGCCAGCCGCGCTTGAACAGCGCTTCGCCCGAGGTGTCGAGGTAGATGATGAACTGGCGCGCGTCGAGGAAGCCGACGATGCGCATGTCCGGTTCCTTGGTGTTGACCGATGGACGCTTGTCGAACTGGTCGCGGAAGCGGTCGCAGATCGCGTCCTTGATTTTCAGCGTGGTGAACTCCAGGCTTTTCAGCGGGGACTTGACGGCGGTGACGTCGACGCGGATGGTGTGGTCGTAGGTGAACCAGTCTTCCCACTGCTGCGCCAGCACCAGGTCGTAGATGTCGTTTTCGTTCTGGTAGCCGGTGACGGCCATGCGCATCAGCACGCGCGAAGCGATGCGCGAATGCAGGTTGATGCGGTAGGAATCGAGCAGGTCGCCGGAGCAGTGCACGCCGCCCGGCACCTGGTTGTGCACCTTCAGGGTGGTGCTCAGCAGGGCGATTTCGCCCAGTTCTTCGGCCAACGCCGCTTCCATGCCGCGTGGGCATGGGCAAAAATAGGATGCCATAGGTGTACCTTTTGTCCGTTAAAAAAATTGCGCGCCGCCCGAGTGGCGCGGCGCGATTTACTTCTGCATTGCTCTTTCCAGGAAGTCCAGGCGGTCCTGGCCCCAGAAGCTTTCACCATCCAACACATACCACGGCGAGCCGAATACGCTGACCGCCGTTGCGTCTTCCGTATTGCGGTCATACTCGGCCTGCACGCTGGCCGTCTCCGACGATTTGATCAGCGCCTTGCCATCGAGGCCGCAGCTGCCGGCGATCTGCGCCAGCGTCTCTTCGTCGCCGATGTTCTTGTCTTCCGCCCACAGGCCGCGCATCACCGCGAACGCCAGTTCCAGCGCCACGTCCACACCGTGCGTCAGGCGCGCGGCGATCACCATGCGGCTGGCCATGTCCGGCGACACCGGGAAAAACTTCGGCTGCACGTTCAGCGGAATGCCGAGGAACTCCGACCAGCGCGTCAGCTCGACCAGGCGGTAGGCCTGGCGCTGCGGCGCGCGCTTGGCCAGCGGCAGGCCGCCCGACACGCCGAACACCTTGCCCAGATCGACCGGACGCACTTCAACCTGCACACCGTTCTGGCGCGCCATGGCGACAAAGCGCGCATGGCCCAGATAGGTCCACGGCGAATGGGCGGCGAAAAAATACTGGCAGACTTTACTCATGACGCTCCGATCAGAAGGGTTTGACGACAACCAGCAGTACGATCGCCAGCATCATAAACACCGGCATTTCATTGAAGACGCGATACCACTTGTGACTGCGGGTGTTGACGCCCTTCTCGAACTTTTTCAGGATGCCGCCGCAGGCGTGGTGATAACCGATCACCAGCACCACGAACAACAGCTTGGCGTGCAGCCAGTGCGGCATCTGCGCGCCGTACTGCATCCACACCAGGATAGCGCCGAACACCACCGCGAACACCGACAGCCACATCGAAAAACGATACAGCTTGCGCGCCATCGTCAGCAGGCGCTGGGTAGAGACCTCGTTGGTCTCCATCGCCAGGTTGACGAAGATGCGCGGCAGGTAGAACACACCCGACATCCAGGCGATCACGAAGAAAATGTGCAGCGCTTTAATCCAGAGCATATGTCTCCTTATTGACGGATTTCGCCGTGACCGAACACGACGTACTTCAGCGAGGTCAAACCTTCCAAACCAACCGGGCCGCGCGCGTGCAGCTTGTCGTTGGAGATGCCGATCTCCGCGCCCAGGCCATATTCGAAACCGTCGGCAAAGCGCGTCGACGCGTTGATCATCACCGACGCCGAATCGACTTCGCGCAGGAAGCGCATGGCGTCCGTGTGGTCTTCGGTGACGATGGCTTCCGTGTGTTTGGACGAGTAATGGTTGATGTGCTCCATCGCCTCGTCGATGCCGGCGACGATTTTCACCGACAGGATCGCGGCCAGGTATTCGGTCGACCAGTCTTCCTCGGTCGCCGCCACCAGGTGCGGGTAGCCAGCAGCGGACAGGATCGCCAGCGCTTCCGGATCGGCGCGCAGCTCGACCTGCTTGGTCGCGTACAGCTTGGCCAGTTCCGGCAGCACCGCAGGCGCGATCGCGCGCGCCACCAGCAGCGTTTCCATGGTGTTGCAGGTGCCGTAGCGGTGGCACTTGGCGTTGAACGCGATGTCCAGCGCCTTCTTCATGTCGGCCTTGGCGTCGATGTAGACGTGGCAGATGCCGTCCAGGTGCTTGATCATCGGCACCGTCGCCTCTTCGATCAGGCGCGCGATCAGGCCCTTGCCGCCGCGCGGCACGATCACGTCCACGTACTGCGGCATGGTGATCAAGGCGCCGACGGCGGCGCGGTCGGTGGTGTCGACCACCTGCACACCATCGGCCGGCAGGCCGGCGCCCAGCAGGCCTTCCGTGACCAGCTTGGCCAGCGCGCGGTTGCAGTGGATCGCTTCCGAGCCGCCGCGCAGGATGGTGGCGTTGCCGCTCTTGATGCACAGGCCGGCCGCGTCCACCGTCACGTTGGGACGGGATTCGTAGATGATGCCGATCACGCCCAGCGGCACGCGCATCTGGCCGATCTGCAGGCCGGACGGGCGGAACTTCAGGCCCGAGATTTCGCCGATCGGATCGGGCAGCGCGACGATCTGGCGCAGGCCTTCCACCATCGTCGCGATGGCCTGGTCGGACAGCGCCAGGCGGTCCAGCATGGCCGGCGCCAGGCCGTTGGCGGCCGCCGCGTCCATGTCGAGCTGATTGGCGGCGCGCAGTTGCGGCGCCTCGCGTTCGATCGCGTCGGCGATCAGCGTCAGCGCGCGGTTGCGGGTCGCGCTGTCGGCACGGGCCATGGCGCGCGATGCCTTGCGCGCCTGCTGACCCAGTTGTTCCATGTAGTGCTTGATATCCATAGCTAGCTTTCCTAACCGCGTGCGACCTTGAGTGCCAGCTGCAGCATCGAATCCCACGCGTCGCCGGCGTGCGCTTTGGCGCGCAAGCCCTTGATCATCTTGTCGACCTGCGCCGCGTCCCGCATCGCCGCTTCCAGTACAGGCAGCGAGATGCGGCGCAGCGCCGGCTCCATCATGCGTTCCTTCGGTCCCCAGATACGATACTCCTTGAGCAGCGCACCCAGCGGACGGCCCTGCGCCATGCCCGCCTTGAGCTTGAGCAGCGTGCGGATTTCCTCCGACACGGCCCACAGCACCAGCGGCAGCGCCTCGCCCTCGCCCTTCAAGCCTTCCAGCATGCGCACCAGACGCGCCGGATCACCCGACAGCATCGCTTCACTGAGCTTGAACACGTCGTAACGCGCCACGTTCAGCACCGCATCGTGCACCTGCTCGTAGGTCAGCTTGCCCGGCTCGTGCAGCAAGGCCAACTTCTGTATCTCCTGATGGGCCGCAAGCAGATTGCCTTCAACGCGATCGGCGATGAAATCGATGCTCTGTCTATCCGCGCTTTGCCCTTGTGCGGCAAGGCGCTGGCCTATCCAATTGGGTAACTGCGCCCGTTCAATCTGGGCGATGTCGATATACACCGCCGCCTGCTGCAGACTGGCGACCCAGGCCGCCTTCTGCGTCTGCCAATCCAGCTTGGGCAGCGTGATGAGGGTCAGGTTGTCCGGACTCAGATCTTTCACATAATTCTGCAGCGCCGCGCCGCCATCCTTGCCCGGCTTGCCGGTCGGGATGCGCAACTCGATCAGCTTCTTGTCACCGAACAGCGACAGCGCCTGGTTGGACGCCAACAGCTCGCCCCACTTGAAGCTGCGCTCCACGGTCAGCACGTCGCGCTCGGAATAGCCTTGCGCGCGCGCCGCCTTGCGGATCTTGTCGGCCGCCTCCAGCGCCAGCAGATGCTCGTCGCTGGTGATCACGTACAGCTGGGACAGCGACTTCGTCAAATGGCCGTCCAGCGCTTCCAACCTTAGTTGCATCGCGCGTCCTTACTGGCCGAGGGCCGGCGGCGGCGGCAGCGACACCTGCAGCGGCTTGATGGCCGCGATGCGGCGCATCATCTGCTGCACCAGGTCGGTCTGCATATCCTTGTACAGCAGCGCTTCTTCCTGTTCCTTCGCCAGCAACTGGGTTTCGTTGAAGTCGATCGGGCGGGTCAGCAGGATCTGCGTGCGTCCCAGCAGCTCCTTGCCCTGCTTGTCCAGCACGCGGAACACGATGTTGTACGACAGCAGATACTGGCTCACGCGGCCGTTGCGGTTCAGCGTCAGGATGGTCTTGGAGCGGGTTTTTTCGGGGTCGGACAGCACCTCGATCACGCCGTCCGCATCCTTGGCCGCGCTGACGACGGTGGTGCCGCCGTTGGCGCGGATATTGCGCTTCAAATCGATCGCCAACGGCGACGCTTCCGGCAGTCCGACGTACATCGACGGGAACGGCAGCGTGTAGTGGCCGCCGTCGCCGCGCAGATGGAAGCCGCAGGCCGACACGGTCAGCGCCACGGCCAGCACGGCGCCGGCCAGCCGGCCGCGCCGGAACAACTCGGAAGTAGTAAGCATGTGCTATCCAGTTAAACCACGATGTTGATCAATTTGCCCGGCACCACGATGATCTTCTTCGGCGTGCCTTCGATGAACTTCTGCACCGCTTCGTTGGCCAGGGCCGCCGCTTCGATGCTCGCCTTGTCGGCGGTCTTGGCCACCACCACGCTGCCGCGCAGCTTGCCGTTCACCTGGATCATCATTTCGATCTCGGACTGCTCCAGCGCCGCAGGGTCCACTTGCGGCCACTGCACGTTGAGGATGTCGCCATGCGCCTTGGCGTAGCCCAGTTCTTCCCACAGCACGTGGGTGACGTGCGGAGCGACTGGGTTCAGCAGGCGCAGGAAGATCGCGTAGCCTTCGGCGATCGACGCGGCATCCGCGTCCTTGGCCGATTCCAGCGTGTTCAACATCTTCATGCAGGCCGACACCACGGTGTTGTACTGGATGCGCTTGATGTCGTAGTCGGCCTGCTGCAAGACCTTGTGCAGTTCGCGGCGCAGGGCTTTGCCGGCGTCCGTGGTGGCGACGGCGGTCAGCGGCGCGCCGGCGGCGGCGATGGCTTCGCGCTGCGCGTAGCCGAACGCCCACACGCGGCGCAGGAAACGGTTGGCGCCTTCGACGCCGCTGCCCGACCATTCCAGCGTCTGTTCCGGCGGCGATGCGAACATGGTGAACAGGCGCGCGGTGTCGGCGCCGTACTGGTCGATCTGCGCGGCCGGGTCGATGCCGTTGTTCTTCGACTTCGACATCTTCTCGGTGCCGCCGATGTTGACGGCAAAGCCGTCGGCCTTCGAGGTCGCGCCTTGCGGGCGGCCCTTGTCGTCCAGCGTCAGGTCGACGTCGGCCGGATTGAACCAGGTCTTCTTGCCGGCCGCGTCTTCGCGGAAGTAGGTCTCGTTGAGCACCATGCCCTGGGTCAGCAGGTTGACGAACGGCTCGTCGAACTTGACCAGGCCGAAGTCGCGCATGATCTTGGTCCAGAAGCGCGCGTACAGCAGGTGCATGACGGCGTGTTCGATGCCGCCGATATACTGGTCCATCGGCATCCAGTAGTCATTGCGTTCATCGACCATGGCCTTGTCGGCGCCCGGCGAGGTATAGCGCATGTAGTACCACGACGAATCGACGAAGGTATCCATCGTATCGGTTTCGCGGCGCGCAGGCTTGCCGCACTGCGGGCAGTCGCACTTGAGGAAGGCTTCGTATTTGTTCAGCGGATTGCCGGTACCATCGGGTACGCAGTCTTCCGGCAGCACCACCGGCAGGTCTTTTTCCGGCACCGGCACCACGCCGCAATCGGCGCAATGGATCATCGGGATCGGCGTGCCCCAGTAGCGCTGGCGCGAGATGCCCCAGTCGCGCAGGCGGAAGGTGATCTTCTTCTCGCCCAGGTTCTTGGCGGCCATGTCGGCGGCCACGGCTTCGACGGCTTCGGCGTAACGCAGGCCGTCGTACTTGCCGGAGTTGGTGACGATGGAGATGTCCTTGTCGCCGTACCATTCCTGCCAGGCTTCGGTGGAGAAGTCCTTGCCTTCGGCTGTGATGACCTGCTTGATCGGCAAGTTGTATTTTTTGGCGAAGGCGAAATCGCGCTCGTCGTGCGCGGGCACACCCATGACGGCGCCGTCGCCGTAGGTGATCAGCACGTAGTTGCCGACCCAGACCTCGACCTGCGCGCCGGTCAGCGGATGGGTGACGAACAGGCCGGTCGGCATGCCCTTCTTCTCCATCGTCGCCATGTCGGCTTCGATCACGGAGCCCAGCTTGCACTCGGCGTTGAAGGCGGCCAGCGCCGGATTGGTCTGCGCGGCGTGGATCGCCAGCGGGTGCTCGGCGGCCACGGCGCAGAAGGTCACGCCCATGATGGTGTCCGGGCGGGTGGTGAAGACGTACATCTTGCCGTCCTGGATCAACTCGCCGTCGGCGCCCTTGATCTGGTGCGGGAAGGCGAAGCGCACGCCGGTCGACTTGCCGATCCAGTTGGTCTGCATGGTGCGCACGCGCTCAGGCCAGCCTGGCAGCTTGTCGTCAACGTAGGCCAGCAGCTCGTCGGCGTAGTCGGTGATGCGGGCGTAGTACATCGGGATTTCGCGCTTTTCGATCAGCGCGCCAGAACGCCAGCCGCGGCCGTCGACCACCTGCTCGTTGGCCAGCACGGTCTGGTCGATCGGGTCCCAGTTCACGGTGCCGGTCTTCTTGTAGATGATGCCTTTTTCCAGCATCTTCAGGAACATCCACTGGTTCCACTTGTAGTATTCCGGCTTGCACGCGGTCATTTCGCGCGACCAGTCGATCGCCAGACCCATCGACTCCATCTGCTCGCGCATGTGGGCGATGTTGGAGTAGGTCCACTGCGCCGGCGGCACGTTGTTGGCCATCGCCGCGTTTTCCGCCGGCATGCCGAACGCATCCCAGCCCATCGGCATGAGCACGTTGTAGCCGTTCATGCGCAGGTAGCGGTACATCACATCATTGATCGTATAGTTGCGGACGTGGCCCATATGCAGCTTGCCCGATGGGTAAGGCAGCATCGAACAGGCGTAATACTTCCCTTTCGGGAAACGCGGGTCGTGCTCGACGGCCTTGTAGGCGTCGATGGCTTTCCAGTGGGATTGAGCGGCTTTTTCTACGTCAGCGGGACTATATTTATCTTGCATGATGGTGTGCGGCCAATAAGTGAATATGAACCGGACATTATAACCCAGGGGGTCAAGTCTGACATTCGGACACGGCCTCTGCTGCACTGCGGAAGAGCCCGTGTCCGAATGTCAGACTTGACCCCCGGGGTATACTGGGCGGATGTATTATCGCGAATATCCTCCCCACCCGGCGCTGGCCGCGCATGTCGAGTGCATGTGGGCCGCCTGCGCGCCGGGCGGCGCCCATACGCATCGGGTGCTGCCGGATAACTGCGTCGACATCCTGTGGCAGGACGGCGGACGGCCCGGCTTCGCGGTCGGCATGATGAGCAGCGCCATCCTGGTCGCCAGCGGCGGGCCGCTGCGGACGGTGGCGGTGCGCTTCAAACCCGGCGCGGCGGGCGCCTTCCTGGCGGCGCCGCTGCACGCGCTGACCGACCAGCGGGCCGATATCGACCTGCTGTGGGACCGCAGCGATGCCGAACGGCTGGCCGACGCGCTGTGGACCTGCGAACTATCCGACCGCGAGCGCATCGCCCTGATCGAGCATCAGCTGCTGCGGCGGCTGCGCGCGGACGGCGCCGGACAAGCGGGCGATCCGGGCGACCTGCTGATCCGCCGCGCGCTGGCCGCGCTGGACGCCAGCGGCGGCGTGCTGCGCATCGAAGACCTGGCAGCGCAGCTGGGCGTGTCGCGCCAGCACCTGGCGGCGCTGTTCCGCGCGCGGGTCGGGCTGTCGCCCAAGCTGTATGCGCGCATCTGCCGCTTCCGCCGCGCCACGGCCGCGCTCAAGGCCGAGCCGTCGCCTGACTGGGCGCAACTGGCTTTGGCCTGCGGCTATTTCGACCAGTCGCACCTGATCCACGATTTCCAGGAATTCGCCGGCAGCGCGCCGGAACGCTTCCTGCTGGCGGCCTAGCTTCCATTTTTACAATCGCGCCCGCCGCCATTGTGCCAAGATGGTGTTTTCAACATCTCAGTGGAGACAAGCATGATCAAGGGATTACGCACCGTGGCCTACCCGGTCGCCGACCTGGCAGCCGCCAAGGCCTGGTACAGCAAGGTATTCGATACGGCACCCTATTTCGACCAGCCGTTCTACGTCGGCTTCAACGTCGGCGGTTTCGAGCTGGGCCTGATCCCGGACGGCAAGCCGGGCCAGACCGGCAGCATGGTCTACTGGGGCGTCGACGATATCGCCGCCGAAGTCGAGCGCATCGTCGCGCTGGGCGCCACCGTGCACGGCGCGATCCAGGACGTCGGCGAGAACATCAAGACGGTCGAACTGGCCGATCCGTTCGGCAATTTGCTTTGCCTTATTGACAACCCGCACTTCGACTTGAAAGCGGTGCGCTAGCGGTTGTGGCAGAATACGCGGCTTAAAAAATGAAAGAGGTAGTCCCATGTCCCGTCGCAACGCCAACCTGATCAAGTCGCCCGAGCAAATCGTCCTGGCGCGCGTCGCCGCCCAGCTGGCGGCCGACGTGCTGACCATGATCACGCCGCACATCAAGGCGGGCGTCAGCACGGCCTACCTCGACCAGCTGTGCAACGACTACATCGTCAACGTGCAGCAGGCGATTCCGGCCAACGTCGGCTACGGCGGCTTCCCGGCCACCGTGTGCAGCTCGGTCAACCATGTGGTGTGCCACGGCATTCCGGCGGAAGACCACATCCTCAAGGATGGCGACATCATCAACATCGACGTCGCCGTCATCCGCGACGGCTGGCACGGCGACACCAGCCGCATGTACTACGTCGGCGAGCCGTCGAAGGCGGCGCGCAAGCTGGTGGAGACCACTTATTCGGCGATGTGGGCCGGCATCCGCGCCGTCAAGCCGCGCGCCACCCTGGGCGACGTCGGCTTCGCGATCCAGACCATCGCCGAGAAGGCCGGCTACAGCGTGGTGCTCGATTACTGCGGCCATGGCATCGGCATGGTCTACCACGAGGAGCCGCAGGTGGCGCACTACGGCCGTCCGGGCCAGGGCGTGGTACTCAAGCCGGGCATGCTGTTCACGATCGAACCGATGATCAATGCCGGCAAGGCGGCGACCAAGGAATTGAACGATGGCTGGACCGTCGAGACGCGCGACAAATCGCTGTCGGCGCAGTGGGAACACATGGTGCTGGTGACCGAGACCGGCTACGAGGTGCTGACGCTGGCACCGGGCGAGACCGGCGCCAAGGCGCTGATCCCGAACGCCGTGCCGGCCGGCGCGGTTAGCGCAGCGTAAGTTTCAGGGCCGGCTTCTCGCCGTAGTCTTCGTAGCGCTCGTTGATGCCGGCCACGCAGTAAGTCATCTCTTCCAGGATATCCGGGACGGCCGCCTTCATCGCCTCCGCGCCCGTGATGACGATTTCCAGCACTTCGTTCGGCTTCAGGCGGAACTTGCTCATGCCGTCCTCGTCGCGCAAATAGCTGAGGCAATCGACCCAGGCGTCCATGGTGTTGGCGTAGCCGTCGGGGAAGCCCAGCGCGGCCTTGCAGGCGGCGTGGAAGGCGTCAAAGTCGGTGATCGCCGCGCCGTTCAGTTCTGCGGTTGCCATTATTTTTTTCCTTCTCTTTTGGGGTCGGTGACGAAACCCAATTTCGTTAATCCATTCGACTGCGCGGCCGCCATCACCTGGGCCACCACTTCGTAGCGGGTGTCCTTGTCGGCGCGCAGTTGCAGTTCCGGTTGCGGCTCCAGCTTGGCCGCTTCGACCAGGCGCGCTTCCAGCACGCTCTGCTCGACCGGGTCGTTATTCCAGAAGATCTTGCCGGCGCCGTCGATCGACAGCGTGACCGTCGCGGCCTGCTGCGGGCTGGCCTGCGCCTGTGCTTTCGGCAGGTCCAGCTTGACGGCGTGGGTGAACATCGGCGCGCTGAGGATGAAGATCACCAGCAGCACCAGCATCACGTCCACCATCGGCGTGACGTTGATGTCGGCCATCGGGCCGGGATTGCGGTGGTGGTTGAATGCGCCAAAGCTCATGCTCGCTCCTCTTAAAGCGGGGGGTCAAGTCTGACATTCGGACACGTGCTCTGCCGTAGCAGCCGCTACGGCAGAGCACGTGTCCGAATGTCAGACTTGACCCCCTCCGTTACTTCGTCAAATACGCGTGCAGGTCGTGGGCGAAGGCGTCCAGCTCGGCCAGGGTCAGCCGGTTGACGCGGTTGAATCCGTTATACGCCAACACGGCGGGGATCGCCACCGTCAGGCCGATGGCGGTCATGATCAGCGCCTCGCCCACCGGGCCGGCCACTTTGTCGATCTGCACCGTGCCGCTGGCCGATACATTGGCCAGCGCATGGTAGATGCCCCACACCGTGCCCAGCAGGCCGACGAAGGGCGCGGTGGCGCCGATCGACGCCAGCAGGGTCAGGCCGCCTTCGAGGCGGTTGGTGGAATGCTGGATCGCCACCCGCAGTACGCGCGTGACCTGGGCCGCATGGCCCATCTCGCCGCCCAGTGAAGAGCGGCCGGCGGTCTTCAACTGCGCGGCGCCTTGCTGCGCCAGCGGCAGGAACACTTGTTCGGGATCGGCCAGCGTCAGCGCGGCCACGCCGTCCTGCATCGACGGCGCCTCCCAGAACGCCTGCACCGCCGGCGCGCCGCGGCGGATGCGCCACGCGGCGTAGCTCTTGGCCAGGATGAAGAACCAGCTCACCAGCGACATCGCCAGCAACACCAGCGCCACGATGTGGCTGATGGTGTCGCCCTGCTCCCAGTAGCTGGCCAGGGTGAAGTGGTTGGGCGTCATCAGTTCAGCGCCAGCACGTCGTTCATGTCGTACAGGCCGGTGGCCTTGTCGGCCAGGAAGCGGCAGGCGCGCAGCGAGCCGTGCGCGTAGGTCACGCGGCTGCTGGATTTGTGGCTGATCTCGATGCGCTCGCCGGTGCCGGCGAACAGCACCGTGTGGTCGCCGACGATGTCGCCGCCGCGAATGGTGGCGAAGCCGATCGACGACGGATCGCGCTCGCCGGTCACGCCTTCGCGCGCGTAGACGGCGCAATCCTTCAAGTCGCGGCCGAGCGCGTCGGCCAGCACTTCGCCCATCTTCAGCGCGGTGCCGGACGGGGCGTCGACCTTGTGGCGGTGGTGGGCTTCGATCACTTCGATGTCGTAGCCGGTCGACAGCGCCTTGGCCGCCTGCTGCAGCAGCTTGAGCGTAACGTTGACGCCGACGCTGAAGTTGGGCGAGAACACGATGGCGGTCTTCTTGGCCGCCTCGGCGATGGCGGCCTTGCCGGCGTCGTCGAAGCCGGTGGTGCCGATGATCATCTTGATGCCGTGCTCGGCGCAATAGGCCAGGTGCTCCAGCGTGCCTTCGGGGCGGGTGAAGTCGATCAGGAACTGCGCGCCGGCCAGGCCCTTGGCCAGCTCGGACTCCACCGGCACGCCGGCCGGTTTGCCGAGGAAGGCGGCGGCGTCGCTGCCGACGTTGGCCGAGCCGGCGCGGTCCAGCGCGCCGGACAGGGTGGCGTCGGGCGCGTCGAGCACCGCTTCGATCAGGATGCGGCCCATGCGGCCGCCGGCGCCGGCGATGGCGATGTTCAGGTCTGTCATGCTTCGGTCCTCGTGCTTATTTCTTGTCGTTGTTCACCGTGACGCCAACCGGCGAGGCGGCGGCGTTGTCGCTGCCGGCCGGGATGGACGAGGTATTGCCCACCGGACGCGCATCCGGCACGCTCAGGTCCTTCTTGACCTTGGGCGCCGGGCCGGCGATGCGGGCGATGTATTCTTTTTCGGTCGGCAGGTTGCCGCCTTCCCAGCGCGCCACCTTGCCGTCCTTGTCGAAGAACACGATCACGCGGCTGGTGGTGATTTCGCCGTTGCCCTTGGCCATGCGGAAGGCGTAGTCCCAGCGGTCGGCGTGGAACGGGTCGGCCAACAGCGCGGTGCCGAAGATGAAGCGGACCTGGTCGCGCGTCATGCCGGCCTTCAGCTGCGACAGCATCTCTTCGGACACGAAGTTACCCTGCTGGATGTCCGGGCGATACGGCGAGAAGAACCACATGAACTTCTGCAGCTTGGTGATGGTGGTCGTTTGCGCGCCCTTGTTGGCGTCCAGCGTGGTGCCGGTTTCCTTGACGTCGGTCGATTTCTCGCCCAGCGTGGTGTTGGACGCACAGCCGCCCACGGCCAGCGCGACGCAAACAGCGCCGGCGAGCAGCGGCGCGCGGCGGGTGAAACGGTGCAACAAAGACTGCGATAAAGCCTGGGTGACGCGCATGGTTGTCCTCAATCTGATCGAGCGGAAGTGCCGAAAAACGCTATATCATAAAGCACAAGGTGCGAGATGGGGCTGCGCGGGCACTCGGAGAGATCGCATTATCCAGCAAATCCGGAACTATGTCCTTGTTTTATAAAGATTAATTGTAAAACATTGCAAATGTAAATTTCACGCGGGAGGGCGCGTCTCGCGTCGAAGGTGCGGCGCCTGTCGGAGTGCGTTAAACTGTCGGCTCACAATCGCCAACCACTCAAAGAGTCGACATCATGAGCAACAATCCTACCGACCTGAAGGCCAGCGGCCTGAAAGCCACGCTGCCCCGCCTCAAGATCCTGGACATCTTCCAGAACAGCGAAGTGCGCCACCTGACCGCCGAGGATGTCTACAAGATTCTGCTGTCCGACAATATGGATGTGGGTCTGGCGACCGTGTACCGCGTGCTGACCCAGTTCGAGCAGGCCGGCCTGCTCAACCGCAACCATTTCGAGACGGGCAAGGCGATTTTCGAATTGAACGAAGGTTCGCACCACGACCACCTGGTGTGTCTCGATTGCGGCCGGGTGGAGGAATTCTTCGACGAGGAAATCGAATCGCGCCAGCAGATCATCGCCAAGGAGCGCGGCTTCAAGATCGCCGAGCATGCGCTGGCGATCTACGGCAACTGCACCAAGACCGCCTGCCCGCACCGCCAGTAAGCCTATCCAAAACCTCGGGGGTCAAGTCTGACATTCGGACACGAGCCCTGCCGTAAGCTGCTTTACGGCAGAGCTCGTGTCCGAATGTCAGACTTGACCCCCTGACCCCCGCTTAGTTGTGGCTCAGCGCGTTCGATAGCAGCTTGGCCGTGATGTCGACGATCGGTATCACCCGCTCATACGCCATGCGGGTCGGGCCGATCACTCCCAAGGTGCCGACGATCTTGCCGTTGGCCATGTAGGGCGCGGTGACCACGCTCATCTCGTCCATCGGCACCAGGCTCGATTCGCCGCCGATGTAGATCTGCACGCCGCTGGCCTTGCTCGAGACGTCGAGCAACTGCATCAAGCCGGTCTTCTGCTCGAACATGTCGAACATCTGCCGCAGCGACGTCATGTTCGACGACAGGTCGCTCACCGACAGCAGGTTGCGCTCGCCGGAGATGACCATGTCGTCCGAGCTGTCGGCCATCGCCTCGCTGCCCGCCTCCACCGCCGCCTGCATCAGCCGCCCCATGTCGTCGCGCAGCTGGCGCACTTCGTTTTGCAGCCGCATGTGCACTTCGTCGAAGGCCAGGCCGCCGTAGTTCTGGTTGATGTAGTTGGCCGAGTGCACCAGCTGCGCCGGGCTGTAGTCGACGTCGGTCAGCAGCAGCCGGTTCTGCACGTCGCCGGTCGGGCCGACGATCACCAGCAGGATGCGCTTCTCCCCCAGCCGCAAAAACTCGATCTGTTGGAACACCGATTCGCGCCGCGGACTGAGCACCACGCCGGCGAACTGCGACAGCGACGACAGCATCTGCGCCGCGTTGGCGATCATCTTCTGCGGCTGAGGCGCCTGCAGCCGCATGCGCCCTTCGACCGATTGCTCGTCGAGGTGCTGCACCGTCAGCAAGGTGTCGACAAAGATGCGGTAGCCGCGCGGCGTCGGCACCCGCCCGGCCGAGGTGTGGGGACTGGCGACGTAGCCCAGCTCCTCCAGGTCGGCCATGATGTTGCGGATGGTCGCCGGCGACAGGTCCAGCCCGGAGATCTTGGACAGGGCGCGCGAGCCCACCGGCTGCCCGTCCGCGATGTAGCGTTCGACGAGGGCCTTGAGCAGGGTTTGTGCGCGTGGTTCGAGTTGCATGTTCATTCACTGATGGTATTTCCGCTTATTATGCACGCTCTGCGCCGGACAGGGGCCGCGGCGTGGCGTCAATGCCGCATTTGCCCGCGCACCCAGGCCAGAAGTGCATCGAAACTGGCACAGATGGCGTCCGGCGCCACGCCGGCCTCCAGGTGCGCCGTGCTGCCGGCGCGGTTCATCCACACCGCCCGCAGGCCGGCGCCCTGCGCGCCCTGCACGTCCAGCCGCAGGTCGTCGCCGACGTAGACCGCGTCCTGCGGCGCCACGCCCATCGCCGCGCAGGCGGCCAGGAAGATGGACGGGTCGGGCTTGGCGCGGCCGAAGCGCGACGAGGCCAGCACGGTGTCGAAATGGTGCTGCAGGCCGATGACTTCAAGGTCGGCGTTGCCGTTGGTGATCACGCCCAGCCGCAGCAGCGCCTGCAACTCGGCCAGCGCCGGCACCACGTCGGCATACGGCGTGACGGCGTTGCGCCGCTCGTGGAAATGGCGCATGGCGCCGTCGATGTGGGCGGCGTCGGCGCCGGCGTCGGCGAAGGCCTGCTCTAGCGCCACGCGGCGCAGCTGGTACAGGTCGACCACCAGCTCGGGACGCTGCTCCAGCAAGGCCATGCGGCGCGCGCGCAGCTCGGCGATGGAGTAGCGCTGCGTCACTTCGGGCGCGTGCTCGGCCAGCCAGGCGTGCCAACTGGTTTCCGCCGCCGCGATCACCGGGGCGATCGGCCACAGGGTGTCGTCAAGGTCGAACAGCAGGGCGTGCGGGCGGCGATAGTTCATGGCGGGCAGGGGAAAATGTGGAATCCGCGTATTGTCGCACCGATCGCCGCTTGGCGACGAGCCGGCAACGACCCGGCGACGGCATGGTAAATTACCGGATTCCCCTGCTGGAGCCGCCGTGCCTTTGACCATGTTTGTGACGATTTGCCGCCGCTGGGCGGCGCCCCTGCTGAGCGCCGTGCTGGCCGGCTGCGCCACCGTCGGCCAGGCGCCGGCGTTTTCCTCCTTCGTGGTGCTGGGCGAACAGGGCGCCGCCGTGGCGCGCGTGCTGATCGCCGCGCCAGCCTGCCCCGACATCGTCATCGACCAGCGTCCGCGGCCGATGGCCGTGCGCGCGCCGGCCGCCACCCTGGCGCTGCGCAGCACGCCGTCGGCCCCGGCCGACTCCAAGCCGGCCGCCTTCCCGCTGCTGACCTGCGAGGCGCCGCTGCCGGCCGCCGGCAGCTATCGCCAGGCGAGCGTGCTGGGCCGGGTATTGCCGCTGCCGACGCCGGCGCCGCGGCGCATCGTCGTGCTCGGCGACACCGGCTGCCGCCTGCAAAAAAACAGCCACAGCTACCAGGCCTGCAACGACGGCGCCGCCTACCCGTTCGCCGCCATCGCCGCCGCCGCCGCCGCGTGGCGCCCCGAGCTGGTGATCCACGTGGGCGACTACCACTACCGCGAAAACGCCTGCCCGGACGGCAACGCCGGCTGCGCCGGCAGCCCCTGGGGCTATGGCTGGGACGCCTGGAACGCCGATTTCTTCGCGCCCGGCGCGGCGCTGCTGCAGGCGGCGCCGTGGGTGATGGCGCGCGGCAACCACGAAAACTGCCTGCGCGGCGGCCAGGGCTACTGGCGCCTGCTCGATCCGCGCCCGCTGCTGCCCGGCCGCGACTGCAACCTCGCCGCCGACGACGCCGTCGGCAATTACAGCGATCCCTACGCCGTGCCGATCGGCCAGGACACCCAGCTGCTGGTGCTCGACAGCGCCAGCACCAGCTGGAAGGGCCTCAAGCCGGGCGAGCCGGGCTACGACAAGTACCGCGAGCTGTACCGCAAGCTGGAGGCGCTGGCGCGGCAGGCGCCGCGCAACCTCGGCATCGTCCACCATCCGCTGCTGGGCATGGGCGCCGACCGCAAGGCCGACGGCGCCACCGTGCTGCTGCCGGGCGACGCCGGCCTGCAGCAGGCGTTCGGCTCGCTCAACGCGCAGCTGCTGCCGGACGGCATACAGGCGATGCTGTCCGGCCATGTGCATCTGTGGGAGCAGGTCAGCTTCGCCAGCGGCCATCCGAGCCAGTTCATTTCCGGCTTTTCCGGCACCGCCGAGGACACCGTGCCGCTGCCGGAACGCTTGCCGGACGGCGTGACGCCGGCGCCGGGCGCGCAGGTCGAGCAGTTCAGTTCCTGGGTCGACGGCTTCGGCTTCATGAGCATGGAGCGGCTGGGCGCCGACCAGTGGCTGGTGCAAGTGCACGACCAGCAAGGCCGGGTGCGCAACACGTGCCGGCTCGACGGCAAGCGTTCGCGCTGCGCGCTGGCGCAGGTCCGCTAGGCCGCGCCGCGGCCGCAAGTGTCACAAGCTGTTACATCGCTTAGCGGCCCGGCCTGAGCAAATGCACTAAAATACGGGCCATTCCGTGTAAGATGCTGCACCCGAGGTTTGCCGGGCCCTATTCGTTTTGGAGAGAGAATTTTATGAAAAGTTTGTATCTGCGTTCGGGCCTGGCCCTGGTGTGCGCCGCCTTGCTGAACGCCTGCGGCGGCGGCAATGGCAACCTGGCCCTGTCCGGCGGCATCAGCGGCCTGACCAAGCCCGATCTGGTCCTGATCAACAACAAGACCGGCGAAAAACTGCCGATCGCCGCCGGTGCCACCGGCTTTGTGTTCACCAAGCTGGCCGCGGTCGATGAGGAATTCGATATCCAGGTCTTCGCCGGCCCGACCGGCGGCAGCTGCAAACCGATCGGCACCAGCAACGTCGGCAAGGCCAACGCCTATACCTCGGGCCAGATCGGCTTCGCCTGCCAGGCCAACCCGTGGACGCTGGGCGGCACCGTGAGCGGCCTCAGCAGCACGGGCCCCGCCAACACAGGCCTGATCCTGGCCAACGGCGCCGACACCGTCAGCGTGCCGCGGCCGGCCACCGCCGGCGCGCCGGTCTCGTTCACCTTCGGCAACACGGTTGGCGACGGTTCGCCCTATGGCGTGACCGTGCTGGCGCAGCCGAACAATCCGGCCCAGACCTGCACGCTGGCCAGCAACGTCGGCACCATGCCGGCCGGCGGCTTCCTCGGCGTGACCGTCACCTGCAACTAATTCTCGCGCCGGCCCGCATCGCGCTGGCCGGCCGATCCGCCTCTTTTTGGAGTAATTGATGAAATTTTCGACTTTGAGCGCCGTAGCGGCGCTGATGCTGGCCGCCGCGCTGTCCGCCTGCGGCGGCAAGGCCCAATTCGCCGTGCAGGGCGCGATCAGCGGCCTGGGCAACCCTGGCCTGGTGCTGGCCAACGGCGCCGACCAGTTGCCGGTGGCGGCCGGCGCCACCAGCTTCGTGATGCCCAAGCAAATCCCGTACGGCACCGAGTACAACGTCACCGTGCTGGCCAATCCGGCGCACCAGACCTGCCAGCCGTTGAATGGTTCCGGTTCGGCCGGCCATACGGTGGCGATCGCCGTGACGATCCAGTGCGCCCAGAACAGCTACTCGGTGGGCGGCCCGTTCGTCGGCCTGTTCAACAAATCCGAGGCCATCCCCGCCAGCGGCAGCACCGCCGCGGTGGCGGCCGTCCCGCGCGTCGTGGTGCTGCTGAACGGCTCCACCGGCGGCCAGGTCTCGGTGTCGAGCGCCGCGGCCACGGATACCGTGCTGGGCAAGGGCGAGTACGAGTTTGCGTCGCCGGTGGCCGACGGTTCCGCCTACGGCGTGACCATCCTGTCGCAGCCGGACGACCTCAATTGCTCGCTGGCCAACAACAGCGGCGTGGTCAACGGCGCCAAGGTCAGCAACGTGACACTGAGCTGCAAACCGAAGTAATCCAGAGGGCCGCGGCGCGCGGAATGCACGGCGCGGCGGCCGGACAGTTATGCGTTATCGTGATGTTCGATATTCGAAAAATAAATTTGCGTTATATACCGCGCTGCAGCATAATTGACTTGTCTCCTCCACTTCTTGCAAAGGAATTGGATTTAGCCCGCTTTCACCAGCGGGCTTTTTTTTTATACGGGGGTCAAGTCTGACATTCGGACACGGCCTCTGCCGTAGGCGGCGCCTACGGCAGAGGCCGTGTC
>NZ_JAHTGR010000146.1:0-392 GCF_019166075.1 Duganella violaceipulchra | reverse complement strand
ACCAGGTCGTCGCGCTGACCTCGGCCCAGCTGAGCAGCCTGGCTTCGGCCCAGGTTGCGGCGCTGAGCAGCAACGCCATCGGCGCCATCGAGACCGCCGACATCGTCGGCCTGACCACCGCGAACGTTGCCGCCTTGCGCAGCGCCCAGCTGGTGGGCCTTGCCACGGCACAAGTTGCCGCGCTGTCGACCAACCAGATCGCCGCGCTGAGCACCGCCGCCGTGTCCGGTTTGACCACCAACCAGATCGTCGCACTGACCACCGGCCAGGCAAGCTCGCTGAGCACCGCGCAAGTGGCCGGCCTGAGCACCGCCGCCATCGCCGCGCTGGAAACGGCCGACTTCGCCGCACTGAAGTCCGACGCGATCGCCGCGCTGAGCGCCAATCAGGTC
>NZ_JAHTGR010000145.1:0-397 GCF_019166075.1 Duganella violaceipulchra | reverse complement strand
AATCTGACCAGCGCTGCCATTGCGAAACACGCGCCACATCCGGATGCCGCACGAAAGCTGCTCGAATTCCTGGTGACACCTGCGGCGCAGCGGATCTTTGCCGCCGCCGAGCTGGAATATCCTGTGCTTGCCGAGGCGGAGCGTGCTCCGATCGTTGCCGAGATTGGCTCGTTCGCCGCCGATACGCTGCCGATCGATGAGGTCGCCGGACAACAGCAAGCTGCCATCGCGCTCATCGGGAAGGTGGGTTTCGATGAGTAGGCCGGGGAACAAGATCAGGGCGTCTCTGTTCCAGGTCCACTCCATCGCGGGCCTCGTCCTCGCGCTGCTGCTCGCCCTGATCGCGCTGACCGGTTCGGTCATGAGCTTCGAGGACGAGATCGTCGAACATCTGAAC
>NZ_JAHTGR010000144.1:0-397 GCF_019166075.1 Duganella violaceipulchra | reverse complement strand
TGCGGGGAACCGCGTGGGTGGGTAATGATTGTATGTATCAACAAACGCAACAACGTAGTACTTCTTATTCCTATAAACGCTCCTTGTTAGTCGCAGGGGCTAACGTTATAGGGACAAGTGAATAAGTGCACATGGTGGATGCCTTGGCGATTACAGGCGATGAAGGACGTAGTAGCTTGCGATAAGCTGCGGGGAGCTAGCAAACAAGCTTTGATCCGCAGATTTCCGAATGGGGAAACCCGGCCCTTTGGGTCATTGCATACTGAATACATAGGTATGCAAAGCGAACGCGGCGAACTGAAACATCTAAGTAGCTGCAGGAAAAGAAATCAACCGAGATTCCCAAAGTAGTGGCGAGCGAAATGGGATGAGCCTGCACGTTTTAGCATGACGCATA
>NZ_JAHTGR010000143.1:0-398 GCF_019166075.1 Duganella violaceipulchra | reverse complement strand
AGATAGACCTCGTTGGCAACCTTGTTGGGCGGCATGTAACCGGTGGTCTCGGCCATGATCGCGGCGCCCTTGGCACCGGTCCAGAACTTCACCGCTTCCCAGGCGGCATCGCGCTTGGCCTTGTCCTTGGCGAGGATCAGCACGACATTGCCGCCGGCCGGCAGCCGGCCGGTGGAGGTGGCGACGTCGGGGAACGGTATCGTCTTCAGTGCGAACTTGCCGCCGATCATCTGCGTGACCTTGTTGAGGTCCGAGGTCGAGGTGATGTGAAAGCCGGTCTTGCCGGCCGCGAAAGCCGCGCGCATCGAGGGCTGGTCGAGATTGGGCATGCCGCCTTCATTGACGAGCCGTGCGATCATGTTGATCGCGAACTTGCCCTCCGGTCCGTCGAACGCGAC
>NZ_JAHTGR010000142.1:0-399 GCF_019166075.1 Duganella violaceipulchra | reverse complement strand
AGAAGTCAAAAGCAAACGAGTGGAACAGCGTCCACACATCGTTGACATTAAAATGAAACCGGTCTTGTGTCGCTGCAAATAGACGTAACACATTTTCGTGCTGAACCATCACCCCCTTGGGCATCCCGGTCGAGCCCGAGGTATAGATCACATACGCCAGGTGCCGCGCCGTCAAGCCCAGCTGCGCCGGGTCGGGATTGTGCGATGTTTGACGCGCCATGGCCGCGCCGTCTTCCTCTCCATCGAGCAGCAGCACCGGTATCGTCAATCCTGCTTCGGCCGCAGCCGGCAGGCGCTCTTGCATGCCCGTCTGCGTCAGCAGCGCCACCGGCATACTGTCTTGTAACATGTATGCCAGACGCTCCTGGGGATAGCTCGGGTCGAGCGGCACATACGCGC
>NZ_JAHTGR010000141.1:0-411 GCF_019166075.1 Duganella violaceipulchra | reverse complement strand
TTTGCAGCACCACGTCCCGCGCGCTGAGCGCGTAGGCCTGCTGCATCCACACAATGCGGTTGACCACGCCCGCGTGCGCGTTCATCGCGCCCTTCGGCTGCCCGGTCGAACCGGAGGTGTAGATCACATAGGCCAGATGCGACGGCGTCAGCGCCCCCCGCGCCAGATTGTGCACGGCCTGGGCGCGCCATGGCCCATCCTGTGCCCCCAGGTCGATGCGGGGCGCATCGCCGCCGATGCCGTCCAGCGCCTGCCGGCCGGCGCCGTCGAGCAGCACCGCCAGCGGCGCGCTGTCGGCCAGCATGTAGGCCAGCCGTTCATGCGGATAATCAGGATCGAGCGGCACGTAGCAACCACCCGCCTTCAGGATGGCCAGCAAGGCCACCACCATGCCCACGCCGCGCTCGGCGC
>NZ_JAHTGR010000140.1:0-412 GCF_019166075.1 Duganella violaceipulchra | reverse complement strand
GCCATCATGCTGGCCCACACGCTGGGCAACCCGTACAACCTGGACGTCATCACGGCGCTCTGCAAGAAACACAATCTGTGGCTGATCGAGGACTGCTGCGACGCCCTCGGCTCGACCTACCACGGCAGGATGGTCGGCACCTTCGGCGACATCGGCACCATGTCGTTCTATCCCGCGCACCACATCACCATGGGTGAAGGCGGCGCGGTGTTCACCAACAACGCCGAACTGAAGATGATCGCCGAGTCGTTCCGCGACTGGGGCCGCGACTGCTACTGCGCGCCGGGCAAGGACAACACCTGCGGCAAGCGCTTCTGCCAGTGCCTGGGCACGCTGCCGATGGGCTACGACCACAAGTACACCTACAGCCACCTGGGCTACAACCTCAAGATCACCGACATGCAGGCCGCCT
>NZ_JAHTGR010000139.1:0-413 GCF_019166075.1 Duganella violaceipulchra | reverse complement strand
CCAGGCAAGCTCGCTGAGCACCGCGCAAGTGGCCGGCCTGAGCACCGCCGCCATCGCCGCGCTGGAAACGGCCGACTTCGCCGCACTGAAGTCCGACGCGATCGCCGCGCTGAGCGCCAATCAGGTCAAGGCCTTGACGACCGATCAAGTGGTCGCACTGACCACCGCCGAAGCCGCCGCACTGAGCACCGCGCAAGTGGCCGCGCTGTCGAGCAACGCCATCGCCGCGCTGGAAACGGCTGACCTGTCGGCCATCAAGACCGCCGGCATCGCCGCGTTGACCACCGCCCAGGTCGCCGCGCTGACCACCGCCCAGGTCAACAACCTGGCCACCGCCTCGCTGGCCGCGCTGAGCACCGCCGGCATCGCCGCGCTGACCACCAACCAGGTCGTCGCGCTGACCTCGGCCCAGC
>NZ_JAHTGR010000138.1:0-418 GCF_019166075.1 Duganella violaceipulchra | reverse complement strand
AACCAGATGCGTGCCGGCGGGAAGTGGCCGCTCGCCGGGCTGCGTCAGCGCCGCAAGCTCGATCTCCGCCGCACCGCGCCGGGCCATCAGGTTCACCACCTCGACCGGGCCAGCCTCGAGCGCGGTGACGATCTCCATCTCGCCGGTGAAGCGCACCGTCGTGAAGGGTTCACGCTCGTCAAAATCCTGCGTGGGCGATTTCAGCACCAGGCCGCGCCCACCCACGACCATCTGCAGGCGATCGATGCCCGGCATATGGGAGAACGGACCGGGCGCCACGATCGGCGTGGAGGCAAAACGCCAGAGCAGGCTGTCCCAATCCCTCGCCGGGCTCCCTTCACGATGGGCATCCGCGATATCGGTGAAAATGCCGCCGCCGTTCTTCCAGGGCGAGCGGGTGTAATGTTCGGATGTGAGC
>NZ_JAHTGR010000137.1:0-423 GCF_019166075.1 Duganella violaceipulchra | reverse complement strand
GCTCGATCATCACGCCCTTGGGCGCGCCGGTCGAGCCGGAGGTGTAGATCACATAGGCCAGGTGGGCCGGGGTCAGTCCGTGCCGCTGCGGATTGGCGGACGCCTGCCCGCTCCACAACGCAGCCTGTTCGCGCAGGTCGATGCGCGCCACCTCGCCGCCGATATCGTCCAGCGCGGCCCGGCCGGCGCCCACGCTCAGCGCCACCAGCGGTGCGCTGTCGGCCAGCATATAGGCCAGCCGCTCGCTCGGATAGGCCGGGTCCAGCGGCACATAGCAGCCGCCCGCTTTCAGCGTGGCCAGCATCGCCACCAGCATCTCGACGCCGCGCTCGGCGCAGATCGCCACGCGCACGTCCGGCGCCACGCCCAGCGCCAGCAGGTGGTGCGCCAGCCGGTTGGCCTGCGCATTGAGCTCGGCGTAGC
>NZ_JAHTGR010000013.1:0-228182 GCF_019166075.1 Duganella violaceipulchra | reverse complement strand
TCGCCACGCTGAAGGACAGCGGCGCCAGCATCGTCATCGCCAGCCAGAGCATGAGCAACCAGGGCGGCAGCGTGCTGGCCAGTGGCGACGCCACGCTGGCGGTCACCGGCGCCGTCAACAACGCGCGTGGGACGATCCAGGCGCAACGCGACCTGCAATTGACGGCGGGTGGCGCACTCAATAACGCGAGCGGCGTGATCGAAGCCGTCACGGCGGCCAGCAGCCTGACGCTGCAGGCGAGTACGATCGACAACAGCGCCGGCCGCGTGGTCAACGTCGGCACGGGCGCGGCTACGGTGAGCGCCCAGGGGCTGGTCACCAACAGTGGTTTGATCGCCGGTAACGGCAGCCTCGATCTGGCGGCCGGGTCTTTGCGCAACCTGACGGGCGGCAGCGTGCTGTCGGGACAGCGGATGGGCCTGGACGTGGCGCAGCAGCTGGACAACCAGGGTATCGTCAACAGCGGCGGTACGCTGACGTTCAACCAGACTACGGCCATCGTCAACAACAGCGGCCAGATCGTCTCGGCCGGACAGGCGACCATCGCCGCCGGCAGCCTGAACAACGATGGCGGACTGATCGCGACGCTGTCGAATTCCAACGCCGGCATCGTAATCGCCAGCCAGAGCCTGAGCAACCACGGCGGCCGGGTGCAAGCCAGCGGCGACGCGGTGTTCAACGTCGGCGGCGCGCTGGACAACGCGCAAGGCACATTGCAAGCGGGTCAGGATATGCGCCTCAACGCTGGCGGCGTGCTGAGCAACAACGCCGGGGTGATCGAAGCCCTGGCATCCGGCAGCGCCATGCACGTGCAGGCGGGCGCCATTGACAATGGTAACGGCCGCATCGTCAATGTCGGTGCGGCGGCCACCAGCGTTAGCGCCCAGGGCGGCATCAGCGGCGGCGGTACCATTGCCGGCAACGGCACGCTGGACCTGAGCGCGCAGAGCCTGCAAAACAGCGGCAGCGTGTCGTCCGCCGGTTCGATGACCTTGTCGCTGTCGCAGTTGCTGGACAATCGCGGCGCCATCAACAGCGGCGGCACGCTGGATTCCTGGCAAACCATCTCGCAAGTCACTAACAGCGGCACGTTGACGGCCGCCGGCCGGATTGGCGTTAGCGCGGGCAGTTTGAACAACGATGGCGGCCAGATCGCCACACTGAGCAATTCCGGCGCGGACATCGGCCTGGACAGCCAGACCATGAGTAATCGCGGCGGCAGCGTGCTGGCCAGCGGCAACGCCGTCGTCAACGTTTACGGCGCGCTGGACAACGCGCACGGCACGCTGCAAGCCGGCCGTGACATGCGGGTGAGCGCTGGCGGCGCACTCGGCAACGCCAGCGGCGTGATCGAAGCGCTGGCCGCCGGCAGTACGCTGGCGGTGCAGGGCCAGTCCATCGACAACATGGCGGGCCGCATCGTCAACGTCGGCAACGGCGATAGCAGCATCAGCAGCCAGGGCAGCATCGTCAGCAGCGGCATGATCGGAGGCAACGGCAACCTGTTGCTGTCGGCGCAGAGCGCGCAAAACCTCGCGGGCGGCACTATCGCTGCCGGCGGCAACCTGGAGCTGGCGGTAACGCAGCAGATGCAAAACCAGGGCACGGTCAGCAGCGTCGGCACGCTCGGCTTCACGCAAACCGGCGCCAGCTTCAGCAACAGCGGTCAGATGATGGCCGGCGGCACGGCCACGTTCAACGCGGCCAGCTTCAACAACGATGGCGGGCAGATCGCCACCAGCAGCGCATCCGGCGCCGACATCAGCGTCACCAGCCAGAGCATCAGCAACCGCGGCGGCAAGATACTCGCCAGCGGCGATACCACGCTGAGCAGCGGCGCCGACCTGGACAACGGCTCCGGCACGCTGCAAGCCGGCAAGAGCCTGAAGCTGGGCGCCGTGGGCGCGCTGGGCAATGCGGGCGGCACCATCGAGGCCGAAGGCGCCGTTGGCACGCTGGACTTGACAGCGGCAACCCTTGACAGCAGCGGCGGCCGCATCGTCAACGTCGGCATCGGCGATACCAATGTGCTGATCGGCGGCGACCTTGTCAACAGCGGCCTGATCGCCGCCAACGGCAATCTCGCGCTGAGCGCGCATACGCTGAAGAACGACACCGGCGGCAGCATCGGCACGGCCGGCAACCTGCTGCTGGCGGTGGACCAGCAAGTTGACAACCACGCCGCCATCACCAGCGCCGGCACGCTGACCTTCACTCAGGCCGGCGCCAATCTGAACAACGACGGCAAGATCGTCGCCGGCGGCGCCATCACCATCGTCGCCCAAGCCGTCAACAACAATAACGGCCAGATCGCCACCGCCAAGAGCGGCGGCGCCGACCTGGCGCTGAGCGCGGTCAGCCTCAGCAACGAGAAAGGGCAGATCCTGGCGGACGGCAAGGCGGTGCTGACCATCGCCGGCGCGCTGGACAACGTGCAGGGCACCATCCAATCCGGCAAGGACTTGCAGATCGATGCCGGTGGCGCGCTGATCAACAGCGGTGGCGCGATCGAAGCGGCCGGCGCCACCGCCGCACTGACGCTGAAAGCACTGTCCATCGACAACGGCAACGGCCGCATCGTCAACGCCGGCAGCGGCGATGCCAGCGTCACCAGCTTGGGAACGATGAGCAATGCCGGCGTGATTGCCGGCGGCGGCAACCTGCTGCTCGGCGCCGTCAGTTTGCAAAACAGCGGCGCCGGCATCATCGCCTCGGGTAGGAACATGACCTTGCAAGCGACGCAATTGCTGGACAACCTGGGCACGATCAACAGCAGCGGTACGCTGACCTTCAACCAGGCCGGCGCCAACCTGAACAATAGCGGCCTGATCATCTCGGGCGGCAATGCGCAGATCGTCGCCAACCAGGTCAACAACAACGGCGGCCGCATCGGCACCGGCGCAGGCACCGATGGCGACCTGAGCCTGACTGCGCAACAGCTGAGCAACGAGGCCGGAAATATCACCACCGGCCGCGACCTGGTCGTGGTCACTCACGTATTGCAAGGCAACGGCGAACTGCAAGGCGGCCGCGACCTGGCGCTGAGCATGGACGGCGACTACACCCGGGGCGGCGGCACCCCGCAGTTCCATTCGAACCGCGACCTGAGCCTGACGGTGACGGGCAATATCGTCAACAACGCCACCTTCGAGGCGGTAGGCAAGCTGACGCTGAGCGGCAACAACGTCAGCAACAACGCCGGCGCCGTGATGCAGGGGCGGGGTGTGGCGGTCAATGCGGCGGGCAACCTGACTAACGCCGGCCAGATCAACGGCTCGGCAACGGTGGACCTGAAGAGCAGCGGCACCATCGACAATACCAATGCCATCGTCGGCGGCAACCTGACCCTGGAGGCCCAGAACCTGAACAGCACCGGCGCCAGCACCTTGCTCGGCTCGACGGGCACGATGGCGCTGGGCGTGGCTGGCACCATCAACAACACCGGCGGCGCCAGCATCTACAGCGGCGGCAGCCTGAGCATCGCTGGCGCGCTGAACGGCGGTACGACCGGCCTGGTCAACAATATGTCGTCGACCATTGAAGCGGCCGGCGACCTGTCGCTGAACGCGGCCAGCGTGAACAACATCCGCGAAAACGTTACGCTGATCAAGGTGCAGACGGTCGATGAGACCAAGCAGATGTCGTTGCCGAGCTGGTCCCATCATGGCGACAACCATAATAACTACGACCCCAACTCCAGCAATTACGTCCCAAGCGAGCTTTACTACGTCAATCCTGACGACGTCCTGGAAGACAAGATCATGTTTGCGCCGGACGGCAATGCTTATGGCCGCGCGGTCATCCGTACGCACGCCAATGACTCCGCCTTCTTCTGGGCCGCGTCAGGGGCCTACAGCGCGCAAGGGGAGCGCCTTCGCATTGCGATGAGCGACGGTACGCGCGTGCTGTACTATATGGTCCGCAAGGACAATCAGGCCAACCCTGACCAGGGCGGGCCAACCGGCACGCCGACCGACCTCTATTTGGGCGCCGTCAACCACTGGAACAGTGGGCCGATCGCGTATTCCAGCCAGTACGGCAATTGCTCCTCCAACTGCGTGCGCTTCGAGACCCAGCCGGAGTACGACGATCCGACCTCGACTATCATCCGTGTTACGGCGCGTGCGGTGGCCCCGCAATCCGGCAAGCTGGAACAATCCCGGCTGGCGCACCACACGGCGGAAGAGGACCAGATCGCTCCGGGTTCCGGTGCGGTGGCGCAGATCCTGTCCGGCGGCAATATGCGCCTGACCGTCGGCCAGGCGCTGACCAACCAGTACGGCCAGATCATGGCCACGGGCGGCCTCGCCATCGACGGCGGCGCAGCCATCATCAACCAGGGCGCGACGCTGTACCGCAACCACACTTTCGACGGCACCTGGAAAACCGACGACGGCCAGGTCGTTGCCTACACCATGCCATCGCAGAGCGAAATAATTGGCTCGGCCGCCGGCGTGATCTCCGGCGGGAAAGGCGTATCGATCATCGGCCGCAGCTTCAGCAACGTCGACGTCACGGCCGGCACGGTCGGCAATATCCGCGACAGTGTCACCGTGCTCGCAACCGGCAACAACAGCGCCAGCGGCGCCAGCCATGCGACCGGCAACGGCGCCAGTGGCGGCAGCGCCGGCGGCCACGTCGGCGGCAGCGGCGTTGGCAACAACGCGGGCGGCGCCAGTGTGGCCGGCGGCAGCGGCATCGCCAATCAGGCGGCGCATGGCGCGCAAGCCGGCGCTAGCGGCACCGTCAATCAGGCGGCACAAGGCGCGCAAGCCGGCGCTAGCGGCATCGCCGGTCAGGCGGCGCAAGGTGCGCAAGCCGGCGCCAGCGGCATCGCCAATCAGGCGGCGCAAGGTGCGCAAGCCGGCGCCAGCGGCATCGCCAATCAGGCGGCACAAGGTGCGCAAGCCGGCGCTAGCGGCATCGCCAACCAGGTGACGCATGGCGCGCGAGCCGGCGCTAGCGGCGTCGCCAACCAGGCTGCGCTTGACGCGCAAGCCAGTGCTAGCGGTGTCGGCAACAACGCGGCGCTGGGTGCACAAGCAGGCGGCAGCGGCTTGTCCAACCAGGCGACGGATGCCGCGTTGGCGGGCGGCAGCGGCCTCGGTAACCAGGGACATACGCGTCTGGATACCAGCGGTAGCGGCGCCTACAACGGCGCCCGCGACATTGATAACGTCAACGCCATCGGCAAGGCCAGCTCGGCTGCGACCAGCGGCGCGGCGCACGGCAGCGGCGCCGGTGGCCAGGCGCTTGGCGACGTCAACTCCGGCCACGGCGCCAGCCTGGCGCAGAACGCCGCCAACAGCGGCGCGGTGGTCAAGGTGACGCCGAACGGGCTGTCGCTGCTGAACCCGAACGCCAACGGCAGCCACGTGTTCGAAACCCGTCCGCAGTTCGCCAATCATGGCGACTGGATCAGCAGCGACTACCTGCTGAAGGCGCTCGACACCGATCCAGCCGTCACGCAAAAACGTCTGGGCGACGGCTTCTATGAACAGCGCCTGGTGCGCGACCAATTGATCGAACTGACCGGCCGCGCACCCACCGGCGGCCAGAGCGACGACAGCCGCTACAAGGAATTGCTGACCAGCGGCATCAGCGTCGCGCAGCAATACGGCCTGCGGCCCGGCATCGCGCTGAGCGCCGACCAGATCAGCCACCTGACCAGCGACATCGTCTGGATGGAAACGGAAACGGTCAGCCTGCCGGACGGCACGGTGGAAAACGTGCTGGTGCCCAAGGTCTACCTGGCCCATGCGGGCGCCGACGCCGTCAAGGCCAGCGGCGCGCTGGTGACCGGTGACGGCGTCGCCATCAACACCAGCGACAGCATCGTCAACCGTGGCGGCCTGATCGACGGCGCCAACGGTCGTACGCTGCTGGTGGCGGGGCAGGACATCGTCAATCAGGGCGGCGCCATCAAGGGCGGCGCGGTCGGTCTGCAGGCCGGGGGCGACGTGGTCAACCAGTCGTTGACGGTCAAGCAGGAATATGCCAGCGTCAACACCAGCGGCAGCTACACCACGCTCTCCAACCAGGCCAGCATCACGGCCGGCGGCGCGCTGGCGATCAAGGCCGGGCGCGACGTGACCGATACCGGCGGCACCATCGCCGGCGCCAGCGTCGGCATGGTCGCTGGGCGCGACGTCAACTTCAACGCGCTGCAAACCGGCAGCACCTACGCCTCGCAGGTGGCCGGCTTCACGGAAAAAGACAGCAGCACCGGCTACAAGACCGGTCAGGTCGCCAGCAGCGGCGACCTGAAGCTGGTGGCCGGCCAGGACATCAAGCTGAGCGGCACGCAGGTGGCGATCGGCGCCGCCGGCAACGGCACGCTGCTGGCGGGGCGCGATGTGAGCATCGCGGCCGTCGTCAACGAAGTCAACATCAGCAAGCAGAATGATCCGGGCAGCAAGCTGTACGACAAGGAGATCCGCCAGAACCAGAACGTGGTGGGCGCCTCGGTGACGGCCGGCGGCAACCTGACCGTCAAGGCCGGCGACAGCGGCCTGGGCTCGCTGGCGATCGCCGGCAGCAGCCTGGCCGGCGGCGGCAAGGTGCAACTGGCGGCCAGCGGCGACGTCAGCATCACGCAGGTGCAGGAGACCCATCTGACCGACCTGGCGCACCATGACGAGTCGAGCAGCATGTTCAAGAAGAGCAGCAACAGCTCGGCCGATTACAGCAACGTCAGCAAGGTGGTGGGCAGCAGCGTCAGCGGCGACGCGGTCTCGGTGCAGTCCGGCAAGGACATCGTCGTCACCGGCAGCGAGCTGAGCGCCACCGGCGCGCTGACCCTGAACGCGGGCCGCGACCTGCTGGTGGCCAGCGCGCAGCAGAGCGGCAGCGAGCAGCACAGCGAACAACACGAACGCAGCGGCTTCTCGTTCAATGTCGCCTCCGGCGCGCTCGGCTACAGCAAGAGCGAACAGGCCAAGGCCGGCAACGGCAACACAGTGACGCAGGTGGGCAGCGTGCTCAGCGGCGGCAGCGTCAGCGCCAGCAGCGGACGCGACACTGTCATCCGCGGCAGCACGGTGGTGGCCGACAAGGACATCGTCGTCGATGCCGGGCGCAACCTGAGCATCGTCAGCGCCGAGAACAGCAGCGAAGGCGCGTCGTCGAGCGGCAGCAAGAAGTCCGGGTCGATCGGCACGACGTTCCAGCCGGCCATCGGCACGGTCAAGAGCGCGAGCGACGGCACCAGTGCCAGCGTGACGCAGGTGGGCAGCCAGATCGCCAGCCTGGGCGGCAATGTGACCTTGAAGGCGGGCGAGCAGTACACGCAAACGGCCAGCGAGGTGAAGGCGCCGCAGGGCGATATCGACATCGGCGCCAGCGACGTGCTGATCAACACTGCCATGAACAGCAGCGACAGCAGCGACCATACGATCTACAACAAGACAGCCATCGGTGGCACGGTCAGCATGCCGCTGGTGGATGCGTTGAAGAGCGCGAACAGCATGGTCAGCGCGGCGAAGAACACCAGCGACGGCCGCATGCAGGCGCTGGCGGCGTTGAACGCGGTGGGCAGCCTGCAAGATGCTTACAAGGCCTACAACGCGGTCCAGAACACGGGCATCAAGGTCAGCATCAGCCTGGGCAACCAGACGAGCGACAGCACGGTGGTGCACGCCAGCGATACGGTTGTGGGCTCCACCGTCTCGGCCGGCGGCAGCGCGACCATCAACGCGAGCGGCGCCGGCAAGGACAGCAACCTGACGGCGATCGGCAGCGACATCACCGCCGGCAAGGACGTCAACCTGTCGGCCGACAACCAGGTGAATTTGCTGGCGGCGCAGAGCACGGCCAGCCAGCACAGCACCAACAGTTCCAGCGGCAGCAGCATCGGCATCGGCTTTGGCATCGGCGGCACATCGAACGGTTTCACGATCGATTTGGCCGTCAGCCAGGCGCGCGGCAAGGCCGACGGCGACGACATCGGCTACACCAACAGCCACGTCACGGCCGGCAGCCAGGTCAACTTGAGCAGCGGCGGTGATACGACGCTCAAGGGCGGCGTGATCGCGGCGCCGACGGTGGTGGCCGACATCGGCGGCGACCTGAACATCGAGAGCCTGCAGGACAGCAGCAAGTTCAACAGCAAGCAAAGCAGTTCCGGCCTGAATGCCAGCCTGTGCATTCCACCGTTCTGCTACGGCGCCAGCACGGTTGGCGGCAGCATCGGCAAGTCGCATGTGGACGGCGACTTCCTGTCGGTGCTGGAGCAAAGCGGCATCAAGGCCGGCGAAGGCGGCTTCCAGGTGGCGGTGGCAGGCAATACCGATCTGAAGGCTGGCCTGTTGAGCAGCAGCCAGACGGCCATCGACCGGGGCAGCAACGTGCTGGTCACCGGCAGCCTGACCACCAGCGACTTGCAGAACAAGGACCATTATGATGCCGGCGGCTTTGCGTTGTCCGGTTCGGTCAGCGGCAAGCTCGGCGACCAAGGCAAGCTGCCCGACACGTTGAGCAAGGAACAAAAAGAGGCTGCCACCGCCGATGGCAAACCGGGCGCGAGCGGCGGCTTCGGCTCGGCCAGTGGCGACCAGGGCAGCACGACGGCAAGCGGCATCAGCGGCGGCCTGATCGCCATCACCGACGAGGTCAAGCAACTGGCGACGGGCAAGGATGCGGCGACAGCCGTGGCAGGCGTGGATCGCGACGTGACGACGGAATCGGCTGCGGCCAAGGCCGGCGCTTTGGTCAAGGGCTGGGATGCGCAGCAGTTGCAGAAGGATGTCGACGCTCAGATCGCTATTACGCAGGAGTTCAGCAAGCAGGCGCCGAAAGCGATTGCTCAATATGCTGGTGACCAACGCGATGCATTGGTGAAGCAGGCCAAGAGCGAGACGGATGTGGATAAGCAAAAGATATTGTTGGCTGAGGCTGAAAAATGGGACGAGGGTGGCGCGTATCGCGTAGCGCTGCATGCCGTCAGCGGTGGATTGACTGGCGGGCTAAGCGGAGCCCTTGGCGCTGGTGTGGTCGCTGATAGGGCCAAAGTTCTGGATGATCTGCAAGTCCAAGCCCGAGACGCATTGGTGGCACAAGGCGTCGATCCTGAACTGGCGAAGACTATTTCACAGGGGTTGGCCGAAGCTACTGCGCTGGGAATTGGCTCCGCTGTGGGTGGCACGGCAGGCGGTGCGGCTGCACTCGCCACGGACACGAATAATCGGCAATTACATGACGCCGAAATCAAGCGTATTCGCGAGTTGGCAAAAGGCGATCCTCAGCAGGAAGCAAGGCTGGTGGCCGCTGCCTGCGCGCTGGTGCATTGCGCTGAAGGTGTTCCGAAGGACGATCCCGCTTATGCCTACCTGAAGACTATGCAAGACATGGGGCAGGGCATGACGGCGGAACGGACTCTGCTCGACGGTCAGCGAGGACAGGACGGCAGGATTTACGGTCCACTGTTCCAGTACACGATTGGGATGGGTTTCCAGGACGGGCTGTCGCGAAACCAGATCGGTACGCGATTGGAGGGGACAGTACAGGCTGGGCTGTCGGCGGCAGGGCTGTCGGGCGATGGTCTTGCGTGCACTACCGGCATTGGCTGTGTGGCAGCCGCTGTAAGCGGTACGGTCTTGACTGACAACTTGATTGCTGGCACCAAAAAGGCGATAACGGGACAGGGGGCCGTAACCTATGGTGAGCAGGTACTGCAAAGCTTGGGGCTAAGTCCACAAGCAGCGGCTGCGACGTATGCAATGGCTGGCATGTCACCTGCTATGATTGATGGTGTGAAAGCTACTTTGAGCCCGCTAGTTCTCAGCGGTGTCGATAAATTGGCTACCAAGGCATTGTTGAACAGCGGCGGCGTGCTGGATGTCAATGGACAAGCTCTATTGGATTTAAAGAGTCTCACGTCGGCACAAAAAAGTGTGATGGGAGATTTGTTTGGTCAAAATACGGTAAGGCAGATTGTGCCAGATGGTCAGAAGTTGGCGCGTATCCCTGGTGTTGGCGAGACGGGGATTGATGACCTGTACAAGGTGAACCGTCCGGGTGTGGATTACGTGGTGATTGAATACAAATTTGTAGGGACGGATGGTAAAACTGGGGCGTCAGCTTTAGGTAGCACCGCAGATGGTTTACAGGGGTCGACGAGTTGGACTGCTGGCAGTAAGCGCATAGAGAAGGCGGTTGGGAATGAGATGCTAGCTGCAGACATTGCTGACTCCGTCAAAGCTGGGCGGACCGAAACGTGGGTTGTAACCACACGCGCAGATGGCGCCACTGAACTGCAAGTCTTGAATACATTTGGCAAACCTAAGGCAATAGATATGTCCAAGATAATTCTTCCGAAGAGTAACCTGAACGGAGCCAAACCATGATACGCGACTCAATGGGAGATATGGCTTATTGGGATAAATGGGTCGAACACAGTCAGGCTCGAACAGTAAAAATGCTTTCTGCGTTGGCACTTCCTAGTCAGAATCCGGTATACGATCCACAATATTCGCTGGACGCGTCATCTGAGTTTCTTCGGTTGATTCTACGAATGTACTCGCGAGGTGACCCCATCCGTGAATTGGCCAGGCATTTTTTTGGCATACTCGATGCGTGGGAGCTCTCTAACCGTCTGACCAAGAAGGTGTATGAAGAGCATCATTTAAAAAATTGCCGCGACTGGACGTTTGACCTTGCTAATTTGAACCACTATAACTTGTGCTTCTGGCTGGTAGGCCTGGCGCTCACGTTAGGTATTCAGGATGATCAATGGAACCGTTTGGTGATGCTGATCGATGCAGCTGGGCAGGATGAGTTGCTCGATCGCGTAATGGCAACTCGTCAGATAGATCGAACCATTGGCACCCGCCTGTTGCATCCCAAACCCTATGCCCGATTGCTCAAAGCGATAGATGCGTCCGAGGATCAGCGGCCAAAGTTTTTACGCGAGTTCGTGGATAACTGGTATCCAGAGTTGGCACGCAAGGGTAAGGACGAACTTTGGTGGTATATCTATGGCGATCCGGTAAAGCACCCTTTGGAGAAAGGAAGCTATTTTGGGCGGTGGTGCATCGAAGCAGCGGTCGTGGCAAAAGTATTTGATATCGACGACACCTTGTGCTTGGGACATGAGCATTATCCGGGTGACTTGCTGCGGCCGAATGGACCGAGCACGCATGCAAAGCGGCCTGTGGCAAAACCTGGTTTCCTGAAAATGTGGTTAGGCGGTAAGCGTTAGGGCCGCAACCGCGCAGATGGGGGAGTGTGGTAACAGCCGTCACTAGACATTCCTGACCAGCGGCATCAGCGTTGCGTCACTGGTGACCGGCGACGGCGTCAGCATCCAGACCAGCGACAGCATCGTCAACCATGGCGGCCTGATCGACGGCGCCAACGGCCGCACGCTGCTGGTGGCGGGGCAGGACATCGTCAACCAGGGCGGCGCCATCAAGGGCGGCGCGGTCGGCTTGCAGGCCGGGGGCGACGTGCTCAACCAGTCGCTGACGGTCAAGCAGGAATACGCCAGCGTCAATACCAGCGGCAGCTACACCACCTTGTCGAACCAGGCCAGCATCACGGCCGGCGGCGCGCTGGCGATCAAGGCCGGACGCGACGTGACCGACACCGGCGGCACCATCGCCGGCGCCAGCGTCGGCATGGTCGCGGGGCGCGACGTCAACTTCAACGCGCTGCAAACCGGCAGCGCCTACGCCTCGCAGGTGGCCGGCTTCACGGAAAAAGACAGCGCCACCACGTACAAGACCGGCCAGGTTGCCAGCGGCGGCGACCTGAAGCTGGTGGCCGGCCAGGACATCAAGCTGAGCGGCACGCAGGTGGCGATCGGCGCCGCCGGCAACGGCACGCTGCTGGCGGGGCGCGATGTGACGGTGAGTGCCGTCGTCAACGAAGTCAACATCAGCAAGCAGAACGATCCGGGCAGCAAGCTGTACGACAAGGAGATCCGCCAGAACCAGAGCGTGGTGGGTGCCTCGGCCAGCGGCGACGTAGTGACGCAGGTGGGCAGCCTGCTCAGCGGCGGCAGCGTCAGCGCCAGCAGCGGACGCGACACGGTCATCCGCGGCAGCACAGTGGTGGCCGACAAGGACATTCGGGCGTTACTGATAATGGCCGGCCGACGGTGCTTGCCTGAAAGGCACGGTTGGGAATACCATACGTTTTTTAACGGCAGGTGCCACGATGAAAACTGTGAGCTTCCCTTCGGGATCAACGGTGCCAGTGCTGGGGCAGGGCACCTGGAACATGGGCGAGGAATCCGCCCGCAAGAACGATGAAATCCGCGCACTGCAACTGGGCCTGGACCTGGGCATGACGCTGATCGACACCGCCGAGATGTACGGCGAGGGCGGTGCAGAGGAAGTGGTGGGCGCCGCCATCGCCGGCCGGCGCGACGAGGTTTACCTGGTCAGCAAAGTCTATCCGCACAACGCCAGTTTCGAAGGCACCCAGGCCGCGTGCGAGCGCAGCCTGCGCCGCCTGAAGGTCGATGCCATCGATCTCTACCTGCTGCACTGGCAGGGCCACTACTCGCTGGACGAGACCATCGCCGGCTTCGAAGCGCTGAAGATGGCCGGGAAGATCAAGTCCTACGGCGTCAGCAACTTCGACCTCGAAAGCATGCAGGACGCCGTCGGTTGCGGCGCCGTCGCCACCGACCAGGTGTTGTACAACCTGTGCAAGCGCGGCGTCGAATTCGATCTGCTGCCGTGGTGCCGCCAGCAGGGCATGCCGCTGATGGCCTACTCGCCGCTGGAATCGCACGGCCGCGAACAGGCCGCGCTGCTGGACAACCCCGGCCTGCGCGCCGTCGCCGATGCCTACGGTGTGACACCGGCGCAGATCGCGCTGGCGTGGGTGCTGCATCAGGGCGGCGTGATCGCCATCCCCAAGGCCACCGATCCGGCACATGTGCGCGCCAACCGGGCCGCCGCCGATATCAAACTCTCCCCGCTGGATCTGGCCGCGCTGGATCTGGCTTTCCCTCCACCACGTCGCGCCCGTGTGCTCGATATGCGCTAATCAGGATTTATGAAACACGAATTACTTATTTTAAGCCTGCTGCTGGCCTGTAGCAGCGCCGGCGCACAGGAAGTCCCCGAGGCCGAGGTGGAGGCGCCGCAAGTGGTTGAAGTGGGCGGCGTAAAGAATCCTGAGTTGAAGTCCTACAAGGTCATGCTGAAAGGAGTGGATGCATTCGACGAGCATCGCAAGTACGCGCCCGCCGCACCAATGAAATTCAAGCTGGTGTCCGCCACACCGGGCGCACAGGTGGACGGCGTCACATTGCGTATCGCCGGCGACAATACCTCCGAAAACGTCCCCATCGCGGCGGATGGCACTTTTGTCCTGCCGCGCATCCAGGCGGCCATCGACGACAAGGCGGATCTGGTCACCAACAAGAGGAAAAGTCTGGTGCGCTGGCGCGGCGACATTCATACCCCCGGCGTGCCCGCGAACGCGCGCCGCCTGGGCGACCTGCGCATGGAGTGCGAGATCGGCTGGGCCGTCAACCGGGAGGACATACCCTTCCTGATTCGCAGTGGGCTCTCGCTTGCTGGCGGCGCTTGTCACATCAAGAGTGTTCAGCTGCGCTACCAGGCGCCATTGAACGCAGCCGGCGTGACGTTGGTGTCCGGCGATCGACGCCTGCCGCTGCCATTCATCCCCAAGTACAAAAATGTGTTCTCACCGCCTTTGGCCGACACCAGCTGGGATGACGAAACGCTGATCGAATACGACATCCCGGCGGCGCCCATGTAATACGCTGCGTACGCCAACGTACAGAACCTTGTGGGCTGGCGGCGTACCTTGGCTCATCCGCAGCGAACCCCAAGGAGCTGAAATGAACAAGAACATGATAGTGGCGGCCGTGTTGGCTGCCAGCGTGGCCGGCATCGGTCCCGCAGCCGCGCAGGATCGTCACGACAACGGCCGACGTGGCGGTCCTGGTCATAGCCAGTACGAAGACCGCAACGACCACCGTTACGATCGCAGCGACGAACGCCGCAACGACCGCTCCGACTACCACCATGACGACAACCGGGACCACGACCGTGGCGCCGGCCCGCGCCATGACCTGCGCAAAGGCGGCCGGCTGCCACCTGAGTACCGCGGCCGTCAATACGTGGTCGACGATTGGCGCGGCCATCGCCTCAGCGCCCCACCACGCGGCTACCACTGGGTGCAGACCGGCGCCGACTACGTGCTGGTCGCCGTCGCCACCGGCGTGATCCTCAGCCTGTTGCTGAGTAACTAGAACCGCGCGCGGCTCTGCTACACTGCTGGACAGCGCAAACTGTCCAGCAAATTATGCTAAACCGACTCAAACACCTGTTCTCCCCCAAAGACACCAGCCAACACATTCTGATCAACGCCTACTGCACGGTAGCGGAGGTTCCCAAGCCTGGCTTCCCGCATCTGCTCAATGCACGGCGCGACCTGTCCGATCCCGAATTGCAGCCCCATCTCAATGGATTCATGAACCACCTGGCCCAAGCAGGTGAAGGCCGCATGACGCAGGTCCGCTATCATGTGATCCGTCATGTGCAGCGCGTGCGCCAGCATGTCGGCCTGTCCATCGAGGCCGGCGCAATGAACAGCTTCGCCGCGTGGGCGGAGGCCGCAAACGCCATCGTCTTCATGGCCGACGGCAGCGTGCGCGATCCGCAAGGCCGCATTCTGCTGGCTGCCACCGGCGACGACGGTGATCCGCAAGCCGTGGTTCCGTACCCGCCGCAGGCCTGGCAGCGCAAGGCGCGCTCGGACGAGCTGCTGGCCGCCCGCAAGGTCGCGGTGCCGGCAACACTGCCGCCGCTGGTCTCCGAGCCTGAGCTGCGCCTGCGCACCCCCGAGGATGTGCTGCGCAGGATGCTGGCGCTGTTCGTAGTCGCGATCCGCGCGGAATCGCTGGCGGGCGGCCGCGCCATCGCTGTCAACGACCTGCAAAAACGCTTTCCTCCAGCCTTCGCCAGCCTGACCGATGCGGAGCGGGCTTTCCTCGCCAAGGAGACCCCCGCCGAGCAGGAAACCACCCAGTTCCTGTGGCGGTATGAAGCCATCCTTGTGCTGCAATGGGCGCTTGGCCTGCAGGTGGCGCTGCCGTTCGCCGACGCGATCTGCGACGTGGCCGCGATCTCGCGCACCGTTATTGATCGCGGCACCGAAGGCCTGCGCAAGCAGCTGGCCATGCGCCCGGCGGCGGAGATCCTGGATGCGCTGGATCTGCACTACCGCCTGCACTGGGCCACACGCCAGGCGATATTGAAGAAGACCGCCACTCCGGCGGGGCTGAACGACGGCGTGCTGCAAGAGCGTCACCAAGCCTTGAACTGGCTGGTGCAATTCGAAGACCGCGACTGGGACGAAGTCGATACACCAACCTGACCTGCAAACACCTATGAGCCTACAATCCGTTCGTGAGTTTTTCCTCGCCCGAGACCTTCATCTTCCGATCGTGGAGCTGGATGTCAGCACCGCCACCGTGGCGCTGGCGGCTGAAGCACATGGCGTCGAGCCGGGGCGCATCGCCAAGACGCTGGCCTTCCGTGTCCGCGATGGCCGCGTGATCCTGCTGGTCGCCAGCGGCGTCGCGCGTATCGACAATCGCAAATTCCGCGAGGCCTTCGGCAAGGGCAAGATGCTGCCGGCCGAAGAGGTGGTCGAGGCTACCGGCCATCCGGTCGGCGGCGTTTGCCCATTCGGCCTGGCGCAGGCGCTACCGGTGTATGTCGACGAATCGCTGCGCGATTTCGACGAAGTGCTGCCGGCCGCAGGTTCGGTCAACAGTGTGGTGCGGATGGCGCCGGACATGCTGGTGACGATCACGCAAGGACAATGGGTGGACGTATGCTGATCAAACGGAAGCTGGCATTGCTGGCGATGGTGAGTGTGTCGGTAACGGCGCTGGCCGCCGTCGAGCGGATCGAGATCAAGGAACGCGCTCCGTTTGCGCCGGGAGTGACTTACGGCGAAGCAGGCGCCTACGAAAAAATACGCGGCATCGCCTATTTTGCGCTGGACCCGAAAGCGGCCGCCAACGCGGCCATCGTCGATTTGAAGCGCGCACCGCGCGATGCGCGCGGACGTGTGCTGTTTTCCAGCGAGTTCATTTTGTTGCGGCCTGCGGGCGGCCTGCCATCCAGTCTGATTTACGATGTCAACAACCGGGGCGGCATTGCCATGCTGGGCCAGATCAACGGCCGCAGCCCGGCCAACAACGATCCGGCCACCGCCGCCGACGCCGGTGACGGCTTCCTGATGCGGCACGGTTTCTCGATGCTGTTCTCCGCCTGGACCTGGGATGTGGCGCCGCCAGCCCCCGGCGCGCGGCCGCTGGTGTTTGCTCCGCCTCTCGCCCAGGGCGTCAAGGGCAGGGTGCAGAACGAGTTCACGGTCAACGCGCCGGTGGACATTGCCACCTACGCCGGCATGCGCGGCCTGACCTACGAACCGGCCACGCCCAACGATCCGCACGCACAGTTGACCATGCGCGCGCGTCCCGGCGACAAGCGCCGTCTTGTCCCTCGCAGCAGCTGGCACTTTGTCGCGCCTGAGCAGGCGGGCGGCCCTGGCCGCGTGCGGCTGGACGACGGCTTCAAGCCCGATACGATCTACGAACTGACCTACGTCGCGAAAGATCCATACGTGACCGGCGCCGGCCTGGCCGGCATCCGCGATCTGCTGGCCTACTTCCGCGACAAACCGTTTGAAGGCGCGCCCGTGCCGAAGAACGTGCTGATGTTCGGCATCAGCCAGTCCGGCCGCGTGATCGGCCGCATGCTGCACGATGGCTTGAATGTGGACGAATCGGGCCAGTTGGTCTTTAGTGGCGCCTATCTTCATGTGCCGGGCGCCGGTGGCTCGGCGGGTTTCAACAGCCGCTTCGCACAGCCGACGCGCCATCCGTCGATGCTGGAGGAGCACGACTATCCAGCGGACGCTTTCCCGTTCACCACCGCGCCGTCGCGCGATCCTGTCAGCGGCCAGACCGCATCCTATCTCGATCATGCGCGCGACAAACAGGGGCGGCTGCCCAAACTCATCATCGCAAACACCTCGACCGAGTTCTGGAATCGCGGCGCATCGCTGATCGCCACCACACCGGACGGCATGCAGGACGTGGCGCCGGCGGACAATGTGCGCATCTATGGCTTCATGGGGGCGCAGCATTACGTGGGCCGCTCGCGCACGCGTGCGCCGTTCACCGCGTGCGTATCGACCAGCGACCATTATCTGCCGATGCGCGCGCTGGTCCTGGCCTTGGACGACTGGACCAGCAAAGGCAAGCAGCCTCCGGCCAGCGCCTATCCGCAACTGGCTGACCGCACGCTGACCACGGTGGCCGATTACCGCGCCATCTTCCCGGCAGGCTTAGGCCTGACGCCTCCGGAGCAGAACCTGCGCGAGCCGCGCCTGGACTTCGGTAGAAGGTTCGCGAAGCAGGGCATAGCGGACAAGGTTCCGCCCGATAGCGGCGACGAATATGAAACCCGCGTGCCCGTGCCGGACGCGGACGGCAACGACAAGGGCGGCGTGCGTTTGGTTGAGGTCCAGGCGCCGCTCGGCACGCATACCGGCTGGAACCTGCGCGCGCCGGAGACCGGATTTGCCTGGGCTACGTCGCGTTTCGACGGCAGTTTCGTTCCGTTCGCCCGCACCGAGGCCGAACGGGCCGTCAGCGGCGATCCGCGTCCGAGCCTTGAGGCGCGCTATCCCACCCGCGACGATTTTGTCGCCGCCGTGCGCGCCGCCGCGCAACGCCAGATTGCAGCGGGCCTGCTGCTGCCTGAGGATATGGACCGCACCCTGACCGGCAACGCCGGTTTGTATGACCGCATCATGCAGCACGACCCTGCCGACAAGGGTTGCGCTTATCTGTATGCCGCCCCGTAACTAAGTTGTGCCGGTTGGCGCCGTGAGCTTTGCCACCTGCTCCTTCAGCTGCTTGAGCTGGGCGAGCAGGGGCGCGGTCATGGCGGTGACTTCCTGCTCGGTGTAGCGCGGCGTGATGTGCTGCGGGCAGTTCCAGTCGTAGCCTTCCACGGTGATGATGAAGGCGCGCTCGACTCGGGCCTTGTAGCCCGGCATCTGCAGCAACTCCATCAAGGCCGGATCGTCCGCCGCTTCCACGATGCGTGTGCGGCCGACGATTTTCATCCGCACCTGCCTCGCGTAATCGACCAGTATCATCGAGATGCGGTCATCCACCTTCAGGTTGCCGACACTGAGGTACTGCAGATTGCCGCGGTAGTCCGCGAAGGCCAGGGTTTTCGCGTCGAGCACGCGCAGGAAGCCTTTCGGTCCGCCGCGATGCTGCGCATAAGGCCAGCCGGTCTCGCTGACGGTGGCCTGGTAAAAATGATCCATCTCTTCGATGAAGGCGATTTCCCTTTCGCCCAGGCTGTCCTGCCGTTCTTCCATCTGGTCGAGAAACGCATAACGGGCGCGGCTCCCCATGCTGCTCTGAACCTCACGCACCGCCGGCGTGAAGGTGATATCGGAATAGGCGCATCCCATGATGTGCTCCTCGATCAGTGTGAAATCAGGCTGCGATTTTCAGTTCGACTTTCGGGAAATCGATCTCCACGTGGCTGGCTTTGGCGAGAATATTGGTCAGGAAGTTCATGCCGACGTGGGTGATGATCTCGACGATGTCCGATTCGCTGTAGCCCGCGCTGCGAATGGCGGCCAGCTCGATGGCGCTGACAGCGCCTTTGTTCTCCATCAGGCTTTGCGCGAACTTCACCGCGACATCGGCTTGCGCATCGGTGCTGTTTCCGCTGCGGGCGGCGTTCATTTCTTCGGTGTTCAAACCGGTCTTGCGGCCGATCGCGGTATGGGCGGAGAGGCAGTATTCGCAGCTGTTCTGCTGCGCCAGCGCCAGGGCGATGCGCTCGCGGGTCAAGGCGTCGAGCGAGCCGCCATTGGCCACGCCGTGCAGGCCCAGGAAGGCGCGCAGCGCGACCGGCGAATTGGCGAACACTTTCAGGAAGTTGGGCACCATGCCCAACTGGCCCTGGATGGCGTCCAGCAGGGCTTTTTGTTCGGCGTTGGCGGTGGCGGTTTCGATGGTGGCGATACGGTTCATGGTGGTTTTCCTTTAGGTTGGGTTGTTTGTTCAGCGAACACTTGTAGTTTCATCGATGTGCGGGATAATGAGAATCCGTTGTTTTTGCAATAAACTATTTCTAATTTGGGAATAATATGGACAAGCTTTCCGCCATGGCGATCTTTGTGGCAGTCGTCGATGAAGGTGGTTTCGCCGCCGCCGCCCGCAAGCTGAAGATCTCGCCGCCGGTGGTCACGCGCGCCGTCACGGAGCTGGAGGAGGGCATGGGCGTGCGCCTGCTGCTGCGCACCACGCGCGTGGTGCGGCTGACTGAAACCGGCGCGCGCTACGCCGCCGATTGCCGCCGCATCCTGGCCGACGTGGCGGAAACCGAAACCTCGGCCGCCGGCGCGCACGGTGCGCCGCGCGGACGGCTGGTGATCACCGCCTCGGTGATGTTCGGCGCGATGTACGTCACGCCCATCGTCACCGAATACCTGCGGCGCTACCCGGAAACCGATGTCGAATGCCGCTTCCTCGATCGCGTGGTCAACATGATGGACGAGGGCGTGGATGCGGCGATCCGTATCGGCGCCTTGCCCGATTCCAGCTATCAGGCGGTGCGGGTGGGGCAGGTGCGGCAGGTGGTGTGCGCGGCGCCGGCCTACCTGGCCGAGCGTGGCGTGCCCGCTACACCACAGGCCCTGGCCGGCCATGACCTGATCGCCGCCACCGCCGTCACGGCGACCAATGACTGGCGCTTCGAGTACGACGGCAAACCGCAAACCGTGAAGGTGCACCCGCGCCTGAGGAGCACCAGCAACGACGCCGCCTTGCGCGCCGCGCTGGACGGCTTCGGCATCACCCGTGTGCTGTCCTACATGGCCGCGCCGTACCTGGCCAATGGCCGTTTGAGCACCATCCTGTCCTCCTACGAGGCCGCAGCGGTGCCGGTCAGCGTGGTGCACCACGAAGGCCGGCATTCGTCCCGCAAGCTGCGCGCCTTCCTCGATCTGGCGATCGCCACGCTGCGTGAAGACGGTGCGCTTCGATAGAAAAATTGTATACAAAATTCGTTGACAATGTATCCGACGAGGCGCAATATCGTTGTCAATTAAACGCGCCGGTCACGAGCTGTTGCGTTGCTAAGCATCATTTCTACGCACGGTTAAGGGCAGCCCGTGTGGGTAGTAGTTGCAAAGTAACGCCCAATAAAAAAGACAGACGGAGACGCGTTTATGAATCACTTGTTATTTCAGGTCGAGGACCGACCACCCCTATTCACAACCATATTGCTGGCGGCGCAGCACATGCTTGCCGCATTGGGCGGCATCATCGCCGTGCCGCTGGTGGTGGGCGCCGCGCTCAAACTGCCGGCGGACCAGATCATCACCCTGATCAACGCCGCCTTGCTCGGCTCAGGCATCGTCACGATCATTCAGTGCAAAGGCGTAGGTCCAGTCGGCATCAGGCTTCCTTGCGTGATGGGCACTAGTTTCGCCTTCGTCGGCGCGGCCATCAGCATCGGTCTCGAACACGGCGTTCCGGCGATCCTTGGTTCGTCCCTGGCGGCTTCGGTGGTGATGATCGTCGGTAGCTGCTTCATGCCGAAGATCCGCAAGCTGTTCCCGCACGCCGTCACTGGCGTGGTGGTGACGATGATCGGCCTGTCGCTGGTGCCGGTGGCGGTGGACTGGGCGGCGGGCGGCCATGCGCCGGGCGCTGTTTATGGATCGCCGCTCAACCTGGGCATCGCCGCCTTCGTGCTTGTCACGGTCATCATGCTGGTCCAATTCGGCAAGGGGATTGTATCCGCCGCTGCCGTGGTGATCGGCATGTTCATCGGCTACCTGCTGTGCGTCTCGCTGGGCATGATCGACTTCACGCAAGTGCAGAATGCGCCGATCTTCGCGCTGCCGCAGCCGCTCCATTACGGCATGACCTTCCCGGTGGCCGGCATCGTTGCGATGGCGATCGCCTACCTGGTGACGATGGTGGAAACCACCGGCACCTTCATGGCGCTGGGCGCCGCCACCAACACCAAGATGCGCGGCAAGACGCTGGCGCGCGGCATCCTGTGCGACGGCGTCGGCTCGGCCTTCGCTGCGTTGATGTCCAGCCCTCCGGTATCGACCTTCGCGCAGAACGTCGGCGTGGTGTCGTTGACGGGTGTGGCCAGCCGCCACGTGGTGGCGCTGACCGGCGTGATGCTGCTGCTGGCCGGCCTGTTCCCGGTGCTGGGCGCGGTGGTGGTGACGATCCCGCAACCAGTGCTGGGCGGTGCGGGCTTGATGATGTTCGCGATGATCATCTCGGCCGGCGTGCAGTTGCTGAGCCACGTGGAGCACACCAAGCGTAACGGCGTCATCATGGCGGTGTCCATCGGCTGCGGCCTGGCGGTGACGGTGCGGCCGGAACTGCTGTCCCAGCTGCCTGCCTTCGTCAAGGAAGTCTTCGGCTCGGGCATCACGGTTGGCGCGCTGGTCGCGGTTGCCCTGAACCTGGTGCTGCCTGAACGTCCGGTGGAATTGACCGACGACGATGAAGAAGAGGAAGTGCCACCGCAGGCTTTTTTAACCTCCGAGCGTGAAGCAGCTTAAAATACGCTCAATATCAACCTGACTGTTTCCGCAGTGCCCGCGCATTGTTTCCGCAGTGTTTAACCATCATAGAACATGACTAAAACCCTACTGATCAAAAATGCGCGCGTGCTGGTAACGATGGACGACGAGCGCCGTGAAATCGCCGACGGTGCCGTCTATATCCGGGACAACGTGATCGAACAAGTCGGTCGCAGCGCCGACCTGCCGCAGCAGGCCGACGAAATCATCGACGCGGCCAACCACGTGGTGATGCCCGGGCTGGTTAACACCCATCACCATATGTACCAAAGCCTGACGCGCGTGATTCCCGCCGCGCAGAACGGCGAACTGTTTAACTGGCTGACCAACCTCTATCCGATCTGGGCCAACCTGACGCCGGAGATGGTCAACGTGTCGACGCTGGCGGCGATGTCGGAGCTGATCATGTCCGGCTGCACCACCAGCAGCGACCACCTGTACATTTACCCCAACGGCTGCAAGCTCGATGACAGCATCGAGGCGGCCGGCAAGATCGGCATGCGCTTCCACGCCGCGCGCGGTTCGATGAGCGTGGGGCAGTCCAAGGGCGGCCTGCCGCCGGACCGCGTGGTGGAGGAGGAGGGCGCGATCCTCAAGGACACGCAACGCTTGATCGAAACCTATCACGATGCCGGTCGCTACGCGATGCAGCGCATCGTGGTGGCGCCGTGTTCACCATTTTCGGTCTCGCGGGATCTGATGAAGGAAGCCGCGACGATGGCGCGCAGCTTCGGCGTGTCGCTGCACACGCACTTGGCTGAAAACGCGAACGACATCGCTTACAGCCGCGAAAAATTCAATATGACGCCCGCCGAATATGCCGAGGATTGCGGCTGGGTGGGCCACGACGTCTGGCACGCGCACTGCGTGCAGCTGGACGACGATGGCATCTACATGTTCGGCCGCACCGGCACTGGTATCGCGCATTGCCCTTGCTCGAATATGCGTCTGGCGTCGGGCATCGCGCCGATACGCAAGATGCTCGACAGCGGCGTGTCGGTGGGCTTGGGCGTGGACGGTTGCGCCTCCAACGATTCCGGCCACATGATGGGCGAAGTGCGGCAGGCGATGCTGTTGCAGCGCGTGGGCTTCGGTCCGGACGCGATGACGGCGCGGCAGGCGCTGGAAGTTGCCACGCTGGGCGGCGCCAAGGTGCTGAACCGCGATGACATCGGCGCGCTCAAGCCGGGCATGGCGGCGGACATCGTGATGTTCAAGCTCGATACAATAGGCTTTGCCGGTGCGCTGCACGATCCGGTCGCGGCGCTGGTGTTCTGCACGCCACCGAATGTCTCGTACAGCATCATCAACGGCAAGGTGGTGGTGCGCGACGGTGTGCTGTGCACGATCGACCTGCCGGTCGTGATCGAGCGCCACAACGCGCTGGCGCATCAATTGGCGCTGGCTGCCCGCTGATAGCTGGCGATGGCCTGGTTCACGGCCTGCTGCATATGCTGGTCATGGGCTGCCTGGTCCTCCGGCGCGGCGTCGGCGGCGGGCGGATGGCCTTCGCTGCGCTGGCGCCGTTCGTCGAGCGCCTGTCCCAGATAAACATCTTCATTGCCAAACCATTCCAGCGTGATGCGTTCGCCGAGCGTGCGGATGCGCAATTGCTGGCGTTGCTGCTGCCAGCTGCCGATGCGGTTCAGGTCCTGCGATGCCGCGTCGTTTGATGTGAAGCGCTGGGCCGCCAGCAGTTCGTCATGTGCGGTCAGGTAGGCCTGGTAGTTGGCCGCGATCCGGATTGCTTCGGCGGCCGCGCCGGCGGGGAGCACGCGATGCAGATGGTCTGCCAGCGCCTGCATTCGGCCGGCCTCTCTGCGGTAGAGCAGAAAGCCGTCCATCACCTTGCGCAGCGCGAAATCGGCGATCAGGTCCTGATTGTCGGTGAGCGAGATTTCGCTTGTCGGATTGGCGGCGGCGCTTGTCGGCGCTGGCGGCGGCCGGTCGGCAGCGTGGGGCGCCACCGAGATCCTGGCCTCGGTGGGCAGGTCTTGCGTTGGCGCGTTCCTTCCTGCCCAGACGGTGAACAGGAAGGCCGCAGCGAGCGCCATGAATGCCGCCGCTACTTTCATCAATACGTCGGCCAGCCGCCGCTGAAGGTCAGGTCGTTGATGAACAGGACGCCGTTGTAGCCGTTCTGGCTATCCAGCTCATGCCGAACCATCACCCCGTTGGCCACCGACTCTCCACCGGGCGCGATGAAACGTCCGCCGCCGGCATCGAGCGTGGTGCCGCCGCCGTTGACCATGTCGACGCCGTTCTTGTCCAGATACGGCCCGGTCACGCTGGTCGAACGGCCGTACGAGATGTGATAGGTGCTGTTGGCGCCATCGCAGCACTTGCCCTTGGAGACGAACAGGTAGTAGTACGAGCCGTTCGACATGATGAACGAGTTCTCGATGCCGGTGCTGTCGGCGGCCAGGTGGTACCAGCTGCCGGTGGGCTTGAGGGTGTTCGCGTCGACGCGCGTGGTATAGATGCCGGTCCAGAAGGAACCGAACGACAGCCACGGTTGCCCCGCTTTGTCGACGAAGAAGTTGGGATCGATTGCGTTGTAGTTATTGCCCGGTGCGGACGTCAGCACCGCGCCCTTGTCGGTCCAGTTCCCCGTTGCGATACTGGTGGCGGTGGCCAGGCCGATGGCCGATTTCTGCGAGCCGAAGGTGGACACCGCGTAGTACAGGATCGCCTTGCCGTTCCAGACGTGGATGTCCGGCGCCCAGACGGTCTTGGAGTTGTTGTTGTACTGGCTCCACCACGACAGGCCGCCGCCGAAGATGCTGACGCCTTGGGTCCAGGCGTGGCCGTCCGGCGAGTACTTCACGCCGATGCCGGTATCACTGGTCTCGGTGATCCACCAGGTGCTGTTTTCCTTGTACACGCTGGGGTCGTGCGTGATGAGGGAGCCGGTGAGCGTCCAGGTGGCGGCATGTGCGCCTGCTGCGCAGAAGGCGATAGCTGTCGCCGCCGCCCATCGCTTGAGTAGCTGTTTGTTCATTTGTCGTCTCGCTTTATAGGTTTTGTGTCTGCCGGATGCAGGAATTCATGCTGCGGCAGCTGCGAGGGCGCGTCTAATGAATTTTTGTGGCTTAGCGATACCGCGATTCGTATCGCTACATCAGCAGCGCGGAGATGAGATCTTTCTTGGTCGGGCTGGCGTTGACGTCGAAATTGAGCGCCGCTTCCACGTGGCTCAGATGGTGCAGCATCAGCTCCGCCGCCTTGTCCGCATCGCCCGAGCGGGCGGCGGCCAGGAAGGCGCTGTGTTCATCTGACGAGCAGGCGGCATCGCGTTCGGATTGGTACAGCATGGTGATCAGCGAGCTGCGGCCCACCAGCTCGCGCACGATTTCCTTCAACACCTCGTTGCCCACCACGTCCGCCAGCAGCACATGGAAATCGCCCAGCAGCTGCTGCCGCATCTTCGACGGCACTTGCGACAGTGCGTTGCGTTCTTCCTTCAAATGCTTCTCCAGCATTTTGTAGTCGGCCGGCTTGGCCTTGGCGGTGAACTCGCGCGCCAGCGCCGCTTCGATGATGCGCCGCGTCGCGAAGATCTCGCGCGACTCCCGCTCGCTGGGCTGGCTGACGACGGCGCCCTTGTCGGGAACCATGTTAATCAGCTTGTCCTTCGACAGTATCAGCAGCGCCGCGCGGATCTTGGTGCGGCTGACCGAGTACAAACGACACAACGCTTCTTCCCTTAGCTTGGTCCCAGGCGGCAGCTTGCGCGCCGCGATGGCTTCGGCGAGGTTGTTGGCGATATCGTTGGCGCTTTCGACGGGGAGTGTGCTGGACATGAGGTGGCTATGGATCTCGTAGTGTCGTTTTTTCGCCCCATCATACAGGGGCTGCCGGGGATTGACTATCTGGCAGTATCACACGAGTAATCGCATTACATATGTGTCGTATGGAAAACCAGTGGAAGCGATTCCCGTAGGGGAATGTGAAAACTGTAGCGAATTCCACTTGTTGTTTACTGTAGTTCTGCTACATTTTATCTGGGCTGCAGTATTTCCCAAAATACAAAATATAACGACACGGAGATAAAAATGATGAAAACCTTACTGGCCGCCGGCCTGCTGGGCGGTTGCGCCCTCGCGCCTGCGCATGCCGCCTTCAACCCCGCCGACACATCGGTCCAGATGTTCCGCTGGAAGTGGAACGACATCGCCAAGGAATGCACCAACTGGCTCGGCCCGCAGGGCTTTGGCGCGGTGCAGGTATCGCCGCCGCAGGCTTCGGCCAGTCTGGGTGCGTGGTGGGACGTGTATCAGCCGGTGAACTTCGCTTCGCTGAAGAGCAACATGGGCACCGAGGCCGAGTTCCAGACCATGATCAACACCTGCCACACGGCCAAGGTGCGCGTGTATGCGGACGTGGTGGTCAATCACCTGGCGGCCGGTTCCGGCACCGCCACTGATGGCTCGACGTGGAATTCGACGACGCTGGCCTATCCCTTCTTCAGCTCCAGTGATTTCCATCCCGCCTGCGATATCGCCGGCGGTGACTACGGCTCGCCGGGAAACCGCTACAACGTGATGTTCTGCCGCCTGAGCGGCCTGCCGGACCTGAAGACCGACGGCTCCTACGTGCAAGGCCAGGTCAAGACCTACCTGACCAAATTGATCAACATGGGCGTGGACGGTGTGCGCTTTGACGCCGCCAAGCATATGCAGCCCAGCGACCTGCAGGCGATCATGGGCGGCGTCACGCACACCACCCTGGCTGGCGAGTCGCTGTGGATCACGCAGGAGGTGATCCCGGACAGTAACGTGGTGCGCTCCGACTACTACAACGTCGGCATGCTGAACGAATTCCAGTACACCTTCGCCATCAAGGCCATGTTCCGCAACGAGAACGGCGCCAGCCTGTCGCAGGTGCGCGCCATCATGGGCACGCCGGGCAACTGGGGCGGCACCTGGGGCTTTGTGCCGAGCGAGAAAGCGACTGTCTTTGTCAACAACTGGGACACGGAGCGCAATGGCAGCTCGCTGGTGGCCAGCAATTATGTCTCCGGCACGACCAACGACACGCAAGGCACCAAGCGTTACGACCTGGCGAACATCTTCATGCTGGCCTGGCCGTATGGCTCGGCGCAGCTGCACTCGGGCTTCCGCTTCACCAATTTCGACCAGGCGCCGCCGAGTGCCAGCCCGTTCGACGCCAGCGGCAACCCGCTGATCAACCAGCAGTGGGACTTCATCCATCGCTGGAGCGACATCTCCAACATGGTGGCCTTCCGTTCGGCGACGTCGGGGCAGGGCGTGGACTACTTCACCAACGGCACCGCCAACCAGATCGCGTTCGGACGCGGCGCCAAGGGCTTCGTGGCGATCAACAATGAGTATTCGGCCTGGAACGCGTCGCTGCAAACGCTGCTGCCCTCCGGGACCTACTGCAACGTGGTGCATGGTCAACTGAACGCCGCCGGCACGGCCTGCACCAGCGACAGCGTCACAGTCGGCAGCAATGGCGTGACCAGCGTGAGCATCCCGGCCAATGGCGGCGCGACAGTGCCTGCCGTGGCGCTGCATATCAACCAGAAGATCGGCGGCGGTGGCGGCGGCACGTGCACCACGGTGCCGGTGACCTTCCGCGTGGCGAATGCGAATACGGTGGTGGGTCAGAACGTGTACGTGGTGGGCAATCGCGCGGAGCTGGGCAACTGGGTGCAGGGCGCCAGCAATCAGCTGACCATCGAAGGCAGTGGGGCCAATGTGCCGTGGTCGCGCACCTTCCAGCTGCCGCCGTCGACGGCGATCCAGTACAAGTTCATGAAGTACGGCGTGAGCACCGTGTGGGAGAGTAACCAGTCCACCGCCAGCGGCAATCGCGAAGCGACCACGCCGGCTTGCGGCGGATCGGTCACGCTCGACGCGGGCAGCTTCAAGTTTTAATGCACGCTGGCTGGAACAGCCTTTTCCTGCTGCACGAGGATGAAGGGGCCGACGACGACTGCCCACAGTTCGGCGTTGATCTCCAGCCAGTTCGCAGCCTGCTCGTCGCTGACTTTGGCGAGCAGGCCGGCTTCCATCCACTGGCCGATGTGGGCCTTGTCGTCGTGCGAGATGCGCACGGCCACGTCGACCAGGTCCAGCGAATTGGCGATCCACACCACATTGCCGGCGGCGAAATGCTTGAGCAGTTCGGCCCAAGGCAGGCGCGCGGTCTCGCGGTTTACTTTGAGGCGCAGGTCGGTGTCGTTTTCAGGTTTGGTTTGCATGATTCAGATAATTTCGATGATCGGTACGGGGTTTCCCCGCCATGTTAACCGATAGGCCGCACCTTTGCGAACATTGCCCACCAGCGCAGGGCGGAAGCAGGCGAGGTTGATGCCGCCGTCGAGCCGCACGCTCGGGTAGATGATGCCCAGCGAGCCGCCGTCCAGCAGGCGTTCGGCCAGGATCTGCGATTCGATGTAGCTGTCCGGCGCCAGGCAGCCCAGGTAGCGCGCCTGGCCGCGCAGGTCGTGGAAGGGCGCGGTGAAATCGGCCAGCATGGTCTGGTATTGGACGCTGTCGTCGAAGCGGTTGATCTCCGCGTATTCGACGGCTTTATGGAAGCTCACTTCGGCCAGCGCGGTCTCGACATCGAAGGCACAGTACCACGCGCCACGATCGCCGCCGTTGAAGCGGCTGCCTTCAGGGCGGGCGTAGGTAAAGGCGGCGTTCACGATGCGGAAGTTCGGCACGCCGAACACCAGTTCGTCCATCGTGATGCCGGCGGCGCCGCCGTTCTGCGCCTGCAGGCGGGCGTTGGTGGCGTTATCCAGTTCGAACAGGTCGTGCAGGTCCTGGTCGTTATCGGCCAGTGGCGCCAGCACCGAGTCTTCGAAATCGGCGAAACGCGAGGGCAGCAATCGGCAGGTGTCGAACTGGCGCAGCGTGGTGAGGGGAGGAATCAGGCTGACCGGCACTTACAGTCCTCCGCGGCGGGCGTCCAGCAACTGGCGCACGATCTGCATGGCGGGCAGGCCGCCGGCCTCGATATAGGCCAGTGGCGTGCGGCCGCCGAAGATCAGGTTGGTGTTGGCAAGGCCCATCCATTCGTCGGCGAGCTTGTCGCCGTAGAGGATGTGCAGCGCCTTGTAGATGCCCAGCAGGTAGGAGATGCGCGTGATGCAGTCCACCTCCAGCGTGCGTTCCGGGTTTTTTTTCCACTCGTAGTAGGCGCTGCTTGAGATGCCGCCCAACAGTTCGCGGGCGTCGTCGTCGCGCAGCTTCCAGGCGGCGGCCAGCTTGAAAAAGCCCTTGAGGGCGGCCTTGGACAGTCGTTCGCGCTCGGGCTTGGCGTTCAGGTCGACCAAGATGGTGGGCTCGAAGCGGCTGCGGGGGTAAGCGTAGGTAAGATTCATAAATCCTCCGTTGATGGACTAGTTATACTCCTTTTTAGGATTAATAGCAATCGAGGACCAACTGGACTAATATCGTCTTGTCTACAAAATAAGGGGAGGGTGGCCATGAAATGGATGTGTCTGGCGGTGACGGGGGCGTTGGCATTGATTGTGACCGCTGCGGGTGCCGCGCCAGCCTTCACTGGAGTGCAGGAGCAGGTGGCCAACGTCGAGCGGGCCTTTGCCGCAACCATGAAGGCACGCGATCATGCGGCTTTCGTGACTTTCTTGTCCGAAGAGGCGGTGTTCAGTGGCGCCGGGCAATCCGTGCGCGGGAAGCAGGCGGTGGCCGATGAGTGGAAGAAGTTCTTTACCAAGCCGGATGCGCCGTTTTCCTGGGAGCCGGACGAGGTTGAGGTGCTGGCGTCGGGCACGCTGGCCAAGACATCCGGACCAGTGCATGGCCCGGATGGCAAGCTGATCGCGCGATTCAGCTCGGTCTGGCGGTTGGAGGCGCCGAATACGTGGCGCATTGTGTTCGATGGCGGTGTCGAGGCTTGTGGGGCAAAATGAAATACAGTAGCTCGGGTCTAACATACGATTAAGGGCGGCCAGTAGACTAACTCGGCCAACGGCGTTCAGGATAACAGCTTGCTTATCTGAAAAACTCACGAGCACTACTCATTAAACAAAATTAAATATCATCCTGCAAGCGCTCGTCAATACTTCCAATTTTCTCAAATCCACCACCCGCACCGTGATATGTCTCAGCGTGTAGATGAAAAAGCTGCCCGCAGGATGCGCAAGAAAAATAATTGCTTACAATGTCACCGATATATCCCAAAGACAATTTAGAGAACGAGGTTCCCCAGTATCCGGCGCCTTCATTCTTTAAGATCCCTTTTTTCATTTCCTTCTGACACACCGCAATCTTATCTTCTAAATCCATTCTGGATTTTATGGATTTCATATTAGTCAGGCCAATGCATTTCTCGCAGCTCATAGATTCACCGAATACATATAAAATAGCAGTTGCAATATCGTGCGTGGTTGAGGTGGCAGTCTCGGAACTGCCTCCATTCCTCAGGAGTAGGCCACTCGCAGCACGCCGAGTTCAGGCCGAACAGTTCACCATCCACTGCACGCCAAACTGATCGGTCAATTTGCCGTAGTAATCCCCCCAAACCTGCATGTCTAGCGGTGTGGTGACCATGCCTTTTTCAGCCAGTTTGTCAAAAAGCTGTTTCGTCAACTGCCGGTCGGTCATCTGCAGGATATGTGCGGACCCCCGCATTGGCTCCGCATCGTCATTGTCGGAGGCGAAGAACAGGACGCCTGGCCCCTCAAATCTTGCATGCATGATTTTGCCGCGCATGGCTTCATTGCGAACTGGCATGCCATCTACACCAAACCGCAATACGTCGGTCATCCGACCCAGCCCGCACTGGGTGTAAAACTCCAGTGCTTGCTCGCAAGTCGTTGTAAAGAAGAGGTAATTGGATAATTGCATCGATCCATCCTGGAAGATAGGCGGGGATGCATAGAATACCATCTTGCCAATGTGGAAAGTGCGCGCATTCTCACCTGCGCGCGAGGGCGCGACTTACGCCGGTTCGGCGTGCTCCACCATCAGCTGCACCTTGGTGACGCCGTTGTATTCATTGGCGTCGAGACGGAAGGCGACCTTGGCGCGCTCGCCCAGTGAATCGACGTGGCCGAACCAGATCGCGTCGTAACGCGCGCCGTTCTTTTCCAGCAGCAGCTTGAGGTGGCGCTCTTTCAGGATGCGCTGGCTCACCACGCGGAACTCGTCGCAGAACACCGGTGGCGCGAAGCCCTGGCCCCAAACCTGGCCATCCATCAGCTCAATGAACGCGGTGGTGTAGTAAGCGTCTTCCAGCGGGCCGTCGGTTTCGATCACGCGCTCCAGCTGCTGCTTGCTCAACCACGCGCGGCCCACTTCCTCGAAGGCTGCGGCGAAGGCGTCGAAGGCATCCGCGCGCAGCGTCAGGCCGGCCGCCATGGCGTGGCCGCCGAATTTGTCGATCAGCGTGGGCGCCTTCTTGTACACCAGGTCCAGCGCGTCGCGCAGGTGGAAGCCGGGGATGGAACGGCCGGAGCCCTTGATCCAGCCGTCGGCGCCGGGCGCGAAGGTGATGGTCGGGCGGAAGAATTTCTCCTTCAGACGCGAGGCGACGATGCCGATCACGCCCTGGTGCCACGATTCGTCGAACACGCAGATGGTGCTGCTGTTGGCCGGCTCGAACGCGTCCAGGTGCAGCAAGGCCGCGTCCTGCATCTCGGCTTCGATCTCGCGGCGTTTCAGGTTGATTTCGTTGAGTTGCTGCGCCAGTTGCCATGCGCGGCCGTCGTCGTCGGTGATCAGGCATTCGATCCCCAGCGACATGTCCTCCAGCCGTCCGGCCGCGTTCAGGCGCGGGCCCAGCGCGAAACCGAGGTCGAAGGGATTGGCGGTGCGTGGCTCGCGGCCGGCCACGCGGAACAGCGCGGCCACGCCGGCGTGCATGCGGCCGGCGCGCATGCGCTTCAGGCCCTGCGCCACCAGGATGCGGTTGTTCGGATCGAGCCGCACCACGTCGGCCACGGTGCCCAGCGCGACCAGGTCGAGCAGGTTGTCCAGCTTGGGCTGGGTCTGGGCGTCGAACACGCCGCGCTTGCGCAATTCCGCGCGCAGCGCCAGCAGCACGTAGAATACCACGCCGACGCCGGCCATATGCTTGCTCGGGAAGCCGCACTCCGGCTGGTTCGGGTTGACGATCACGCGCGCGGCCGGCAGCGTGTCGGCCGGCAGGTGGTGGTCGGTGACGACGACTTCGATGCCGCGCCGGTTGGCCTCGGCCACGCCGTCGATGCTGGCGATGCCGTTGTCGACGGTGATGATGATGTCCGGCTGTTTTTCGCGCGCCGTCAGCTCGACGATCTCCGGCGTCAGGCCGTAGCCGTACTCGAAGCGGTTAGGCACGATGAAGTCGATGTTGGCGCCCATCGCGCGCATGCCGCGCAGCGCGACCGCGCAGGCGGTGGCGCCGTCGCAGTCGTAGTCGGCCACGATCACCATGCGCTTTCCGCTGGCGATCGAGTCGGCCAGGAACACGGCGGCGGCGCCGATGTGCAGCAGCCCCGAAGGCGGAATCATGGACGCCAGTTCGCTCGACAGCTCCTTGGCGTCGGTCAGGCCGCGCGAGGCGTACAAGCGCGCCAGCACAGGGTGGATGCCGCCCTGGCGCAGCACTTCGGATTCACGGAACGGGCAGGGGCGGATGGCGATACGGGTCATGTCAGGCTTGCTTCAGTAAGAGGTTCAGGTTTGGCTTGCGCCAGAATTTGCGCAGCGCCAGTTTGCTGGTGCCGACGGTGCTCCAGCCGTTGCGGTGGCTGAGCAGCAGCGTCAGGCGGCTGATACGGCCGTCCTGCAAGGCCGCCAGCAATGGCGCCAGCCATTCCTGTTCGATGCGCTGCATGCGCGCGATCCAGTCGGACCAGTCGCCGGTTTGCGCCGACGGTATCAGCTCGGCCAGCATCGCGCCGCCCGGCCGGGCGATCAACTGCGCGGCGCTTGGCTGGCGCAGCGCGGGCGCGGCCAGTGCCTGCATCCAAGCCGGGCCGCCCGCGATGGCCAGCGGCTGCGGCGCGGCTTTCAGCGGACCGGCGCCGCCCCACAGCCAGAACGAGTTCACCGCTTGCAGGCCGCGCGCCTGGCGTGCCTCATTGACCGGGTGTTCGTGCCACTGCATCTGGATTTCGTTTTGCAGCTTGCGGTAGGCGCGCGCGTGTTCGCCCTCGGGCATCCAGTCGCTCAGGTTTTGCGTGGTCGCGGCGTCGGGCGAGGCGGTGGCCATGCCGGACCACTCGTCGGCCCGTGCAAACCACAAGCCGGGCGCGGGGTGCAGCAGCGTCTTGCCTTGTTCTTCGAAGCAGGGGCGGGCCAGCTCGTAGAGCGCGCGCGATTCCGCCTCGCTCAATTGCAGCGCGCGTGGATCGGACAGCAGCAGGTGCGTGCGCGATAGCTGAATATGCGCCGGCTGCACGATGAACCAGTGGCCAAGCCCGGCTTCCGCCTGCAGACCGCAGCCGTGCATGACGGCGGTGGCCACCGGCGCGCCGGTGTCCGGGCGATCCGGCGCGGACGCCAGGCCCAGCGCGTGGGCCAGCCAGGCCTCGTGCGGCAGCACCCGGCTGTCGTTGTCGTAGATGTTGTATTGACAGTGTTTGTTGCGAGACAACAACGTAGCCCAAGCAGGAGTTTTTAGGGCGCGCAACAGGTCGGGCGCCATCTCTGGTGGCGGCAGCGCGTAAGGCAGGGCAAGGGTGATTTCAGTCATGCCGAGATTGTAGGGCATAGCGGGGAGCGATGGGATGTTGCGTTTAGGAACTTAAAAATGATGCATGGAATGATAAAAGTCAAAAATAACAATTATCAAAAGAAAACCTTTGCTATAATTGCGGCAACTTACATGTACCACCAGCATCACTTTAGCCCGGTGATGTCAGTTACTCCGCTTTCCCCAGCCGCCTTGGACCTGTTTTTCGTCACGAGCCGCGCCGGTTAGTAATCCACTCTAAAACCACTTTTTGTAGGCTTATACGAATGATTAAGTTCAAATACGACGGCGCGACGGCGGGGATGTTGAAATGACTACCATTTCGATCAACAGTACGGTTCACGTCTGCGAAGACACCAATGCGACCTTTGATATGCGCGATGTGCTGGCTGCGGCCGGCGTCAGCACGACCGCCGCCCTGAACATCAGCGCGATGATTGTGAAGCTGCCGGACGGCACCACGTCAAGCGCCAACACGCCGCTGTTCGGCCGCGTCGATGCCGACACCGTCTATGTCCATCCGGGCGATTGGAAGCCGAACTACAACGGCCAGTTCGCCACCATCGAATTCATCGCCCAGGACGGCAACGGTGTGCACATCACGCTGAGCTTGCAAGTGGTGGTGGACCCCGTCAACGACGCGCCGACCGGCGCCGACAAGGTCTTTGCGCTGACCAACGGCGCGCCGATCACGCTGGCCCAGGCCGACTTCGGCTTCGTCGACAAGGTCGAACACGACGCCTTCCAGTCCGTCATTATCACCTCGCTGCCGACCGCCGGCAAATTGATGCTCAACGGCGCGGCCGTGGCCATCAACACCGAAATCTCGGCCGCCGACATCGCCGCCGGCCATCTGTCGTTCGAACCCAGCCAGACTGCCGCCGGCAGCTTCGACGTCGGCTTCACGGTGCGCGACGCCGGCGGCCTGGTTGGCTGCGGCGCCGCCGACACCAGCGTCACGCCCAACTACCTGACCTTCAAGGTGCCGATGGCGCATCTGGGCGACCTGGTCTGGGAAGACAGCAACGGCAACGGCGTGCAGGACGGCGGCGAAGCCGGCCTGTCCAACGTCACCGTGCAGCTGAAGGATGCGGACGGCCACGTGGTCTCGACCACCACCACCGACGCCAGCGGCAAATACCATTTCGACGTCAATCCCGGCACCTACTCGGTGTCCGTGCAGGCGCCGGCCGGCTATGCGGCCACGGTCAAGGGTCAGGGCGGCGACGCCGTCGACAGCGACATCGACGCCAGCGGCAACACCGGCGCGATCACGTTGACGCCGGGCGAGACCAACAACAAGGCCGACGCCGGCCTGGTGCGTCCGGCGTCGCTGGGCGACACGGTCTGGTACGACACCAACCGCGACGGCGTGCAGAACAACGGCGAAGCGGGCGTGGCCGGCGTCAAGGTCACGCTGCTGGACGCGGCCGGCCATGCGACCGGCGCCACCGTCACCACCGACGCCAGCGGCCACTACCAGTTCAGCGGCCTGCAACCGGGCAGCTACAGCGTGCAGTTCGACAAGACCACCTTGCCGGTCGGCTACCTGTTCACCACCCAGACCCAGGGCGGCGACACCACCATCGATTCCGACGCCGACGTCAACAGCGGCCAGACCGCGCAAGTGACGCTGGCTTCCGGCGACAGCCACCAGCACCTCGACGCCGGCATCGTCGTCAAGCAAGCCACCGTGGGCGACCGCGTGTGGGAAGACGCCAACGGCAACGGCGTGCAGGACGCGGGCGAGCAGGGCGTGGACGGCGCGGTCGTCACGCTCAAGGACACGGGCGGCCACGTGGTCGGCTCGGTCGCCACCCATGACGGCGGCCAGTACAGCTTCACCGTCGATCCGGGCACCTACACCGTGTCGGTGGCGCCGCCAGCGGGCTACGCCTTCACCGCCGCCGGCAAGGGCGTCGACGGCGCGCTGGACAGCGACGTCGGCAGCGACGGCAAGGCCAGCGTCACGGTCGGCGCGGGCGACATCAAGCTCGACGTCGACGCCGGCGTCTACCGCCCGGCCTCGCTCAGTGAGATCGTGTGGATCGACGCCAACCGCGACGGCCGCCTGAACAACGGCGAAGTCGGCGCGGCCGGCGTCAAGGTCACCTTGCTGGACGCCAGCGGCAACCCGGTGACGGGCGCTGCCGCCATCACCGACGCCAACGGCCACTACCAGTTCAACGGCCTGGCGCCCGGCGTCTACAGCGTGCAGTTCGACAAGAGCACGCTGCCGGCCGGCTACAACTTCACCTCCGCCGCGCAGGGCGGCCCCGGCGGCGCGGGCTCCGACGCCGACACCGGCACCGGCAAGACCGCGCAAGTCACGCTGGCTTCGGGCGACAACCTGACCCTGCGCGCCGGCCTGATGGTGCAGCAAGCCACGCTGGGCGACCGGGTGTGGGAAGACAGCAATGCCAACGGCGTGCAGGACAGCGGCGAAAGCGGCATCGACGGCGTCAAGGTCGATCTGAGAGACAGCCTGGGCAATGTGGTCAACAGCACCGTCACCCACGACGGCGGCCAGTACAGCTTCACCGTCGATCCGGGCACCTATTCGATCGCCGTCACCGCGCCTGTGGGCTACGTCAGCAGCGCGAGCGGCCAGGGCGGCAACACCGCCACCGACAGCGACATCAACGCGGCAGGCGAGAGCGCCAACGTCAAGCTGACGGCCGGCCAAAGCAACACCACGGTGGATGCCGGCCTGTACAAGCTCGCCGAACTGGGCGACACGGTCTGGAACGACGCCAACCGCAACGGCGTGCAGGACGCCAATGAAACCGGCCGTTCCGGCGTCAAGGTCACGCTGCTGGACGCCGCCGGCGCCGCAGTGGCCACCGCCACCACCGACGTTGATGGCCACTACCTGTTCAACAATCTGAAACCGGGCACTTACAGCGTGCAGTTCGACAAGACCACGCTGGGCACCGGCTATGTGTTCAGTGGCGCGCACGCCGGCAGCGACGGCGCCGCCGATTCCGACGCCAGCGTCACCACCGGCCAGACCCAGCAGGTCACGCTGACCTCGGGCGCGGTCAATCACGACCTGGATGCGGGCGTGAGCGCCTTGCAGGCCACCATCGGCGACCGCGTGTGGGAAGACAAGAACGGCAACGGCGTGCAGGATGCGGGCGAGGCCGGCATCGTCGGCGTCAAGGTCGATCTGAAGGACGAGCAGGGCAACGTGGTCCAGACCACCAGCACCGGCGCCGACGGCAAATACAGCTTCACCGTGGACGCCGGCAAGTATGCGATCTCGGTCACCGCACCGACCGGCATGAGCGCCACCGGCCAGCACGCCGGCAGCAACGGCGCGCTGGACAGCGATGTCGACGCCGCCGGCCAGGGCGAGCAGGTCACCGTGGCCCCAGGCCAGGTCAACAACGACGTCGACGCCGGGTTCTACAAGGGCGCGACCTTGGGCGACCGCGTCTGGTACGACGCCAACAAGAACGGCCTGCAGGACAGCGCCGAAACCGGCGTGGCCGGCGTCAAGGTGATCCTGCTGGACCAGGCCGGCAATCCGACCGGCACCACCGCGACCACCGACGCCAGCGGCAACTACAGCTTCACCAACCTCAAGCCGGGCAGCTACAGCGTGCAGTTCGACAAGGGCTCGCTGCCGGCCAACTACAGCTTCACGGCGGCCGACCAGGGCGCCAACGACGTCAAGGATTCCGACGCCAACATCACCACCGGCAAGACCGCGCAAGTGACGCTGGCCTCGGGCGCCGTCAACAGCGACCTGGACGCCGGCCTGGTGGCGGCCCCGGCCAAGCTGGGCGACACCGTCTGGGAAGACAAGAACGGCAACGGCCTGCAGGACAGCGGCGAAGCGGGCCTGTGCGGCGTTACCGTGCAGCTGAAGGACGGCAGCGGCAAAGTGGTGGCCACCACCACCACCGATACCGCCGGCCACTACAGCTTCACCGCCGATCCGGGCAGCTACACGGTGTCGGTCACGGCGCCGTCGGGCTTCAGCTTCACCGGCAAGGACGCGGGCAGCGACGACGCCAGGGACAGCGACTTCGCCAGCAACGGTGTCAGCAATGTCGTCAAGCTGGCCGCAGGCGAAGTCAACAACACCGTCGACGCCGGCCTGTACAAGGCCGCTTCGATCGGCGACCGCGTCTGGTTGGACAGCAACAAGAACGGCATCCAGGACAGCGGCGAATGCGGCGTCTCCGATGTCAAGGTGATCCTGGTCGACGCCGACGGCAACCAGGTCGGCAAGGCCGTCACCACCGATTGCGACGGCAACTACCTGTTCACCGGCCTCAAGCCAGGCAGCTACACCGTGCAGTTCGACAAGGCCACGCTGCCGGAAGGCATGGTCTTCACCAAGGCCGACCAGGGCGGCAACGACGGCGTCGATTCCGACGTCGACGCCGGCGGCCTGTCGCACGCCGTCACCGTCACGTCGGGCCACGTCGACAAGAGCGTGGACGCCGGCGTGCTGGCGGCCGCCACCATCGGTGACAAGGTGTGGATCGACAAGAACGGCAACGGCTTGCAGGACGACGGCAGCGACAGCGGCAAGGCCGGCGTCACGGTCAACCTGCGCGACGGCGACGGCAACATCGTCAAGACCACCACCACCGACAGCAACGGCAACTACAAGTTCTCGGTCGCGGCGGGCACCTACTCGGTGGACATCAAGGCGCCGAGCGGCTATCTGGTCACCGCCAAGGACGTGGGCAGCGACGGCGCCGTCGACAGCGACGCCGACGCCAGCGGCAACCTCGGCGCGATCACCGTGAGCGCCGGCCAGCACGCCACCAATATGGACGCGGGCCTGTATCAAAAAGCTTCGGTCGGCGACAAGGTCTGGTACGACACCAACGGCGACGGCATCCAGCAGTCGGGCGAGGCGGCGGCCAAGAATGTCGTGGTCACGCTGCTCAACGAAAAAGGCGTGGCCATCGCCACCGACACCACGGACGCGGCCGGCCTGTACTCGTTCGCCGACGTCGGCCCCGGCAAGTACTCGGTCAAGTTCAGCGCACCGGAAGGCTATATCTTCACCAAGACCAACCAGGGCACGAACACCGGCGCCGATTCGGACGCCGACAGCAGCGGCCAGACCGCGCAGTTCTCGCTGGCCTCGGGCGCGAAGGATGCGAGCCGCGACGCCGGCCTGGTCAAGGCCGCCAGCATCGGCGACACCGTCTGGGAAGACGTCAACTACAACGGCGTCAAGGACAGCGGCGAGAAGGGCGTCGACGGCGTCACCGTCAAGCTGTACGACACGGCCGGCACGCTCAAGGCCACCACCGTCACCCACGACGGCGGCCAGTACCTGTTCGACGGCCTCGCCGCCGGTTCGTACAAGGTTGCGGTCACTAACGGCAGCGGCTGGTACTTCACCAAGTCCGGCATGGGCACCGACGCCAGCGATTCCGACATCACCAGCGTCAACGGCAGCACCGGCAGTACCGGCGCCATCACCCTGGCGACCGGCCAGAACATCACCACCGAAGATGCCGGCATCTATCGCAAGGCCAGCATCGGCGACAAGGTGTGGCGCGACGCCAATCACAACGGCATCCAGGACAGCGGCGAGGAAGGCATTGGAGGCATCAGCGTGGCGCTGTACGACGCCGCCACCAACAAGCAGCTGGGCAGCACGATCAAGACCGACGCCAGCGGCAACTACAAGTTCAACGATCTGACGCCGGGCAACTACTACCTGGTGTTCGACAAGACCAACGTCAGCGCCTACTTCTCGTCGGATCAGCGCACCTACAACATGAGCAACTGGAAGTGGGGCGTGAAGAACACCGGCGCCAACGACGCCATCGATTCGGACGTGGCCGGCGACGGCAAGGCCTACACCAACGTGACCCACACCGACACGATCTCGCTGACTTCGGGCAAGAACGACATGAGCTGGGATGCCACCATCACCCCGATCGCGATCGACCTGAATGGCGACGGCATCCACACCATCGCCCGCGGCGCGATGCAGGGCAGCTTCGATTTGCTGGGCACCGGCAAGGCGATCCAGTCCGGCTGGCTGTCGGCCAGCGACGGCTTCCTGGCCATCGACAGCAACGGCAATGGCAAGATCGACAGCATCAACGAGCTGTTCGGCGGCGCCAGCAAGGGTTCGGGCTTCGCCAAGCTGGCAAGCTACGACAGCAACCACGACGGCGTGGTCGATGCCAAGGATGGTCAGTTCACCAGCCTGCTGGTCTGGCAGGACAAGAACAGCGACGGCAAGACCGATGCGGGCGAGCTGATGTCGCTGAAGGACGCCGGCGTGGCCAGCTTGAAGGTGGCATACACCGAGTTGCCGTTCGTCGACGCCAACAACAACCTGCACCTGGAGCGCAGCAGTGTCGTCATGAACAACGGCAAAACGGCCGACATGACCGACGTGTATTTCGACGTCGCCAGGGCAGACGCGACCGCGGCCGGCGTGGTCGCACCGACCATCGCCGACCTGATCGGTTCCGAGCCGGCGGCAACGCTGGTGGGCCAGAGCCCGGTAGCGCATTGCTAAGATTTCAAAGCGGGGATGTCGCCGGGGACCAGCTCCGGCGGCCGATTACAACTACTTTTATAGAAAAATCATCATGACCATCAACTTCAACACCGCAGTCAAAGCCGCCGCCGTAGCCGCCGCCCTGGCATTCTCCAGCGTCAGCCACGCCGCCATCACCGTGCAGACCAAGTCCGCGCTCGAGTACTACAACGAGGACGCCACCTTCTTCGGCACCCCGTCCGCCACCACGATTACCCCGTGGACCCTGAGCGGCGACGGCGTCAATACGCTGGCCTTCTGCATCGATCCGACCACGCCGGCCAACGACCAGGCCGGCTACAGCGGCCTGCTGACGCGGCAGTCGAACAGCGCCATCGTGGGCCTGTACGAAACCTCGTACAGCAAAGTGTTGAATAACGGCGTCTACAACGCCAACAATGCGGCGGCATTCCAGCTGGCCTTGTGGGAAACGCTGGATGACAAGGATTTCGCCCACGGCAAACTGCAACTGCCGACCACCGGCGGCGTCCTGGATGACAACGACGTGGTCGCCGGCATCGCGCATGGCATGTTGAGCAATGCGCTGGCTTACACCGGCCATGGCGGCAACTACGTCTACACCGAATACACCGCCGCCGGCTCGCAAACGCTGCTGGGCGTTTCGGCCGTGCCGGAAGCGGACAGCTGGGCCATGCTGGTGGCCGGCCTCGGTCTGCTGGGCCTGGTCGCCCGCCGCAAACCGGGCAAGAGCGCCAGCTTCGCCTGATTTGTCGGGGCAGGGTACGGTGTTTCGCCCATGAAATCCTATTTATATGGCACACTGCGGGCTCGCCAATGTTGAAACCCTTTGGAGCCCATGAGCCTTATCCGGAACCTGCCCTTTGAATGGCTGGTCGGCCTGCGTTACACGCGGGCCGGCAAGCGCAGCGGGCGCAATAGTTTTATCTCCTTTATTTCGCTCATCTCCATGGCCGGCATCGGCCTGGGCGTGGCCGCGCTGATCGTCGTGCTGTCCGTGATGAACGGCTTCCAGAAAGAAGTGACCGACCGCATGCTGTCGGTGCTGGCCCACATCGAAATCTTCGACGCCCGCGGTGCTATGCCTGACTGGCACGCCGCCGCCGCCGAAGCGCGCAAGAATCCCGAAGTGATCGGCGCCGCGCCGTTTGCCGAAACGCAGGGCATGCTGGTGCGCGACGATGTGCTGCGTCCGGCCATCATCCGCGGCGTGCTGCCGGAGCAGGAACCCAACGTCTCCGACGTCGCCAAGCAGACCAAGCGGGGCAGCTTCAACGCGCTGCAGCCGGGCAGCTACAACATCGTGCTGGGCATCGAGCTGGCGCGCGCGCTGCGCGTCAACCTCGGCGAGAAGGTCACGCTGGCGCTGGCCCAGGGCCAGCCGACGCCGGCCGGCGTGCTGCCGCGCCTGCGCTCGTTCACCGTGGTCGGCATCTTTGAAGCGGGCCACAACGAGTTCGACTCCGCACTGGCCTTCGTCCACCTGACCGACGCCGAAAAGCTGCTGCGCATGGACGCGCCGGCCGGCCTGCGCCTGCGCCTGTCCGACATGCACCGCGCGCCGCAAGTGGCGCAAGACCTGAAGGCCAGCATGTCGGGTGACCTGATCATGCGCGACTGGTCCAAGCTCAACGCCAATTGGTTCGCCGCCGTACAGACCGAGAAGCGCATGATGTTCATCATCCTGACCTTGATCATCGCGGTGGCCGCCTTCAACCTGGTGTCGACGCTGGTGATGACGGTGACCGAGAAGCAGGCCGACATCGCCATCCTGCGCACGCTGGGCGCCTCGCCGCGTTCGATCATGAAGATTTTCATGATCCAGGGCGCGCTGGTCGGCATCCTCGGCACCGCGATCGGCGTGGCAGGGGGCGTGCTGGTGGCGCTCAACATCGACGTCATCGTGCCGTTTATTGAACATTTATTGGGAGTGCAGTTCTTGTCGAAGGATATCTACTACATCAGCAGCGTGCCGTCCGACCTGCGTTGGCCGGACGTGTTCAAGATCGGCGGCGTGGCCGTGGTGCTGGCCTTCGTGGCGACCTTGTACCCAAGCTGGTGGGCCGCCCGCGTGAAACCTGCGGAGGCGCTGCGCTATGAGTAATCTGGAGCCCGTGGTCCTTTCCTGCCGCAGCCTGGGCAAGACCTTCACGCAAGGCGACTACTCGGTGCAGGTGCTGAACGGCATCGACATCGACGTGCGGCGCGGCGAACGCGTGGCCATCGTCGGCGCCTCCGGCTCCGGCAAATCGACCTTGCTGCACCTGCTGGGCGGCCTTGATACGCCGACCAAGGGCAGCGTCACCCTGCTGGGCAAGGACTTCGCCAGCCTGAGCGAGACGGCGCGCGGCGACCTGCGCAACGCCTCGCTGGGCTTCGTCTACCAGTTCCACCACCTGCTGCCGGAATTTTCCGCGCTCGATAACGTGGCGATGCCGCTGATGATACGTCGCGTCAAGCGCAGCGAGGCCAGCACGCTGGCGCAGCAGATCCTCACCCGTGTCAACCTGGCCAAGCGCGTTACGCACGTGCCGGGCGAGCTGTCCGGCGGCGAGCGTCAGCGCGTGGCGCTGGCGCGGGCGCTGGTCACGCAGCCGGCCTGCGTGCTGGCCGACGAACCGACCGGCAACCTCGATCACGCCACCGCGCAGACGATCTTCGATTTGATGCTGGAACTGTCGCGCACCCTGGGCACCGCCTTCATCATCGTCACCCACGATATCGAGCTGGCGCGCCGCTGCGACCGCGTGCTGCGCCTGACCGACGAAGGCCTGCACCCTTACCAGGACTGACGTCATGTGGATCGACACCCACTGCCATCTCGACGCCCACGAATTCGGCGGCGAGTCGGCCGCGCAGGCGGCGCTGGCGCGGGAGCAGGGCGTGTCGATGATCGTGATCCCGGCGGTGGAGACGGCCAACTTCCCGGTGGTGGCCCAGCTGGCCGCCAGCGTGGACAACGGCTGCTACGCGCTGGGCATCCATCCGATCTACGTTCCGCACGCCGACGAGGACGACCTGCGCGTGCTGCGCGAGCAGGTCGCCGCCGCCATGGCCGACCGCCGCTTCGTCGCGCTGGGCGAGATCGGCCTGGATTTTTTCATCCCCATGCTGACCGAGCCGGCGATGCGCGAGAAGCAGATCTTCTTCTTCCGCGAACAGCTCAAGATCGCCCGCGATTTCGAGCTGCCGGTGCTGATGCATGTGCGCCGCTCGCAGGACGTGGTGCTCAAGCATGTGCGCCAGATCCGGCCCGCCGGCGGCATCGCCCACGCGTTCAATGGCAGCTTCCAGCAGGCGCAGGGCTACATCGAGCTGGGCTTCAAGCTGGGCTTCGGCGGCGCCATGACGTTTACGCGCGCGCTGCAAATCCGCCGGCTGGCGGCCGAGCTGCCGCTGGAAGCCATCGTGCTGGAAACGGACGCGCCGGATATCGCCCCCAGCTGGGTCCACCCCGGCCGCAACAGTCCCGACCAAATTCCCCGCATCGGCGCCGTGCTTGCCGAGTTGCGCAACATCCCCCTGCAAGAAGTGGCCGACGCCACCAGCGCCAACGCGCGCGCCGTGCTGCCGCGCATGCCCACCTGAACGATAGGCGCGCACGGTTAGATTTGGATAGATTTGACGCCCGGTCAATAGTGCATAATTAAAAACCTTATTATTTGCACAATTAATCGAAAGTCCGTAATGAAAAACATCGTCCGTAGTACTTGCCTTGCAGCGCTGGTGTTGGTTCCTGTCGCCAGTTTCGCCGATTCCAGCGAAGTCTCCGAGCGCCAGATCGACGTGCCCAAGTGTAAAACGCCTGCGGCCAAGGTCGTGTTCACCGAGTTCAAGTGCAAGTCGGCCGATTGTTCGTCGGGCGCTGGCCAGCAGGACCCCCGCCAATACCGCTGGTGGGAGCGCCGCGGCGATGTCGCTCAGCCGAGCTACACCGGCGTCGGCACCGGCATGACCGAAATGCTGGCCACCGCGCTGACCCAGACCGGCTGCTTCGATGTGCAGGAACGGGCGGAAATGGAAGAGATCAACAAGGAACTGGCGCTGATCGGCAAGAAGGTCGAGGCCGAGGCGGCCGACTACATGATCACCGGTTCCATCACCTCGCTGGGCTTCGAGCAAAGCTCCACCGGCCTGGGCGGCCTGGGCTTCCTCAAAGGCCCGCTGGGCTTGCTGGCCGGCTCGGTCGACTTCAAGAAATCCAAGGTTCACATGAACATGGACATCCGCGTGGTGGACGTGAAGCGCGCCAAGATCGTCGCCTCCAAGACTTTCCAGGCAAATAACGAAAAGAACGGCTTCGGCGTGTCGGCGCTGGGCTGGGGCGGCGGCGTTGGACTGGGCGGCAGCCACGCCAGCATCAGCGGCTCGCCTTTGGAAGAGGTGGCGCGCGACCTGCTGGTCAAGTCGACGGCCTTCCTGGCCGACACCATCGCCGCCAAGAACATCACCGATCACATCGCCGTCAAAGCCACCGACGTGTCGGTGAAATAAGGCGCGCGCGATCGTGCCGCGAGCGGACCGCCTGCACGATTGAAACCATGGTTGACGAAGCCACCAGCGCGCTCGATTCCGCCAGCGAACTGCAAGTGCAGCAGGCACTGGACAAGCTGATGGAGGGACGCAGCACCATCGTCATCGCAGGGCGGCGGTTCTGCGTAGTATCGGACTGTTGCAATACTTGAGGAGCGGCCGTCAGGCCGGACAAGGCGATGAGGGCGGTGACGATCGGCTTCGCCACAGGGGCGGCTTGGCTGCAAACGCAGGCGGCGTTACCGTCCCCGATGGCCGACTTGGCGGCGGCCCTTGTGCTGGCGGCGTGGTTGTTGTCGTGGTACGCCTGCTTGCGGTGGCAAATGCACCGCTTCGGCGCGCGCACGAACGCCGCATTGCGTTGCGCGACATCCTTGCTGGCCGGCGCCGTGATCGGATTCTTGTGGGCGGGCTGGATGGCTTACCGCGTCCTGGCGCCTCAACTTGCGGCCGCCGACGAAGGCCGCGACTTCACCTTGATCGGCACCATCGACAATCTGCCGTACCGCTTCGATCAGGGCGTGCGTTTCAATTTTGCGGTGGAACGTGTGCTGGGCCGCGCGCAGGACTCCGTTCCGCCGCATATTTCGTTGGCCTGGTATGCTGGATTTCGCGACCAGGTCAATGAGATCGGCGATGTCCAGCCGGGCGAGCGCTGGCAGCTGACGGTGCGCCTGCAACGGCCACACGGCAATGCCAACCCATATGGCTTCGACTACGAAGCATGGCTGCTGGAACAAGGCCTGCGCGCGACCGGCTATGTGCGGCCGGCGCCGAACAACCGGCGGCTGGACGGCTTTGTCTTCAGCGTTGGCAACGTGATCGAGCGCGCGCGCGCGATGCTGCGAGCGCGCATTCTTGGCGCGCTGCCTGGCAAGCCGTATGCCGGCGTGATCGTCGCACTGGTGGTGGGCGACCAGCGCGGCATCGATCAATCGGACTGGAATGTTTTCAACCGGACGGGCATCGGCCACCTCATATCCATCTCAGGATTGCACATCACGATGGTGGCGGGGCTGTTCGCGCTGGCCGCCTTCAATCTGTGGCGGTACTCGTTCTTCACGCGCGCGCAGCTGCCCTTGCTGCTGCCCGCGCAAAAAGTGGCGGCGCTGGTCGGCGCGACGGTGGCGCTGTTCTATGTCCTGCTAGCCGGCTTCGGCGTGCCGGCGCAGCGCACCTTGTACATGTTGATGGTGGTCGCCGCCGCGCTGTGGATGAACCGCATCGCCAGCGTATCGCATGTGCTGTGCTGCGCACTTGGCGTGGTGGTGCTGATCGATTCCTGGGCGGTATTGTGGCCGGGCTTTTGGCTGTCGTTCGGCGCGGTCGGCACGATACTGTATGCGACGGTCGGCCGCACCACGCCACGGACTGCGCGGCGCGACGACGCAGCGCCTCGCCCCACACGCCTTGAACAGTTCTGGCAGGCCTTGCGCGTCGGCGCCCACACGCAGTACGCGGTGACCTTTGGCCTGGTCCCGCTCACGATGCTGTTGTTCGCCCAGGTCTCGGTGGTCAGTCCGCTGGCGAACGCAGTGGCGATACCGTTGATCAGCCTTGTGGTCACGCCGCTCGCGCTGGTCGGCAGCATGCTGCCCGCGCTGCTGGCGGCGCCAGTGCTGGGCCTTGCGCATCTGCTGGTGGAATGGCTGGCCGCCTGCCTGCAATGGTTCAGCGGCTTGCGCTACGCCGTATGGAGCGCGCCGACGCCGTCGTTCTGGCTATTCTGCTGGGCCATGGGCGGCACCATCTGGCTGCTCGCGCCGCGCGGCTGGCCGGTACGCTGGCTGGGCCTGGCGAGCTGGATACCGCTGCTGGCCGCCGAGCCTTCGCACCCAGCGCCAGGCCGCATGACCGTCACCGCCTTCGACGTCGGGCAGGGCATGGCGCTGTTGATCGAGACCAGCGGCCATCGTCTGCTATATGACACCGGCCCCGCCTACTCGCTGACCTCCAATGCCGGCAACCGTGTCATCCTGCCTTACCTGAAGGCGCGCGGCATCGCCGCATTGGACGGTATGATCGTCAGCCACAGCGACGCCGATCATTCCGGCGGCGCTTTGACGTTACTGGACGGCGTACGGGTGGAATGGGTGCTGTCATCGCTGCCGTTCCAGCATCCCATCGCCAGGGCCGCGCGCCAGCACCTGCGCTGCGCTGCGGGCCAGCGCTGGGACTGGGACGGCGTGCGTTTCGAGCTGCTGCATCCGCCGGCCGCCAGCTACGCCGACGCCACGCTCAAGCCGAATGCGCGGGGCTGCACGCTGAAGATCACGGCCGGCGGCAAATCGATGCTGCTGGCCGCCGACATCGAAGCCGCGCAGGAGGCTGCGCTGGTGCAGCGCGACCGCGCCAGCTTGCGGGCCGACGTGCTGCTGGCGCCGCACCACGGCAGCGGCACCTCGTCCACGCCGGCATTCCTGCTGGCGGTGCAGCCACGGACCGCGCTGTTCCAGGTCGGTTATCGAAATCGCTACCATCATCCAAAGGCGGAAATCTACGAGCGCTACGGCCAGCTGCACATCGAGCGCCTGCGCACCGACCTGGCCGGCGCACTAACCCTGGATTTTGGCGATACTATCGAGATCGGCGCCTGGCGCCAGGCGCACGCGCGCTACTGGTATAGCCGCTAAATTAGAGCCTTTCCCCCAAGCCTGCCGGGGTAAGTGCCATTACAATGGCCTGAAAACAATCATACGGAGACCGCTTGTGACCAAGCCCAAGCTGCATTTTGCCCATGCCAACAGTTACCCGGCGGGCGTGTACCGCCAGTACTTCGAGCTGCTGGCCGACGATTTCGATATCCAGGCGCTCGACATGCACGGCCACAGTGCGCGCTACCCGGTCAGCGACGGCTGGCCGGAGCTGGTCGACGAATACATCAACGAACTGACCAAGCGCTACGACGAACCGGTGATCCTGGTCGGCCATTCGCTGGGCGGCATGCTCAGCCTGATGGTGGCGCATGCCCGGCCGGACCTGGTGCGCTGCGTCGTCATGCTCGATGCGCCGGTCGTGGCCGGTTGGCGCGCCTGGTTCTGGCGCCTGATCAAGATGAGCGGCAACGCCAATCGCGTGCCGCCGGCAAAATTCTCCATCCGCCGCCGCAATGTGTGGCCGGATGCGCAAGCCGCCTTCCAGCACTTCGCCGGCAAGGACTTGTTCGCGGCATGGGCGCCGGGCGTGCTGGCCGATTACATGGAAAGCGGACTCAAGCCGCATGCGGAAGGCGTGCAGCTGCGCTTCACCCGCGAAGTGGAAACCATGATCTACGCCAGCCTGCCGCACCATCTGCCCAAATTGGTGCGGGGCCGCTTCCCGGCGCCGATCGGCTTCATCGGCGGCACCGATTCCTGGGAAACCAGCCAGTCCGGCCTCGGCCACACCCAGGCGCTGGTGGGCAAGCACTACCGCATTGTGCCGGGCGGACATTTGTTCCCGATGGAGTCGCCGGCGCTGGCGGCGCAGGCCACCCGCGAGATGATCGCCGGGCTGTTGGGCGAATCTGGTAAAAAAGTTCTTAAAAAGCAGGCTTTCGCGTAAAATCTTGGGCATTCGGCGCTGTTGCGCCGCCCCTGAACTTTAGGAATGCCTTGCGATGACGATTAAAAGCGATAAATGGATACGCCGGATGGCGGAGCAGCATGGGATGATCGAGCCGTTCTTCCCGGATCAGGTACGCCAGGAAGACGGCCGCAAGGTCATCTCCTACGGCACCTCGTCGTATGGCTACGACATCCGCTGCGCCGATGAATTCAAGGTCTTCACCAACATCAACAGCACCATCGTCGATCCGAAGAACTTCGACTCGAACTCCTTCGTCGATATCAAGAGCGATGTCTGCATCATCCCGCCGAACTCGTTCGCGCTGGCGCGCACCATGGAATACTTCCGTATTCCGCGCAGCGTGCTGACGGTCTGTCTGGGCAAGTCGACCTATGCGCGCTGCGGCATCATCGTCAACGTCACGCCGTTCGAGCCGGAATGGGAAGGCTATGTGACGCTGGAGTTCTCCAACACCACGCCGCTGCCTGCCAAGATCTACGCGCACGAAGGCTGCGCGCAGGTGCTGTTCTTCGAGAGCGACGAAGTGTGCGACGTGTCGTACAAGGACCGCAACGGCAAGTACCAGGGCCAGCACGGCGTGACCTTGCCGAAAGCATAAGAACTAGTTCAAACTTTCACCGGCAGTATCATCTCCACGCACAGCCCGCCGCCGGCGCGGTTGCTGGCCTTGATGCTGCCGCCGTAGGCCTCGATCACGTGCTGGGCGATCGCCAGTCCGAGGCCGTGGCCTTCGGTGCTGGCGTTGCTGGAGCGGAAGAACGGTTGGAAGATGGTGTCCAGGTCGGCCGGCGCCACGCCCGGTCCGCGATCGAGCACGCGGATGCTCAGGCTGCGGCCCTCGGGCAGGGTGTGGGCTTGCAGCTGCACCACGCCGCCCTCGGGACTGTGCTTGATGGCGTTGCGCACCACGTTTTCGATGGCGCGGCCCAGCAGGTCGGCCTGGCCGGCGACCAGCACATCGGCTTCGCCTTCCTGCACCACGCTGCGCTGCTGGCTGGACGCTTCGTAATTGGCGTCGTCGGCGATTTGCTCCAGCAGTTCGGCCATGCCGATTTCTTCCTGGCTGGCCTTGATGGCGCCCGCTTCCAGGCGCGCCAGCGTCAATAATTCCCCCACCAGCTTGTCCATGCGCACGCTCTCGCGTTCGATGCGCTCCAGCGAGGCCGCCAGCTTGTCCGGCTGCTGGTGCGCCAACCCGATCGCCGCCTGCAAGCGCGCCAGCGGCGAGCGCAGTTCGTGCGAGACGTCGTGCAGCAAGCGGGTTTGGCCGTCGATCAGGCTGCGCAGGCGCGCCGTCATGCGGTCGAAGTCGCGGCCGAGGTCGTTCAGCTCCGAGTTGCGCTTGCCTGTGCCGGTGGCGCCGAAGCGCGGCGCCAGGTCGCCGCCGGCGGCGGCGTCGAAGGCCAGCCGCAGGGCGCGGATCGGCCGGGAAAAGTACCAGGCCAGCAGCATCGAGAACAACAGGCTGGCCAGGATGGCGGCGGCGACCGGCACCCACAGGGTCAGCGGCTGGAAGCGCGGGCCGCGCATATCGCCCGGACCGCCCGGACCGCCGTAGCCGCGCTCGTTGCCCGGCGGGGCGTCCGGCGGCGGGCCGGCCCGGCCAGGGTCGAAGCCGGGGCCGGGCCCCGGGCCTTGGGCGGAGCCGGGACCCGGTCCTGGACCTGGGCCGGCGCCGGGCTGGTCGCCGCGTGGCGCCGCCGGCCCGCCTTGCAGCGCCATCTGGGTGCTGCCCAGGCCCGCCATCAGTGGGCGGTCGAAGCCCAGGCCGTGTGATGGTATAAATAATATATATCGTTTCCCCTCCGGGCCGGCCACCTGGCGCACCACGCGGCGCTTGCCTTCCTGCTTGAGCAGGGCGCGTGATTCGCGCAGCATGGCGGCGGTGATGCTGCGCTCCAGCAGCTCATGGCCCTGTTCGTCGACCGCGAACACCTTGTGCCGCTCCATCCCCTCCAGCAAACGCCGCAGCGCCTTGACGCCGCCGAATTCCAGCGTGGCGGCGGCCGAGCTGATCGCCATTTCGGCCGGCGGGCTGGTGTCCAGGTCGTTGGCCTGGTTGGCTTGCTGGTCGCGGTTCTTGAGCCAGATGGCGCCGCCGATGCCGACCGTCGCGGTCAGCTGGGCCAGCAGGATGCAGACGAAAAACTTCCAGAACAAGCGGCCCACAGGCTACTCCTTGATCAGCTGATAGCCCAGGCGGTACACGGTTTGCAGGCAGGAGCGGCCGTCGGCGATGGTGCCGAGCTTGTGGCGCAGGCTGCTCAGGTGGACGTCGATATTGCGGTCGAAGCGCGCCAGCGGCCGGCCCAGCCCCTGTTCGGACAAGGCGTTCTTGCTGACCGGGCGGCCGGCGTTGCGGGCCAGCACTTCGAGCAGGTTGAATTCGGTGCTGGTCAGTTCCAGCTTGTTGCCGGCCCAGGCCGCGCGCCGCTGCTCCGGCCACATGGTCAGCTGGCCGACGGTCAGCGCCGCCGGCGTGCCGTTGTCGAGCGGCGCGCTCTGCGCCCGGCGCAGGATGGCGCGGATGCGGGCGGTCAGCTCGCGCGGGGTGCAAGGCTTGGCCACGTAGTCGTCGGCGCCCAGTTCCAGGCCGACGATGCGGTCGGTGTCGTCGCCGCGCCCGGTCAGCATCAGGATCGGCAGCTGGCTGTTGGTGCGGATGCGGCGCAACGTTTCCAGGCCGTTCATGCGCGGCATCATCACGTCCAGGATGGCGATCGAATACAGGCCGGTGAAGGCTTCGGCGGTGCCGGCTTCGCCGTCATGCACCATTTTGACGTCGAAGCCTTCCTGTTCCAGGTATTCCTTGAACATGCCCACCAGTTCGATGTCGTCGTCTATCAGCAGTACTTTGCTCTTCATGCCGCGTGTTTCTTTCTATGTCGATGGGCCGATCATAACAGCCCCGCAGGCGCACCCGGCGGTCTTTTACGCCGATTTACAATGGCTTGCCCAGCCCCAATTGCATGTCAAAACAGTCATCTTTACCTCGATTTACCCTGGGTTTACGGCGCTTTACACGGGGCGGCCAGAGAATGGCTACTCCCCACCAACCAAGGATTGTCTGTATGAAAACTCAAAAAACCAGCTTACACAATATCTTGCTGGCTGCCGCCATGGCGCTGCCGCTGTTCGCCGCCGGTGGCGCCGCCCGCGCCGAGGACTTGGGCGACGACGCCGGGCGCCCACCGATGATGATGCAGGGCGCCGGCCACGGCGACGAGCACGAAGGCCCGGAGCATGGCGACCGTGGTCCAGGTCCAGGCTTCCACGGCGGTCCCCATATGGGCATGGGCGGCCGTCCGCCGTTCGTCCACGGCATCGAGCTGAGCGAGGCACAGGACGACAAGGTGTTCGCCATCCTGCACGCGCAGGAGCCGTATCTGCGCGAGCAGGGCAAGGCCGCCGCCAAGGCCCATGAGGCGTTGCGCGCCTTGGGTCGCGCCGACCAGTATGACGACGCCAAGGCCGCGGCGCTGGCCAAGGATGCCGCGACGGCGATGGCCAACATCGCCTTGCAGCATGTGCGTACCGAACAGAAGCTGCTGGCCGTGTTGACGCCCGAGCAGCGCAAGAAGCAGGCGGAAGGAGAAGCCCGCCGCATGCCGCGCCCTTGATGCACCCTCAACCATTGAACGGAGAACCTTATGTCGATCAGCGCCCTGAGTTCCAGCAACACCAGCCAGCTTAGCTTCCTGAGCCGTTTGAGCAGCACCAGCGCCGGCAACGGCGCCGAGGTCACGCGCGGCGCGCCGCCGCCACGTCCGCCCGAAGGCGGCGGCTTCGCCTCGGCCATCGCCGACGCCTTCAAAGCCATAGGCATCACCGATGCCGGCGATGGCAGCAGCACCTCGGCTACCGCCAGTAGCGCCAGCAGCGCCAGCAGCACCGACAGCACGGACAACACCGACAGCAGCGGCACCGTGGCTGACGCGCTGGGCAGCTTCCTGCAAAGCCTGATGGGGGCGCTGCACGCGCAGAACGCCAGCAGCAGCGATGCGCCGGCCTACGGCGAGGGGCAGCAGGGCGGCGGCCCCGGCGGTCCGGGCAAGCTGGAGTCGGATCTGCAAAGCCTGCTCTCCAAGCTGAGTTCGGGCAGCACCGACAGCACGTCCGACACCAGCACCGACACCAGCACCGACACCAGCACCGACGGTAGCGACGCGGTCAGCCAGCTGGAAAGCAGCTTTGCCAAGCTGCTCGACAAGCTGAGCGGCGGCGCCAGTGCCAGCGCCGACAGCACCGGCAGCACCGACGCCAACACCAAGCTGGCGGCCTTCCTGCAAGCGTTGTCGACCAAGGTGGGCGGCAGCGGCACCAGCGGCAACCTGGTCAACACCACCGTATAAACAAGGAGAAAAAATGCAATCCCACGACGACACCCACGAACATAGCCTGGCGGCCGACCTGAGCGCCATGCTGAACCTGGCCAGCGACCGCCGCCAGACCTTGCGCTGGCTGTTGGCTGGCGCGTCGGCGCTGCCGGTACTTGGCTGCGGAGGCGGCGGCTCATCGGCCAGCGACGCCACCACGGCGACCTCGACCAGCAGTAGCAGCACCACCACCACCACCACCGCCGGTTCCTGCGCGGTGATACCCGAGGAAACCGGCGGCCCTTATCCGGGCGACGGCACCAACAGCAACAACAGCGGCGTGGTCAACGTGCTGACCCAGTCGGGCGTGGTGCGCAGCGATATCCGCGGCAGCTTCAACGGTCCGACCGGCGTGGCGGCCGGCGTGCCGCTGACCATCAAGCTGCAGATCGTCAACGCCAACGGCAGTTGCGCGGTCTTGTCCGGTTACGCGGTCTACCTGTGGCACTGCGACCGCGACGGCAACTACTCGCTGTATTCGAACGGCGTCACGGACCAGAACTACCTGCGCGGGGTGCAGGCCAGCGACAGCAGCGGCAACCTGACCTTCCAGACTATCTTCCCTGGCTGCTATTCGGGCCGCATGCCGCATGTGCATTTCGAGGTCTATCCAACGCTGGCCAAGAGCACCAGCGCGGCCAACCGCATCAAGACCTCGCAGTTCACCTTCCCGATGGCGACGCTCAACGAGGTCTACGCCGCCAGCGGCTACAGCACCAGCGTGCGCAACCTGGCGCAGATCAGCTACGCCACCGACAACATCTTCAGCGACGGTTATTCGCTGCAGATGGGGGCCGTCACCGGCAACGCCACCGACGGCTACCTGGTGACCTTGACGGTGGGCGTGGCGGGCTGATCACAGCACCTTGGCCACCCAGACGATCAGGGCGGCCGAGGGCACCAGCAGCATCTGCGCCAGCAGGGTACCGGCCAGGCGGCTGCCGACCAGCCATACCACGGCGCGGCGGAACTGCGTATCGCTGACGCGGCCCTCGACCACGTCGTCGGTCATGCCCGACATATGCGGGTCGATAAACACCGCCATCATCACGGTGGCGCCGCCGTTGATGATGGACGAGAGCGTGCTGGAGGTGACCCGCACCTCGGGATCGAGCACCCCCGCGTACAGCGAGGCGAACACGCCGACCGTCCACAGCGCCACCGCCCCGACGTTGAGCAAGGTCACCGACATCGACACGCTGCCGCTGTCGCGCAGGCCCCGGACATTGTCGGTGGACGGCATGGCGGCCACATCCTTAACGTAGGACAGTCCACCCTTGAAGAAGCCGTGCAGCAGTAGCTTGGGCACCGAGCGGTGCACCTGGAAATGCTCGACCGCGCGGCAGAACACGCGCTGGAACGTCGGGATCAGGATCGCCCCGGCCAGCGTCGCCAGCGTGGCCGCCAGCAGCAGCCAGCGCAGGTCGGACAGCACGTGGTCGGCCGCCAGCGGCTGGGCCAGGCTCAGTTCGATGCGCTTGGCGAGAAACGGGCCGAGGAAGGAGTTCGAGGTGCGCGACACCAGCACCAGGATGCTGAACAAGGCCAGCGACACGGCGATGCGCCGGGTGCGCACCCCGGCTATCCTCACCGAGTAGGCGAGGGTGCCGATGATGTGGATTACAAACGTCAGAAAACAGATGAATACCAGTTGCTTGTCCATGGGGCGCGCGCGGGCGGTTGTTGCAGATCCGGCATCATCCCATAAAGCCAAGGTTGCGGGTGTTGAAGTTGCCGATATTCGGGAACACGTCGGCGATCTGCGTGGCCGACAAGCCGAACCAGCTGGCCAGCGTGGCGCCGTACTGGTCGACCGAGGTGGTCGGCAGCAGCGCGCCGGAGCCGACGTCGAGGTCGTGGCCGACGCCGGTGTCCGGCATGCTGCCGTAGATGTCCTTGCCCTTGACCGCGCCGCCCATGATGAAATGGTGCGCGCCCCAACCGTGGTCGGTGCCGTCGCCGTTGCTGCTGAACGTGCGGCCGAAGTCGGAGGCGGTAAACAGCGTCACCTGCTTGCGCAGGTCGGTGCCTTGCAGGTTGGCCAGCACGTCGTCGAAGTAGGCCATGGCATGGGCCATCTTGGCCAGCAGGTCGGCCTGGTTGCGCGCCTGGGAATCATGGGTGTCGAAGCCGCCCAGGCTGACATAAAACACCTGGCGCTTGATGCCCAGCGCATCGCGGCCGGCGATCACCCGGGCGACGGTCTGCAATTGGACGGCCAGCGAATTGACGACGGCCACGCCGGTGTTCGGATTGATGTAGGGGGGCGGCTCGGCGAGCGCGCCGGCGCCGGCCATCGCGCCGCTGAGCGCGGCCTGCAGGTTGATCGCGCGCGCGGTGACGGCGGCGTATTCCTTTTGGAATGGATTGCTGGCATCGCCGGTGACGATCTGGCGCAATGGATTGGCCGCCGCCGGCGCGCCGAACAGGGCGCCGTCCAGCTTATTGATGGCGAGTGCTTCCTTGCCGCTGAGCTGGTACTGGCGCACCGAGCGGCCATTGAGAAACAGCGCATTGCCGGCGTTGGAGATGCAGGTAAATGCGGCGTTGCCGTTGCCGCTGGCCATCAAGTCGCCGAGCCGCCCGCCCCAGCCGGCGCCGCCGGCCTGTTCCGTTTGCGAGGATTGCCACATCGCCTGCTGGTCGTTGTGCGAAAACAGGCGGGTCGGCAAGGCAACAGTGCGCGCCTTATATTGCGCCAGGGTCAGCGGCTGAATCAGGGTGCCGACGTTGGCCAGCACGGCGACACGGCCGGCGTCGAACAGTTCCTTCAGCGGCCGCAGCGACGGGTGCAGCGCGAAGGTGCGGCCGCCATGCGCCGCGTTCGGCGCGATGGGCAGCACGCCGCCCGTCGCGCCGGCCGCTGGCAGCGCGATCGAGGTGGTGCTGGCGGTCGCGCGCAGGCGCCGGTATTCGTCCCATGAGCCGCTGTCCGTGGCCAGCAGCGTATTGAAATGGTCGTTGCCGCCGGCCAGGAACAGGCAGACGATCGCCTTGTAGTCGGTGGCCCCGGCTGCCGCGGCATTGCCCATGGCTGCCAGATTCATAGTGAAAGGCACGCTGCTGCCGCCGGCGAGCGCCAGCATTTTGCCAAGGAAATGCCGGCGGGAGGAGATGTCGGTTTGCATAGGGATTCCTTATCGTTGCGCCAGATATTCTGGCGATGCCATGGTCAAGTAGATGGCCAGGTAAACGCGGTTTTTGCGCGCGGCCTCGATCTGGGTGGCGTTGTTGCCCGTCGTGGCCGGCAGAGGGATGGCGTTGAGTGCGCTGATGATCTGGTTGCGCAAGGTCGACGACATGCTGCCGTGCATCAGGAGCAGATTGATCCGTTCCGTCAGCTGCCAGGGGTGCGCGGCCAACGCCAGTTCGGCGCTGTAGTCGGCTTGGATATCGTGGGCGGTGCCGGCGCCCAGGGGGATGACTTCCTGCATGTAGTTCAGATAGCCGGCCACCGACGGTTCCGCAGTGATCTGCATTTCCGGCGCCACCAGTCCCTGCGCGGACAGCGAGGTGTTGGACGGCGTGTAGGACGGGCGGTAGAAGTTGAACACCGACGACGCACGCAGCGGCGTCTGGCCCAGCGGGCGGGCGGCAACGTCCGTGCTTTGTAGCAGGAAGCGGCCGGAAGCCGATTTGGCATTGAAGGCCCGCATCCAGTGGGCCAGGCGCAGGACCGGTTCGCGCAGTTTTTTCGCGCTCCCCTGGTCGGACGCCTCGGGGTCGAACAGTACCGCCCGGATGACGGCGCGCATGTCGCCGCGCACGCCATTGCCGTTATTGGCAAACACTGCCGAGACGTGGTTGATGTAAGCCGGGCTGGGATTGCTGCTGACCAGGCGCTGGATCAACTGGCGGCCGATGAAGGGGCCGACGTTCGGGTGCTGGAACAGCGTATCGAGCGCGGCCTTCAGATCGGCTTCGCCGCTGCCTCCGCTGACCTGTGTGCCCAGGAAACTCTTGGCTGAGTTGGAGTGGTAGGCCGGATAATTCTGCATCGGCGTCCAGTCTCGGGCGGGATCGGCGACCATGCCAAAGAACCGGTCCTGGGACTGGTCGGGGCCGGCCCAGCTCCAGCCGGTAAATACCTTGGCCATGCCCACGACGTCGTCACGCGTATAGGTCTCGACCGGTTTGCCGTTCTGCAGTTTCAGGCTGCCGTCGGGATTGAGCTGGTACAGCCCGATGCTCATCAACTGCATGATTTCCCGCGCGAAGTTCTCGTCCGGGACGCGCGGGCCGTTTTCCTTTTGGTTGTGCAGGTGGGTGAGATAGAGGCCCATCATCGGATGTAGCGCCACGCCTTGCAGCAGATCGCGGAAGTTGCCGAAGGCGTGGTGGCCCAGCATGTCGTAATAGCTGGCCACGCCGGCCGGACGTGCCTGGAGATTCAGGTCGGCCATGGAGACCACAAAGATTTGCGACAGCGCATAGGTCACCCGTTGGCGCAACTGGTCGTCGGCCGTGGCCGCCTGTTTCCAGAACGATTCCAAGACTTGATATTGCGTCAAGGCCGTGCCGGCTGGGAGGGCCCCTTGCACGTAGCTAAGGTGGAGTGTTTGTGGCTTCTTGAACTGAGCGGCAAGCCAGTCTTCCTTGCCGCTGTTGACGAGGGCGGCGATGCTGTCCGTGGTGGGGCCGAAAGTGGCCTGGGCCAGGAAGTGCGAGGCGCCCGTGGGGGTGAGCGGCGCGGGGCCGGACGTATCCGCGGTGCTTGGCATGGGCGACGCCTGCGGCGCGCTTAGCCCGCTGGCGCTGCCTGAACGGCTGGCACCCTGGCTCAGCCTGGCGCTGGTCAGGCTGGAGGCGGTGTGATCGGCGGTCTCGCCGCCAGGAGCGCCGCCACCACCGCACGCAGCCGTTGCCAGGGCCAGCGCCACCCCGAATGTCAATTTCACAGACGTAAACTTCATACCCTTGCCTTCTGGAATTCCAAAAACGGCGATTGTAGAAGAGTCCAACTTTCAAGAGGAAACCAATTTCAATTCCGCGCGGCAACTATGAATAATTGCCTGACGTTGGAAGAAGTTGGATGGGTGTTGTACGAACTTAATGCGCTGCAAATAAAGATGCTATTTGGAAATGGGGTTTTTTCGCAACGTGGCTTGACGGGACGAAAAAAAACCCGCCGCCCTGAACGTATTCAGGATGGCGGGCTTTTTTGCTATGGGATAGGTGCTATTGCTTGACGCAATCGACGAAGTAACCGCGCTTGCCATCGACCTCGCGCTTGACCAGGCCGTGCACGTCGGTCTCGAAGCCGGGGAAGCGCTCGTTGAAGTCGCGCGCGAAGCGCAGGTAGTCGACGATGGTCTTGTTGAAGCGCTCGCCTGGGATCAGCAACGGGATGCCCGGCGGGTAAGGCGTCAGCAGGATGGACGTGATGCGGCCTTCCAGCTCGTCGATGGCGACGCGCTCGATTTCGCGGTGCGCCATCTTGGCGAAGGCGTCCGACGGCTTCATGGCCGGGATCATGTCCGACAGGTACATCTCGGTGGTCAGGCGCGCGACGTCGTAGGCCTTGTAGAAATCGTGGATCTGCTGACACAGGTCGCGCAGGCCCATTTTTTCGTAGGTCGGGTTGGCGGCCGCGAATTCCGGCAGGATGCGCCACATCGGCTGGTTCTTGTCGTAATCGTCCTTGAACTGCTGCAAAGCGGTCAGCAAGGTGTTCCAGCGGCCCTTGGTGATGCCGATGGTGAACATGATGAAGAACGAGTACAGGCCGCACTTCTCGATGATCACGCCGTGCTCGGCCAGGTACTTGGTGACGATCGACGCCGGGATGCCGGTCTCGGCGAACTTGCCGTCCAGCGACAAACCAGGATTGACGATGGTGGCCTTGATCGGGTCCAGCATGTTGAAGCCCGGCGCCAGCTTGCCGAAGCCGTGCCAGTCGTCCTCGGCCTTGATGATCCAGTCTTCCTGGGTACCGATGCCTTCTTCGCTGAACTCCTGCGGACCCCACACCTGGAACCACCAGTCCTTGCCCCATTCCTGGTCGATCTTCTTCATCGCGCGGCGGAAGTCCAGCGCTTCGAGGATCGATTCCTCCACCAGCGCGGTGCCGCCCGGCGCTTCCATCATGGCCGCGGCGACGTCGCACGAGGCGATGATCGAGTACTGCGGCGAGGTCGAGGTGTGCATCAGGTAAGCCTCGTTGAAGGCGTCGCGGTCCAGCTTGACCGACTCCGATTCGCGCACCAGCACCTGCGAGGCCTGCGACAGGCCGGCCAGCAGCTTGTGGGTGGACTGGGTCGAGAAGATCATCGACTCCTTGGCGCGCGGGCGGTCCTTGCCGATCGCGTGCATGTTCTTGTAGAAGTCGTGGAAGGTTGCGTGCGGCAGCCACGCTTCGTCGAAGTGCAGCGTGTCGATCTGGCCGTCGAGCATTTCGCGCAGGGTTTCCACGTTGTAGACCACGCCGTCGTAGGTCGACTGGGTGATGGTCAGGATGCGTGGCTTCTTGTTCTTGGCTTCGCGCGCGAACGGATTGGCGTCGATCTTGCGCTGGATGCTCTCCATCGTGAACTCTTTCAGCGGGATCGGACCGATGATGCCCAGGTGGTTGCGGGTCGGCATCAGGAACACCGGGATCGCGCCGCACATGATGATCGAGTGCAGGATGGACTTGTGGCAGTTGCGGTCGACCACGACGATGTCGCCCGGCGCCACCGTCGAGTGCCAGACCATCTTGTTCGAGGTCGAGGTGCCGTTGGTGACGAAGTAGCAGTGGTCGGCGTTGAAGATGCGGGCGGCGTTGCGCTCGGAGGCGGCGACCGGGCCGGTGTGGTCGAGCAGCTGGCCCAGCTCTTCGACGGCGTTGCAGACGTCGGCGCGCAGCATGTTCTCGCCGAAGAACTGGTGGAACATCTGGCCGATCGGCGACTTCAGGAAGGCCACGCCGCCCGAGTGGCCGGGGCAGTGCCACGAGTAGGAACCGTCGTTGGCGTAGTGCACCAGCGCGCGGAAGAACGGCGGCGACAGGCCGTCCAGGTAGGACTTGGCTTCGCGGATGATGTGGCGCGCCACGAATTCCGGCGTGTCCTCGAACATGTGGATGAAGCCGTGCAGTTCGCGCAGGATATCGTTGGGGATGTGGCGCGAGGTGCGGGTTTCGCCGTACAGGTAGATCGGGATGTCGGCGTTCTTGTAGCGGATTTCCTCGACGAAGGCGCGCAGCGACTTGAGCGCGGTGTCGGTTTCTTCGACCGAGCCGGCGCCGAATTCCTCATCGTCGATCGACAGCACGAAGGCCGATGCGCGCGACTGCTGCTGGGCAAACTGGGACAGGTCGCCGTAGCTGGTCACGCCCACCACTTCCATGCCTTCTTTTTCCATTGCATCGGCCAGGGCGCGAATGCCCAGGCCGGACGTGTTCTCAGAACGGAAATCCTCGTCGATGATGACGATGGGGAAACGAAATTTCATGCATGTCTCCAAAAAAGCAAGCCGCCCCTGACTTGTGTGGAGGGGCGGACTAGGGCGCGACCGCCTACCGGGCAGCCGCAGAAAAAAAATAAGAACGGGATTCTCGCAGAAATGGGGCCGCTGCGGGAAAAAAATATTGCAAAAAACCTGGCAAGATTGCCGCAACACTATGACGACGGTATTACACCGGGTATTGAACCCTTAGTGTCCGGCCGCGCCGCCGCCCAGCTTGGCCAGCATCTGGCCAACCGGATCGACGTGGAACCAGGCGAACGCGCCCAGCGCGATGCCGACGCCGGCCACGCCGTAGGCCAGGCCCATCATCCATTTCTTGCGGGTCAGCAGGGTGATCGCTGCCAGCGAGATGGCGATCTGCTCGGCGGTGGTGGCCAGCGCCCACTGGTGGTGCTCGTGCATGGCCTCGTCCGATTTGTGGTTCCACTCTTTAGAGGATTCCTCCCACTTTTCGGCGTCCTTCTTGATGTCTTCCTTCTCCGTCTTGTAGCGGGCCATGTCGGCCTCGTACTTCTTCGGATCGACGCCCGGCAGCGACATCGCCAGTTCGGCCAGGTTCTGCTTGCTGGACTTGGCCTGGTAGTAGTTCCAGCTGTTGGAGGCCTGGGTCTTGTCGATCGCCGCGTTGTTCTTGAACAGCGCCGCGTCGTTCTGCGTGGCGCCGCCCAGGTAGCCGAAGGTGGCGCCGACGGTGGCCAGGATGGCCGTCATCACGGCAATATTGTTCGAAAAGCCATCGCTACCGTGGGCTGCGTGTTCGACCGCGTGATCGTGCGGTCCGTGTACGTGAAAACCATCGCCTGACATGTGCTGTTGATTCCTGGATGAAGGTTGAAGTTAAGATTTATGCCTTGCGGCGCAGTGTAACAAAAGCGTACTGCAAATCGGCCGTTTCCGACGCATGTTTCTCGCGGGCGGTTTCCTGCCAGACGGTGGCGTCGAGCTCGGGGAAGAAGGCGTCGCACTGGTAGGTGCGGGCGATCTCGGTGATGATCAACTGGTCGGCCAGCTGCAGCGATTGCTGGTAGATCTCGGCGCCGCCGATGACGAAGCCGTCGGCGCCGTCCAGCAGCGCCAGGGCCGCCTCGACCGAGCCGACCGCTTCCACGCCGTCATGGCGCCAGTCGGGATTGCGGGTGATGACGATGTTGCGGCGGTTGGGCAGCGGGCGGCCGATGGAGTCAAACGTTTTACGGCCCATGATGATGGTGTGGCCGGTGGTCAGGCGCTTGAAATGCGCCATGTCTTCCGGCAGCTTCCACGGCAGGGTGTTGTTGATGCCGATGCCGCGCTGGGCGTCCATGGCGACGATGATGGTCAGTGTGCTCATTTTTTGATGCTATCAGATGCAGAGTCGCCATTATCGTTCAATTTGGGCTTTTTCGGCGTCGCCGATTTTTTGCGGCGTGTGCGGCGCATGCAGCGAAAACCCGCGTCCTCTACTGTGCATCGGCCCGCGCCACTTTCTGGCGCAGCTGGCCGGCGAACTGCGCCAGGTCCTGCGGATTCATGTCCGACACGGCCGAATACTGCATGCCGTCCTGCGTCCAGCGCAGCAGGTGGAAACCCTGGCGCATGCCCGCTTGCGGCGCGCCGGCGTGGCCGCCCGCGTCCGGCCAGATGTACAGGTTGAGGATGTGCTGGCGGTGGCGGTAGGCCAGCGCCGCCACCGGCCGCTGCTGCAGATAGTCCAGGCGGCCGCCGACCAGCGGATAGCCTTGCTCCGCCAGGTCGACCACGGGCGGTGAAAAGTCCAGCTTGCCGGCGAACCAGGGCTTGACCGTATGCTGGTCGGTCGAGGCGACGTCGGCCAGGTGGTTGGGCATCAGCGCGCGGAAGTGGCTGGCCACCAGTTCCTGTTCGATGCGTTCGTTGGCGCTCGGCTGGTCCAGGTAGAGCGTCAGCGTGACGGCGAAGGCGGCCGTTGCGGCGCCCGCCAGGCCAAGGTTGATCCACGCCCACGGCCACCTGCGCAGCGCGGCGCGGCGCGGCGTGCGCGCGGGTTCGCCCCGCAGCGCGGCGTGGATGCGGTGCCGCAGATACTCGGGCGCGGCATGGCGGCTCGCCTCCGCGCCGATCCGGCCGCGCAGCGCCTGCAATTGCTCCAGTGCCCCGCTGCAATCGGCGCAGCCCGACAAATGCGCCTCCAGCTGCCGCCGGTCGGCCGCGCTCAGTTCGTCGTCCAGATATGCCGACAGCATTTCCAGGCTGTGCTTAGAATCCATCTTGCCCTCCGTCCTTCAGATACGACAGCAGCAGCTTGCGCGCGCGGGCCAGCCGCGACATCACCGTGCCGATCGGCGTTTCGGTCACTTGCGCGATCTGCTTGTACGACAGATCGTCCATCTCCTTCAACACCAGCACCTCGCGAAACGCCTGCGGCAGCTGGGCCAGCGCGGCGTTGACGCTGCGGCCGGTGTCGCGGCTGGCGGCGATGGCGGCCGGATCGGTCGATGCGTCGTCGCCGTGCAGCGCCTCGTCGAAGCTGACATCGCCGCGCAGCGCCGCGCCGTCGCGCAGCGCGCTGTAGTAGGTGTGGCGCACGATGGTCAGCAGCCATGCGCGCACGTCGCCGCCGCGAAAGCCGTCGGCAAAGCGGAAGGCGCGCAGATAGGCGCTCTGCACCAGATCGTCGGCGTCATGCTCGTTGCGGGTCAGCCAGCGGGCCAGGTTGTAGGCCGCGTCCAGGTGCGGCATGGCCATCGCCTCGAACTGCGCGGTTTTATCGTCGTCGCCCAAAAACTTGTCCATTGCAGTGGTCCAGTGGATGAAGACTCCGCCCGGTGCGGTTTTATTCCCGCCTGAGAAATAAAAAAATAATCGGGAATATCCGGGCCGCGATCCGGGTTTTAGCCGGTACGACCGTCGCTTGTCGATTATGCCATGTCGCGGCGCCGTCTTTACAACCACATCACGGAGTACATCATGATCGATCGCAGAGGATTTTTAAGGCTGGGCGCAGTGGGCGGCGGCGCCGTCTTCATGTCCGGCTTGTACGGCAGGGCCATGGCCGCTGCCGGCAACGAGGATTTCTACTTTGTGCAGCTGTCCGATGCGCACTGGGGCTACAAGGGGCCGGCCAATCCGGAGGCGCACAACACGCTCAGGCAGGCGGTGGACAGCGTCAACGCGCTGGCCACGCCGCCCGACTTCATCGTCTTCACCGGCGACCTGACCCACACCACCGACGACCCGGCCGAGCGCCGCCGGCGCATGGCGGAGTTCAAGCAGATCGTCGGCGGCCTGAAGGTCAAGCAGGTGCATTTCCTGGCGGGCGAGCATGACGCCTCGCTCGACAACGGCGCGGCGTTCCAGGAGTTCTTCGGCCCCGCGCACTACAGCTTCGATCACAAGGGCGTGCACTTCATCGCCATCGACAACGTCTCCGACCCCGGCGCGCGCATCGGCGAGGCGCAGCTGGCGTGGCTGAAGGCCGACCTCGCGAAACAGGCGCAGGACGCGCGCATCGTCGTGCTGACCCATCGGCCTTTGTTCGACCTGGCGCCGAAATGGGACTGGGCCACGCGCGACGGCGAGCAGGCGATGGCGCTGCTGATGCCGTATTCGAACGTGACTGTGTTCTACGGCCATATCCACCAGGAGAACCATCACGTCAGCGGCCACATCGCGCATCACGCGGCCAAGTCGCTGATCTTCCCGCTGCCGGCGCCGGGTTCGCAGGACAAGCGCACGCCGCTGCCGTGGGACCCGGCTGCGCCGGGCAAGGGCCTGGGCTTCCGCGAGGTGGAGGCGGAAGCGAAGCCGGTGGCGTATCAGATCACCGAATTTCCGGCGATGAAAGGATAAATCGACATGCTGACCAAACGTAGATTGCTGTTGTGCGCCCCGTTGGCGCTGGTCGCTTTGGGCGCTGTGCAGGCCAAGGCGAAGGAGCGGGTCATCAAGATCGAGGCCCGCAAGTTCCGCTTCTCGCCGAACGTGATCGAGTTGAAGACGGGCGAGGCGGTGGTGCTGGAGCTGACGGCGCTGGACTTCCCGCACGGCTTCAGCCTGCCGGACTTCAAGATCCGCGCCGATCTGGTGATCGGCAAACCGGTACGGGTGAAGCTCAAGCCGGAGGCGGCCGGACAGTTCGGTTTTTTATGCGATAACTTCTGCGGCAGCGGCCATGAGGAGATGTCCGGCACGCTGATCGTCAAGGCATAAACTGACGGAAGGCCAGTATGTCGGCGGCCAGCGTCTGCGGGGCCTCCAGCGGTATCATGTGGCCGGTGCTGTCGTGGAGGTTCAGGCGGGCGTCGGGCAGGTGGCGCTGCATTTCGCGCAGATCCGCCGGATCGACCAGCTGGTCGCCGGTCGCGCCGACGATCAGCACCGGGCAGGTGATTTCGGACAGCCGCTCCATCAGATCGGGGCGCTCCATCGACGCGGTGAACTGCGCCAGCAGCACGTCCTTGCCCAGGTCCAGCGCCATCTGCTGGATGATGTCGATGATGCCCTGGTCGCCGAGGTGCGCCTCATGCAGCAGCTCGCGCAGGCGCATGCGCGTCATGCCGGTGTAGGCATTGTTCTTCAACATGGGGATGATGCGGCGGCGGGTCTGTAGCTCGGCTTCACTCAGGCCGCGCGCCGAATTCGCGATCAGCACCAGCGATTGCACGCGCTCGGGATGCAGCAGCGCGTACTCGATCGCCAGGTAGGCGCCCAGCGAGAACGCCACCAGGTGCGCCGACGGCGCGCTGTGCGCGGCGATCAGCTCCTGCATCTGCAAGCGCGTGTGCGCCTTGTGCAGCGGGACGTGATTGAATGCGAAACCGCTGCCCAGTTGCGGCGTCAAACGGGACCACATCCTTTCGTCGCACAAGGTGCCTGGTATGAAATCCAGGCGCGTCATGAGACTTCACGCACAGCAAGGAAACTTGAGATCGTCATATGCATAAAGGCTTACTTTAAATTCGCGAAGGCAATTCGTCATTCTACATGATGTCCAAAAAGAAATGGAGGACGCGTGATAATTGGTGTATTTGTTGTTCAGTGCATGACCTATATTGGTTCACAGCGTGGGCCGGCTGACAGGCCGAACCCATTTTGCGGTGACGCCTATTTGAGGAGCAGCGGTCATGGCCGATTTCAAGTTAGAAGCGGGCAGTAAAATTCCGGAACATCCCTTGTTGAGCTACCTGAAGGAGCACAACGCCACCAACGTCGCCAGCGTCAAAGGCTACGTGGGGCCATCGACGCGCGATGGCTATGTACGCATGTACGCCGACCTGGCTGACCTGAGCGATGCGGTCGATATCGCCCGCAGCGACATCCTGTATTTCGCCGAAGCGCCGGATTCCGTGCTGCCGCTGGGCGGCACCATCGTCTGGCTGAAAAAAGATGCGCAGGTGGTGGTCAGCAAGGTCGAGACCAGTGCGATCAAACCCAGGGCGGAGGAAGCGCTGGAATTGAGTCGTGGACGGCTGCGCATCCTGGTGCGCGGCGGCCTGCGCTCCGACGTTTGCCAATCGCGCTGCCAGGTGTGCCAGTCGCGCTGCCAGGTATGCCAATCGCGCGGCAGCCGGTTCGAGCTGCCGGGAGGCTTCGCCTTCCCGCAATTGCGCGAACGCTAGGCCGGCGCGATGAGACTGGACGACGTCGTCGACACCTTCGCCAGGCTGGACTTCCCCGATCGGAACGAGCCAGGCCTGCCCGCGCGGGAGACCGTACTGGCCGCGCGGACGGCGATGGAGCGAGCGGTGGCCGACGACGATTTCCTGCTCGACTGCATGGCGCTGGAACTGGGGCTGATCGCGTCGGGCGCGCCCCGCAACGGCCTGGTGCCGTTCCTGACGCTGGCGGGCAGCGGCATTCGCATGGCGTTCGGTTTCTGGCCTCCATATGGCGGGCCGGGCGCACATGAACACACGGCATGGACCATCACAGGCGTTTGCCGCAACGAGCTCGAAGTGCGGACCTACGACCGCGCCGCGTCGTACCGTAGCGGTGCGCTGGTCGACCAGAATCTGTTCGTGGCGCCGGCCGGCAAGGTGGGGTTCATCTACGAACCGGGCATCCACGCGCCACGCAATCCCACGCGGGACTGGTCGTTGTCCATCCACGTCATCAGTCCACGCGACGGGCTGCCGCTGCCCGACCATGAGGACGCGCCGCGCGAGCTGCGCCCCCCGGCGCCGTCCGATGGTCAGCCGGTTCACGCCTACGCCAGCGTGATGGCTGCGCGGCAGAAGCAGCGCTGGCTGCGGCAGCTGGCGCAGATTGCAGCCGCCAGCGCTTCGCCGCTGGCGCCGGCGCAACTGGCGGCCTGCTTTGACCTGGGCAGCACGGCCACGCGGGCCTATGTCGAGGACTTGGGCGGCGCAGCGGCGGATGGTTCGTCGGCGGCGTATTTGCTGCGGCGCGTGGCCGACGGTTTGGTGCTGCGCCAGCAATCGACGCCAGGCGGCAGCGCCTTGGCGGTCGAGACGCCCGGCGGCCTGGTATGCGAGATCGAGACAGGCGACATCGCGCGCGCTGCGCTGAGCTATGCCGCCGGCCACGAACTGCTCGACGTCGCCGCGTTGCCGGGAGCGCTGGACGACGAGGAGCGCTTTGCGCTGGGCATGGCGCTGGAGGAAAGCGGCTTGTTCGAGCGGGTGAGGACGACATGACATCTTCCCGTTCCCCATTCGAATCCCTGTCCTTCGAGGCGCCATACCTGATCGAGAAGCTGCTCAAGGAGCACATCGTCGATTCGGACGAGGAAGGCCAGGCGCTGTTCCGGGAGGTCAAACGCTTCATCGTCATGGTGCGTGCCGACGACACCGTGCTATGGGACATGCATTCGCTGCGCATCGACGAAGTCTGGCACCAGTTTGTGCTGTTCACGGCCGAGTACATCGAATTCAGCCTGCGCTACTTCGGCGTTTATATCCAGCACAGTCCTTCCAACGCGCCGGAACCGGTGGGCGAGGATGCCGGGCCGCCACGGCGCACCGCCACGTTCGCGGAATTCGAACAACGCTATGCCGAGCTGTTTGGCGAGCCGCTGCCAGGACTGTGGTACGACGAAACCCACGTCAAGCCGCACCGCCGCATCCTCAACGATCATGTCGGCAGCATCGTTCAGGCCGATGCGGATGGCTTGAGCCATCTGTGCAACGCCGATGGCGAGGTGCTGTTGTCGGTCAACCGCCTGGCGCGGGACGCCATGCGGTTCATCTGCGCCACGCCGGCGTTCTATGTGCGCGAACTGCCGGGCGACCTGGATGACGAGGAAAAGGTCGCGCTGGTCGGCGCGCTGGTGGAGTACAAGCTGCTACGCGTGGGATCGTAGCGCAAACCTTGGGGGCGGCCATGGGCCAGCGCGACATACAGGATTTTTGGTTGGACTTCGCCGAACTTTATTGGGAGCACCAAGCCGTCCTGCTGGGGGAGGAACAGGCAAAGGCGCTGCCGCGTGTCTCCGTGGACGAGTTGTTCGGCGCGGTGGTTTCCTGCTGCGAGGATTTTTGTCGCGGCGGCCGGCAAAAGGTGCGTTTTTATTCCGACGACCAGGAGCTGGACCTGCTGGGCGGTGGCCACCAGCGACTGTTGCCTGCGCGGCGCGACGGCTCCTTCGCCGCCTACAATGCGCGGCTGATGGACCTGGAAGGCTTGCCGAATTATGCGTTGGTGGTGGCGGACTGGCACCAGTTCAACCGCGCACTATGGGAGCGCATTCTCAGCGCGGTGCAGGGCCTGGCGGCGGTGGTGGGTATCAGCCACGCCCGTATGGATACGCAGGTATTCCTCGGCACCTACAAGACGACCCCGTTCGGCGTGCATGTGGACCGCACCAGCGGCTTTCATTTCCCGGTCGCGGGCACCAAGACCATGCGCTTCTGGCCGGACCGCTTTGCCCAGGCCACGCCGGAACTGCGCGGCGCGCTGCGTTATGAACGCTACCTGGAGCAATCGACGGCATTGAGCGCGCGCCCCGGACAGGTGCTGTACTGGCCTTCAAGCGATTGGCATGTGGCTGAATCGGACGGCGAGTTCTCGGTGACCTGGGGCTTTGGCTATTGGCTGGGCGACGGCATGACCAGTCTGGCGCTGGAGGCGCTGGCGCAACTGCTGATGGAAACGCCGGGCCGATGCCGGGCCGTCCCGCGTTCGGCTTTGGTCGAGGAGGCGAGGGAGCTGCGCGAAGTCGACACGCTGGTCGACAAGCTGGCCAGGCTCTCGGCCGACCCGCGCCTGCGCGCCGCCGTGGCGCGCGGCTGGCTGGAGCACTTCAGCGCCTGCGGTTATCTGCGTCCGCCACCGTTGTTGGAACATGGAGGCGCGGCCGGCGCGGTGACGCTCAAGAGCATGTACAACCTTCTGGCGGCACCCGAAGCCGGCGGCGCCATGCGGGTGGCGGCGGGCGGCTACTCCACCACGGTGGCGGACGAGCCAGCGGTGTGGGATGCGATCGCCGTATTGAACGCCGGCGGCGAGCTTCCTGTGCGGGCGGACGATGGCGCGGTGGGCCGGATGATCGATTTCTGCCTGCGTGCCGGGGCACTTCAGCTACGCCCGGACCAGACCTGAGCAGCGCCAAGGCAGTGGGCAAGGGAGGATGCGCGATGATCGTCATGGGTTTGCAAGGCCAACCCCACCTGCCGCGAGCGTTCTCCGGCGACCTGCGCGGCGCCTGGGAATGCGGCTGGTATCACGATTCCGCCGCCGTGCTGATGATAGACGGAGAGGTCGTCGCAGCCATTGAGGAAGAGCGGCTGACGCGGCGCAAGCACACCGGCAAGCTGCCGTTGCTGGCCATGCGCGCTTGCCTGGAGACGGCCCACTGCGGCGCCGGGGATGTCGACTTGTTCGCATTCGGCGAGCAGGGAGGGAGCGGCAAGCATCGCGATCCATCCATCACCGTCGACGCCTGGTCGATAGTCTTGCAGGCGGCGCTGGGTTTGGCGGCGCCGCCGCGCACGCGGGTCAAGCTGTTTGATCATCATCTGTGCCATGCCCTCAGCGCATACGCACTCTCCGGTTACGACGAAGCGCTGGTGTTTACCGCCGACGGTTTTGGAGATGGCATCTCCGGCTACGTGATCGAGGTGCGCGGCAGGCGCCTGGAGATACTGGAGCAAATCGCGGTGCCCGATTCGCTCGGTGGCCTGTATCAAACCGCGCTACCGCTGCTGGGCTTCGGCGCGCACGATGAATTCAAGATGATGGGGTTGGCCCCTTACGGTAACCCGTCCACTTATCGGCAGGCCTATGCCAGCGCCTATTGGCTGGAGGCGGAGGGCCGCTACCAGTTGAACCGGAGCGTGCTGCAGCGCCATCTGGCGGAGCTGGGGCCGCCGCGCCGTCCGGACGAGGGCTTCAGCGCGCGGGATTGCGACTTGGCGGCGGCAGCCCAGGAGGCGCTGGAGGACATCGCATTCCATGTGCTGCGCTATCACAGCGGCGCCACCGGGGCGCGCAATCTGTGCGCCGCGGGTGGCGTCATGCAGAACTGCGCGCTCAACGGACGCCTGGCGCGCTCCGGCCTGTTCGAGCGTATCTTCGTCCAGCCGGCGGCCGGCGATTGCGGCCTGGCCTTGGGCGCGGCCTGTCTCGGGCACCTGCAGCACGGAGGCGCGGGGGCGCATGCGATAGCGCCGCAGTCGCATGTCTTTCTCGGACGTCCGATTCCCGAAGAGCATGCGCTGGCTGCGCAGTTGCGGCGCTGGGATGGGCTGCTGTCGTTCCGGCGCTGCGACGAAATCGCGCAAACGGCGGCGCAGCTGCTGGCGGCGGGCCAGGTACTGGGCTGGGTGCAGGGACGGTCGGAGTTCGGGCCGAGGGCGCTGGGTAATCGCAGCATTCTGGCCGATCCGCGCGATGCCGCCAACAAGGACAGGATCAACGCCATGGTCAAGAAGCGCGAGGCGTTTCGGCCCTTTGCGCCGGCGGTCCGCAGCGAGGATGCGGACCGCTATTTCGAGCTGCCGGAAGGAGTGGATTGCTCCTTCATGACGGTGGTGGTGCCGGTGCGCCAGGAGTTCCAGCCAGTGCTGGGCGCGGTCACGCATGTCGACGGCACGGCGCGGGTGCAGGTGGTGAAGCGCGGGCACAATGCCTTGTTCTGGCAACTGCTTGAGGCTTTCGGCGGTTTGACGGGTGTCCCGGTGCTGCTTAACACGTCATTCAACAATAATCATGAGCCCATTGTCGACTCGGTGGACGATGCGGTCACGTGCTTCCTGACCACCGGGCTCGATGCGTTGGCGATAGGTCCGTTCCTGGTGAGTAAAGCGGAGCTGTCGCCGCAGCGCGTGTTGGCGTTGCAGCCCGTCCTGGGCGACGGCGGGAGCCTGGCGACTGGATGGGCGCAGACGGCGGACGGCAACCTTGAGCAGTTTTACGTGCTGCTGGATGCGTATCGGCAGATATCGATATCCAGCGCCGCCTACCAGATGCTCGCTGCGGGGACGAGCGTGGCGCAGGACGGCGGGCTGGCCGCCGGACTGGCGGATGAACTATTGGCGCTATGGGAGCAGCGGGCCATCCATCTGCGGCCCGCCAGTTTTATACCGCCATCGGCGCCGTGATCGGCGCGTGGTGCTGGTAGCCTTCCAGCGAGAAGTCCGACGGCTCGACCTTCTCCAGCCACTCCGGCTCGTACTTGCCGGTCTTGGCGAAGTCCGGCACGCGGTCGGAGATGCGGAGCTGCGGCGCCGGGAACGGCGTGCGGGTCAGCTGTTCCTTGACCATGTCCATGTGGTTTTCGTAGATATGGGCATCGCCGATGAAGTAGGTGAACCAGCGCGGCGTGTAGCCCGTCAGGCGGCCGACCAGATGCATCAGCGCGGCGCCTTCCGCCAGGTTGAACGGCGTGCCCAGGCCCAGGTCATTGGAGCGGACGTAGAGGCACATCGACAGCTCGCGCGTGGCCGGATTCGGAATGAACTGGTATAGCAAATGGCAGGCCGGCAAGGCGACCGAATCCAGTACCGCCGGATTCCAGCCGTGGAACAGGATGCGGCGGCTGCCCGGATTGTTGACGATGGTGTCCAGGCATTCGCGCAGCTGGTCGATCGATTTGTGCAGCAGGACCTTGGTCACGCCTTCGTCCTCGATCTGCGAGATCAGGCGGAAGCCGTTCTTTTGCGCGTCGGCGATCTGCTCCGGCTGGTCGACGGCGATCAGCTTGAAGCCCGGCCATTGGCGCCACTGCACGCCGTAGACCGGACCCAGGTCGTCTTCGCCCAAACGGTACGGATTTTCCAGCCATTGCTTGTTCTCGTTGGCATTCTGGTCCCAGACCTTGCAGCCCAGCGCGCGGAAGTCGGCCGCGTTGCTGGAGGCGCGCAGGAAGGCGCACAGTTCGCCGACCACGGATTTGAATGCCAGTTTTTTGGTCGTCACGGCGGGGAAGCCGTCGTTCAGCAGGTCGAAGCGCATCATCGCGCCCGGCACGCTCAGCGTGCGGATGCCGGTGCGGTTGTCTTGCCAGCTGCCCGTATCGATGACGGTCTGGATCAGGTCCTGGTATTGCTGCATTCAATTCTCCAACGTGGTGCGCGGGCCGCAATGGCCCGGAAAGGTGCTTATTTTATCAGGCGGCGCTCAGCGTGGGCCGGTCTTGCGGCCACCCGGCTTGGCGGTGACCTTGCCTGCGGCCCGCGCCAGCGACTTGGCGCCACGGCCGCCGGTGACCACGACCGCACCCTTGGGCGCCGCTGCCGCCGGTTTGCCACCGCCGTAGATGCGGCCTGCGGCCGGTTTGCCGCCTGCGGAACGTCCGCCGGGCGGTTTGCCGGAGGGGACCGGCGGTATCCACGTGCCCAGCGACGCATCGCCGCCGGCCGGACGGGCTGTTATCGCCGGCTTGCCGGCTGGCGCAACGCTGCCTGGCGCCGCCTTGCCGCCGGCAGGGCCGGTGAATGGGCGCTTCTTCCTGGCCGGCGCTTCGGCTGCGGCCTTCTTGGCGAATGCCGCGGCGACGCCTTTCGGGCCGGTCTCCGGCACGCGGTGGTCGGCCTCGAAGCCCGGTTGCTCGATGCGGTGGATGACCTGGCGGGTCAGCGTTTCGATGGCCTTCAGCATGTCGACTTCGTCGGCGCAGACCAGCGAGACGGCTTCGCCCTCCATGCCCGCGCGGCCGGTGCGGCCGATGCGGTGGATGTAGTCCTCGGCCACGGTCGGCAGGTCGAAGTTGACCACCTGCGGCAGCGCCTCGATATCCAGGCCGCGCGCGGCGACGTCGGTGGCTACCAGCAGCTGCACTTCGGCGTTCTTGAAGCGGGCCAGCGCGCGCAGGCGGGCCGGCTGGGTTTTGTCGCCGTGGATGGAATCGGCGGAAATGCCATGTTCCTGCAAGGTCGTCACCAGCGTTTCGACGCCTTTGCGGGTCTTGACGAACACCAGCACCTGGCCCCAGTTCAGCTTTTTCAGCAGGTGCAGCAGCAGTTCCGGCTTGCGGCGCTTGTCGGTCGGGATCAGCCACTGCTTGACGGTCTTGGTGGCGGTATTGCTGGCGCTGACCTGGATCGATACCGGGTCTTTCAGCATGCCGGCCGCCATCTTGCGGATCTCATCAGAGAACGTGGCCGAGAACAGCAAGGTCTGGCGCTGCTTGGGCAGGGCCGCCAGCAAGATGTCCAGATCGCGTTCGAAGCCCAGGTCCAGCATGCGGTCGGCCTCGTCCAGCACCAGCGTTTGCAGCATGGCAAAGCTGATCGCGCCCTGGTCGTGCAGGTCGATCAGGCGGCCCGGCGTGGCCACCAGCACGTCCAGACCCTTGCGCAGCTTGGCGATCTGCGGCTCGATCGGCACGCCGCCGTAGGCCACGGCCGATTTCAGCGGCAGGTTGCCGCCGTAGCTGCGGAAGCTTTCGTAGACCTGCTCGGCCAGTTCGCGCGTCGGCACCAGCACCAGGCAGCGGATCGCTTTCGGGCCGGTCACGCCGTCCATGGTCAGGCGTTGCAGGATGGGCAGGGCGAAGCCCGCCGTCTTGCCGGTGCCGGTCTGCGCGGCCGCCATCAGGTCGCGGCCCGCCAGCACGGCGGGTATGGCTTGCTTCTGGACCGGCGTGGGCTGCTTGTAGCCCAGCGTCTCCAGTGTGCGCTGTATGGGGTCGATCAGGCCGAGGGCTTGGAAGGTCATGGTGTTATGCCGTAAAACGAAAAGAGGGCGCAGTGTAGCCGGTTGCACCGGCTTGTGCAGGAATTAGTTGGACATCGCGTCCGACCACAGGGTCAGGATTTCACGTACCCGCTGGTCCGGCAGGTTGAGCAGGTTGTCGCCGATATACAGCTCCACCGAGCTGCGGTCGGGCAGCGCGGCGTGGCTGGCGGCGTTGAACAGCCACACGCCGTGCTGCTCGGCGATGCGGTTGCGGATCTCGTTGGCGCGCTCGCGGCTGACCGGCAGGTGCAGGTGCAGCATGCTGGCCTGCGGACGGGCGGGATTGGGTGTGAGCTTCGGATAGTCGCGCAGCACCTCGTACAGCCATTCGGTGCGGTGGAAGTATTTCGGCATCGCCGCCAACCGGGCGTCGAACTGCATCGCGGCGGCCACCACGTAGGGCGTGCGCTGGTAGACATTGCCGCCCTGGCGGCGGAACCATTCCTGCGCCTTGGCGATGAACGGCTCGCTCCCCAGCAGCATGGCGCCGCCCATGCCGCCTATGCCCTTGTACATCGAGATGTAGACCGAGTCGAAGCCGGCTGCGATCTCGGCGGCCGGACGGTCATATGCGGCGGCGGTTTCGAACAGGCGCGCACCGTCCAGGTGCAGGTGGATAGCCTGCTCGCGGCAGTAGGTCTTGATGTCCGCCAGATCCTCCCAGGCCGGGCACTGGCCGCCGATCTCCCGCATCGGCAGCTCTAGCGTGGCGGCGCCCAGCTTGTCCGGGATGCCTTTCAGTTCGTCCAGCGTCCATGGGCGGTGCGGGTCGCCGATCTGCAGGGCCTGGAAATGGTCGAACAGCTGGTGGTTGCCGCGTTCGTGGCGCAGGATGTGCGAGGTCGGATGCAGCGCCACCAGCCGGCTGCCGCGCTCCGAGCAGGCGATGCGCAGCGCGGTGGCCTGCGCCATCGTGCCGGAAATGCAAAACAATGCCGATTCAAATCCCAGCAGCGTGGCGAGCTTCTGCTCGAAATCCTGGATCAGCGTACCGTTGCCGTAGGTGTCGTGCGCCACGCCGTTGGCCTCGCACCATGCGGACATCGCCGCGAACTGCTGGGCGGGCGATGGCTGGCGGTGGCCGGGAAGGTGGGTTGTGCAGCTGAGCCGCAGTTCGGCATCGGTCAAGGCGTTCTCCTGAAAGGGAGAATGTTACCGGCTTTTTGCCTCGGGGGCCGAAAAACCGGCTTTGCGATAGTGTTCGTCGTAGTCCGGCGACAGGGTGCCCAACATCCGGTCCCAGAACAGGAAGTACCAGCTGTAGTTGTAGCGCCCCCGCGCATGGTGGGTATTGTGGGCGGTGGAGGTGTTGATCCAGCGGCCCAGCCAGTGCTTCGACATCGCGCGCGGGAACAGCTCATAGCCCAGGTGCGTGTACACCGCGAAGGACGTATTAATCCACGTGAAGATGATCAGCGACCAGAACGTGACCGGCAACACCAGCAGGATCACGATGCTGGCGCCGCTGTCGATCACCGCTTCCAGCGGGCTGATCGAATAGGTGGGCAGGGGGCCGGTGTTGGTGGAGCGGTGGTGGGTGCGGTGCGCCCAGCGGAACAGGCGGCGGTGGTGCATCAGCCGGTGCGTCCAGTAAAACCACGTGTCCTGGATCACCACCATCATCAGCAGCACCATCAAGGCGATAAAGCCCCATCCGCGCCCGTAGGCATGCACGCTTTGATAGAAGTGGGTATGCCGGCCGAGGCCCAGCGCGAAAGCCGCCGGCGTGACGCTGCCAAGCACCACGATGCTGACGATGGAAGTCAGCACCTCGCGCCGGATTTGCGGCAGCCCGATCGGCTTCGCCTGCAGGCGCTGTCTGCGGCCGGGCCGAAAACGCCACCACAGTGTGAGCGCGAGGAAGGCGGTTGTCACCAGCGCGTAGTTCTGTGCGACATGCCGGATGTTAGTGAGGAGCTGATGGAGCACGGCGTTCCCTTGAGATTGGATCACGCATGCTAAGGCCGCCAGCGCGGGAAATGCTTGTAAATTAATTAATTTCGGTTTGGCTATCGTGCGGCGTTGCCACGCTGATATTATTGCCAATTCCTTAATTTCAAGAATTGGATCTCAGATGAAAAAACTTCGTAGCGCCACTTTATTTGCCGCGCTGGCCACAGCCTTTTCGGCACAAGCCCAGACGGTCATGACCATCAACGGACTTGAAACAGCAACCACCTGTACCGCCCCGCTGGTCTTTATCTCCGACGTCGGCAGAGAGGGCTTGTTTTATCCGGTCGCGTCGAACGCGACGGACCTGGCGAACGGCGGCACCACGCTGTTTTGCAACAAGGGCAGCACTGGCAAAAAAATGTACAAGCGCATGTTCGATGGCGCGGTCAACGCCAAATGGTTCGGCCTGAGCGAGAGCTCGCTGGACAACGCCCCCGCCGTGCAGGCCGCAATCAATGCGCTGCGCAACGGCCAGGAATTGCTGATCCCGGAGGGCTACTATAAGTTCCAGGACACGATCACCTTGCCGGGCAATAAATTCATCCGCTTTACCGCGCGAGGCGATTTGACCTTCGGCGCGCGCGATGGCATCGTCGTGCAGGGAGGTTATGGACATGTGCTGGATGTGGCCAAGCTGCATGGCATCGCTTGGGAAAACACGCCCGCCTACGGTTATACCGGTTCTGGCATCACGCTGATGAATGCCTCACACGCGACGGTGACAGTCAATTGGGTGGACGGTTTTCACAACGCCATTAAGCTGAGCGGCCAAGGTCATAATGGCTCGCAATACAACAAGATCGATTTCGAGCTGCTGACCCATAACGACGTCGGCGTGCTGCTGACGACGGAGAGCGACGGCCAGAAAAACTGGGTCAACGAAAATACCTTCACCGGCGGGCGGATGATCGGCGTGACCGGCTTGTCGGCCGTACCGGGTTCGGCGCAGACCGATCCGTTCAACGGCAATAAGTTCTACAACTTTGGTTTCGAGGGCCTGACCAATGGCGTCGACGTGGACAAGTTTGCCAGCAATATCTTCGTCGCGCCGCGCCTGATGGGCGCCGAGGGTGTGGCCAACGGCTTCAAGTTTGGTCCACTAGCCGCGGACAACGTCATCATCGCCACCGGACTGTATGAGGAGGCGTTTGTGTCGGGCGGGGTGGCGGGTAACGCCGGCGTGCGTACCCTGTTATTGGGCCGCCTCATGGTAAAGGACGGCGTGACGTCGGGAGTGGTCAACATCAGCGACGATAAGGGCCGCTTTCTCGGCCTGATACGTGACGCGAACGGCACCGTCAGCCGGCAGACCAAGTCGCGCATCCTGCCGTTGGCGACGCTGCCCGGCGTTTCGCCCTGATGCGGTGACGGGCCGCATCCGGCAGTAAGCGGTCAGCTCGCGTGGTGCTCGATGTGGACGTTGTGGAACTGCAGCGCCGCCAGGTTGGCGTAGATGCCGCCCAACGCCACCAGCGAAGCGTGGGTGCCGGTTTCGACGATGCGGCCGTCTTCCATCACGATGATGCGGTCGGCGCGCTGCACCGTCGCCAGCCGGTGCGCGATGATGACGGTGGTGCGGCCGACCATCGCCGCCTCCAGCGCCTTCTGCACCAGGCGCTCGGATTCCGCGTCCAGCGCGCTGGTGGCTTCGTCGAGCAGCAGCAGCGGCGGGTTTTTCAGCAGCGCGCGCGCGATCGCGATGCGCTGGCGCTGGCCGCCGGACAGGCGCACGCCGCGCTCGCCCAGGAAGGATTGATAGCCCTGTGGCAGGCGTTCGATGAATTCGTGGGCGGCGGCCAGCTTGGCGGCCTGGATCACTTCCTCGTCGGTGGCGCCGGCGCGGCCGTAGCGGATGTTTTCCATCGCGTCGGCGGAGAAGATCACCGTATCCTGCGGCACGATGCCGATGGCGTCGCGCAGCGTGTGCAGTTCGAGCTTGGTGATGTCGACGCCATCGAGCTTGATGCTGCCGCTCTGTGGGTCGTAGAAGCGCAGGAACAGCTGGAACAACGTAGTCTTGCCGGCGCCGGAAGGGCCGACCACGGCCACCGTCTCACCCGGTTTGATGTCCAGCGACAGATGACCCAGCGCCGCCGTGTCGGGGCGCGACGGGTAGCTGAACGACACGTCCTGCAGGCTCAGGGCCGCGCCGTTGGCGGCGCGCGGCGGCAGCGCCAGCGGCATAGCCGGCGACTGGATGTTGGACTTGACCGACATCAGTTCCAGCAGGCGTTCGGTGGCGCCGGCGGCGCGCTGCGCTTCGCCCATCACTTCGGACAAGGCGCCGATGGCGCCGGCCACGATGGACGCGTACAGGATGAATTGTCCGAGGTCGCCGCCGGTCATGTCGCCGTTGAGCACAGCGTGCGCGCCCAGCCACAGTACGAACACGATGGTGCCGAACACCAGCACGATGGCGATCATGGTCAGCAGCGCGCGCGCGCGGATGCGGCGCATGGCGGTGCCGAAGGCGCCTTCGACCGAGGCGCCGAAACGGTCCGATTCGATCTTCTCGTGGGTGAAGGCCTGCACCGTCGGCATGGCGTTGAGAATTTCGCCGGCCATGGCGGAGGCGTCGGCGATGCGGTCCTGCGAATCGCGCGACAGCTTGCGCACGCGGCGGCCGAACATCACGATCGGCAGCACGGTCAGGATCAGCAGGCCGATGATGATGGCCGACAGTTTGGGGCTGGTCACGAACAGCATCACCAGGCCGCCGATGAACAGCAGCACGTTACGCAGCGCCATCGAGATGCTGGTGCCCACCACCGCCTGGATCAACGTGGTGTCGGTGGTGATGCGGGACAGGACTTCGCCGGTCTGCGTGGTCTCGAAAAATTCGGGGCTTTGCGTGACGACGTGCTTGTAGACTGCGCTGCGGATGTCGGCCGTGACGCGCTCGCCGAGCCAGGAGACCGTGTAGAAGCGCGCCGCCGTGGCCAGGGCCAGCACGGTGGCGACGCCGAACAGTGCCAGGAACACCAGGTCGACGTGCTTGATGCTCTTGGCGCCGGCGCCGCCGAAACCCAGGTCGATCATCTGCTTGAAGGCGGCCGGAATCGCCAGCGTGGAGCAGGCGGCGACCACCAGCGCGATACCGGCCAGGACGAACTGGCGTTTGTACGGCAGCAGGAAGGGCGTCAGTCCGCGCAGGGTGGCGAGACTGCCTTTCTTGGCTTCTCTTGCTGTGTTGGGGGCGGCTGCGGACTGGGTGCTGGCGGTGGTGCTGTTGGTCATCGGATGGCTGCTGTTGGTAAGTATTCTTTGTTGACGATTCAGGTGTTGCTAAATTGTTCGCTAAATTGTTCGGAGCTGCTAAAACTTTATCGGCCGGACATAGCCGGTCATTTCCAGGTAGGCGCGGCCGGCCTGCTTGCCGTCCCGCTCCAGCGTTACCGCGCCTTCCCAGTACACCGCGCCGGTGGAGCGCCGCGAATCCAGTTCCTGGTCGTCCTGTAAAGGGATGACCTGCCACACGGTGCTACCGGTGGTGAGCTGGGTCGCGACGGGATACTCGGCATTGGTGCGGGGCGAACGCCACCGCCGTTGCGGGGTAAAACTGACCTGGTCCGGCGAGAACTGCGTGATCTTACCGGAAGCATCGCGCCATGTCGCGTGCGACCATAGTTTAGCACCTGTCTTGCTGCGCATCTGGAAAGCCATCAGCGCGCCGCCGTCGGTGAGGTTGGCGCCTATCCAATCCCAGCCGGAGGCTTCGGCGGCCACGTATTGGGTGGACCATTCGTGATCGAGCCAGGCGGCGCCGGTGACGGCGACCGCCTTGCCGGCGCTGGTGACGGTGCCGGTGGTGGTCAGTTGCGGCTCGCTGTAGTAGTAGCTGCTGTCGGAAAGCTGCGTGCCCTTGCGGGAATAACCACGGTCGCCCTGGAGCAGCATGGGCTGCGACGGGGCCAGTTTCAGCGCCAGCTTGAAGCCGGCGGCGTCGAGGTGGATCTGGTAGCTGCCGTCGGTGGCGCGTGTCATGCGCCAGTCTTCGAGCTTGACGTCGGTGTCACCGACCTTGACATAGGACAGTCCGAAGCCTTCGCGCGCGCTGCGCTGGTCGTGCAGCAGCTTGCCGTTGGCCGGATCGGAAACGGCCGCGTGGCCGATGATCAGCTGCTTGGGCGCGAACTGGCTGGGATTGGCGCGGTCGTGCTGGGTGGCGCTGCGGAAGAAGGTGACCTGGAAGCCCAGCGGCTTGCCTTCGGCCGTGTTGAGCCAGCCGGTGACGTACCACCATTCGGTTTTGTAGTCGGGATGGGCGCCGAAGTCCGCTGGAAAATTCAGCGAGGCGCCGGGCGCCAGCGGCGCGACCGCCTTGAACACCGGCTCGGCGGCCTGCGCGGACATTGCCGCCAATAGCGTCAGCACAGCCGCGCAACGTTGTACGAAATGCTTCATCACCAGTCCTCCCTGACTGCGCGTATCGGCCCGCCCGACAGCGATTGGCGGCCGGCCAGCAACGCCGTCAGCGCGGAGGCGGCCAGTAGCAGGCCCGCCACGATGGCCAGCAAAGGCCACGGCAAGTGCAGCTGCATGGTCCAGTGGAAGGACTGCGGGTTGACCACAAAAACCAGTATCAGGCTGATGACCCAACCCAGCGCGAAGCCGGTGACGATGCCCAGGCCCGTCAAGGCGCCGCCTTCGATGGCCAGTATCGACAGGATCTGGCGCCGCGTGACGCCCACATGGCGCAGCATGCCGAACTCCTTGGCCCGCGCCAGCGTCTGCGCCGAGAAGGTGGCGGCCACGCCAAACAGGCCGATGACGATGGCGATCGCCTCCAGCAGATAGGTGATGGCGAAGCTGCGGTCGAAGATTTTCATGCTGATCGCGCGGATCTCGGTCGGTGCGTTGGTCGCCAGCGCGGCGGCGAACGGCAGGCGCTTCATGGCGCTTTCCGTATCGGCGGCCTTGGCGCCGGGCTTTAACCACAGCGCGGCGTTGCTGGCGTCCAGGTCGCCGGTGATGGCGCGGTAGTCGCTCAGCCGCATCTGGATCGAGCCGGTGGGCCGGGCGTAGTCGCGCCATACGCCGGCCACCAGGAAGGCGTGCAGTTTGCCGTTCAATGGCAGTTCGATGCGCTGGCCGACGCTCATTCCATATAAATCGACCATCGCTTCCGATATCCATACCGGCGGCGGAGCGCCGGGGCCGGGCACCACGGTATTGCCGACGATGGCCAGGGTTTTGCCGGGATCGGCCGGGTCCACGTTACGCGCCATCAGTGCGATCGGCGGCCGGGCGGCTGCCAGCGAGATGCCGCGCACGCGCAGGAAGTCGGCGCTGGCGACGCCCGGCAGCGCGGCGATGATCGCCTGTTCCTGTGGGCGCAGCCCTGCGGTGGTGCCGGCGCTGGTGGTGCTGACGTAGATATCGGCCGGCAGAATGTGTTGCAGCCAGTCGTCCAGCGATACGCGGAAGCTGGCGACCATGATGGCCATCGCCACCATCAGGCTGAAGCTCGATAGCACGCCGCCCAGCGCGATGCCTGCCTGGCTGGAGGCGTTGGCAAGGCGCGACAGCGTCAGCGTGACGACCGGCGAGGCGCCGGGCTTGCCGGCGGTGGCTGCGCTCCAGCGCTGGTGCGCCGCGCGGAACACGATGGCGGCCAGGCGCGGCATCAGCGCGATGGCGCCGACCAGCAGCAGTGCGATCGACAGGTAACCGAACAAGGGCAGTTCAAATATCGGCGGCGCTTGCGACAGCAGTGCGGCCAGCGCGATGCAGGCGAGCGCCGGCCAGGCTTTGGAGAGCCGCGACATCGCCGCTTCCTCGGTGCCTGATTTGAGCGCGACGGCAGGCTTGGCGCGGGCCGCGTCCAGCGCTGGCGCGGCGCAACCCAGCAAGGCCACGGCGACACCGAGCGCGAAGTAGATCGTCGCCGCGACTGGCGTGAACTGCACCTGCGGCCGCACGCCGGAGAAGAAGCCGGCGCCGAGATCTGCGCCCATGAAGTGCAGCGCGGCCGCCGCCATGCCGTAGCCGGCGGCGATGCCGATCGCCGATCCGGCCACGCCCAGGCTCAGGCCTTCGATCAGGATCTGGCGCAGCAGGTGCTTGCGGTCCATGCCCAGCACGCGCAGCAGCGCGAACTGGCTGCGGCGGCGTATCACCGACAAGGCCTGGGTGGAGAACACCAGGAAGGCGCCGGTGAACAGCGCGACCAACGCCAGCACGGTCAGGTTGACGCGGTAGGCGCGGCTCATGCCTTCGTTGCGGCTGTTCTGGTCTTCGTCGTTCGGCTGGCTGACGCGGAAGCGGCCGGGGTAGTCGTGTTGCAGCTGTTGTTCCAGTTCTGCCTTGAAGGCGTCGCGATTGACGCCGTCGCGCAGCTTGATGTCGATGCGGGACAGCTGGCCGAGCTTTTCGAAGCGCCACTGCGCCGCGCCCAGGTCCATCACGCCGATGCGCTGGCCGGCGCGGGGACGTTGCAACGAGCCGGCCACGCGCAGTTTCAGTTCGCCGACGCCTACCTGCAGCGTCAGCGGCGCGCCTTTGGCTGGCTTGAGCCATTCCTGCGCCGCCGTTGACAGGAACAGGGCGTCGTCGGCCAGGACGTCGGTCGGGTGGTCCTCGGCGGGCACGCCGATCAGGTCGGACGAGATGAAGCTGGCGCGGAAAGCGTCGATGCCGAGGATCTTCAGCGCGGTCGGTTCACCGGGCACGGAAGCGTCGAACTCCAGCACCGGCGAGGCCACGGCCACGCCGGCGCGCTGCGCCAGCACGGGGTAGATGGCTTCGTCGAAGAACGGCTCGGTGCCGCGCACCTGGACGTCGGCCACGCCGGACAAGCCCTTGATGGCGGACGAGAATTCGTTGAAGGCCGCGGCGTTGATCAGGTGGATGGCGAAACCGAGCGAGATACCTACCGCAATCGCGGCAATCGCCACCAGGGCGCGCAGGGGATGCGCGCGCCATTCGCCCAGCAACAGCCAGCGTGATAAACGGCCCATCGCAGCCGTGTCCCGGATCGGCGCCGGGGCGGCTGGTTTTACTGCGGATATCGGTTCAGACATTACTTTGGACACTCCAGCGCCAGGGTGTCGCCGGCGCGTTTGGCGCGCAGCTTGGCGTTATCGAGATTGGGGAGGGCGGCGCGGGCCACCTCTTCATCGGCCCATCGCTTGTTCAGTTTGAGCTTGCCGCAGCGTTTGCGCTGCACGGCTGCGGCTTGCGCGGCCTTGTCGGCGGCGCGGGCATCCTGGTCGTCGCGCTGGTGGCGGGATTTTTCCAATTTGGCCGCCTCCTTGCGCTGGCGCGCCAGCTCGTCCGCCGCTGCCGGGTCGGGCGCCGGAGCGGAGGGCACCGCCAGCGTCGCCGCAGACGCCGCGTTGGCAGGGCAAGGCCTGTCGCTATAACTGACCTTGCCGTCGACGGTGCATTTGTTGACGCCCTGGCCGTGCGCAGCCACGACCACGGCGCACAGCAGCACCGCGCAATTGATACGCATGACAGTCCCGATCACAGAATTTTCCCGGGATTCATGATACCCAGCGGGTCCAGCGCTGCCTTGATTGCTCGCATCATGTTCAGTTCCACCGCCGACTTGTAGTGCGCCAGCTCGTCCTTTTTCAGTGCGCCGATGCCGTGTTCCGCCGAAATCGATCCGCCGAAGCCCACCACGCTGTCGTGCACCACGCGATTGACCTTGTCCTGGTTGGCCAAAAAGTCTTCGTTGGCGATGCCGTCCGGCGGCGCCACGTTGTAGTGCAGGTTGCCGTCGCCCAGATGGCCGAAGCACACCAGCTGGCAGCCGGGGAAGGCCGCTTCCAGCAAGGGGCCGGTGGCCGCGATGAAGTCGGCGATGCTCGACACCGGCAGCGATATATCGTGCTTGATGTTCTTGCCGGCCTTGGCCTGCGCCAGCGGGATGTGTTCGCGCAGCTGCCACAGTCCGGCCGATTGCGCCACCGATGTCGCCACCACCGCGTCGCTGATGACATCGCGCTCCAGCGCCGCGCCGATGGCCTGTTCCAGCAATCCGACGGCGTGCTGCTCCGATTCGCTGCTCGACAGCTCCAGCAACACGTACTGCGGATGCGGCGCCGCGAACGGCTTGGGCAGAGGCGGGAACTGCTGCGCCACCAGCTCCAGGCAGTAGCGCGACATCAGCTCGAAGCCGGTCAGGCTGGAGCCGCAATGGTCCTGCATCAAATTCAGTAATTGCAGCGCGTGGGCGGGCGAGGGCAGTGCCGCCAGCGCGGTGATGCTGGCCTTGGGCTGTGGATAGAGCTTGACGACCGCGCCGGTGATGACGCCCAGCGTGCCTTCCGCGCCGATGAACAGGTCGCGCAGGTCGTAGCCGGTATTGTCCTTGCGCAGACCGCGCAAGCCGCTCCAGATCTCGCCTTGCGGCGTGACGACTTCGAGGCCGAGGCACAATTCGCGCGTATTGCCGTAGCGGAGAACCGCCGTGCCGCCGGCGTTGGTGGACAGGTTGCCGCCGATGGTGCAGCTGCCTTCCGCCGCCAGCGACAACGGGAACAGACAGCCCGCAGCTGCTGCGGCTTCCTGCACCTGCTGGAGGATGCAACCCGCGTCCACGGTCATGGTGCGGTTGACGGGATCGACCTGGCGGATGGTGTTCAGCCGCGCCAGGGACAGCACGACGGCGCTGCCGCTGGCATCCGGCACGCTGCCAAGTACCAGCCCCGTATTGCCGCCCTGCGGCACCAGTGCCACGCGCCACTGCGCGCACGCGCGCACCAGCGCCGCCACTTGAGCGACCGACGCCGGCCGCAGCACGGCCAGCGCCTTGCCGGTAAAGCGTCCGCGCCAGTCGGTGAGGAAGGGCGCCATGTCGGCGGGCGTGTCGAGCACGAATGCATCGCCCACCACTGAGCGGCAGTGGGTGAGGAAGTCCATCATTTGACGGTGTTGACCTTGACCTTGTCCAGCAGTTCCTTGGCCAGCTTCTTCGCCGCCTTTTTATACGGACGCAGGTACATCACAGCGCACACGAAGTAGATGCAGACGATCAGCGCCTCGCCCCAGGCCAGCCATGCGGACAGGGTGCCCTTGTCGCTCCAGCCGCGCACCACGCCTTCGGTGAAGTACAGCAGTATCATCATCGACGTCCACTGCAAGGTGTAGATGTCGCGCTTCCATACGCCATACAGCGGCAACAGCAGCGGCAGGGCCTTGAGCACCAGCCAGGAACCGCCCGGCTTCAGCGGCGCCAGCACCATCTCCCACAGCACGCACCAGACAATCAGCGTCGCCAGGCTGCCGATGGCGCCCCAGTGAAAATACTTTTGCATCGTGTTTTCCATCATGCGATCCCGTTCAAGCGACGGCGCGCAGTTTGACGGCCGTTTCGGCCAGGCGCCGGCCCAGCGCGATGGCCAGGCGTTTTTCATCTTCCGTGATGGTCTTCTTGCCGTCAAGTCCAGACCAGTGGCTGGCGCCGTAGGGCGTGCCGCCGCTGGAGGTGGTCATCAGTTCCGGATTGGTGTAGGGCAGGCCCAGCACCATCAGGCCGTGATGGAACAACGGTATCATCATCGACAGCAGCGTCGATTCCTGGCCGCCGTGCAGGCTGCCGGTGGACGTGAACACGCACGCCGGCTTGCCGGCCAGCGTGCCGGACAGCCATTGGGCGGCCGTGCCGTCCCAAAAATACTTCATCGCCGCCGCCATGTTGCCAAAGCGGGTGGGCGAGCCGACCGCCAGGCCGGCGCACTCGGCCAGGTCGTCCAGTTCAACGTAGGGCGCGCCGTCGGCCGGCACGTCCGGCTCGGTGGCTTCGGTCACGGTCGACACGGCGGGTACCGTGCGCAGGCGCGCATCGCAGCCCGGAACGCTTTCCACGCCCTGTGCGATCAACTCGGCCAATTTGCGCGTGGCGCCGTGGCGTGAGTAAAACAATACGAGAATAATCAGATTAGGTTGGTTCATCAGCGGTATTATAGGGCGCTTTAGCGGGTGGCATCGTTGCCACTCTTGTATTTCGATTATTGCTCATGTACGAAAAATATATTCATCCGGTTTTCCAGTATGTTTCCCGCAGTTGCCGTGGCGGGATAGAGACAATGCGTTCGCTGTCCTGGCCCGAAGTGCGGGACCTGTTCCTGTTTGCCCAACGCCGCCTGCGCGAGGAAAGCCTGCCGCAAGTGGCCGGCAGCCTCACTTTTACCACGGTGTTCGCGTTGGTGCCGCTGTTGACGATCGCGCTGGCGATCTTCACCACCTTCCCGCTGTTTAATGCCTTCCGCAGTTCGCTGGAAGCCTACTTCGTGCAAAGCGTGATGCCGAAGTCGATTTCGACCACCATCCTCAATTACCTGACGATGTTCGCCTCCAAGGCCACGCGGCTGTCGGCGGTGGGCGCGGTGGCGCTGATTTTCACGTCGATCGCGATGATGAACCTGATCGAACGGGTGTTCAACCGCATCTGGCGCGTGCGCGCCGAGCGGCGCTGGACCAAGCGCATCCTGGTCTACTGGGCCATCATCACGCTCGGCCCCTTGCTGATCGGCGTGTCGCTGACCTTGTCGGGGCGGGTCTTCATGGCCACCAGCGATTTGATCGGCGACGTGCCGGTGGTCGGCGCGCTGATCTACACGGTGTTGTCGCTGGCGCTGACCACGGCCGGCTTTACGCTGCTGTACGTGGCGGTGCCCAACCGCGACGTCGACTGGTACGACGGCGCCTGGGGCGGCTTGGTGGCCGGCCTGGCGTTCGAGGTGGCCAAGCGCGGCTTCGCGGTCTTCATCACGCAGTTCCCGACTTATTCGAAGATCTATGGCGCGCTGGCGGCGCTGCCGTTGTTCCTGCTGTGGGTGTATGTATCGTGGCTGATTACCTTGTTCGGCGCGCTGCTGGTGGCCGCGCTGCCGGTGGTGAAATACGAGCGCTGGTGGCACGAGGCGCAGCCGGGCGGCGAATTCGTCGACGCGATGGCGATCCTGCGGGTGCTGCATGTGGCCTGCAAATGCGGCGACACGGCGCTGGTGAGCGCGGGCGCGATCCGCGCGCGCACGCGGCTGGGCTTCGACGAGATGGACACGCTGCTGGAAAAGATGATGTCCGAGGGTTGGGTGGGGCGCGTCAAGGTCGATGCGCCGCAGCGGGTGCAGTGGGGCAAGCGCGTCAGCGACGGCGACAACTGGGTCATCCTGGCCAATGTGGAGAAGCTGACGCTGGCCGAAGTCTATCGCCTGTTCGTGTTCTCCGGCCTGCCGATCAACGCCGGCGTGGTCAGCGACAGCGACGATGAGCGCGACCTGCAAGTGGCGCGCGAAGCGGCGTCGCTGGCGCGCGAGGTGGAATCGGCCGTCGAAGCGGGCTTGGGCAAGACCCTGGCCGAGCACTTCGGGCCGATCGATTGCCGCTAATCGTTCAAACTCGCGACGCCGCTGGCGCGCGCCAGGCTTGAGCGTGCGCCAGCCACTGCCTGTAGGCGCTCTTGCAGGTAATTGCTCAGACGCGGGTGCTGGCTGAAAGCGACGTTGAAACGGATGTGTTGGTCGGGCGTGTCGTTGGCCGAGAAGGCGGCGCCGCGCATCAGCAGGATATCGTTGCGGAAGGCGTCCTGCACCAGCAAATCGACATCCAGGCCTTCCGGCAACGTGCCCCACAAGAAAATACCGGCGTCGCCGGGCTGCTCGAACCGCACGCCGGCCGCGATCAATTGCTGCGTGCTGGCGTTACGGGCCGTCATGATCTTGCGATGCAAACGGTCCAGGTGCTTGCGCAGGTTGCCGGCTTTGAGCACTTCCAACAGCACGTACTCGTTCAGCGCCGGCATCGTCATGATGGAATGGATCTTGGTCCGCATCAGCACTTTGAGCAGGGCCGGGGCGGCGGCGAGATAGCCCATCCGCAGGGCCGGACTCAGCGCCTTGCAAAAGCTGGAGTAGTAAATCACGCCATCGAGTCCCGCCATGGCGGCCAGCCGCGTGCTGTGGCCTTGCTGGAAGTGGCCGTGCACGTCGTCCTCGGCGATCAGGAAGCCGTGCTGCTGCGCCAGCATCAGGACCTTGTGCAGATTGGCGGCGCTACTGCTCCATCCGGTCGGGTTGTGCAGCGCCGTTTGCACGAACAGCAGGCGCGGCCGATGCGCGCGGCAGGCGGCCTCCAGCTCATCCAGGTCCAGGCCGTCCGGTCGGCGCTTGATCGGCACCAGCCGTATGCCATCCTGGCGGAGGCGGCCAAACATCAGGAAATAGCCGGGGTCTTCCACCAGCACGGTGTCGCCTGGTTGCAGAAAACTCCGGCAAATCAGGTCGATCGCATGGGTGCCGCCAAAGGTCGTGAGGATGTGGCCGGCGTCGGCGGCAATGCCGATGCCGCGCAACAGCAACGCGATGTGTTCACGCAGTTCCGGCAGCCCCTGCGGCGGGCAGCGCGAGGCCATGCCGGCGGCGCTGCCTGTGACGGCCCGTTGCACGGCGGTGGCGGGCACCGCGTCCTGCAACCAGGTCGGCGGCAACGCGCCGCTGCTGGCCAATAGTACGCCGGGGCGCTGATCGTTGGCCTGCTGGGCCAGCCAGACCGGCTCTTGCTCCACTCCCGCTTCCAGCGCGACCTCATCGGGGATCGCCTTGCTGGCGCCGTTCGTTGTGCTGACGTAGAAACCCGCAGTGCCATGGGAATCGATGACGCCTGCCGCGACCAGCCTGTCATACGCCACCACGACGGTGTTCGTGCTGACTGCCAGCTGGGTGGCGAGCTGGCGTATCGACATCAGCTTGGCGCCGCCGGGCAGTGCCCGGCTCTCGACCATGTGGCGCAGCTTGGCCTCGATTTGAGAGGACAGGGCGATGGGAGAGGAGCGGTCGATGGCAAACATGGCGAGAGTCTAGCGCAAAAACATCACGGCGAGGACGAGCAAGATGGCGGCCATCGTCAAATTGAACAGGCGCTGCTTGCGCGAATCAAGCAGGATGCGGCGTATGGAGACGCCGAACAAGGCCCACATGGCGTTGCAAGGCGCGCCGACCAGCGTGCCGATCACGGACACCAGCAGCGCGCTGGCGAGCGTGCCGTGCCCCGTCGGCATGAACACCGACGCGACCGTAACAGCCTTCACCCAGCTCTTGGGATTGAGCGCCTGAAAGGTCGCGGCCTGGGCAAACGACACCGCCTTGGGCGCTTGCGCGCCGCTCACCGATGCGCCGCTGAGTTTCCAGGCCAGGAACACCAGGTACAGCGATCCCGCAATACGCAGCGCTTGTTGCGTCACCGGGTAGGCGACAAAGACACTGCCCAGTCCCACGCACATGAGCATGGTTTGCACGAACAAGCCGGCCTGGATGCCCATGATGGCCGGCAGCGCGCCGCGGCCGCCGAAGTTGGCGCCCGTGGTGGCGAGCATGACGTTGTTCGGACCGGGCGTGGCCGACATCACCAGGCAATAGCTCATCAAGGGCAGGAGTTCGGTCATGGTTTGCAATTCTCGGTGTGGAAGTGGCACCAGTCTAGGAGCGCGGGGCGGTGGGCACAAGGCACAAGGCCATGGCGCTGGACACATGCTGTATCAGTCGATCGATAGCGACAGTTGCCGATCGTCCGGCTAACGTTATAGAATCGGCATTCATAAAAATCAACCAGGAGATGTCATGCTGAGAATGCCGATTGCGGTGGTCTTGTTGGGTTTTGCCGGCGTGGCGTCTTCCGCCCAGCAGTTGCACCCGCCGGGCTTGGGCGAGCGCGGCAACGAGGCCAGTATCGCGGTCGATATCAACGCTGCGGGCCAGGTGGCCGGCATCATCGAGGAAGAGAGCGGCCGCCAGCGCGCGGTGTTGTGGAACAAACGCCTGGTTGAACTGGGTACGCTCGGCGGCAGCGACTCCTTCACCACCGGCATCAACATCGGCGGCGACGTGGTCGGTTCGGCGCAGGACGGCGCCGGCCACTGGCGCGCCTTCGTCACCCGCGCCGGCCTGGCGATGCGCGATCTCGGCACGCTGGGCGGCGGCAGCAGCTACGGCACCGGCATCAGCCGCTCCGGCCAGACGGTGGGCTTTGCCGACACCAGCGACGGCTACTTCCACGCGTTTTCCACCGGCGCCAAGGGCGACGGCCCGCTGGTCGACCTGGGCACCTTGGGCGGCAACATCAGCTACGCGGCCGGCGTCAACACCGACGGCGTGATCGTCGGAACGGCGGCGCTGTCGGACGGTTATCGCCGCGCCTTCATCTACCGGCCCGGCGTCGGCATGAAGGAATTGGGCACGCTGGGCGGACGCTCCAGCGGCGCCACCGCCGTCAACGATTCCGGCGTGGTGGTCGGTTCATCCGAAACGCCGGACCGGCGCTGGCACGCCTTTGTCCACGATGGCAAAAAGATGGTCGACCTGGGCGCGATGATCGGCTACGGCAACAGCTTCGCCACCGCCATCAACGCCGCCGGCCATGTGGTCGGCAGCATCCGCATCGGCGACGAGCGCCGCTCCTTCGTCTACCGCGACGGCAAGATGACGGTGCATCCGGGCGGCTTCGGGCTGTACCTGGTCAACAGCATCAACGCCGAGGAACTGGTGATCGGCGCCAAGTACGTCGGCAAGAAGTTCGAAGCGTCGACCATGCACTCGGCTCAGCGCGCCGTGGTCACGCACGGCGGCAACGATCTGTTGACGCTGATCTTGGTGGTGCTGACCACCACCGCAGGCATCGTGATCTACCGCCGCCGCTATCGCGGCATCGTGATGCAAGGCGCGAACCGCATCATCCGCTTCAAGTTCCCGCAAAACTGACGGCGAATTAGACTTCGCTCGCCCCTGATAATCTTGAGAATCTTGAGAAGGTGTGCTAATCTGAGTTCATCTACTGGAGTCGTGATGACTAATTCAGATGGCACGCCTGCCGACCTCAAATTTAAGGCGCCGTGCTTCCCGCCCGATGATGCGTTTTCTTTGTCGCCCATCCTCCGATTGCTCCTCCTTTCGCTGCTTAAGGAGGTATCTTGGTATCAACAGTGAAAAATAGAGTAGTCGAGAGCCGTCCAACTCAACACGGTGCCGTCGAGCGCGTGCTTGAACAGTTTACGCAACTTGTTGAAGATCGGTTGGAAGCGCTTGCTTGTGGCCGTGATCGAGAGAAGGTGATCGCGCTAGGTATGCAGGCTTTAAGCGAAGCGCGTGCGTCGCTGACGAGTATCTCTGTTAATAAAACACTGCCTGCTACCAAGCTAAAGGCTTCGGATGTCATTTCTCAAGGGTTGGTGTCCCTTTCACAGGCCACGTTGTACCGGGCTGCTGAAAGTGGACGCTTTTACTTTATTACGCCTAAGGGCCGCAGTATCGGCAGGGAATTCCCGGCATGGCAATTTATTGAGCCTGTGCCTGAGTTAATCGAACCGGTGTTGCACCAACTTGAGAATCAGCCGAGTAGCGAAATTCATGCATTCTGGGTGGGTGCGGTTGACGATATTAATGGGCTTTCGCCGGCGGAACTGCTGGCGGGGAGTCCTTTTGAGACGCGTCTTGAAGTTTTTGAAAGTCAACGCCGGTTATTGAGTCTTCCGTCAGGTGAACGCTTGCGGAAGGTTCGGGAATTGGCTGCACGTTATACCAGAGGCATGGCCGACATCATAGGCTAGAGCATGTCTTCAAAAAAGAAGGCCCATGTACCACCTCCGTACATCGCTCGGACCTTGCCATCTGACGCGCGAATATGGCAAGCACTGAAGGGCAGTATCTGCGAATTTAAAGCAGGCACATTAATGGTCCGAGCAGCATGGAACCCGAAGTCTGTTTGGCCTGAGCAAGTAGGTAAGACATACCGTTTCGGACCACCGGCCTCACTCGCGGATGATAACGGTGCGTTCGCCTTCCACTGGGTTTATCTCGGCGATAACGCAATTACTGCCGTGTGGGAGGCTGGGCTGTGCGTCAACGACGCAAGCATGCCGGGCATGAGTGGTGTCAATGGCTTGGTTGTGCATTGGACCGTATCATTGAGCGGCACCCCATACTGGATGGCATACGCTACATGTCCAGGAAGCATCCCGGTCACTATGCGTATGCTATCTCGTCGCATGTGATGGATAGCCTGGAAGTGTTTCGGCAGGCATCAATCGCGAGCTTCAAGGACACCGCCGAATACGTGGAGCTGCAACGTGATTCATGTTTCTCCAGATTTTAGCTGCCGGCGAAACTGAACAGGGCATCCAGCACCGCATCCGGCTGCTCGCTCATCAGCGAGTGGCCGCTGTCCACCGTCACCACCTTGCCGTGGCTGATGGTGGAGGTCAGCAGTTTGGTGGACTTGGGCGGCGTCATCATGTCGCGTGCGCCGAACAGGAACAGGGTGGGGCAGCGCACCGCCTGTGCCGCCGCTTCGCCGTTGGCGTAGGCGTTGCAGGCCGAGAAATCGGTGTAGAACACCTGCTGCGGATTGATCTGCGAGATGCGCTGCATCAGCCGGCGCGAGCCGCCCAGGGTGTTGAAGCCTGGTCCCGGGCACGACGGCTTTTGCGCGATCGTCGAATGCGACCAGATGTTGACCATGTCGATGGCGCTCTGCTCATCGGTGCGCGAGGTTTCCAGCAGCGCGTCCGAGACCTTCATCGGATAGGTCGAACCTATCATGCCCAGATGCGTCACGCGCTCCGGCGCCTTGTGCGATGCTTCCAGCGCGATCAACGATCCCATGCTGTGGCCGAACAGCGCGGCCTTCCGCACGCCGGCGGCGTCCAGCACTTGCAGCAGCCAGTCCGCCAGTTCGGGCACGCTGCCCTTGGCCGCACCCTTGCTGCGGCCGTGGCCCGGCAGGTCCACCGCCAGCACGCTGTAGCCGTGATGGGCGAAATAACGGGTCTGCAATATCCACACGGAGTGATCGTTTTGCGCGCCGTGGATGAAGACCACGGTCGGCAGGGCGGCGTTGAACGGCTTGCCGCCGGTGTAGCAGTAGGCGTCCACGCCTTGTACGGTCAGCAGCATCTCATGCTCCTTTCTGCGACAGCTTCAGGCCGCGCGCCAGGTCTTCGATCAAGTCGTCCACGTCCTCCAGTCCCACCGACAGCCGCATCGTGCCTTCGGTGATGCCGGACGCCACCAGCTGGTCGGTCGGCACGCGGAAGTGGGTGGTGGAGGCGGGATGGATCGCCAGTGATTTGGCGTCGCCAACGTTGGCCAGGTGCGAAAACACCTTCAGGCTGTCGACGAAGCGGCGGCCGGCGGCGCGGTCGCCCTTGATGTTGAACGAGAACACGGCGCCGCAACCTTTGGGCAGCAGGCGCTTGGCCAGCTCGTAGTCCGGGTGCGACGGCAGTTCGGGGTAGGACACCGATTCCACGGCGGGATTCGACAGCAGGAACTCGACCACCTTGCGGGTGTTGGCCACGTGCCGGTCCATGCGCAGGCCCAGCGTCTCCACGCCTTGCAGCACGGCGAAGGCGTTGTGCGGGCTCATGACGGCGCCGAAGTCGCGCAGACCCTCGCGGCGCGCGCGCAGCGCGAACGCCGCCACCGTGGACTCTTCCGTGAACACCATGCCATGGAAGCCGTCATAAGGTTCGCACAGTTCGGCGAAGCGGCCGGTTTTTTCGTAGGCCGCCTGCCAGTCGAAGGTGCCGCCGTCCACCAGCAGGCCACCGATGGCGGTGCCGTGCCCGCACAGGAACTTGGTGGCCGAGTGAAACACCAGGTCGGCGCCGTGCTCGAAGGGTTTGAGCAGGTAGGGCGTGGTGAAGGTGGAGTCCATCATCAGCGGCAGGTGATGCTCGTGCGCGATGGCGGCGACGGCTTCGATATCGAGTACGTCCAGGCCAGGATTGCCCAGCGTTTCAGCGAACAGCACCTTGGTGTTGGGACGGATCGCCGCGCGCCAGGCGTCGAGATCGCGCGGATCGACGAAGGTGGTCTCGATGCCGAAGCGTTTGAGCGTGTAGGCCAGCATATTGTGCGAGCCGCCGTACAGCGCGCGCGAGGCGACGATGTGCGAGCCGGCGCCGGCGATGGTGGCCAGGCCGAGGTGCATCGCGGCCTGGCCGCTGGCGGTGGCGATGCCGGCCACGCCGCCTTCCAGTGCGGCGATGCGTTCTTCCAGCACCGCGTTGGTCGGGTTCGAGATGCGGGAGTAGACGTGGCCGGCGCGTTCCATGTTGAACAGCGAGGCGGCGTGGTCGGAGTCCTTGAAGGCAAAGGAGGAGGTGAAGTAGACCGGCGTGGCGCGGGCGCCGGTGGCGGGGTCGGGCGCCGCGCCGGCGTGCAGCGCGAGGGTGTCAAAGCCGGGATATTTAGGTCCGCTCATAAGGTCTCGTTGGAGTGATAGGAATGCCCGGCATCCTACCCTGAATCGCGGCTTGGCAACAGCACTGTAAAAATGTTGCGATTTGCTTATCCGCAGCGCTGGATTTTTTGCCGGGCATACGCTACATTCGCTATAAGGCTACAATAATTATTAGAACTCCCATTCACACAGCCTATATCAGCGGACAGGACGGCCCAAAATGAAAGTCTCCGAAATTCTTCAGGTTAAAGGCAGCATTCTCTACACTATTTCGCCTGACCAGCCGTTGGCGGACGCCGCTAATACCATGGCGGAAAAAGACATCGGCTCGCTGGTGGTCATGGAATTCGGCGAATTGGCCGGCATGCTGACCTTCCGCGAGGTGTTGCGCGCCCTGCACGAAAACGCCGGCACGGTAGGTGCGGGCACGGTGCGCAAGCACATGGACGACCATCCGATCACCGTGACCCCGGATACCGAGGTCAACGAGGTGCGCCGCATCATGCTGGAAAAGCACGCGCGCTACCTGCCGGTGATGAACGCGAAGACCATTCTGGGCGTGATTTCGTTCTACGACGTCGCGCGCGCGGTGCTGGAAGCGCAGAGCTTCGAGAACAAGATGCTGAAAGCGTACATCCGCGACTGGCCGGCTGAAACGGCTGACCAGACGGATTAAGCCCGCATAGTAGCAATGAAAAACGCCATGTGGCATTGCGACGATCTTGAGCGTCGCAAGCGCACATGGCGTTTTTTTATTTAGGCCGCGCCTTCCAGCGCGTCGTTGCTGAGCCAGCCGTTGAGCGCTGTCGCCGTCATCGGCCGCGCGAACAGGAAGCCCTGCGCCAGCGGACAGCCCAGCGCTTGCAGTATCTGCGCCTGGCGCTCGTCCTCCACGCCTTCCGCGATCACGGCCAGGCCCAGGTTGCGGCCCAGCTGGATCACCATCTCGGCGATGCTGCTGCCGCGCGCGGAACCGGTGATCTCGGTAACGAAGGCGCGGTCGATCTTCAGGCGGTCGATCTGCAGGCGCTGCAGGTAGGACAGCGACGAGAAGCCGGTACCAAAATCGTCGATCGCGATGCTGACGCCGGTCTGCTTGATCTGGCCCAGCATCTTGATCAGCATGTCCGGCTCTTCCATCGCCATCGATTCGGTGATCTCCAGTTCCACGAACTCCGGCGGCGCGCCGGTGTCGTCCAGCGCCCTGCGCAGCATCTCCAGGAAGTGCGGATGGCGGAACTGCACCTGCGAGACGTTAATCGACATCATGAAGTTGGCATGCCCTGCCTTGCGCAGGGCCACCAGCTCGCCGCAGGCGGTGCGCATCACCCATTCGCCCAGGTCGATGATCAGGCCCGAATACTCGGCGATCGGAATGAAGCGGTCCGGCGAGATGAACTTGCCGTCCGGCGTCTGCCAGCGCAGCAGCGCCTCGGCGCCCACCGGCCGACGCGTGGCCAGGTCGATCTGCGGCTGGTACACCACGAACAGCTGGTTCTGGCCGAAGGCGGTGCGCAGCGCGTGCATCATGCGCACCCGCTCGCGGATCTCCACGCCCATCGAGCGCGAGAAGTAGAAGTGGCCGGCGCGCTGCTGCGACTTGGCGCGCTTGAGGGCGATGTCGGCATCCTTGAGGGCGTCGGCGCCGCTGCCTTCATGCTCGCCCAGGCGCACCAGGCCCAAGGTGGCCGACAGCTGCACGTCCTGGCCGTCGATGCTGAACGGATGGGCGAACAGCGCCAGGATATTGGCCGGGTTCACTTGCGCGGAGTCGCCCAGCACGCAGAAGATGTCGCCGCCGATGCGCGCCACCGTCAGCTGGTCGCCCAGCTGCGTTTGCAGGCGACCGGCGACGGCCAGCAGCAGCATGTCGCCGAACTGGTGGCCGAGCGCGTCGTTGGTTTCGGCAAAGTGATCCAGATCAACCAGCGACAGCGTGGCCTCGTCGCGCGCCGGGCCGGCCAGCGTGGCGTCCAGGATTTCGACCAGGCGGGTGCGGTTGGGCAGCTTGGATAACTGATCGTAGAAGGCGGCGTTGTGCAGGTGCGTGACCAGCTCCACATTGTCCAGGCCGACGGCCACGTTGGCGCAGAACACTTCCAGCAGGCGTTCGTCGATCTCGGTCGGCGCGCGGCCGACGTCGAGGTAGGCGACGAAGTCGCGGCTGGCTTTGCCGGCGAAGTACAGCGTGATGAAGTCCGGGCCGTAGATGTTGCGGCGCTGGCCCAGGGTCAGCTCCATGGCGTCGTACACCGCCTTGTGGTCCTGGTCGCACAGCGTCGCGTTGTCTAGGTGGCGGTAGCTGCCGATGGTGGCCATCACCATCAGCTTGTGGCAGCCGTCTTCCGGGCACTCCTGCACGCACAGCACGCCGTTGCCGTCCTGGCCGAGCAGGTCGGCGATCTGGGCCAGCACACCGGAGGCGAAGTTCTGCACGCCGTGCAGCGACATCAGCTGGGTGCTGGCGTGGACGATCTGGTTCAGGCCGCGGCGGCTGTCGTTGATCTTGCGGATTTGTTCGTAGGAGCGGATCGCCGCCGTCACCGTGGTGAACAGCTTGATGCGGGTCAGCTCGGACTTGGTCTTGTAATCGTTGATGTCGAAGTCGCGGATGGCGTCGATCTCCGGCGCATAGCCGGGCTGGCCGGTGCGCAGGATGATGCGCACGTCGGCCAGGTTCAGCGTTTCGCGGATGTAGCGCACCAGATGCAGGCCGGCGTCGTCCTGCTCCATCACCACGTCGAGCAGGATGACGGCGATCTCGGTTTCGTGTTTTAACAGTTCGCGCGCCTGCCCAGCCGAATACGCATGGACGAATTCGAGCGGGCGCTGCTGCATGTCGAGGTTGCCAAGCGCGAAAGTGGTGGTCGAGTGCACATCCTCATCGTCGTCGATGATCATGACCCGCCAAACGTTGCGGGCACCCGGTACCGCAGGAGCCGTCGGATGCTCTTCTAAGAATACCAGATCGTCTTGATCGTCCTTGGATTGCTCAAGGGGTGTGATCGGTGGGGGCATGTGTAGCTTCTCCAGGATTTCTCGGTGTTCTTGAGATCAAGTATATAGCGAATTGTTAAAAAGAACGCAGATTTCCCATGGTTTACACAGAACGTTGCATACTGATGTGCAAGTTTGCCATGCTTACATTGAAAGAATGATATTTTACCAATGGAAACTTGTGCTTTGGAAATTATTATGCCGGCACGACGGCAATCGCCGCCGGCTGGTAGAATTGGGTACTTTCCACCTTTTTCCAAAGATTCTCTTCCTATGTCCGGCAATACATTTGGCAAATTGTTTTCTGTTACTACGTTTGGTGAGTCGCACGGTCCCGCGATTGGTTGTGTGATCGATGGCTGCCCGCCGGGACTGCCTTTGTCGGAAGCGGACATCCAGCCGGAACTGGACCGCCGCAAGCCGGGCACGTCGCGCCACGTGACACAGCGCAAGGAGCCGGACACGGTGGAAATCCTGTCGGGGGTGTACCTTGGCGTCACCACCGGCACGCCGATCGCACTGCTGATCCGCAACGAAGACCAGCGCAGCAAGGACTACGGCAATATCGCCGAGAGTTTCCGCCCTGGCCATGCAGATTACACCTATTGGCATAAATACGGCGTGCGCGATCCGCGCGGCGGCGGCCGCTCGTCGGCGCGCCTGACGGCGCCGGTGGTCGGCGCTGCCGCCATCGCCAAAAAATGGCTGAACCAGCAATACGGCACCGTGTTCAAGGGCTGCATGAGCCAGCTCGGCGACATCGAAGTGCCGTTCCAGGACTGGATCCACGTGCACGACAACCCCTTCTTCGCGGCCAGCGGCGACGCCGCCCTGATCGCCCGCATGGAAGAGGCGATGGACGAACTGCGCAAGGCCGGCGATTCGATCGGCGCGCGCATCGACGTCATCGCCCAGAACATCCCGGTGGGCCTGGGCCAGCCTATCTACGACAAGCTCGACGCCGACATCGCCTACGCGATGATGGGCATTAACGCCGTCAAGGGCGTGGAAATCGGCGCCGGTTTCAAGTCGGTGGCGCAGAAGGGTTCCGTGCACGGCGACTCGCTGACGCCGACCGGCTTCATCGGCAACAACGCCGGCGGCGTGCTGGGCGGTATTTCGACCGGCCAGGACATCACGGTGTCGATCGCCATCAAGCCGACGTCGTCGATCCGCACGCCGCGCCAGTCGATCGACATGGACGGCAAGCCGGTGATGGTCGAGACCTTCGGCCGCCACGATCCGTGCGTCGGCATCCGCGCCACGCCGATCGCCGAGGCCATGCTGGCGCTGGTGCTGATGGACCACGCGCTGATGCATCGCGCGCAGTGCGGCGACGTCCACGTGACCACGCCGAACATCGCGCCGCCCGCATCGCCCACCTCGCGCTAAGCGGTGCCGGTACAAGCCTTCAGCTTCGCCTTATTCCTGTTTTGCTACTACGCGCACGCGGGAACCTGGACCACCTACGCCACGCTGTTCTTTGCCGATAAAGGCATGACGGTGGCGCAGATCGGCGTGCTGATGTCGATGACCCAGGTGCTGCGCATCGTCGGCCCCAACGTCTGGGGCTACGTCGCCGATCACTACGACCGTCGCGTGCTGGTGCTGCGCATGGCCGGCTTTGCCGCGCTGGTGGGATTTTCCGGCTTCTTCTTCGGCAGCACCTTTGCCCACTTCATGCTGGCGATGATCGTGCTGAACCTGTTCACCAGTGGCCAGGCGCCGATCTGCGAGGCGCTGATGCTGTCCGAGATGCGCGGCGACCTGACGTTCTATGGACGCATCCGCATGTGGGGTTCGATCGGTTTCATCGTCTCGGTGACCTTGGCCGTATATGCGCTGGAACACTACGGCATCGTCGCGCTGCCATGGGTGGCCGCCGCGTTGCTGGTGCTGACCATCGGCGCCGCGTTCCGCCTGCAGGACGTGCCGCGGCGCGTGCACAAGGTGGCGCCGCCGCCGTTGATGTCGCTGCTGCGCCGGCGCGAGGTGATCGCCTTCTTCTCGTCGACCGCGCTGATGGTGGCGGCCCACACCTCGCTGTACACCTTCTATTCGCTTTATCTGGAACGCAGCGGCTACAGCAAGACCGTGATCGGCGCCATGTGGTCGCTGGGCGTGCTGGCCGAGGTGCTGCTGTTCTACTTCCAGGCGCCGCTGTTCAAGCGCTGGGGCGCCAAGGTCATGATGTACGTGACGCTGGCGGCGGCGCTGGTGCGCTTCCTGATGATCGGTTTTGGCCCGCACGTGTTGTGGTTGCTGATCGTGGCGCAGGTGCTGCATGCGGCCACCTTCGCGCTGCATCACTCGTCTTGCGTGATGACCTTGCAGCGCTGGTTCTCCGGGCCTTTGCAGGCACGCGGCCAGGCGCTGTACATGAGCATTTCGTATGGCGTCGGCGGCTCGCTCGGTGGGCTGTTCCTGGCGCAGTGGTGGGAGAGGGCGGGGCCGGAGTCGGTGTACTACGTGGCGGCGGTGCTGGTGCTGTGTTCCGCGCTGGCTGCCGTGCTGTCCTACCGCTGGCAGCAGCGCGACACTTACTGATTAACTGCGGCTGGAGATGGCTTCCTGCTTGTGGCGGCGCTCGACCGCCTTGACCACCAGCGCGCGCATGTCGTTCAACAGCGAGAACTCGGTCTGGCTCAGCTGGATCGGCGGGAAGGAATCGTCCCAGTCGCCGTACAGGAAACCGGCCGGCTGGCCGTTGGCCGACAACGGCAGGATCACGAAGCTGCGCGCTTCGGACAGGGAACTCTTCCACCACAACGGCAGCTTGGCAGCGAACTTGGCGTCGCGCGCGTTTTCGATGAAGATCACGCGGTCGCTGTTCAGGGCGGCGTGGAACACGTTCGGTTCGTAGGCGTCGTCAAAGCTCAGCGCCGGCAGCAGCTCCTTGCTGCCTTCGCCGAAGCTGATCTTGGCGGTGTACTGGTTCTCCTTGCGGTTGCGGACAAACGCCACCGCGCGCGAGAAGTCCAGGCCCTTGTACACGGTTTCCAGCGCGATCTGCACCATCTGGCCGGGGTTGGCCGTCTCCAGCATGTCGCGCATGTCGGCCAGGCCGCTGAGCAGGATCTTGTTGCCGGCGGCGCGCTGGCGCGTCTTGGCCAGCGCCTTGGCGCGGCGTTCTGCGGGACGCGACAGCGGGGCGATGGTCAGGTCCGCCGCCGCCACCACCTTGGCCTGCTCGATGGCGTGCATCAGGTTGTCCGGTTCCACGCCCAGCATGGCGGAGTAGGCCTCGGTCAGCTGCTTGACCACGGCGGCGCCATCGGGATCGTCGTGCCACAGCGATTCCGCGCACAGCGCCGACATCGTCGACAGGCCGGCGATCCAGTCCGAGGTGCTCACTTCGGCGCCCGGCGCCGGCGGCGCGACCTTGCGCATGCCGTTCACCAGCGTGCCGGGCAGGCCCCAGTGCAGGGCGGCGGCGTGGCCGATTTCTTCCATCGTCAGGCCCAGCATCTCGGGCGCGATGTCGTCGATGTTGCGGCCGTCCTGGTCGGCGGCGCGCTGCAATTCGTGCCAGCGCTCCGGCATGTAGAAGGTGATCATCATGCGGCCCAGCGTGTGCAGCATCGAGCACACCACGGCTTCCTCGCCATGGCGGCTTTCGGCCGTGTAGGCGATCTGCTGCGCCACGATCCCGGCCAGCACGGCCTTTTCCATTTCAATGTGGGCGATGGTGGCGTCGGGCGAGCCGGCGGCCAGTTCCTCGATCAGCTTCAGGCCCAGCGCCAGGTGGCCGATGGCTTCCGTGCCCAGCACCAGCACCGCCTTGGAGACGGTGTTGACGTGCTGGCCGAAGGCCGAATACATGCCGCTATTGGCCAGCCGCAGCACCTTTTGCGTCAGCACCGGGTCGGACAGCACGGTGCGGGTCATATTGAATTCCTGCTCGTCCTCGCCGCGCATCGCGCCCAGGATGGCGGTGATGGCCTTGGCGAAGCCGGGCATGTCGCCGCGGCGGCGGGTGCAGTCCCACAGCGTCGCCAGCGTGGCGTCGCCCAGCGGGGTGCTGGCGGTGAAGCGGGCCGTCATTGCGCCACCTGGCGCAGTTCGGCTGGCACCACTTTGACGTGGATGCTTTCCTTGAGCGCGGCCAAGGCCACGTTGGCGGCCATCGGCTTGCCGGTCAGGTAGCCCTGGATGTACTGGCAGCCGCGCTGCGCCAGGTAGTCCATCTGGCCTTCGGTTTCCACGCCCTCGGCCACCACCGACAAGTCGAGGTGCTTGGCCAGGTCGAGCACGGCGTTGCAGATGGCGCCGTCCTTCTGCGAACCGGGCAGGTCGCGGATGAAGGTGCGGTCGATCTTCAGTACGGAAATGGGGAAGCGCTTCAGGTAGGCCAGCGAGGAATAGCCGGTGCCGAAATCGTCAATGGCGATGCGGGCGTTGCGCTCCGCCATCTTGGACAGGATGGACTCGGCATGCACCGGGTCGATCATCAAAGTGCCTTCTGTGATTTCTAAAACCAATTGCTCACCAAGTAGGCCGGAGAAGGCGATCGCATCGTCCAGCACGTCGAGAAATTTATCGTTGCGGAATTGCCGCGGGCTGATATTAACAGAGATGTACAGGCTGCGCTTGGCCACCTCTTCGAACTGTTTCAGCTGCACGCAGGCGGCTTTCAGCGCCCAGGCGCCCAGCAAATTGATCAGTCCGTTGGTCTCGGCGATCGGGATGAAGCGCGCCGGCGGCACCATGCCCAGGGTCGGGTGCTTCCAGCGCATCAGCGTTTCGAAGCCCTGAATCTCACGCGTGCGGGCGTCGACGATGGGCTGGTAGTACAGCATGAACTCGCCCTCGCGCACCGCCTGGAACATGGCCGCTTCCAGCGAAATATCGTGCTCCGGCGGGCCGGACTGGGACTGGCTGTAGACCACGCAGCGGGCCTTGCCGGTTTCCTTGGCGCGCGACATGGCGGCGTCGGCCAGCGCGACCAGCCGCACCTCGTCCTCGGCGTGTTGCGGATACACCGCCACGCCGACCGAGGCGCCGACATAGATGGTGTGGCTCTCGATTTCAAACGGCGACTGCAAGGTGGCGATCAGGCGGCCGGTGACCAGCTTGATCTGGGCCTCGGTGGCGGTGCCTGGCAACACGGCGACAAACTCGTCGCCGCCGACGCGGGCCAGGGTGTCGCTGTCGCGCAGGGTCTTGCGCAGGCGGGCGGCGGCGGTGCGCAGCACGGCGTCGCCGATCGGATGGCCGAGGCCGTCGTTGACTTTCTTGAAACCATCCAGGCCTATGGTGGCGACCGAGAAGCCTTGGCCGGAGCGGCGCGCATTGGCGATCACCATGCGCATGCGGTCCGACAGCAACAGGCGGTTGGGCAGTTCGGTCAGGGCGTCGTGGGTGGCCATGTGACGCAGGCGCTCTTCGGTGGCGCGCTGCGCCGTCATGTCGCGGCCGACCACCAGCAGTTCGCTGGCGCCGTGCTGGTTGGCGTAGCAGGACACCCGGAGTTCGTGCCAGATCTCGGCGTCCGGTGTCTTGATGCGCACTTCCTGCAGGCGGGACTGGTTCGATGCGGCCACTTCGGCCAGCAGCGTGGCTAGCGGCGCCTGGTCGTCCAGCGACATCAGGCGCGGCAGTGTGTCGCCGGCCAGGGGCGCTTGGCTGGCGATCAGGGTGACGGCGCGCTTGCTGGCAAACAGTATCTGCCCCAGCTGATTCAGGCGGAAAACAACATCGCCCGCCTCTTCCATGAGGTTATCCAATTCATGACGCGGGGATGGGGCTGGGATACTGGAAAACATCGCGAGGATCTAATCTTTCATTTTATACATGTAACGTGGCTGCGCGAATCTTGCAAAACCAGAACGCAATGTATCACTGATGAGAGTGGAATTACATGAAAAATGACAACATCCGGGCTACTTTTACAGTTTTCTATTGAGTTGGGCTAAAAAATAGTACAGCTAGATGAAGATGCACGGCTGTTTCGGGCAGCCGTGCGGGGGGAGTCAGGCGCCGTTGCCGGCCGGCCTGGTGTGGCGCGTGCCGAGCTCGGCTGCACGGTTGGCATAGTGCGGCTGGCCGACATGCTGGACAAAGTGAACCGCGCCGCCAGTGTGGGCCGGGAATCCGAACAGGCGCACGGAAACCAGGTCGGCTTCGTCGTTGCCGAGGGCGCCACTTCCGACCTGGTCCTGCGCCGTGGTGGAGAGCGCATACAACAGGCGGTCGCGGATGTCGGCCAGGTCAGGCGCCACTGCCGCGTCATCGGCTTGGGCCGGGAGGGCGTCCGTGTCGGGTGGTGGCGGCAGGCCGGCGGCGCGGACGGCGTTGCGCAGCAGCGCTTCCGGCACCGCCTGGGCGCGCAAGGCTTGCACCTCGCCGGCGTAGCGCTGGCGCAGGGCGGCGGCCAAGTCCAGTGCCGCCCTGGATGACAGGTCGGCGCGGATCTGGCTCAGGCGTATCAGGTTGCGGGCGACGGGGCTGATCGCCGTCTGGCAGAAATAGCGGCTTTCGATCAATAGGGCGCTGTCGAAGTCGACCTGCAGGCCCTCGACCATGGCGCACAGGATGGCTTCCGGCGCCGGTGCGTGGCCGCCGGTGCGCTCGCGCAGCAAGGCGGGGGCCACTTGCAGCAGGGTCTGCACCGGCGCGGAGGTCAGCGCGCCGCCGGGCAGGCGAAAACCCTTGACGTCCCACGGCTGCACGGCCGGCGCGTCGGCCGCCATGGTGCCGTGCACCAGTTCGGCCACTTCCTCTTCGTTGTCGGCCACGGCGTGCAGCAGGCCGGCGCGCAGCGCCTGGTCGGCCGTCAAGGTCGCGCCTTCCAGCAGCAGCGGCATGGCGGCCTGCAAGCCGGCGAGGCGCACGCTGCGGGCGATTTCGCCCGCCACCGGCGCCACGCCCAGATGCACTTGCGGCAGGCTGAAGGTGGCGTCGACCAGGCTGATGCGGTGATGGCAGGCCAGCGCCAAGCCCAGGGCATGGCCGCTGACGGCGCCGCCCAGTGTGGCGATCACCGGAATGCCCAGGCATTCCAGGCGCCGCAGCAGGGCGTTGTAGGCGCCCAGCATCTGCATGCAATCGCCGGCCTGGGCCGTTGTCAGCGACATCAGGTGTTCGACTTCGTGGTCGGAATCGCCGGCGTCGGCGTGGAAGCCGACGATGACGCCGTGCAGCTCGCCGCGCTTGGCTTCCAGCTTGTCGATCAGCGCCGCCAGTTCGCGCTGGAACAGGCGGCTCAGTGGATTGATGGCGCGCGCGGCCAGCATGACGGTGATGGCGCCGCCGTTTTGATGTGTGGTGATCATGATCATGGTCGTTCCGTTCAGACGCGTTCGATGATGGTGGCGATGCCCATGCCGCCGCCGACACACAGGGTAATCAGGCCGCGCTTGAGTTCGCGGGCTTCCAGTTCGTCCAGCAGGGTGCCGAGCAGCATGCAGCCGGTGGCGCCCAGCGGGTGGCCGAGCGCGATGGCGCCGCCGTTGACGTTGACCTTCTCCTCCGGCACGCCGAGCTCGGACATGAAGCGCATGACCACCGAGGCGAAGGCTTCGTTCACTTCGAACAGGTCGATGTCGCCGATCTCCAGGCCGGCTTTCAACAGCGCCTTGCGGGCGGCCGGCGCCGGGCCGGTCAGCATGATGGTCGGATCGGTGCCGGTGACGGCGGTGGCCAGCACGCGCGCGCGCGGCTTCAGGCCAAGCCGGTTGCCGGCGGCCTTGCTGCCGATCAGCGCCAGCGCGGCGCCGTCGACGATGCCGGACGAGTTGCCGGCCGTGTGGATGTGGTCGACCCGCGCCAGCTGCGGATATTTGCGCAGGGCCACGCTGTCGAAGCCCATCCTGCCGGCCGCCTCGAACGAGGGCTTCAGGCCGCTCAGGGTTTCGATGGTGGTGTTGGGTTTGATGAATTCGTCTTCGGCCAGGATCAGCACGCCGTTCTGGTCGCGCACCGGCACCACCGAGCGGAAGCGGCCGGCGGCGCGCGCGGCGGCGGCCTTTTGCTGCGAGCGCATGGCGTAGGCGTCGACCTGCTCGCGGGTGTAGCCGTCCAGCATGGCGATCAGGTCGGCGCCTATGCCTTGCGGCAGGAAATCGGTGTTGAGGCTGGTTTCCGGGTCGAGCGCCCAGGCGCCGCCGTCCGAGCCCATGGCCACGCGCGACATCGACTCGACGCCGCCGGCCACCACCAGGTCTTCCCAGCCGGAGCGCACTTTCTGCGCCGCCAGGTTGACCGCTTCCAGGCCGGAGGCGCAGAAGCGGTTCAGTTGCACGCCCGCCACTTTCCAGTCCCAGCCGGCCGCCAGCGCGGCGATCTTGGCGATGTCGGCGCCCTGGTCGCCGACCGGCGTGACGCAGCCGAGCACGACATCGTCGATCAGCGCGGTGTCGAGTTTGTGGCGCGATTGCAGTTCCCGCATCAGGCCGGACAACAGCGTGATCGGCTTCACGCTGTGCAAACTGCCATCTTTCTTGCCCTTGCCGCGCGGGGTGCGGATGGCCTCGTACACATAGGCTTCGGTCATGGAATCTCCTTATCTGGACGATCATCATAGAGTGCAAACGACAACAAAGCAACTGCTTGCTTCGTGCTGGTATTTGCGCTAGTCTGACCTGATAATAAGGGGACAGACCATGTTTGACAGCCACGAACATCAGCAATTACAACGCACACTGAAGCGCTTCATCGAGAGCGAAATCAATCCGCATGTCGATGAGTGGGAGGAAGCCGGCATATTTCCGGCCCACGCGCTGTTCCGGAAAATGGGCGAGCTCGGTTTGCTGGGCCTGACGAAGCCGGTCGAGTACGGCGGCCTGGGCCTCGATTATTCGTATTCGATGGCGATGGCCGAAACGCTGGGCCACGTCGACTGCGGCGCGATTCCGATGGCGATCGGCGTGCAGACCGATATGTGCACGCCGGCGCTGGCGCGTTTCGGCTCGGACGCTTTGTGCCGTGAATTTTTGGCGCCGGCCATCAGCGGCGAGATGGTGGGCTGCGTCGGCGTGTCGGAGGCGCATGCGGGGTCCGACGTGGCGGCCATCAAGACCCACGCGCGCAAGGATGGCGGCGACTACATCATCAATGGCAGCAAGATGTGGATCACCAACAGCCTGCAGGCCGACTGGATGTGCGTGCTGGTCAACACCTCCGACGGCCCGGCGCACAAGAACAAGACGCTGGTGATGGTGCCGATGGACACGCCGGGCGTCTCGGTCGGCAAGAAGATCCGCAAGATCGGCATGAACGCTTCCGACACCGGCCTGATTTACTTCGACCAGGTGCGCGTGCCGCAGCGCCATGCCATCGGTGAGGAGGGACAGGGCTTTGTCTACCAGATGTTGCAGTTCCAGGAGGAGCGCCTGTGGGCCGCCGCCAACGCGGTGCAGACGCTGGCCAACTGCATAGCCCTGACGGTGGAGTGGGCAGGCGAGCGGGCAATGTTCGGCGGCCGGCTGCTGGATAATCAGCATGTCTATTTCAAGCTGGCGGAGTTGAAAACGGAAGTCGAGAGCCTGCGCGCGCTGACCTATCGCGCCGGGCAGCTATATATTAGCGGCCAGGATGTGACGGAGCTGGCGTCGATGTGCAAGCTGAAGGCGGGGCGCCTGCTGCGCATCGTGCCCGATGCGTGCATGCAGTTCTGGGGCGGCATGGGCTACAGCTGGGAGAACCGCGTGGCGCGCATGTTCCGCGACGGCCGCCTGACGTCCATCGCCGGCGGCGCCGATGAAGTCATGTTGGGCATCATCGCCAAGCAGATGGGCATCTTGCCCAAGAAGGAGAAGAAATGAATCCATTCGATACGCATGAGGTGCGCAATACGGTTGCGCCGTTTGAAAACGTCAACCTGTATGCGGCCGATCCGGCCTTGCAGGAGGCCTTGCTGCGCGAGGGCGGCGCTGCCGCCGCCGAGTCGCTGCACGCGCTGGGCGCGCAACTGGGCCGGGCCGAGGTGCTCGACCTGGCGCGGCTGGCCAATCTGCACTCGCCCAAGCTGCATAACTTCGACCGCGGCGGCCAGCGCGTGGACGAGGTGGAGTTCCATCCGGCCTGGCACAGTTTGATGACGCTGTTGATCGAGAACGGCGCACATGCGTCGCCGTGGCTGGGCGGCCCTGGCGCGCAAGTCGCGCGGGCGGCGCGCTACATGCTGTTCGGCCAATTGGAGAACGGCTCGCAATGCCCGGTGACGATGACGTATGCCTCCGTGCCGGCGCTGAAGCAGGCGCCGAAGATCGCCGCCAAGTGGCTGCCTAAAATCCTGTCGACTGAATACGATCCGCGCTCGCTGCCGGTGGAACAAAAGCGCGGCGCCATCATCGGCATGGGCATGACGGAGAAGCAGGGCGGCTCCGACGTGCGCTCCAATACAACCCGCGCCGAGCCGCTGCTGCCGTCCGAAGCGCGCGCAATGTTCGGCGACGAGGGCGAGGATGTGTACCGCATCGTCGGCCACAAATGGTTCTTCTCGGCGCCGCAAAGCGATGCGCACCTGATCCTGGCGCAGACCGATGACGCGGGCAAGGCGGGCTTGTCGTGCTTCTTCCTGCCGCGCTACCTGCCGGACGGTAGCCGCAACCAGATCCGCGTGCAGCGCCTGAAGGACAAGCTGGGCAACCGATCCAATGCTTCCTCGGAAGTGGAGTTCACCGGCGCCTATGGCTGGTTGATCGGCAAGCCGGGGCGCGGCATTCCGACGATTTTGGAAATGGGCAGCCACACCCGCCTCGATTGCGTACTGGGTAGCGCAGGCACCATGCGCGCGGCGCTGACGCATGCGCTGCATCACGCGCGCGGACGCTCGGCGTTCGGCCGTCCGCTGTCCGAGCAGCCGCTGATGCAGAACGTGCTGGCCGACCTGGCGCTGGAATCGGAAGCGGCGACGGCCTTCGGCATGCGCCTGGCGCGCTGCTTCGACCAGGGCGACGATCCGGCGCAGGCGCTGCTGGCGCGCATCCTGACGCCGGCCGGCAAGTACTGGATCTGCAAACGCGGCCCCGCCTTCGGCGCGGAGGCGATGGAGGTCATCGGCGGCAGCGGCTACGTGGAGGACGGCCCGCTAGCGCGCCTGTACCGCGAACTGCCCGTCAATTCGATCTGGGAAGGCTCCGGCAACGTCATGTGCCTTGACTTGCTGCGCGCCTTCGGCAAAACTCCTGCCGCGCGCGCGGCGTTGGCGGCGGAGCTGGCGTTGGCCGGCGAGTCCGATGTCGACTACCTCCGCCACACGCAAGCCTTGCTGGCCGATCTGGATCAGCCGCAGTCCGACGAATTCGGCGCCCGCGTGCTGGCCGAGCGCGTGGTGCTGGCGGTGCAGGCCGGCCTGTTGTTGCGGCATGCGCCGGCGTATGTGTCGTCGGCGTTTGTCGCATCGCGGCTGGCGCGCGAGCCGGGTGGCGCGTTCGGGCGCTTGCCGGCGGGCGTGGATTGCGCCGCGATCCTGGCGCGGGCCCTTGTTGAATAAATTGGATAAACAGTTATGACGAATACAGCTCCTGTCGACAACCGCCGCGCCGATCTGGTGCGCGTGGCCGCGCGCCTGTTCCGCGAGCGCGGTTTCGACGGCACCACCACGCGCGACATCGCCGATGCGGTCGGCATGCGCTCGGGCAGCCCGTTCTATCACTTCAAGAGCAAGCAGGAGATCCTCGCCGCCGTGATGGAGGAGGGCCTGGTGGCGGGTCTGCCGGCCGCCGAGCAGATCGCCGCCGGCGAACTGCCGCCACGCGCCAAGTTCCAGGCGCTGGTGCGCGCTCACCTGGAGATTGTGCTGGGCGAAGGCCACGACTTCATTCCGGTGCTGCTGTACGACTGGCGCCGCCTGACGCCGGAGCTGCGCGAGCGGGTGCAGGTGCTGCGCGACCGCTACGATCAGCTGTGGCAGGATGTGGTGAACGAACTTTCGGCCGCCGGCCTGCTGCGCAGCGACAGCGCGGTCGCCCGCCTGCTGCTGATGGGCGCCATTAACTACAGCGTGTTGTGGTACAAGCCGGGCCAGGGATCGAACCTGGACCAGATCGCGGAGGAGGCGGTCGCCATGTTTCTGGGACCTGAGGCCTAGTATAATAAGCGGCACATACCGACTAAAAAGAGCAAACAATGAAACAAGATCCGCGTTTTCCTAATCTGTTCATCACCGACCACCCGCTGATCCAACATAAACTGAGCCACATGCGCGCCAAGGATACGTCGACCCGTACCTTCCGCGACCTGCTCAAGGAAATCACGCTGCTCATGGGTTACGAGATCACGCGCGACCTGCCGCTGACCACCCGCACCATCGAAACCCCTCTGATGACCATCGACGCACCGGTCATCGCCGGCCGCAAGCTGGCCATTGTTCCCATCCTACGCGCCGGCATCGGCATGAGCGACGGCCTGCTGGACCTGGTGCCGTCGGCGCGCGTGGGCCACATCGGCGTGTTCCGCGACCCGGAAACCCACCAGCCGGTGGAATACCTGGTGCGCCTGCCGGATACGGTTGAACGCACCTTCATCCTGTGCGACCCGATGGTGGCGACCGGTAATTCGGCGGTGCACGCGGTCGACGTACTGAAAAAGCGCGGCGTGACCGACGAGCAGATCATCTTCCTGGCCCTGGTGGCGGCGCCTGAAGGCATCACGGTGTTCCAGAAAGCGCATCCTGGCGTGAAGATCTACTGCGCCTCGCTGGATTCCCACCTGAATGACCACGCTTACATCGTCCCAGGCTTGGGCGACGCCGGCGACCGCATCTTCGGCACCAAGTAATCATCATGACGATGCCTGACGATCCAGCCTTTCGTGCCCGCCTGGCGGCGTTGAGCGAAAAATTCGCCGCGACCGTGCCGGGTACGCTGGAGCGGATCACCCAGGCGCTCGCCGTCTGCAAGGCATCCGGGGCCGATTTGCCGCCGGATGCGCATCTGTATCAACTCCACGAATTACTGCACGGCGTGGCCGGATCGGCCGGGACCTTTGGTTTTGTCATGTTTGGGCAGCAAGCGCGGCGCATCGAGCACATGGTGCGCGGCGTATTGACCGACCACACAGGCTGGCCAGCGGTGATACCGGAAGTGGAAAAGCTGCTGATTTGGGCTTCCCGTGACGCGCAAGCAACAACTTACGCATAAGCGTGCGCTTGATCCACCTCAAGTCGCGTACTATTAAGTTGTCTACAGTGTTACATACGCCCGGATTTACGAGTGTTGAGCGTTGGAAAGTTATCCTTTTGGGCAGTTTTCTACCAAAAATAGAATGGCTTTGCATTTATTTTCACGAAGACGTGCTTTTCTCTCGTAAATGGGTATAATGCGGGATCGTTTAGATTCAAGAGTAGTGCAGTTAGTCTGTCATTTCTTTCTTGCCTCAAACGATATCACGGGCGCAAGCCCAACTTAACTGAAATAGGAATTGTAATGGCAACTGGTATCGTAAAATGGTTCAATGATTCGAAGGGCTTCGGCTTTATCACCCCTGACGAAGGCGGCGAAGATCTGTTCGCTCACTTCTCGGCGATTCAGTCCGCAGGCTTCAAGTCGCTGCAAGAGAACCAACGCGTTTCTTTTGAAGTGACCGCTGGTCCTAAGGGCAAGCAAGCTTCGAACATTCAGCCAATCTAATACGCTGAATCTAACGAAATAAAGAAATCCTCGGTATCCGAGGATTTTTTTTCGCCCGCATTTTCGTGTGGGCTGTCAAAACGATATTATTTCCAGGACTTGCGCCAGTAGTCCGGCTGCGCATAGGTGTGCCGCAGGAAGTCCACGAAGGCCCGTATCCGCAGCGGCAGGTGTCGGCGCTGCGCGAACACCGCGTAAATGTCGTTGCCCGGCGCGGCGTGCTGGTTCAGCACCGTCTGCAGCTTGCCCGCTTCAATCTCATTTCCCACTTCCCACATCGAGCGCCACGCCAGGCCTTTGCCGGCCAGCGCCCAGTCGTGCAGCACCTGGCCGTCGTTGCTGCCCATGTTGCCGCCGACCTTCATCACCACGTTCTTGCCGTTGTCGCGGAAGGTCCAGCCGCGCTGGCTGCCTTCGCTGCTGATCGCCAGGCAGTTGTGCTTGGCCAGGTCGGCCAGCGTCTTCGGTTCGCCATGGCGTTTGAGGTAGGAGGGCGCGGCCACCACCACCCGTTCGTTGTCGGCCAGCTTGACGCTGACCAGGTTGGAATCGGACAGGCTGGCGATGCGGATCGCGACGTCGATGCCTTCGCCGACGATGTCGACCACGCGGTCGCTCATGTTGAGCGTGACGCTGACGTCGCGGTGCTCGGACAGGAAGGAGGGAATCAGCGGCGCCACGTGCTGGCGGCCGAAACCGGCCGGCGCCGAGATCATCAGGTGGCCCGTGGCGTGCGCGCTACGTTCGGCGACGGCGGTTTCGGCTTCCTCCAGTTCGGCCAGGATGCGCTGGCAGTCCTCCAGGAAGGCCGCGCCTTCGTTGGTCAACGCCAGTTTGCGCGTGGTGCGTTGCAAAAGTTTGACACCCAGACGGCTCTCCAGCGCGTCCAGGCGGCGGCCTATCATGGCGGGCGCGATGCCCTCGGCCCGCGCGGCGGCCGACAGGCTGCCCTTGGCGACTACTTCTACGAAGGTGGAAATCTGTCTGAATTGACCCATGGAAAGCCTAGCCTGTCATTTGTGATAAAAACGCATAGATGATGTGATTTTTAGTCTCGTTTGCATAACTTATTAGTGAATATACTGTAAAACATATCAAGGCGTAACTGAGTCCGCACACTAAAAGAATCAGCGTGCAACAAGAAGGCCAGTGCTTATAATTTGATCTTGTAGTTAATATTTTCTTTCGGAGAGACCTCATGACGCAGTCCACCATCAATCTGCCGGCAGGCATGGAAATCACGGGCGAGATCAAGCCTGGCTACGAAAACATCCTGACCACCGAGGCACTGTCGCTGGTGGTCAAGCTGACCCGCGAGTTCGAAGCTCGCCGTCAACAATTGCTGGCCGTGCGCGTCGAGCGCGCCAAGCGCCTGGACGCCGGCGAGCGTCCCGACTTCCTGGCCGAGACCGCGCACATCCGCGCCGGCGACTGGAAGATCGCCCCGATTCCGAAGGCGCTGGAATGCCGCCGCGTGGAAATCACCGGCCCGGTCGAGCGCAAGATGGTCATCAACGCCTTCAACTCGGGCGCCGACAGCTACATGACCGACTTCGAAGATTCGAACACCCCGAACTGGGACAACCAGATCACCGGCCAGATCAATATGTTCGACGCGGTGCGCCGCACCATTTCGCTGGAGCAGAACGGCAAGTCCTACAAGCTCAACGACAAGATCGCCACCCTGGTGGTACGCCCGCGCGGCTGGCACCTGGACGAGAAGCACGTGCTGGTTGACGGCAAGCGCATCTCCGGCGGCATCTTCGACTTCGCGCTGTTCATGTTCCACAACGCCAAAGAGCAGCTGGCGCGCGGCGCCGGCCCTTACTTCTACCTGCCGAAGATGGAATCGCACCTGGAAGCGCGCCTGTGGAACGACATCTTCGTGATGACGCAAAACGAACTGGGCCTGCCGCAGGGCACGATCAAAGCCACCGTGCTGATCGAGACCATCCTGGCCGCCTTCGAGATGGACGAAATCCTGTACGAGCTGCGCGAACACAGCTCGGGCCTGAACGCCGGCCGTTGGGACTACATCTTCTCGTGCATCAAGAAGTTCAAGCTGGACAAGGATTTCTGCCTGGCCGACCGCGCCAAGGTGACGATGACCGCGCCGTTCATGCGCGCCTACGCCTTGCTGCTGTTGAAGACCTGCCACAAGCGCAACGCGCCGGCGATCGGCGGCATGGCCGCGCTGATTCCGATCAAGAACGATCCGGAGAAGAACGAAGTCGCCATGGGCGGCGTGCGCAACGACAAGGCGCGCGACGCCACCGACGGCTACGACGGCGGCTGGGTTGCCCACCCGGGCCTGGTGGAGCTGGCGATGACCGAGTTCACCAAAGTGCTGGGCGACAAGCCCAACCAGATCGACAAGCAACGTCCGGACATCGACGTGAGCGCCGCGCAGTTGCTGGACTTCAAGCCGGAAGCGCCGATCACCGAGGCGGGCCTGCGCTACAACATCAACGTCGGCATCCACTACCTGGGCAGCTGGCTGGCCGGCAACGGTTGCGTGCCTATCCACAACCTGATGGAAGATGCGGCCACGGCGGAAATCAGCCGTTCGCAAGTGTGGCAGTGGATCCGTTCGGACAAGGGCGTGCTGGAAGACGGCCGCAAGGTGACCGCCGACATGGTGCGCGCGATGATCAAGGAAGAACTGGTCAAGGTGCAGCGCGATGCGCCGGGCGGCGACGGCCCGACCTACGTGCGCGCCGGTCACATCTTCGAAGAGATGTCGACCTCGTCCGAGTTCGCGGAGTTCCTGACGCTGCCGCTGTACGAAGAGATCTAAGAAAAAACGGCCCGCAAGGGCCGTTTTCAATCAGAAGTCATTTTTCCACAGGCGCAGCGCGGTGAAGGTGGCCAGCGGTGTATCGATGCGGTCCAGCTTTCCGGCGCGTACCAATTGTTCGGCGATGGCCGCTTCGCGGTAGCGCAGGAAGGGATTGGTCGCCTTTTCCACACCTATCGTGCTCGGCACCGTCGGCAGATTGTGCTCGCGCTTGTCGGTCTCCACCTTCACCCTTTCCTGCAGGGCCACATTGTCCGGCTCCACCACGCGCGCGAAGCGCAGGTTGGATAGCGTATATTCGTGGGCACAGTAGACCTTGGTATCATCTGGCAGTGCGGCCAGTTTGCCCAGGGAGCTGATCATCTGCGCCGGCGTACCTTCGAACAGGCGGCCGCAGCCGCCGGCAAACAGCGTGTCGCCGCAGAACAGCCAGGTCGGCGCGTCGGCGGACGCTTCGCGCACGTAGGCAATGTGGCCCATGGTGTGGCCGGGCACGTCGAGCACCGACAGCCGCAGTGGCAGGCCGGGCACGTCGAATACCTTGCCTTCGCCGACCGGCAATGTGACCGCGGCGATGGTCTCGTTGCGCGGACCATAAACGGGAACCTGATAATGCTGTAATAATTCAGGGACGCCGCCAATATGGTCAGCATGGTGATGGGTGAGTAGAATGGCGGTGAGCTTGAGCCCGTTTTCTGCGAGCGCCGCCCGGATGGGCTTGGCGTCGCCGGGGTCGACTGCGACGGCGTGGACGCCATCATGGATCAGCCACAAGTAGTTGTCGTGGAAAGCGGGAACCGTCAGAACACTGAGTGCTTGAGTAGATGAATTGGTCATTGGATCGCAAAAAGGCTAGGCATGGACAAGGCAGGATCTGAGAAATCCATTATAGCGCTGGAAGGCTGGCTGCAAACGCCCGCCGGTGTGTACTTGCGTGAGTGGGAACAAACCTGTCTCGATAATTTAACAGCTGATATCTTCGGATACAACGCGGTGCAGATCGGCATGCCTCAAATCGATGCGCTGGCCGCCAACCGCATGCCGTACAAGCTGCTGGTCGACCGCAAGGTGCGCGCCGTCAGCGATCCCGCGCAGCGTCCGGTGTCGGTGACGCTCGATTGTACCGAGCTGCCGTTCGCTTCGCAGTCCATTGATCTGGTGGTGCTGCCGCATGTGCTGGAGTTTTCCACCGATCCGCACCAGGTGCTGCGCGAAGTCGAGCGGGTGCTGATACCGGAAGGGCAGGTCATCATCTGTGGTTTCAATCCGGCCAGCCTGTGGGGCGCGCGCCACGTGTTGCGGCGCGTCGGCGGCACCTCCTTCCTGCCGCGCACGGAGGAGCTGATCTCTATGCCGCGCATGAAAGACTGGTTAAAATTATTGAATATGGGCGCCAGCCAGAGTCACTTCGGCTGCTACGCGCCGGCCTGTCGCACAGAAAAGTGGCTGCATCGCTACGCATTCATGGATAATGCCGGGCCGCGCTGGTGGCCCTACCTGGGCGGCGTCTATATCGTGCAGGCGATCAAGCGCGTGAAGGGCATGCATTTGATCGGTCCGGCTTGGACCAAAAAAACGGCGTCGGCCCCCGCGGTCGTCCCGGCAACAAATAAAAGGCGGGAACAGCAGGATGGATAAGGTAGAGATTTTTACGGACGGCGCATGCAAGGGTAATCCCGGCCTCGGCGGCTGGGGCGCGTTCCTGGTGGCCGAAGGCGCCGAAAAGGAAATTTGCGGCGGCACCCGCGACACCACCAACAATCGCATGGAGTTGCAGGCGGTGATCGAAGCGCTCAACGCGCTCAAGCGCCCGTGCATGGTCACGCTGCACACCGACAGCCAGTATGTGCAAAAAGGCATCAGCGAATGGATACACGGCTGGAAGGCGCGCGGCTGGAAGACGGCCGCCAGGGAGCCGGTCAAGAACGAGGACCTGTGGCGCGCGCTGGACGCCGCGCAAGCCATGCACACCGTCGAATGGCGCTGGGTGCGCGGCCACAACGGCCATCCGGGCAACGAGCGGGCCGACATGCTGGCCAATCGCGGTGTCGAACTGGCACGCGGCCGTTGAGCGGCGGCGGCCTGTTATACTCCCCAGTCCAGTTGTAGCCACCACAGAACACTATGCGCCAAATCGTACTCGATACCGAAACCACCGGTATCAATCCCAAGCTGGGCAACCGCGTCATCGAGATCGGTTGCGTCGAGCTGTATAACCGCATGCTGACGGGGAATAACTTCCACGTCTACATCAACCCGGAACGCGAGTCGGAAGAGGGCGCGCTGAACGTCCACGGTCTGACCACGGAGTTCCTGAGCGATAAGCCGAAATTCCATCAGATCGTCGAAGATCTGCGCGCCTACATCCAGGGCGCAGAGGTCATCATTCACAATGCGCCGTTCGATCTGGGTTTCCTGAATCACGAGTTCAAGCTGTTGAACCTGCCGGATTTTTCCAGCCACATCGGCGGCGTGATCGACACGCTGGTGCAGGCCAAGGAACTCCATCCGGGCAAGCGCAACTCGCTCGATGCGCTGTGCGACCGCTATGGCGTGTCGAACTCGCACCGCAAGCTGCACGGCGCGCTGCTCGATGCGGAATTGCTGGCCGACGTCTACCTGTCGATGACGCGCGGGCAGAACAGCCTGGGCATGGATGCGGAAGAGGAAGTGATGGCCGGCGCCGAGTTGCTGGAGCCGGTGCCGCTGGCCGACATCATCTTCCTGCCGGCCTCGGACGACGAGCTGGCGGCGCATGCGGCCACGCTGGCGGGGCTGGACAAGGCCGTCAAAGGCCAGTGCATCTGGACCGCGACGATCACGCCACCGGCCGCCGGATAAGAAATCGATAGAATTTTCGCCTTTGGCCTTCCCCTGCGGGCAGGTTGTATGCGATAATTCGCCCCGCTTCGGGAGGTTAGCTCAGGGGTAGAGCACTGCATTCACACTGCAGGGGTCGCAAGTTCGAAACTTGCACTTCCCACCAGAATTTATCAAGAAAATCAAAGGCTTGCATCGAATTGATGCAGGCCTTTTTTCTTGCCGGTGCGAATAGTACGGAGAAGTACGGAGAATTTTCCCGTTCGTATTCTTCGGCAGTACGCGCGGTATCCTGTAGATTGTTCGGTCCTATTCTCAACCACCAATCATCTACGCTTTTCGCGTCTAAACCTCCGCACTGAAAGATTCCTTTAATTCGGCCTATCCTATTAAAGCCTTCTTTATAAGGTCGGTGCGAATGAGCTGCAGCTCAAGTAGGGCGAGCCCGGCTGGACGCAGCCACGTCTGCATCCGGACCCAGACCGACGCGCTGCGGCGCTCGCCGGTGCGCAGTGGGCCACAGCAACAGCCGCAGCAACAGAATCCGCCATCGCGCTACCCGCCGGTCCGCTGCACCTATTGTCTGCAGCGCATCACCCGCGCCCGGCTCGACGCCGAGCAGCTGGGGCGGCGCGTGCGCGACGACAAGGTGAGGCGGCCCGTCCCAGTGCCGCCAGCAGCGCGGCCTTTGCCGTCGAGCCGGGGAGATCGAAAATGCTGATGATGGGTGCCTTGAAGCACCGCTGTCCCGGCTGGCCGTGGCTGCCAAATCACCGATCGTTCGCGCCGACGGGGGCGATCGATTGCGGGCGGTGCTCGACCTGGGCCGCCCTCAGGCGCTGTTCCAATGCCGCCGCCGAAATCGCTCCCGCGTGCATGCTGCCATCGGCGAACAAGAGCGTAGGCGTCGCCTGCACATGCAAGCGATCGGCCAGGGCGCGCAAGGACGCTACCGGCGCGCTGCAGCCCGCTACTGTGGCGGGCACTTCATGCGCGCCGAACCAGCGGGCCAGCGCGCGGGCGCGGTCGGGCGAGCACCAGATCCGGTCTGCCTTGGCCCGCGAGTCGGGATCCAGCACATCCAGCAGAAAGGTGAAGACCACCACGTCGTCGGACTGGCGCAGCGTCTGGTGCAGCGCCCGGCAGTACGGACAATAGGCGTCTTCAAACACCACCACGGCACGGGTGCCGGCCCCGACCTGGGTGCGGATCGCCTGCGACAGGGGCAGGCGCGCGAAATCATCGGCCGGGTCGACGCCCACGGCTCGGACCGGCGACAGCAGCAGGGACAGGCAGGCGCACAGCGCCGGGGCGTTCAGTTTCATCGTCGTTACTCCTCTTGGCCCCTGGGCGGGGCGCGACTGCAGGCGCTCCGCACAGGGATAGTCTTACAGGTCGGCAGGCTGCTTGCCGGCGATGGTCTTCCAGTTCGCATCGGCCGTCTTGATGCGGCCGGGGATGTCGGCCGACCACAGGCCGCGGATCTTGCTGTCCAGATTCAGGTACAGCTTGCCGTCAACGATGTCGTACACATCCGGATCTGCCACGAATTTCTTGCCGATCGAGGCGCCGAACGCGCAGTAGCCGCCGTACTGGGGCAGGAACTTGGAAGGGGCGGCTTCGAACATCTTCTTGTTGTCGTCGCTGGCAAACAGATAGGTCACGCCGGCCACCACGGCCACATGGTGGCCGTTGCCGCGCTGTGGCTTCTCCTGGGTGAAGTAGGAGGTCAGGTCATAGCCGGCTGCGCCGACCACGTTGTCGTGTGGTGTCTCGGCGTTGGCCGCAGTCATGCCGGCGCAGGCCAGTACAAGCGCGGCCGCGCTCAGCAAGGATTTCAGAATGTTCATGTGGTGCTCCTGTGGTTGGGGGAAAGACGTCAATATAAATGCGGCGGCGCGCCGGGGGAATGCGCGTACGGCACAATTGACTATTTCGCTGTCGACAACAGGTGCTGGCGGGGCCTTGGCTTCCCGGCCTGGGCTATCCCTTGGTGCGATTTCAAGGTTTCCGGCAGGTATCGATGCGCCTCCTGGCTAGTCAGCAGGCCGGCGATGGAGCTACGCTGTTGAGGGCGACGTCGCCTGGCTCAGCCGGCTGCATGGCCCTGTTTGCGTGGTGTGGCGTCGCGGACGCCGATGAATGGCACGGCCTGGTCGATCTGCAGGCGGTGTCGGCGGACACCGCAGGCAGTTGGACCCGGGCCGGCTCGGCTAAGTCGCGCTACGACGCTAGCGGGCCGGGCCTGAGTGTCGGCCAGGCGGTCGTGCGGGGGGGGGAGATGGACCTGCCCGCCGAGTTGTCCGCGCTCGCCACGCCGGCGTGGTGGATGTCCGCGAAGCATGGATCGAATGGCGTCCTGTGCCGACCAGCGCCTGGAAATGGCGCGCCAAGGCGGGGTTCTTTTTCGCGCCCAGCAGTGTCGAAATCGATTACGGCGACATGGCGTGGACGCCGACACGCACCATCTCCAGCTCCACGATCAATAGCTGAATCGGCGAAGAATTGCGCACCGGCGGGATCGAAGCGCAACTATCCCATAGCGGACGCTATGAGCGCTCGCCGCACGACTACGGCATGACCTTCGCCATTTTTCAAGGCAACGATCCGGCCGGTACTTTGTTGGCCTGGCGCGGCTGGTCAGTAGGGGACTGGATCGCCGGACGCGATGAAGCCGTGCGCCTGCCCGATTTGCCGGTGTACCGTGCTGACGGCCCGATGCCGAGGCAGGATCGTGTCATTCATCCGCTCCGGGCGATCGATGGCCGCGCCGGCTACTACGTCGGGGCGAACTACCGCTACGGCGAGGTGGCCGAGCTCGCATGGCTGCGCTATGACAACCGCGCCGATCCGTTGAAAGTCAGGCACGGCCAGTATGGATGGCGCACGCGGTTCGATCATCCCAGCATGGTGCTGCGGCCGGGCCACGGCTGGGAAGCGCGGGCGCAGCTGATGCGCGGCGATATCACGATGGGGCCGAATGCGGCCGCGCTCGATTTCCAGGCGTGGTATGCGCTCGTTAGCCGGCAGCTTGGGCCGGGCACGTTGGCGTTGCGCTATGACCGCTTACGCACAGTTGAGCACGACCTTTTGCCGGAGGACCCCAATGCGGAGCGCGGCCGCGCGCTGGCGCTGGCCTACAGCCTCAACGTGTCGGACGCGGTGGCGGTGGTGGCCGAGCTGTTGGCCATCGACAGCTTGCGAGACGCGCGCGCCTTGCTGGGGGAGGGGCGGCGGCAGATCGAGCGCAGCCTGGCCGCGTCGGTTCGATGGCGGTTTTAAGCGGGCGCCGCCGACTCGAACGAGGCCGCAGGCGTTGCAATGCCGTCGTGCTGTGATCGCGCCCGGCTATTGCCGGACATTGTCCTGCCCCCCCGTTCCCTCCCATTTCATGGCGGCGGACGCGATCTCTTTGCGCAAGCGCGCGGCGATCAGATCCACGAAGCTCCGGATTTTCGCCGATGCATAGCGGCCTTCACGGTGAAGCACGTGCACTGGCAGCGTGGCGGGACGAAACGCCGGCAGGACTTCGACCAGTTCGCCGCTGGCGAGGTAGGGCGCCGCCTGATAGGACATCACCCGCGTCAGGCCAAAGCCCGAACGCGCCGCGTCGATGGCGCAATCGTTGGAACTGATCGTCAGGCGTGGACGCACGCGTATCGTCAGGCGCCGTTCCTGGTCGGTGAACTTCCACTCCACCAAAGGCGTCACCGCGATCGCTGAAACGACTGTGTGTTCATGGAGCGCATCGGGCGACCCCGGGGTGCCGTGCGCCGCCAGATACTGCGGTGCCGCGCAAATGACCGGATAGACCTCGCCGACGCGCAGCGCACGCATGCCCGAGTCGGGTAGTTCGCCGATCCGGACGCCGACGTCGAATCCCTCTTCGAGCAGATTGACCACGCGATCGAGAAAGGTCGCCGTCACCTCCATGTCCGGGTACTGGCGCAGATAGTCGGTTATGCCGGGTAAGACGAACATTTTTCCAAACAGGACAGGGGCGGTGACCGCCAGCATGCCTCGCGGCATGCCATTCGCTCCGGCGACGCTTTCGTCGGCCGCATCCGCCTCGGCGATGATGCGGCGCGCGTCGTCGAAGTAGCGTTGTACCGCCTCTGTGACGCGCACGTAGCGCGTGGTGCGGTCGAGCAGTTTCACGCCCAGGTGTGCTTCGAGCGCCGCCACCGCCCTGGTCACGGCAGGCGGGGAGGTGCCCAGGCGGCGCGCGGCGCCGGCGAAGCTGCTCTCTTCGGTCACGGCGACAAATACTTCCATCAGATATAGACGATCCATGCGTGCTCCGGAGTTATGCAAAGTAGGGCGACGGGACTTGCCGAAGGTTAAACCTTAACAGGCGCGGCAATCTTGGGTGGCTTTTTTATGGCGCTGCCTCCCCAGCACGCTGGGCGGCCGCGATGGCTTCCATTTTTTCAGCGGACTGAACGAGGTCGTCCAAGGCCGCCCGCGCAAACTTTCGTGCCCGGTGCAACAGCACCCAGACATGACTTGTCGTCAGCCCAAGCTGCGCGCCGATTTCCGCGCCGCCGTAGCCGCAAAGCTCCGTCAATAGGAACACCTGCCGCCCTTGACACGACATCTTGCCCAAGCCGGTGCTGAGCGCGTCCATCAGTCTGGACGTGTGCGCCTGTTGTTCCGGTTCAGTGAGCTCGTCCGAGGCGGACTGGCCGCGCGCCAGTTCGTCGGACTCCAGTTGCGCGGTTTCGGAGTCGTCGTCGTAGCGCATGCGGGCGCGCAATTCGTCGGAGATCTTGTTGCGCAGGATCGCGAAAATAAACGTCGAGTAGGCACTGTCACCGCGGAATCGCCGCTCACCCGTGACCAATGCTTCCAGCGTGGACTGCACGGCATCCATGGCCGAGGCCTCGCTGCCCAGACTGCGGAACGCGTAGGTATAGAGCAGACGCTTCATGAAGTCCGGCGTGTAGGGACTGTCGTAGGCTGCTGCAGGTGGGCTCATGCCGGTTCTTGGAGCGAGAAGGTTTTCTTGTGGCCTCGACTGTCCCAACCTCTGATCACAAAAGTATCGCGTGCAGGATTCTCGGCATTCAATTATTTATGTAAGGTCATCGGCCATGGCTGTCCAAGCGCGTTCACCGATGGTGGTGCTGGCCCACGGCGATGTAGCGCTTGCCGCGCTTTCCGTCAGGGGCCGCCGCCGGCCAGGTCGTGGCGCACGCGGGCGCCGCGCACCACCGTTCCCAAGCCCCACGCGGCTTGGCGTTGGCGTGCGGTCGCCTCGGCGGGTTCGCTGCTGCGCAAGCTGATTTCAAATGCCTCGTTGCGGCCGACCAAGGCGGTGATCGCGTAATGCGCCGGCACGCGAGCGCCGTTCTCCTCGCTCAAGGCGATCTCGAGGTGGGCGCCGGCCGACAGGTCGTCGGGCAGGGGCAGGCCGTCGATGCTGGTCAATTCGTGGACGCGGATCTGCGGCGTCGCCTGTCTGACTGCGCGCACGACGAGATGCAGCGGACCATCGCCAGCGATGATTTGCGGGCCGCCGCTGGCTTGTTGCGCGGCGCACCGCAGTTGCGCCACCTGATCGCGCAGCGCGCGCAATTCCGGCTCCACGCTTGCGCGGGTGATGCGCTCGGTGATATGTTGCGGACAGTTCCAGTCGTAGCCGGCGATCTTGATCACGTAGGCGCGTTCCGGCACGCCGTAGCCCGGCATCGCCAGACTGGCGACCAAGCCGCGATCGCTGGCCGCGTCGACCAGTGTCACGCGGCCCATGATCTTCAGCCGCCGCCTGGCGCTCCAGTCCATGATGATCAGCGCTATCCGCCCATCCCCGGACAAGTTTCCCAGGCTGATGTACTGGCGGTTCCCGCCGAGGTCGGCGAACCCGATGGTGTAGCGGTCGATCACCTTCAGGAAGCCCGGCGGGCCGCCACGATGCTGGACGTAGGGCCAGCCGGTCTCGCCGATGGTGGACTGGAAAAAATGGTCGGCCTGGGCGATGAATTCTGTTTCGCGCGTACCGAGGCGCACATCGCCGAGATTTTCCTGGCCGGCGCCGGCATACAGGCGCCGGCTGCCTCGCTTCTCCTGCATGGACTTGACGCTGTCGGTGAAGGCGATGTCGTAGTAGGCGTGTCCCATGTTTGTTTCTCCGGTCGGTTGGTGTGCTGGTGTAGGGCGCGCGCCCTGCGAACGGGGAGACGCCGCTGCGTTGGCTACATCGTCGAATATATTCGATAGATGGCCTGGTAGGGCACCCGCGCCATGCTGCCCGGATGTTCACGGTCGCAGCCTTCGGCAGGGGCCTTGCCAGCTTGCGTGGCGACGCGCTGAATCGCGCTGACCGATCCGAAAACCCCGCCGCCCGAATGCTTCCTGGCTTCGAGCAGCAACCACGGAATGTCGCTGGCGGCGGGAGCGTCGTGGCGCGCCGTGACGGCGGCGACCACAGTGCTGCCATCAAGCGATTGCCAGGTTGGACCGGAAAAATGTTTGCCTACCAAGGTACCACTGGCGTCAAACAAAGCCGCCTCTGGCGCGCTGAAAGTCCATTCGAATTTTCCGGGCGTGGCCGGGCTTTCCGTGCAAACGTAAATCTGCACGCCACGGGCGTGCAGTTCCAGGGCTTGGCCGTGAGTCGCCGACGATTGCAAATTGGCGGGCACGGCAATTTCAGCACCACCATGGGCCAGCGCGGGTACGGCAACCGCAGTCCATAGAGCGGTCGCTAGACTAATCGAGAAGAGGGGCGTCATTGTAATGGTTGGGTTCAGGGTTTGATGATTGTGTCGCCAGGGCGAGCGGGGCGTGGCGTAGTAGCCAGAAAAACGCCCGGCATTGCCGGGCGCAAGGGTTGATGATGGTTCAGGCGACGCGCTTCGGACCGGCCGCGGGGAAGTCCAGCGTGGTGCGGGCGACATTGTTGATGTAGTTGGTCAGGATGTTCAACGCCACCTCGGCCACAATCTCCACGGTTGCAGCGTCGCCGTAGCCAGCCGCCTTCAGGGCTGCGAGGTCGGCATCGGTGACACGTCCCTGTTCGGCCGCAACGCGGCGGGCGAAATGCAAGGCCGCCTTGGCGCGGGCGTCGCTCGAGTCCGCGTTGCGCGCCGCATTGATTTCTTCATCGCTCAGCTTTGCCAGGTTCTTGCCCAGATAGGTATGGGCCGCCAGGCAGTATTCGCAGTCGTTGAATTCGGCCACCGCCAGCGCGATGCGCTCGCGCAGCGGACCACCGAGGCTGCCGTTGGACAGGGCACCGCTGAGCGACAGATAGCCTTCCAGCGCGGCCGGACTGTTGCCGACCAATTTCATCAAATTGGGTACGACGCCGAGCTGCTTGTTGACAGCGGCGAGCAGGGGGTGCGACGCGGCCGGGGCTTGGTCTACGGTTGGGATGCTAATGCGGTTCATAATTTCTCCAGTCAGGTAGTTGTGTCAGGGGGCGCACACATGCAGTGCTACGACGGAAGTCATCGTATTACACGGCGTTGAAAAGAAGAATGGCTCTTATCTGCAATTTAATATTCCGCCATTTAGAACAATACCCCGTGCCATGCCTTGCCCGCTTTTGCATCCGGCGGCCCGGCGGACCTCCACGCCGGACGGCTCAGCGTTCGAAGCGCACCGTCTGGGCGACGTAGTTCAGCGTGATCTTGTACTTCTTCAGGAAACCGATGCCGAGCGAAACGCCGGCGCCAACGCTGTCGGTGGCGGTGCCGAAGTCGGTGTAGGCGGCGCGTTGATCCCGCACCGTCAGCGCGCCGACCGTAAACTCCGGCGCCTTGCCAACGACTATTGCTTGTGCGCCGCCATGGCCCATGGTCTGCGCCGGCTTTGCTTCGGCCATCAGCTTTTCGATGCCGAGCTCCTTTGCCGTGGCCGGTGTAATGATCATGTCATAGGTGCCGCCGGTGTCGATCAGGGCAGGCACCGTCTTGCCACCGATGTTGAGCGCAATGACGGGTATTCCTGTCTTGAGCGACATGGGCACGTCGCGCGGATCTGCCGGCTGCGGCAGCGTTTCCAGGTAGACCAGCGAGTGCGGATAGTCGATGACGATGGCCTTGCCTTCCAGGTAGGTGCGACCCAGCATGCCTGCGGCCGGCGCGCCGTCCGGACCCGTCATGCCCAAGGCGATCGACTCAAACGCCACCACCCCTTCCGCTTCCTGTCCGACGCGCAGGCGCACTGTGTCGGTATTGTAGTTTTGCGGCTGGGTGGTGCCGAAGGTCGCTTGTGGGACCAGGCTCGGCGTGAGCGTCAGTCCGATCTGCCTGGCGTAGGCCTGGTCGACGATCGACTCGGTGGTGCCGCTGTCGAGGATCATCCAGGCCTCCGGCAGCTGGTTGACCGAGACCTTGAGGTAGACAAAGCCTTTGTGGAACATGGATGGCAATATATGCGTTTGCGGCGGGGGCGTTTCCGCGGCCAGTGCCGGTGGTACTGCCAGTGAGGCACTCAGCCAAAGGCTCGCCGCCAGGGTGGCGCGCGCGCATGGGAGCAGCAACATGCTCGATTTCAATTTTTGCATAAGGGATTCCAGAAAGGGGCAGCGGCACTGCTCAACTAGACAATAGCAAACTTTTAAATCGGGAAATACCATCCCGCAGCACAATTCAGTCTTGCGGCAAACAGCCATACAAGCGTCGCTATTTCGTGCGTTCACCGAGGCAATGGGACAGCATGTCGGCAAAGGCGACCACCTTGGCGGCGCGCTGGCGGTGGCCCGGCCAGACGAGGTTGATGGGCAAAGGGGCGATCGACCACTGCGGCAACAACGACCGCACCTGCCCGTTGTCGAGTTCGGCGCTCGCCATCCAGCTGGGCGCATAGGCGATGCCCATGCCGTCGAGCAGGGCGGCGCGTACGGCCTCGGAACTGTTGCTCTGAAGCGCGCCGTGGACCGCCACACCTAAGGTGCGTCCGTCGGCATGGGTGAAATGCCACACATTGCGGGTGCTGAGCTCGGTGTAGACGATGCAGCGATGCGCCGGCAGTTCCTCCGGCGAAGCCGGCGTGCCATGCGTGTCCAGATAGGCCGCGCTGGCCATCAGCGTACCTTTGCTGTAACCGATGCAACGCGCCACCAGGGTACTGTCGGCCAGTTGGCCGATACGCACCGCCAGGTCGATGCCCTGGTCGACCAGGTCGATGTAATGGTCGTGCAATTGCAGGTCGATCTGCAAGTTCGGATGTTGTTCCAAGAATCGTTTGACCAGCGGCATCATCACGCGCAGGCCAAAGCCGAGCGGCGCCGCGACGCGCAGGCAACCTTGCAGTTGCTGGGCGCTGTCGCGCACTTGCTGCTCGGCCTCGGCCACCTCGGCCACCAGGCGGCGCGCCTGCTCAAAATAGCGCTGCCCTTCCTCCGTCAAGGCCAGCGCGCGCGTCGAGCGCACGAGCAAACGCGCGCCGAGGTGTTGCTCCAGCGCCGCCACCTGCTTGCTGATCGCACTCTGGGTGGTGCCTCGCTCGCGCGCGACGGCCGAAAAAGAGCCGGTTTCGCTCACCCGGACAAACATATGCATCGCAGTAAGACGATCCATGACCTCTCCACTCATTCGAAATTGGAATGAATGTTAGTCGAAATTTCTATCTTACTGGGATGAGGGGAATAATTTATCGTGGGCGCTCCTTAAACCCATATGGACTGTCATGCTCAAATTCTACTACCACCCCTCGCCGAATCCCGCCAAGATTGCCCTGTTTCTCGAGGAGAGCGGTTTGCCTTACGAGCTCATTTTGGTCGACACCCACCGCGGCGAACAACATTTGCCTGCCTATCTGGCGATCAATCCCAATGCCAAGACGCCGGCGCTGGTCGACGGCGCGGCCACCGTCTTCGACAGCAATGCGATCCTGCTGTATCTGGCCGAGAAGACCGGGCGTTTCCTGCCCGGCGACACGCCAGCCGAGCGTGCCGACATGTACAGCTGGCTGATGTTCCTGGCAACCGGCCTTGCGCCCATGTGCGGGCAGCTGGGACACTTCAAGTACTTCGCGCCGCAGCCGAGCGAGTATGCCCTCAACCGTTACACGTTTGAAGCCTGGCGCCATTGGGACATCATCGAAGCCCGGCTGGCGCAACGCCCCTACATGCTCGGCGAGCAATACACCATCGTCGACATGGCCGTGTGGGGCTGGGCACGTGTGGCGCCCTTCGTCTTGGGCGAGCAGATCTGGGAGAGACTGCCGCACGTGAAACGCTGGTTCGACGCCATCAATGCCCGTCCCGCCGCCGTGCGCGCCGAAGCATTGAAGGACGCCCAGCCTTACAAGGCTGATTTCGACGCCGAGACACTGGCCGCGCTGTTCCGCCACAACCGCAACAACGGGCACGCCGCAGCCTGAGGCTTGCCCAAGCGAGCGCGCGCTGGACAGCGCGCTCAACAGCGCGACCAGCAGCTGCAATTGGTCCAGCTGGGCGTATTGCTGAGTGTGTGGCGGACGTTCAATGCAGTATGCTGTACTGCGCCAGATAGGTGGCAGCGCCGGCCAGATAGCCGATCAGGGCAAGTCCGCTGATCTTGCGCAGGTACCAGATGAACTGGATCTTTTCCAGGCTCATCGCGGCGACGCCGGCCGCCGAGCCGATAATCAGCATCGACCCGCCGGTGCCGGCGCAATAGGCGATGAAATCCCACAACTGGTGATCCATCGGGAACTGCGCGGTGCTGTACATGCCCATCGAGGCAGCCACCAGCGGGACGTTGTCGACGATCGCGCTCAGCAAGCCCAGCAGGACGACGATGACCTCCTGGCGGCCGACCGCGCGGTCCAGCCACTCGGCCAGCGACTTCAGGATATGCGCATGTTCCAGCGTGGCCACCGCCAGCAGGATGCCGATGAAGAAGACGATGGCGCCCATGTCGATCCGCTGCAGCGCGCTGGTCAGCGACAAGGCTTCCTTCTGGGCGACATCCTTGTTCCGGTGTATCAGCTCGCCCACCAACCACAGCAGGCCGAGGCCGAACAGGATGCCCATGAAGGGCGGCAGGTGCGTCATCGTCTTGAACAGCGGCACGGCCAGCAGGATGCCGATACCCAGCGTCAGCATCAGCGCCTGGTCCGATGCGCTCGTCGCGGACGCATGGCCGGCGTTGGGCGCCGGCGCCACGAAGCTGCGGCCGCGCAGCACAAAAGCCGAGATCGCCAACGGCACGAGCAGGTTCACCAGCGACGGCATCAACACGGCCTGGACGATGCCGGTGCTCGACAGCTGGCCGCCGATCCACAGCATGGTGGTGGTGACGTCGCCGATCGGCGACCAGGCGCCGCCCGCGTTGGCCGCCAGCACGATCATGCCGGCGAAGTAGAGCCGGTCTTCGGCCTGGTCGAGCAGCTTCTTCGACAGGGAAATCATGACGATGGTGGTGGTCAAGTTGTCGAGGACGGCGCTGAGGAAGAAGGTCACCAGGCCGACCAGCCACAGCAGCGACGTCAGGCTGGTGGTCTTGATGCGCGAGGTAATGAGCTCGAAGCCGTGGTGGGAGTCGACCACTTCGACGATGGCCATCGCGCCCATCAGGAAAAAGACGATTTGGGCGGTGGCGGCCACCGTCTCGTCGAGCTTTTCCCCGACCAGGCGCGGTTCATCGACGCCCAGTGCGTAGATGGTCCACAGCAGGCCGGCGCCGACCAGGGCCGAGGCGGACTTGTTGACGCCGATCGGATGTTCCAGCGCGATGGCGGCGTAGGCGATGATGAAGACGACAATCAGCAAGATGAGCATTTTCTTTTTTCCAGAGTTGAAGCAGGCACGCATGCGCCGTTACGGCAACGGGCATGGTTTGAAATATCGATCAGCGAGGAGACGGCGGAAAGAGGGATGTTTTGCATGCATTGACGCTACTCGGCCGCGTGGCGGCCCGGCCATCGCACATCCTGTCGCGCCGGTTGGCACGATCACCCTTGTTGCACTTTAGCACATAGTGGGCGTTCCTAAACGCGCCCGTCGCCTGGCGGCGCCGCCAGGGCGGTCGCGTTGGCCAGTTGTTGTAGCGCCAGCACGGTGTACAGCGGCGCGCTGATCACATGGGAGACGGTGCGCGCCACCATCGCGCACGCCATCAGGCTGAGCACCATCGCGTGGCCGTCGACCATTTCCATGACGATGATGAAGGAGGTCAGCGGCGCCTGGGTGGCGGCGGCCAGGAAGCCGACCATGCCCAGCGCGATCAGGGCGGTCGCCTGCGGCGAGTGCAGCAGCAGCGCGATATCGTTGCCGAGCGCGGCGCCGATCGCCAGCGAGGGGGCGAAGATCCCGGCCGGCACGCCCGACCAGGTGGTGAGCCAAGTGGCGACGAACTTCAGCAGCAGGAACTGCGCCGGCACGCTTTCGCGGCCGGCCACCATGTCGCGCGTGTGGCTGTAGCCGCTGCCGAAGGTGGCGCTGGCCGAGACCACCCCGATCACCGCCACCAGCAGGCCGCACAGCCCGGCAAACACCACCGGATGGGCACGGCGCAGGCGCGACAGGGCGTCGCCGCCGTGGCCGCCCAGCGAGGCCTGCAGCAGGCGCGAGAACAGGCCGCCGGCCAAGCCGCTGGTCAGCGCGACCAGCGCGCCGGGCAGCAGCAGCGACAAGTCGATGCCGCTGGTGTGGATGATGCCGAAGTAGGTGGCGTTGCCGTAGACCGAGACCGCGATCAGGCCGGCCAGCACGATGGCCGACATCAGCAGGCCGCTGCTGCGCTGTTCCGGGGTGCGCGACAACTCCTCGATGGCGAACATGACCCCGGCCAGCGGCGTGTTGAAGGCCGCGGCGATGCCGGCCGCGCCGCCGGCCACCAACAGGCCGTGGGTGCTCACCGACGAGCGTTCCGGCAGCCAGCGGCGCACCGTCAGCATGATGCCGGCGGCCACCTGCACCGAGGGGCCCTCGCGCCCGAGCGACAGGCCGGCCAGCAAGCCCCAGGTGGTCAGTCCGACCTTCGCCAGGCTGAGCTTGAACGACACCAGCCGCCCGGTCGCGTGCGGCGGCGCCAGCGGGTCTAGCGCCGCCATCACCTGCGGTATGCCCGAGCCGGCGGCGGCGCTGAAGTGGCGCCGGGTGATCCAGACGATGGCGGCCGTGCACAGCGGGGTCCACAGCAGCGCCAGCCACGGTTTGACGTGGAAGCCCTGCATGAACAGCGACAGCGCCTGTTCGCCCAGCCAGGTGAAGCCCGTCACCGCCAACCCGGCGGCGGCGGCGGCGGCCACCACCAGGGCGCGGGTGGCCCAGATCCGCCAATTGCGGAATTCCCGGTTGAATGCGGCGGTGGTGTTGTGCTTGTTTATCATCTGATAGGGGGGGATCTAAAAAAATCCTCGCCGGTACGAGGATCAAGGCCTTTACAGGCGCTGCTGCGAGAATTGGACATGTCGATCAAAACTACATTTGTACAAATATACTTTGTTGCAATATAATTTGTCAAATGCACCCATCAATTATTTCAAGTCGTTGCGCACGCCAGCGGCGCCGCATCGCTGGGCTGTTGCTTGGCCTGTTCGCTTGCCGCTTGTGGGCGGCGCCCCCGGCACCGGCCGACACCGAACTGCCGGCGTCGCTTCGATCATTCGCCACGCTGGCGCATAGCCGGCCAGTGTTTTGCACGCAACAGGATAGCAGTCCGCCGGCCGCCTGGCTGGCCATGCCCGCCCAATGCGCCTGGCGCGGCAGACTGGTGATGCGGCGCTGGGTCGTGGACAGCCTGGGCGTGTCGTCCTGCGTCAGCACGCCTGCGAGGTGGTGGCATTGGCGGGCCGCGCTCGCCGGCGCGCCGCCCTGGCCGATCTGGAACGCCCGCTGGCGCCGCCAGGCGTGGGCGCAGCCGAGCGAGGATGCCGACGGCAGCCGGCGCGTGGTGCTGTTGGCCCGGTCAGGCGATGGCGGCTGGCTCGCCACGGAATGGCGCTGGACGCCGGCCGAGCGCGCCGCGACGCGCGCCTGGGAGCCGCAGCGGTGGCAGCAGCTGCAGCGAGACGTGCTGGCCGCCAGCGACGCGGACGAGGACCTGGCCGCGCCGCCGGCGCTGCTGGACATCTGGCGGCGCCATGTGCGCGGCCGAGCGGCCGAACGAGTCGGGCCGGCGCTGGTGTGGCAGGGCGAGCATCAATGTGTGCACCTGCTGGAGGCCGATCAGCGCGATGATCCGGCCATGCCCATGCCCTTGCCCTTCGCGCGCGAGGATAGCCGGCTTGAGCAGCGGGCCGCGATCCAGGTGCAGCTGGCGCGCGCCGCGCCGGGCGCGACGTGGCCGGCCTCGTTCCACCTGATGCTGCCATCCTTGCCGCAACAGCGCAGCGCCACCTATGCCGCGATCGCCCGCAGCGGGCAACTGCTGGTGGGGCGACTGTGGCTGCCGCAGAAAACCGGCCAGGCACCGCTACGGGCCCGCCTGGAAGTGGCACTGATGGCGCCCGCCGGGTCGGCGGCGGAGGCCCGGGCGGTGTCGCTGCTGGACCGTGAGATGGCGGCGCTGGCGGCGTTGTGGACGGCCGATCATGAGCGCTGAGCTGATCTCCTGGCCGCTCTGGTGGTCGTCGCCGTTGGCGCTGTTGGGCGCCGGCCTGCTGCTGGCCCAGATGCTAGGCCTGGTGCTGGAGTCGCGCGGCCTGCCCAGGCTGTACGGAGCGGTGATCGCCGGGCTGGCGCTCGGCGTGAGCGGCCTGGGCCTGATCGACACCGCCGTCGCCACGCAATTCCAGGAATTGTTCAATGCGGCCACCGCCCTGGTGCTGTTCGAGGTCGGCCGCAAGATGGACCTGGCCTGGCTGTGGCGCAGCCGGCGCCAGGGCGCCAGCCTGCTGCTGGCCTGCGTGCTGCGGGGCGCGGTGGCCTGCGCCTTGCTCGTGCTGTGCGGGCTCGGCTGGAGCGAGGCCGGTTTCATGGCGGCCATGCTGATCGCCGCCAGCCCGATCATCTACGCCTCGATGGTGTCCGACGCCGACGCCAGCGGCGTGACGGTGTTCGCAGGCGCCAATTTCGTCGGCCTGGGCAACGTCATGGCCTTGCTGGTGCTGGTGCCGACGCTGGCCTGGCTGAAGGCGCGCGACGGCGGCGCCCTGACCGGCTACGGCGCCGAACTGATGCAGCAGCTGGGCCGTCTCGGCGGCGGACTGGCGATCGCGCTGTTGTGCTACGGGCTGTACGCGCTGGCGACGCGGCTCAGCAGGGCGCGCGCGCGCATGCGGCCCGGCATGCTGCTGGCCGCGCTGCTGATGGACCTGGGCCTGTGCTCGGTCAGCGCGGCCAGCGCGCTGCTGTCGCTGTTGTTGATGGGGGTGTTGCTGCGCAACGCAGAAAAGCGCGACAATGTGTTCCAGGCCGAGCTGCGCACCGGCCAGGACATCGGCTACGCGCTGTTGTTCATGATGTCGTCGTCGCTGGTGCAGCTGCAGCAGCTGTTGCACTGGCAGGCGCTGGGCGTGGCGCTGCTGCTGTTCGCCGCGCGTATCGCGGCGACCCGCGTCGCGCTGGCGCCGGCGCTGGCCTGGAGCCGGTCGAAGAAGAACGCCCTGGCGCTATCGATGGGTTCGCTGGTGAGTTTCGGCGCCCTGATGGTGGACAATTCGATGACCGGCTACCCCGGCTTGAGCGAGGGCGCCAACCAGATCATGGCGGCGCTGTTGGCGCTCAACGTGCTGGTCGCGCCGGCGCTGACCTGGTATGGGCTGCGGCTGGCCGGCGAACACCACGAGGAGGACGGGCATGACTGATCGGGCAATGGCCGACGCGCAGGCGGCGGCGGTGGCGGGGCAGGGGCCGGCCTATCTGCCGCCGTTCGCCCACTCGCGCCTGGGCACGATGGGCATCGAGCTCGAGCTGATGGTGCTCGACCGCCTGACGTTCGACCTGCTGCCGGCGGCGCCGGATATCCTGCGCCTGCTGGACCTGCAGGACAAGCGCTGGATCGCCACGCCGGAAATCACCACCTCGATGCTGGAGGTGGCCAGCTCGGTGCTGGAAAACTACCAGCAGGCCGAGACCGAACTCGAGGAAATCCGCCGCAGCGTGGAACGGGCCGCGTTCGCGGTCGGCGCGGTGATCGCCGGCGGCGGCGCCCATCCGTTCCAGCGCTGGAGCGACCAGCGCATCTACCCGAAGGACCGCTATCGCGCCTCGGCCCGGAAGTTCGGTTACCTGGCCAAGCTGTTTACCGTGTTCGGCATGCATGTCCATGTCGGCGTGCCGAGCGGCGACGAGGCGGTGCGCCTGTGCGCCTGGCTGACCCAGCGCGCGCCGCTGTTCATCGCGCTGTCGGCCAATTCGCCGTGCTGGCAGGGCGAGAATTCCGGCTTTTGCAGCGCCCGCAGCAACGTGGTCGGGGCCTTTCCGATGAGCGGCACCATGCCGGCCCACATCCGCAGCTGGGGCCAGTTCGAGCAGCACTTCGCCCGCCTGGCCGGGCTGGGCATCGTCGGCAGCATCAAGGACTTCTATTGGGACGTGCGGCCCAAGCCGGAATTCGGCACCATCGAGCTGCGCGTGCTGGACACGCCGCTGCATCCGGCCTACGCGGCCGCGCTGGCCTGCTACGCGCGCGCGCTGTGCATCGAGGCCTACCGCCAGCCGGGCCGCTGGCCGGCCGACGACGGCCCCGAGCTGTACACCTGGAACCGCTTCAGCGCCGCGCGCGACGGCATCGACGGCGTGTGGATCGATCCGGAGAGCGGGCGTTCCTGCTCCATCGCCGACGTGATCAACGCCGACATGTCCCGGCTGGCGCCCAAGTCCGACGATCCCGGCTTCGGCCGCGCGCGCGCCCAGATCGAGCAGCTGCTGCGCGACGGCGGTCAGGCGCGCTGGCTGACGCGGCAACTGGCCGCCGGCTATGGGATGAACGACCTGGCCCGTCATGCGAGCGAGCTGTTCAGTCAGAAGGCGACGGCTTTGCACGGCTTCCCGGGAGCCGGCCGATGACGTCGCCGCCGCTGCCGGACGATCTGCGGCGTTTCATCCTGACCAGCGTGGCGTCGGTGCCGCACCTGGAGGCCTTGCTGCTGCTGCGTTCCTGGCCCGAGCAAGAGTGGGACAGCGCCGCCGTCGCCCAGCGGCTCTACGTTGCCGAGCGGGCGGCGCGCCGGCTGCTGGAGGAACTGTGCACCATGGGCGCCCTGGCCGGCAGCAGGACGCACCAGCGTGTCACGTATCGTTACTGGCCGCGCCACCCCGAGCTGGCAGCCATGATCGACCTCCTGGCGCAGGCCTACGCGTCGAACCTGGTCGCCATCGCGGGGCTGATACACTCCAAAACCGATAGGCAAGCACAGCAATTTGCCGATGCCTTCACCTGGCGAAAGGACGTTTGACATGGCGCAGACCATTTATGGACTTTGCACGCTCACCTCGCTGGCCTGCGCATGGATGTTGCTCACCAGGTACCGGCGCAACGGCGTGCGCCTGCTGTTCTGGAGCGGCCTGTGCTTCATCGGCATGTCGGTCAACAATGTGTTGCTGGTGCTCGACAAGCTGGTGTTCCCGCAGGTGGACCTGCTGCCCTTGCGTCTGGCCAGCGCCCTGGTGGCGCTGTTGTTGTTGCTGTATGGCCTAATCTACGAAGACAAGTGAGGCAAGCATGATCAATTTCCTGACCGGCGCCATCGCCATGGCCTCCTGTGTGATTGCCTTGTTCTTCTTGCGTTTCTGGCGCAGTTCCGGGCAACGTTTTTTCCTGTATTTCGCCCTCTCGTTCCTGGTGGAGGGCGCGCACCGGATCTATTCGGCCTGGGATGGCGCAGTGAACGAGGATTCGCCTTACCATTATCTGGTGCGGCTGCTTTCCTATGGCCTCATCCTGTGGGCCATTCTGGAAAAAAACTGGCCGCAGCGCGGTGCCGGCGATTGAGCCATACTTCACCGTGCGGGATGGCGGATGGGCGGTTTTCGACTATCATTCCGGCATGTCATCGACCAATCCAACCGAAAATAAAATTGCCGGCCACGCCGGCGCCGCTGAACTGCCATCGCCCACCAGAGTACTGAGGCAGTTTCGGGTCGTCTTCAACGCCGTCAAAACCCATTTCCGCAATGTCGAGAAAGCCGCCGGCATCGGCGGCTCGCAGTTGTGGGCGCTCAGCGTGGTCCAGCAACGGCCCGGCATCGGCGTCGGCGAACTGGCCCGCGCGCTGGACGTGCACCAGACCACGGCCAGCAATCTGCTCAAGAGCCTGGCGGCCCAGGGATTGATTGCCTTGGACAGGAACGGCAGCGATCGGCGCGCCGCCACCGTTACCTTGCTGCCTGCGGGGGAGGTACGTCTGGGCAGCGCCCCCGGACCCTTTGCCGGTGTATTGCCCGATGCGTTGGCGACGTTGGACGCGCGGACTTTGGTGCGTATGGAGCACGATTTGAGCATCCTGATTGCGGCGCTTGAAGCGGGCACCGCAGGCGCTGACATACCGCTGGCAGACTTGTAGAGCATTTCCACTTTCCAGCGCGTGGCCAAAGAAAATACGGAGAGCGGGTACGGAGGCAGTACGGAGTCCTGAGGGATTTTCCGGGAGCCGGCGGGAGCCATCACTCGGCGGCGCCCCCTATGAAGGCTGTCTTCGGGGAACTCCCCTAGTCTCGTCCGAGAGCATTCACACTGCAGGGGTCGCAAGTTCGAAACTTGCACTTCCCACCAGAATACGTTTGAAATCAAAGGCCTGCGTCAATCTGACGCAGGCTTTTTTTCTGGGGAAGTACGGAGTCTGGATGATTTTTCCGCTCTGAATACTTTGGCGTTCTGTAGATAATCCAAGAGATTATTCGGTCGTTTCTCAACTCCCCCATCGTCAACGCTTTTCGTGCCTGGTGCGGTGTGGAATAGTCAGCGGCTGCTATAATCGCCCGGAAATGAAAAATGCCCTCTTGATACTGCTGATGCTGGTCCTTCCTCTGCAAGCGATTGCAGCGGCGGAGCGCAATCTTACGCACGTATTGGGCAGCGGCAGTGGACAAGGTCTGGCGTTTATTGCCCAACATATGGCAGAGCATGCTGAACACGTCTTGCACCATCACGATGATGATGACGATGCTGATGATGGCGGCATTCACGTCGACAGTTCCCATAAATCCATTCAGCATCTTGCCGACTATGAGCAAGGCTGCGGCATGAACATCCTGCTTTCCGCTTTCGATGAACCGTGTTTGCCGGTGACACCGCGCGTTGTGCCGATATTCCGTTCTGACGGCTTCTCTGATCGCACCACCATACCGCTACTTCGACCTCCTCGCGCGCTCGCCTGAGCGCGGGCGTTCCTATGCACGGCTTTTGACGGCCGCTGCCAGACCCCGCCCGCTTGACTGCATCCAGTTCAATCCAGCAGGGGCTTTTCATGCAAAAAATATCTGTACGCTCACGCGCGTTGGCGCGTGGCCGTTCGGCGGACTTCGTCGTCCGCCGAACCGTTTTATCTTTCGTCTTGGGCACGGCCGCTTCGCTGAGTCAGGCGGCAGAGGCGCCATCTTTCGCCATGTTGCTCCAGCAGTCGCAGGCCAGCGCGCCGCAATTGCTGGAGCAGGCGGCCAATGTGCGCGCTGCGGGCGCCGACGCCCGCCAAGCCGGCGCCTGGCTCAATCCGACCATCAGCGCCACCGCTGAGAATCTGGGCGCACCACGCTCCGGCGGTGTATCCCAGCGCCAAGACACCTATACCGTTACGCAAGTGTTTGAACTTGGCGGCAAACGCGGGGCGCGCGTCGAAGCCGAACAGCGCAAGTTCGCAGCTGCCGGGGCACGCGAGCGGCAAGTCCGGCTGGCGTTCGCCGGCGAACTGGCGGTGGCCTATGCCACGGCCGAAGCAATGCAGCAGCGCAGGCAGGTGGCCGACGCCGAACTGGGGCGGGCCGACGACGACCTGCGCGCGGCGCAGGCACTGGTCAAGGCAGGCCGCGAGGCCGAGCTTCGCCTGGCGCTGGCGCGAGCCGGCGTCGCCGCCGCGCAGGCCGCCGTGCAATCGGCATCGGCCGACGCCATCGAGGCACTGGAGCGGCTATCGGCACTGGCCGGCGCTGCGGAGCCCTACACCAGCATTGGCCAGTCATTCCTGGCCTCGCTCGCGACGCGGCCCACCCGGCCGGAATGGACCCCGGAGGACGCGCCGGCCCTCGCCAGTGCCGCCGCCGAACGCGACGCCGTCGCGGCACAGGTGCAAGTGGAGCAAAAGCGCTGGCTACCGGACTTGGGCGTGAGCGTCGGCATGCGCAAGTTCGGCTGGTCCGACGACAAGGCCGCGACTGTGGCGCTGACCGCCAACATTCCGCTGTTCGACCGCAACCAGGCGGGCATCGACGCCGCCAGGGAACGCGCCACCAGCGCGAGCATGCGGCTGGAAGCGGCCCGCCTCGACGCCGTCTCGTCGCACCGTTCAGCCTCGGCCCAGGTACAGGCCGCCGAACGCCGTTTGGTGGCCGCCCAGCAAGGGGAGGCCGCCGCTACCGAAGCCTATCGTCTGGGACGGGTCGGCTACGACGCCGGCAAGACCGCGCTGGTCGAGCTGCTGGCCATACGCCGCGCCCTGTCCGAAGCGACCTCGCTCACCATCGAAGCCCGCCTGGCCCGGGTGCGCGCGCTTGCCACCCTCTCTCTGGCCGAAGGCCGCAACGTATTTGGAGAAACACCATGATGGAACAACAACGCGAACCGCTGAGCAGGCCTCTTGTCGCGGGTTTGGTGGCGCTCGCCGCCGCGCTTGGCTTCGGCGCTTCACACTGGCTGGCATCACGTAATGCGCCGGTGGCCCCCGCCGCCAGCACAAGCGGCGCCGCAGCGCCGGCGGCCGCCGCCCCAACCGACAACGGCGTCGAGGTCAAGATTCCGTCCGAATACCTTGCGATCGCTAAGATCGCCGTGGAACCGGTAGGTAATGGCGGGCTGCAAGCCGAGATCCTTACCGCCGGCACTGTGGCTGCGCCACCGAACAGTGAAGCGGTGATCGTGGCGCGTGCCTCCGGCACTATCTCGCGTGTCAACCGGCAATTGGGTGACACCATACGTGCCGGCGACACCTTGGCCCAGGTCGCTTCGCTGGAAGCTGCCACCATGGCGGCCGAGCGCAGCGTGGCCAACGCCAAGGCCGAACTGGCCCGCAAAAACTACGCGCGGGAGTCCAGCCTGTTCGCGCAAGGCGTGACGCCACGCCAGGAAATGGAAGCGGCGCAATCGGAGCTGGCCGTGGCCGAGACTGAGCTGCAGCGCTCTGCCTTCGTGGCCAAGGCTGCCCACGTTGCCGCCGACGGAAAATCGGTGTCGGTGGTCAGCCCCATCAACGGCAAGATCACCGCCCAGATGGCAACCCTGGGCGGCTTCGTCCAGCCGCAAACCGAGCTGTTCCGGGTGGCAGGCGATGGCCAGGTGCAGGTAGAAGCTTCGCTGCCGGTCGCCGATATCGGCCGCGTCGCCGTCGGCGACAGGGCCACCATCGTGGCCTCCAGCGGCGCACCGGTGGAAGCGACCGTGCGCTCGGTCACGCCGACCGTCAGCGGAAGCACGCGCGCCGCGACCGTGGTGCTGACGCCGGTCGGGCCGGTGCGCGCGCTGGTGGTGGGAGAGGGCGTGCAGGCCCGCCTGCACGTCAAGAACGGCGCCGCCGGCCTGGTCGTGCCCGAGGACGCGGTGCAGAACGTGAACGGCCATGACGTGCTGTTCGTGCGGACCAAGGATGGTTTCCGTGCGCAGCCGGTGCTGGTGGGCACCCGCAGCGGTGGCGTGGCGCAGATCGTGTCCGGCGTTGCCGCCGGGCAGCAGGTGGCCACCCGCAATGCCTTCCTGGTCAAGGCCGACATGATCAAGAGCGCCAAGGACGAATGATGATTGATTCCATACTGACCGGTTCGGTCCGTGCGCGCTGGCTGATCCTGTTCCTGACTCTGGTCGTCGCGCTGGCCGGCGCCTGGCAGCTGAACCTGCTGCCGATCGACGTCACGCCGGACATCACCAACAAGCAGGTGCAGATCAACACCGTGGTGCCGACCCTGAGCCCGGTCGAAATCGAGAAACGCGTGACGTTCCCGATCGAGACCGCACTGGCCGGCCTGAACGGCGTTGAAAGCGTGCGTTCGTTCTCGCGCAACGGCTTCAGCCAGGTCACCGCGGTGTTCAAGGAAAGCGCGGACTTGTATTTCATGCGCCAACAAGTATCCGAACGCCTCGCGCGGGCCAGACCGGATCTCCCGGAAGGCGCCTCGCCGCAAATGGGACCGGTTTCCACCGGCCTGGGCGAGGTGTTCCACTACAGCGTCGAGTACAGCCATCCCGACGGCAAGGGCGCGCCACGCAATGACGGCAAGCCAGGCTGGCAGTCCGATGGCAGCTTCCTGACCGAGCAGGGCGAGCACCTGGCCGACAATGTGTCTCGACAAGCCTATCTGCGCACGGTGCAGGACTGGATCATCCGGCCGCAACTGCGCACCACGCCAGGCGTGGCCGACGTCGACTCGCTGGGCGGCTATGTCAAGCAATACGTGGTCGAGCCCGACTCCGCCAAGATGGCCGCGCATGGGGTGGCGCTGGCCGAGCTGGCGCGTACGCTGGAGGACGCCAACGTGTCGGTCGGCGCCAACTACATCCGCCGTTCGGGCGAATCTTATCTGGTGCGTGCCGATGGCCGCATCCGCAACCAGGACGAAATTGCCCGCGCGGTGGTGGCCACCCACAAAGGTGTGCCGGTCACGGTCGACCAGGTGGCAAAGGTGAACGTGGGCGGTGAACTGCGCACCGGGGCGGCCAGCCGCGACGGCTACGAAACGGTGGTCGGCAGTGCGCTGATGCTGGTCGGTGCGAACAGCCGCACGGTGGCGCACGCGGTGGGCGCAAAGCTGAAGGAAGTGTCCAAGACGCTGCCGGAGGGGATCGCGATCGTGCCGACGCTGGACCGTTCGCAGCTGGTGGTGGCCACCATCACCACCGTGGCCAAGAACCTGGCCGAAGGGGCGTTGCTGGTGATCGCCATCCTGTTCGGGCTGCTGGGCAACTGGCGCGCGGCGCTGATCGCGGCGCTGGTCATTCCTCTGTCGCTGCTGATGAGCGCAATCGGTATGAATTCGCTCGGCATCTCCGGCAATCTGATGAGCCTGGGTGCGCTGGACTTCGGCCTGATCATCGACGGCGCCGTCATCATCGTGGAAAACACATTGCGGCGGCTGGCCGAACGCCAGCACACGGAGGGGCGCCTGCTGCTGCTCAAGGAGCGGCTGGAGGAGGTGGTGGCGTCGTCGCGCGAGATGCTGCGCCCGACCGTCTATGGCCAGCTGGTGATCTTCCTGGTGTTCCTGCCGTGCCTGACTTTCCAGGGCGTGGAGGGCAAGATGTTCTCGCCGATGGTCATTACCCTGATGCTGGCCCTGGCGTCCGCCTTCGTGCTGTCGTTGACATTCGTGCCGGCCATGATCGCCGTGCTGATGAACGGACCGGTGGCGGAGCGGGAAGTCAAGCTCATCGCCGTCAGCAAGACGCGCTACTTGCCATGGTTGCGCCGCGCGGTCGAGCGCCCGCTGCCGTTTATCGCCGCGGGTCTGGCGGTGCTGGCACTTGCGGGAGTCGCCTTCTCCTTCGTAGGCCGCGAATTCATGCCGACGCTCGATGAGCAAAACTTGAACCTGTCCTCGGTGCGCATCCCGTCAACGAGCATCGACCAGTCGCTGGCGCTCGACCTGCCCCTGGAGCGCGCGGTGTTGACGCTGCCGGAAGTAAAGACGGTGTATTCCAAGGCAGGTACCGCAAGCCTGGCGGCCGATCCAATGCCGCCCAACGCGTCGGACAACTACATCATCCTGAAGCCGAAGGATGAATGGCCGGCTGGCGTCACCACCAAGGAACAGGTGATCGAGCGTATCCGCGAGAAAACCAAACCGATCGTCGGCAACAACTATGACGTCACCCAACCGATCGAAATGCGCTTCAACGAGTTGATCGGCGGCGTGCGCAGCGATGTCGCCGTCAAGATCTATGGCGACGACCTGGACCAGTTGGCCGACAGCGCCAGGCGCGTGGCCGAAGTGCTGCGCAAGACACCCGGGGCGGCCGACGTGCGGGTGGCGCAAACGGAAGGTTTCCCGACCTTCGATATCGCCTTCGACCGTGCCGCCATCGCACGCTACGGTTTGACGGTAAAGGAAGTGGCCGACATGGTGTCGACCGCGCTGGCGGGACGTTCGGCCGGCCAGATCTTCGAAGGCGACCGTCGTTTCGACATCGTGGTGCGCCTGCCCGGCGCGCTGCGCGACAACCTGGATGTATTGGGTTCCTTGCCGGTGATGTTGCTTGCCACCGGCGAACAGCAGCGCGCTTCGGTACCGCTGCGCCAGTTGGTGCAGTTCCGCTTCACCCAAGGCCTGAACGAAGTCAGTCGTGACAACGGCAAGCGCCGCATCTACGTCGAGGCCAACGTGGTCGGCCGCGACCTGGGCGGCTATGTCGACGAGGCCCAGGCCCGCCTGGCCAAGGAAGTCAAACTGACGCCGGGTTCCTGGATGGAGTGGGGTGGCCAATTCCAGAACCTGCGAGCCGCCACCGCGCGCCTGGCGCTGATCGTGCCGGTGTGTCTGGTGCTGATTTCTGCCGCGCTGTATATGGCGATCGGCAATGTGATGTTGACCGCGACCGTGCTCACCGCCGTGCCGCTGGCCTTGGCGGGCGGCGTGTTCGCGCTGATACTGTGCGGTATGCCGTTCTCGATCTCGGCGGCGGTGGGTTTCATCGCCGTGTCCGGCGTTGCGGTGCTCAATGGCCTGGTGCTGATCTCGGCCATCAACAAACGTCTGGCTGACGGCGTCGAGGCGGCCACGGCCGTCGTCGAGGGTGCCATGGAACGCCTGCGTCCGGTGCTGATGACCGCGCTGGTTGCCTCGCTGGGCTTCGTGCCGATGGCGATCGGCAGCGGCACCGGCGCCGAGGTACAGAAGCCGCTGGCCACCGTCGTCATCGGCGGCCTGGTCACGTCCACCATCCTGACGCTGTTCGTCCTCCCGGCGATCACCGGCATGGTGCTGCGCCGCCGCAAGGCGGCCCGCAATCCATTATCAACTTGAGGAGTTTTGTATGACGTTTTTTAAACGGGGTACCGCCTGGCGCTCCTGGCTGATGGGCGCCGTGCTGAGCGTGGCGGCCGCAGCCGCACTGGCACATGGCGTATCGGAATCGGACAAAGGCTTCCTGCAAGGGAGCAGTGGGGTGCAGATCCTGCCGTTCCTGTATCTGGGGGCGAAGCACATGGTGACTGGCTATGACCACCTGCTGTTCCTGTGCGGCGTGATCTTCTTCCTGTACCGGCTGAAGGATGTCGGCGTGTACGTGACGCTGTTCGCCGCCGGCCACAGCACCACGCTGCTGATGGGCGTGCTCAACGGTTGGCATATCAACACCTATCTGGTCGATGCGATCATCGGTCTGTCCATCGTGTATCGCGCCTTCGACAACCTGGGCGGGTTCCGCACGGTGTTCGGGGTGCGGCCAAACAAGAAGGCGGCGGTGCTGATCTTCGGCTTCTTCCACGGCCTGGGCCTGGCCACCAAGCTACAGGACTTCGCATTGTCGCCGGACGGCCTGATTCCCAATATGGTCGCCTTCAATGTCGGCGTGGAAGTCGGCCAGTTGCTGGCCCTGAGCATGATCCTGATCGCCATGCGCTACTGGCGCAGCACCGTCAGCTTCGCGCGACATGCCGTCCAGGGCGACTTCGTACTGATGACGCTGGGCCTGCTTCTGGCGGGTTTCCAATTTACCGGCTTCTTAACCAAATAAGGAAACACCATGACTCAACCATTGAACGGCGCCATTGTCGCCCCTAAAAAAGAACTGTTGCGCGGCGTGCTGATCGCCACCGGTGTGGCCGGCCTGCTGCTGGTGACGACGGTGCTGCCGGCCGAATACGGCATCGACCCCACCGGCGCAGGCAAAGCGCTGGGCTTGACGCAGCTGCATCGGCCCGCTTCGCCTGTCGCCGCCGTCGCTCCCGCCGTGCCGGACCTGCAAGGGGCGACTAAAGGCTCGACCGTCCCCGCCAAAGACGAAGTGCGGCAGATGACGATCGCATCGGCACAGGAAACCGCCTACCGTACCGACGTCATGGAGATCGTGCTGCCGCCCAACAAGGGGCTGGAGGTAAAAACCCACCTGGCCAAGGGGGCCACCTTGATCTACTCCTGGAAAACCAAGAACGGCGAGATGGTGAATCAAGATTTCCATGGCGAGCCGGTTGACGCCGGCAAGGATGAATTTGAAAGTTTCATCCTGAGCAAGGGCATCAGCGAATCGCGGGGTTCGCTGATCGCGCCGTTCACCGGCGTGCACGGCTGGTATTGGAAGAACCTGAGCGGGGAGCCGGTCACTATCGTGCTCCAGGCCAGTGGCTTCTACAGCGACATTTTCCGAAAATAAGGCAGGCGCCCGGGCCAAGGGCGGCGAGCCCGATATCCAATCGCCGCCATCAAGGAGAAACCTATGAAATTTGTAAGGGCAGTACTGGCCGTGATGTTGAGCGTGTCAACCGGCGCGTTCGCGCATCCCGACCATGACGATGAGCCACAGCAAACGATCAAACTGAATGCGAGCAGCTCCGCCAGCGGTGTAGTCGTGTACCTGACGGATAAAGGTGCGAAAGTCCCCACTGCAGGCGCGACTGGCAAGCTGGTCTGGTTTAGCAGCGCGGCCAAGGGTGAAGCCCCATTGCAGCCAACCCGCGACAACGCCATGGAAGCGAAGGGTGCCAAGCCGCCCGCAGGCAGTAGGCTGCAGGCCAGCATCACCTTTGCTGACAAGAGCGTCTTCATCGGCGACGTCGCCGTAAAATAAATAAACGGCACAGGGCCTGTCCTTGGGCAGACCCTACAATATCATTTTCCCAAGTTCTGGATCATCTTATGCATATCGGTGTGATTTACGCATTGCTGGCCGCCGTCCTGTTCGGCGCCAGTACTCCTTTCGCCAAGACCCTGGTGGGGCAGATGCCGCCAGTGGCGCTGGCTGGCGTGCTTTACCTTGGCAGCGGCATCGGCCTGCTGGTCTGCTACGCCGTGCGTGCGGTTGTCCAGCGCAACAGCCAAGACCAGCCGGTCGCGCTGACCTGCCATGATTTGCCCTGGTTTGCCGGCGCGATCGCCGCCGGCGGCGTCGCGGGACCGCTGTTATTGATGGTGGGGCTGAGTAGTATCTCCGCGTCTGCGGCGTCGCTGCTGCTCAACATGGAGGGCGTGCTGACCTCGATGCTGGCCTGGTTTGTGTTCAAAGAAAACTTCGACCGGCGCGTCTTCATCGGCATGCTGCTCATTGTTGCGGCAGGCGTCCTGCTGTCGTGGGATCAAACGCCAGCCGCCGGGCTGCCTTGGGGGGCTATCGCCATTATCGGCGCCTGCCTGTGCTGGGGTATCGACAACAATCTTACCCGTAAGGTATCGGCCAGCGACCCGCTGCAGATCGCCGGCACCAAGGGCTTGGTGGCCGGATCGGTCAACCTGACGATCGGACTGGCGCTGGGAGCGAGCATGCCGGCAGCGCCTACGATACTGCTGGCGGGAGTCGTCGGCTTTTGCGGCTATGGCCTGAGCTTGGTGCTGTTTGTGCTGGCGTTACGCCATCTGGGTACGGCCCGCACCGGCGCTTACTTCTCGGCGGCGCCATTTGCCGGCGCCGCGCTGTCGTTGCTGATGCTGGGGGAGGTTCCAGGCGCGTTGTTCTGGGTGGCGGCGGCACTGATGGGCGGTGGCATTTGGCTGCACCTGACAGAGTCCCATGCGCACGAGCACGAACATCTGCCCATGTCGCACGCGCATAAACACAGCCACGACGAGCACCACCAGCATGAACACGACTTCGACTGGGACGGTGTCGAACCGCACGCGCATGCACACCAGCACGCGCCACTCAGACACAGCCACCCTCACTATCCGGACATTCACCATCGCCACAAGCACTAAACTATAATTTTGCAGAGATAGCGATAAATTTTGTAGCAAGCGCGACTTAGCACTATGCTAAGCGCATGAAGACTCCTATTCCCACCTGGCTGGCCTTGATTGTCAGCCTACCAATCAACAGCGCGACGGCCCGCATGCGGGTTTGGCGCGCATTCAAGAGCCTGGGCTGCTGCACCTTGCGCTACGGCGCCTATGCCAGATTTCACCCACCGCATAACTACACAAAGTCGCCGTCGCCTTCACCATATACTTGGGTATGTGACGACATGATATTGTTCTTATGACATGCTTTCGTACTGATGTCGCCATTTTCATCAACGAACCAATGCGAGCATTCCGGCAGCAATTCAAACGGCAACGGATGATCCGCCAGCGGATTGTGAAAAATCTCGAGCTCAAGCGACCAGGTTTCGCCGACTCCGGGCCAAAGCGACGCGTAATCTTCGCTTGCGATATCCAACGCGAAGGGAATGGGCGCAAGCATTCCTGGACGGCGATCAAAGATGGCCCCCGCACGTATCATTCGAAGACCTTCCGGACGAATCCCGGCCAGATAACCCATTCGGTTGAATTTGGCGATGGTCGCTGCATTGGAGAATACTATCGCAGATAACTTTGCACTCTCGGGCGAACGGAACAAGCCCGCTGGGATTTTTTCCGCGCCCATCAGTTCCGTGATGCTGTTCAAAACGCCAACTTTCTCTCCATCCCTCTCTTCGATGGTGCCGTAGACGCCATATAGGTAAGCTAGCAACGCTTCGCGCGGGTCCACATCATGGAGCCGTGCGCGTGAAAGTCGGCAATGCCAATCGCAAATGGCTTTCCACGGACATGATCCATGTCGGTGTAGTTCTTTTGTAATTTGCTTCTTATCGTCTTTGCGAATCGCACCGCAGCTGGCCCCGTCTGTCGCTCAACCGCGTCGGGTGGCTCTTTCGGCAGGCCATGAGGGCCGTGAGACACATGCTCGTAAGGGATATCGTTAGCAGTGACTGCTTCAATCCATGCCCCCATGCCATTTTTCCGTTCGATCCAAAAATCTGGCGACACGACATCCTGCTTCACCATGCAGCCCTGCTCGCGAAAGCAGGCTAGCAAATAAGCTTCCCATAGGCGGGTATGAAAATTACTGGTCTGGCAATCGCTCGCCCAGTTATTATCCGGTCGGGGGAAGGCGAGATAAAGTTGGTTCAACGCCCAAGCCGCAGGATGGTGCGACCGGCTACTCAACAAGCGAAAGGCTTCGCAGGCACCTGAGCGGCCGAGTTTCGCAAGGTTCGGTCGCACGGGCTCCCCGGACGGCACCGGCAGGGGGGATTGGTTCGGGGCCAGTTCCCGCTTCAGCATCTCCATCGCTTCGGCGTGGTGCATCAGACGGATGTCCGACTTGGTCAGGGCCCACACGTTATCTGTTCGTCGGCGCATGCATTCCACACCAAAGAAGCCAGAACGGTCGCACCGCGTAAGGACACCAAAGGCTAGGCCATCGTCGCTAACGTAGGCGCCGATCGGCGGCCGATTTCCGAACGCCAATCCACGGAAACGGGATAGCGCGAAAAAATCAAACATTCGCTGCGGCAAGGGGCGCATGACGTTTATGCCTTCCTGATCAATTTATTAACAGATTCTAAGTTCCCCGCCCGATAAGTAAGGAACGGGTCGATCGCCTCAAGATAGCGCACGGCCGAACGGAGGTCCTTCCATCCGACATACTCCATTCTTGATGTTCCAGCCATTTGAAGCGGCCAAGTTGGTAAAACCTCGTCGCAGGGAGTGCTTGCTGTATTGCTCAACGAACGCAACACCGGCTTGCTGAAAGATCGAGCGCAGCGTAGTCAGGGCGGCCAGCTCGATCCATGCCAAGTAAGCTTCGACGGGGTAGAGCACGGCAAGTGGCGGGGCCTTGAAATAAGTGCCGCTGTGTTCTCGGACTCCCTTGATACGGGGCAGTACGCAGTTTCATGAATGCTGCTCAAGGCTCAGGCTCCTATGGGGTTGCGCCACGTACACTATGCACGCCCAGCAGCATGCGGGCGACAGTCGTGACGCGGCTGTACAGACACAGCAATGCAGAACTTAAAACGTAGACAATTTTATATGCAGAAACAACTGACGAATAACTATTTCTATGCGATTGCCCGATTGATGCGTACGCCAGAACACATGACCCCAATACAGATCAAATCTGACCCGCCGAAGATCACACATGAGCCTATGTAGGTCAAAAAAAGCGGAAGCAGTCAATCAAATACACCTCAAAAAAGCATTGACCTTCCGCCCGTGGTAAGCTTTATATTGTTTGTAAGGATTGGTACCTTGAACCGACCCATAAAGTAAATAATTATCCGATTAGTAGCTTTTTATCAATGAAGACCTCCCGTTTCTCGCGCTTTCTGACGGTCATCGTCGCGATACTCAGCCTGCTGTATATGCAGTTCGCTGTCGCGTCCTACGTGTGTCCGGGCCAGCCGATGGACGGTCTCCGTGATACCGCATCTGCAGGCGCAATGGCGATCGATATGCCCAACTGCCAAGGCATGGACGCGACCCAGCCTGCGCTTTGCCACCTCCATGGACATGATGCCACCTCCAAGCAGTCGCTCGACAAGACACCGATGCCGGACGTGCCACCTTTTGTGCCGGCGACGCTGGTTTTGAGTTTGCAGCTCTCTAATATCGCTGCCGCTTCTGCCAACGCCCCCCACGTCCCCGTGGCGCTGACGCATGCCACAGCTCCCCCAATAGCAATACGCCACTGCTGTTTCCGCATTTAACCCTCCAGGCCGCCTAGTCCGCCACCGCGTCGTCACCCCGGCGCGCGGTGTTGTCTATCGCATTCTGGAGATACCATGTCATCCCCGTTTTCCGTGCAATTTAATGCGCGCGCTTCCCGTCTTCGAATCGCACCGAAGGCGGCGTTCGCGCTCTCGCTCCTCGCCGCCATCCATAGCGCACTGGCGGCGCCACAGTCGCTGACACTTGGCGAGGCGCAGCAGCGGGCCGCAGCCCGCTCGCGCCAGCTTAGCGCCCAAGACCAGGCCATCACGGCCGCCAATGAGATGGCGGTCGCCGCCGGCCAACGCCCCGATCCGGTGCTGAAGATTGGTATCGACAATCTTCCCGTAAGTGGTTCCGATCGCCTTAGCCTGGGCAATGACTTCATGACCATGCGCCGGATTGGGCTGTCGCAGGAGCTGACGCGCGCTGACAAGCTGCATTGGCGTTCCGCACGCTACCAGATCGAAGGCGACAAGGCGATGGCGCAAAAGGATGTGGCGCTGGCCGCTATCCAGCGCGACACCGCCATCGCCTGGCTTGAGGTTTTCTACACGGGCGAAATGGCGGGCGCAGTCTCCGCGCAGGCAGCTGTGTCGCACCAGGAAATCGAAGCCGCCGAGGCGGCCTACCGTGGTGGGCGCGGCAGCTCGGCCGATATCCTGGCGGCCAAGTCCGCGCTCCTCGCGCTTGATGACCGCACCAGCGAGGTCCAGCGCCGCCAGCGCGCCGCCAGCACCATGCTGGCGCGGTGGACGGGCGAAGAGACCTCGGTGACCGGTGCGCCGGATATCGAGCGTATTCGCCTGGACCCAGCCACCCTCGATACCGATCTCGCCCATCACCCGGAGATTGCGGTCTTGAACAAGCAGGAGGACATCGCGCAAGCCGACGCCAATTTGGCACGGGCAAATCAGCACATCGACTGGAGCGTCGATGTCGCGTTCCAGCAGCGCGGCTCTGCCTATTCGAACATGGTGTCGATCGGGATTTCGGTGCCGCTGCAGTGGGACCGGAAAAACCGGCAGGACCGTGAGCTCACCGCCAAGCTTGCCCTGGTCGAACAGACGAAGGCCGAGCGCGATGAGATGCTGCGCGAGCATGTCGCGCAGACCCGCACCATGATCATCGCCTGGCATAGCGGCCGGGAGCGGATTGCCCGCTACACCCGCGAATCGTTGCCGCTGGCGGCTGAGCGCAGCCAGGCGATGCTGGCCGCCTACCGCGGCGGAAAAGGCACGCTAGCCGACGTACTGGCCACGCGGCGCGGTGAGGTAGAGCTCCGCCTTCAGGCGCTGGAGATCGAACTGGACACCGCACGCCTATGGGCACAACTGAACTTCCTCTTTCCCGACGGTGGAACCAACCAACACTCCGCCGCCAACAGCCATCAGGAATCCCAATGAAGAACAAGAACACTTTCGCTGCGATCGCCGCCATTGCCATCGCGGCTGGCGGAAACGGCGTCTATCGGCTTGGTGTACACCAGGGCATGCAGACCATGCCAGCCGGCGGCGACGCCCCGCCGGTCGCCGCCGGCAACGGCAGGCAGCCGCTCTACTGGCACGACCCGATGGTGCCCGGCCAGAAGTTTGATAAACCCGGTAAGTCACCGTTCATGGACATGCAGCTGGTGCCGGTCTACGCTGGCGCGGACAGCGACGACGGCTCCGTCATCGTCAGCCCGCGTGTCCAGCAGAACCTGGGCATCCGCACTGCCATTGTGACTGCCGGCAGGTTGCCATCCGGTGTCGTCACGGTTGGCAGCGTCGCGTACAACGACCGCGACGTCGCGCTGGTGCAGGCCCGCAGCAACGGGTTTATCGAACGCCTGTATGTCCGCGCTGCGCTCGATACCGTCAAGCAGGGACAGCCGCTGGCCGAATTGTATGTGCCCGACTGGATCGCGGCGCAAGAGGAATTCCTGGCGGCTCGCCGCATGCAGGGTGGCGACACCGCATCGCTGGTCGACGGCGCCCGCCAGCGTATGCGCTTAGCTGGGATGACTGATGGGCAGATCCGGCTGGTCGAATCGAGCGGTAAGGTGCATCCGCGCATCACTATCTCGGCCCCCGTCAGTGGCGTGGTCGCGGAGCTTGGCGCCCGCGAAGGCATGACTGTGGCGTCGGGCGCACAGCTGTTTCGCCTCAACGGCCTCTCCACTGTCTGGGTGAACGCGGACGTGCCAGAGAACGTGGCGGCCAAAGTGCACCCTGGCGACGCCGTCGAGGCGCGGTCGCCAGCGCTGCCGGGTAGCGTCTTCAAGGGCAAGGTCGGCGCGGTTCTGCCGGAGGTAAGCGCCGCGACGCGAACGCTCAAAGCACGGATTGAACTAGCGAACACTGGCGGACAACTGGTCCCCGGCATGTTCGCCACAATCACCTTCACGTCCAGCCGAGACACCGACGTTCTGCTGGTGCCGTCGGAGGCTGTGATCCAGACCGGAACGCGTAGCGTTGTCGTCCTGGCGCAGGATGGCGGAAAGTTCCAGCCGATCGATGTCGAGGTCGGTGGTGAAGGCAATGGCCTGACCGAAATCCGCAAGGGCCTGACTGCCGGGCAAAAAATTGTCCTGTCGGGCCAGTTCCTGCTCGATTCCGAGGCCAGTCTGAAGGGAACGACGACCCGTATGGGCGACGCCCAGTCATCCGGATCGCCCCAGGACGCGCCACTTCATCACGGTCAAGGCAAGGTCGAACGGATCGACAAGGACGAGGTCACGATTTCCCATGGCCCGATCGCCACCCTGCAGTGGAGAGCGATGACCATGGGGTTCAAGACGCCACCGGCGGGCCTGCCGCGCAACGTCGACGTGGGCGACCGCGTAGCGTTTGACATCAAGCCGCGCCAGGACGGCACCTTCGAGATCGTCGCGATTTCGCCAGTCGCGGACGCGCCCGTCGTCAACGACAAGGCCATGGGCGGCATGAAGATGCCTGCGGTGCCGACGGGAGCGAAGAAATGATCGCAAAACTGATCCGCTGGTCGATCACCAACCGATTTCTGGTCTTGCTGGCCACTGTGTTCATCGCCGGTTGGGGAGTATGGTCGCTGGCGCGCACGCCGCTCGACGCGATCCCGGACTTATCCGATGTGCAGGTGATCATCCGCACGACCTATCCGGGTCAGGCGCCACAAATCGTCGAGAACCAGGTGACCTATCCGCTGACCACCACCATGCTCTCGGTACCCGGTGCCAAGACGGTGCGCGGCTATTCGTTCTTCGGTGACTCCTTCGTTTATATCCTGTTCGAGGACGGTACTGATCCCTACTGGGCCAGGTCCCGCGTGCTGGAATACCTGAACCAGGTGCAATCGCGCCTGCCGGCGCAGGCGAAGACTGCGCTCGGGCCGGACGCAACCGGCGTGGGCTGGATCTACGAGTACGCGCTGGTCGACCGCAGCGGCAAGCTCGACCTGTCGCAGCTGCGCGCCTTCCAGGATTGGTTCCTGAAATTCGAGCTAAAATCTGTGCCGAATGTGTCCGAGGTGGCCAGCGTAGGCGGCATGGTGCGTCAATACCAGATCGTGCTTGATCCTGGCAAGCTGCGTGCCTATTCCATCCCGCACGGTAAGGTGATCGAGGCCGTACAGCGAGCCAATCAAGAAAGTGGCGGCTCCGTCATGGAGTTGGGTGAGGCTGAGTACATGGTGCGCGCGTCCGGTTATTTGCAGTCGCTTGACGACTTCCGGAAAATCCCGCTGATGACGACGGACGCGGGGGTCTCGGTAAGGTTGGGCGACGTGGCGCGCATAGAACTGGGGCCGGAGATGCGGCGAGGAATCGCCGACCTCGATGGCCAAGGCGAAGTCGCCGGCGGCGTGATTGTCATGCGCTCCGGGAAGAATGCGCTGGAAACCATCGAAGCCGTCAAGGCTAAGCTCGCGAAACTGAAATCGAGCCTGCCGGCGGGCGTTGAAATCGTTCCGGTGTATGACCGCTCCAACTTGATCAAACGCGCGGTCGACAATCTGGAGCACAAACTGATCGAGGAACTCATCGTCGTCGCGGTAGTCTGCGCGATCTTCCTGTTCCATATCCGCTCGGCGCTGGTGGCAATCGTGTCGCTGCCGCTGGGCATACTGATCGCCTACATCGTCATGTCTTACCAAGGGGTGAATGCCAACATCATGTCGTTGGGCGGCATCGCGATCGCCATCGGCGCCATGGTCGATGCGGCGGTGGTGATGATCGAGAACGCCCACAAGCATATCGAGACGTGGAATCACAGCCACCCGGGCCAAAAGCTAGCCGGCAACGCCCATTGGACGGTGATCGCCGATGCGGCGGCTGAAGTCGGCCCGGCACTCTTCTTCTCGCTGCTGATCATCGTACTGTCTTTCATTCCGGTATTTACGCTGGAAGCACAAGAGGGACGGTTGTTCGCGCCGCTAGCCTTTACGAAGACCTACGCGATGGCGGCAGCGGCTGGCCTGGCCGTGACATTGATCCCTGTCTTGATGGGCTACCTGATTCGTGGACGTATCCCGGACGAACAGAAAAACCCGCTGAACCGGTGGCTGATCGCGCTCTACCGGCCGTTGCTGGAAATCGTGCTGCGCCGTCCAAAAACCACGCTGGTGGTGGCAGGCCTGATTGCGTTTGTGACGATCTGGCCGATGTCGCGCCTGGGCGGTGAATTCATGCCGCCGTTGGATGAGGGCGACCTGCTGTACATGCCGTCGGCCCTGCCTGGTATCGGCGCCGGCAAAGTCGCACAGCTGCTGCAGCAGACCGACCGCCTGATCAAGACCGTGCCGGAAGTCCAAACCGTGTTCGGCAAGGCCGGCCGGGCCGAGTCCGCCACCGACCCTGCGCCGCTGGAGATGTTCGAGACGACGATCCAGTTCAAGCCCCGTGACCAATGGCGGCCTGGCATGACCACCGACAAGCTGGTCGATGAACTTGACCATATTGTCAAAGTGCCGGGGCTGTCCAATATCTGGGTCCCGCCGATCCGCAATCGCATTGATATGCTGGCCACAGGGATCAAGAGCCCGGTCGGCGTCAAGGTAGCCGGCGCGAGCTTGCAGGAGATCGACCGTATCACTGCGGAAATTGAACGGGTCGTCAAGGGCATACCGGGCGTATCGTCGGCCTTGGCGGAGCGGCTCAACGGCGGTCGCTACGTCGATATCCATATCGACCGCGAGGCAGCCGCGCGCTATGGCCTGAACATCTCCGACGTGCAGAGCGTCGTGTCGAGCGCCATCGGCGGTGACAATATCGGCGAAACGGTCGAGGGCTTGCAGCGTTTTCCGATCAATGTGCGCTATCCGCGCGAGGTGCGCGACTCTGTCGAGAAATTGCGCGAGCTGCCAATGCTGACCGAGCGTGGCGCGCAGATACGGCTCGGCGACGTTGCAACGATCCGTATCAACGACGGTCCGCCGATGCTCAAGAGCGAGAACGCACGCCTGTCGGGCTGGGTATACGTCGATATCAGGGGCCGTGATCTCAGCTCAGCGGTGCATGAGATGCAGCAGCTCGTCGCCAAGGAGGTAATACTTCCAGCGGGCTACTCGGTGTCCTGGTCTGGGCAATTCGAATACCTTGAGCGCGCGACAGCCAAGCTCAAGGTCGTCGTACCGATGACTTTGCTCATCATCTTCGTTCTGCTGTATCTGACCTTCAAGCGCATCGACGAAGCGGCTCTGATCATGGCAACGTTGCCGTTTGCGCTGGCCGGGGGCATCTGGCTACTGTGGGCACTGGGGCACAATCTGTCGGTCGCGAGCGGTGTCGGCTTTATTGCCCTGGCGGGTGTGTCGGCAGAATTCGGCGTCATCATGCTGTTGTACCTGAAGCACGCGTGGGAAGCCCGGCTGGTGAAAGGTACTTCGGGCGAGGCCGACCTGCTTGACGCCATCCGCGAGGGCGCCGTGCTGCGTGTACGACCGAAGGCAATGACGGTTGCCGTGATCATCGCCGGCCTGGTACCGGTCATGATCGGATCAGGCACAGGCTCCGAGGTCATGCAACGTATCGCGGCGCCGATGGTCGGCGGCATGATCACAGCGCCGCTGCTATCGATGTTCGTCGTGCCGGCGGTGTATCTGCTGATACGGCGCAGGTCAATCCGCTCTGCAGTTGCACCCACGTCAGGGGGCGATCGGCCATGAGGCGCATCGCTACGTCCCGCCGCGTAAGACATCTGGTGTTGTATCTCCAGTGGCTGCTCTTGCTGGGTGGAGTGCCATTATCCAGTTCCGCTCAGGACTTGCCGCTGCAAATGGAGATGCTGGCTGCACGTCCGATGGCTGCGGCACCGCGCAATACTCCTGACTTAGACTGCCAGACCTTTGCCTTCTGCTGCCTTGCGCCACCGGTTCCGGTGCGCGCATTCAGCACACCGGAGGGCCCGGAACCGACGTGCGTGGCGTGCGCCTGGCGGCGCGATGCCGCCGACGGTTCTGTCCCATCCTCATCGCGGGCGACATCACCGCCGACGGTGGCGCTACGCGTGCTGCACTGCTGCTGGCGCAACTAGACCGATGTACGCACCCGCGTGATCCGATGACAGATGGATTGCCGGTTGTGCCGTGAACATCTGAAAAACCTTCGATACCCGCTGGCGCCAAGACGTTTGATCGTCGGTAACGAAATGAAGATCGCCTTTCTGCCCACGGCATCTGCTGCCGGCAGCTGGCTAAACACGGCTATCCAATTTTGCAAACGGCGCCTAACGATGGCGCCAAGCATCAATCACTTTTTTGAGGAATTCATCATGAACGAGCTCTTAACCACACTGGCGACCATGGGCACCGCCCTAGCGCTGACCGCCTGCGCCAGTACTGGCGTGACGAAACATACCGCGCTCCCGCTGGATCATGGCCCCCGCGCGCAAGCGACGCCATGGCAGAACCAGCAACGCCTGCTGCATGCCGAACAGCAGGCCAAGGTAGATGCCGCGAAGTCATCCCCGAACGCCAATAGATAATCTGCTGGCGACAATTTAACCTGGCTTCAAATGTTTAAGGCGGTCCAGCGGTGGGTGGGAACCATGCCGCATGCGTCGCGCCCACCGCCACGCCGCCGTCATATCTGGTGTGACTTGAGTTGCAATTCGCTCGAAACCTATTTGCTATGATCGTGGGAGAGGGCACCTGATCGAGAACGGCGTGTAGAATCGATGGAAGATGCTACCCAATTGTGCCTGCACGCGCCATCGCGCCCAAACGCAAGAGACCAGCCGGTTGTCAACACGGAGACAGTAACGAAATGGCTAACTGTTGTGAAGATAAAATTTGTGAGATCGACGCGATGCGAGAGCGTCACGGCATGGTGCTATGGATAGTTCTTGTAGTCAATGCGTTGATGTTTTGCGTGGAGGGCGTGGGTGGAATGGTGGCCAACTCGACCTCGCTGCTGGCCGATTCACTCGATATGCTGGGCGACGCGTTAGTCTACGGGTTCAGTCTATTTGTGTTGGCGAAGTCGGCGCGGTGGCATGCCCGTGCCGCCGCTGTTAAAGGTGGTTTCATGCTGGTGTTTGGCGTGGCCGTGCTGGGTGAGGCCGGATACAAAATCGTGCATCCGAGTATGCCAACTCTTGTCACGATGGGCGCAATCGGCATGATTGCCTTGGCCGCCAACCTGCTATGCTTTGTTTTACTTTTCTCGCATCGTGGCGACAACCTGAATATGAGCTCTACTTGGCTTTGCTCGCGCAATGACTTGATGGCCAACATTGGAGTCCTGCTGGCCGTCGGCGGCAGCTACTTTCTGGAGTCGCACTGGCCAGACATTGTTGTGGGCTTAATCATTGCAGGGCTATTTCTTAGTTCTGCAATAGATATCCTGAAACAGGCGTTTGTGGCGCTGCGAGAGCCGGATCCGGTAGTTCCGATCACAAAGCCGGTCGCGATTAAACTTGAGCAGCTAAAGCGCGTTACGTCTAAATCCGAATCCGGCTTGAAGTAAGCAATAAATCATAAAGACTACGCAAAAAATGAGGGAAGTATGAATGCTAACCAGAGTCATTGGGAACGGGTCTATCAGACGAAAGAGCCGGATGCGGTAAGCTGGTATAGCGCCCATCTGGACAGGTCTCTGGCATTGATTCAGAAAGCCACCAGCGACAAGCAGGCCGCGATCATCGATGTCGGCGGCGGCGAATCGACCCTGGTTGATGACCTGTTAAGTTTGGGTTACCGGGACCTCACCGTGTTTGATCTATCGGCCACGGCCCTTCACGTTACTCAGCAAAGGCTGGGGGCCTTGTCCAATGCCGTCCAATGGGGCGCGGGCGACATCACGCGGGCCGACATGCCCGTTCATCGCTACGATGTGTGGCATGACCGCGCCGTTTTCCACTTCCTTACACAACCTGAACAGCGTGCCATGTACGTGCGCCAGGTGGCGAAGGCTGTCAAGCCGGGCGGGCACGTGATCGTCGCTACCTTCGCGCCCGAGGGGCCTGAGCAATGCAGTGGGCTTGAGGTAGTTCGATATGACGCCGCATCCCTCCACGATCAGTTCGGGGCAAGTTTTCATCTGATCGAAAGTCAACGGGAAACGCATCAGACGCCGTTCGGCACCACGCAGCAATTTGTTTACTGTTACTGCAAGCTTGAATAGCATCGGATAGTAAGTCGCAGACCTGTCCGGAGAAGGGGTGTGTCAGTCGTCGATCAGCGCCTGAATGATTGGGCAACTTTGCTGAACAGGTCAGCGAACCACTGCTGCTGGGCGATGTTGGCGCTCAGCGTGCCGGGCGTGGTGGCGGTGCCTGACAATACGGCCGTACCGCAGCCAACTTGGATTGGTCCCGAGCAAATAGTGCCTGTTGAGACGGTTGTTGGAAAGCTACGCGATGGCGAACAGGTAGGCACGCTTTTTCATGTGGCCGGTGAAACTGTCCTCGGCCCTAACGTGGTGATTGGTACTAATGCACGTGGTAATGAGGTCATCGCCGTGGCCTCGTGGCCGCACCAAGGCACCAGATCACTGTTCGCGCTTCCGGAATTTAACTAGAGAAATCGGATGGATGACGACGTTGGCAAACGGCTGCAGGTGCGCGCCTCGGATACCGAGCGCCAACTGATCAGTAAAATCGCCGAAACTGAACTACTGACCGAACAGCTGAAGGATACCAACGACCAGATCGCGCCGATCAAGGCACAGGTCCGTGAGTCGGAGCTCTTGCTGGCCCAGGCTAACGCGAAGGTGCAGGCAAAGGAGCAAATTGGAGAGCAGTTTTGGGCTTATCTCGACAAGATCGCAGCTACGTCTACCGCTCCCCAGGCAGGCAAGTGACCATTCCTTGCCTGATATCACAAAAGCAGATTTGTAATCGTTTTTGAGTCCAAATAACTGTTTTTGCGTGAGCTACGTCGATCTTGGTCCGCTCTCAAGGAGATTCCTGTGCCGCTTTTAGCCGCAGCATCCGCGCTGCAGCTGGATCGGCGGGCACTTCACTGTCCCGTAGGAGCAGAACACGCAGCAGTCGCCCGCCTTTGGCCGTAGCACGACGGCACAACCGGTGCACTCGTAATAAAACTGGCACGCGTCCGTCGGCATGCGCTCCTGTTTGCTCAACCCGCAATGTGGGCAGGTCAGCGTGGATTCTAGAATCGCCTCGGCCATCGCGTTACTTCCCTTGCGTCGATGGGAAGCCTGCATCGGCGGTCGCTTTGGTCAGTGAGGCGATAGTTGCGCGGTCCATATCAAGACGCACCGTCGCGGTCTTGTGCTCGAAATCCACCTTCACATCGCTTACACCGGGGAGCTGTTCCAGCGCTTTCTTGACGGTGATCGGGCACGCCGGACAGGTCATGTTTTGCACGTTGAGGGTAATGGTCTGTGGCACACCTGCAAAGGCCGATCCAGCCAGCAGAACCCCGACGAGGAATGAGTAAATACGCATGAGGACATCCTTTTCAATAGAACAACGAGGCATACAAGGGAAATGCCAGCAGTAGTAACACCGGCAAGGTAACAAGCCAGAACGCGATGCGCTGGTTCCTGATGACGCGATCGGACGCACACGCGTCTCCCGGCGCGCAAGCGCGACGGCGCACGTATAAATTGTAGAAAGCCGTCCCGAGCAAAAGCAGCGTCAACCCTGTCAAATGGGAACTATAAGGTTCGAATGCCATCAGGAGCGCTGCCCAACCGCCGCCGACGCCGAGCAGCAGAAGAACGAGCGGGCCGGCGCAGCAAGCCGACGCGCCAAGGGCCGTCAATATCCCTGCGGCCAAGGTGCTTTTCGTTCCTATTGCCATACCGACTCCCCATTGGTTTGAAACAAGAATAGGATAAACTCCGTACATATATACGGAGTCAAGCGAATGGATGAAAAAATGACGATCGGGCGTCTGGCCGCCGCCGCCAAGGTGAATGTGGAGACGGTCAGGTTCTACCAACGCAGCGGGCTGATCGACGAACCAATACGTCCGCATGGCGGCTACCGCACCTATAGTGACGGAGATATCCGCAGGATCCGGTTCATCAAACGGGCACAGCTACTGGGATTTGCGCTCGACGAAATTTCGAGTTTGCTTAGGCTGGAAGGTTCGCTGGCCTGTAGCAGCACGCGCGACCTGGCGGCCAGGAAGCGTGCGATGGTGGAGTCAAAACTAACCGATCTGCAGGCGATGAAAATCGCGCTCGAAGGAATGGTCGCTCGGTGCGGCAGCGAAGAACGTAACGACGGCTGCCCGATCATTCAGACGCTGATCGCCGACTGACATGCGTACACTTATTGCCCAGACACGAAAAGCTGTTGATTCCGAGCTGTACTACTTGGCGCTGATGAGCGCATTGACCATTCCAGATATCGCGGGCGGGCTGGGGGCACCCGATGGCGTCGCGAAGGGTAGCCGCTACGCGGCGTGGTATGAGCAGTGGGTCCGGCCGAGGCTGATGGAGACGCGCGGCCGAATTAATCCATTCTCAGGGAAACAGTGCTACGGTTTTCGTTGCGCCATGCTTTACCAGGGCCGCAGCCAGAGGAAGGGGATGGGTACACGAAGATCGTGTTTGTCGAACATGGATGCTCACACTATGACTTGCATTATTGCTTGGTGGCCGGGGAAGTGCTAATGATACAGCTCGATGAATGCGTAGACGAAGTTTTGTGAGGCTGCGAGTTAGCGCTTCATTTATTCGATACGCAGCCAGTAGTGGCGACCTGTCACGTTAGATACCCTTCGCGTAGCGCCAGCCCGGCAGCCAGTACATGATGCGGAGGCCAAGCTGGTGTGTAGGTCAACTTGCAGCGCTCGAAAAAGATATTGGGCAAACTCGGGTAGGGACGCCGTTCGCGCGAAACCAGCGACAGCCACGCCGTATTCGCCGTTGCGACCCAATGCGAAGATTTCATTGATGGCATTTCCGCCTTCCTGAGGCGAAGGCCAACGCGCTTTCGTTGAACTTGGTAAGCCAAGGGGCGAGATATAGTCGATTGGAGTGATGTGACAGCCGCTGCTGCTCAGTATGGCCGAGGGTGGTATGCGCCTTGCCAAAGTAAATTCGGAGGGCGAGTACGGAGTCAGTACGGAGTCCGGTCGGGCTTTTCGGGAGTCGCGAGGAGCCGTCAAATGCAGGCGTTTCCTATGAAAACTGTCTTCGGGAAGCTCCGGCGGTCTCTCGGTTGAGCATTCACACTGCAGGGGTCGCAAGTTCGAAACTTGCACTTCCCACCAGTTTCAAGGTATTGATTTCAAAGTGTTTTTCTAAACACCCTCAATATCTGTCCTCCGTTGAATCGGACCACTTGCCACAAAATTGCCACAACTTAGTGGCAAGGAGCTAGTGGTGGCAACGATTCGTCAACGTGGTAGTCAATTTGAGGTCCAGATCCGACGTAAGGGCTGGCCTAAACTCTCTAAAACATTCCCTGATAAAGCTGCAGCTCGCGCTTGGGTTTCGGTCATCGAATCCGAGATGGTGCGCGGAATTTTTATCGACCGCAGCGAGGCTGAGAAAAATACCCTGGGCGATCTACTCGGCCGATACCTTATTGAGGTATCCGAGAGCAAGAAGGGTGCGAACTCTGAGCGCTATCGAATTGCGTCCTTGCAGCGTGACCCAATCGCCCAGTACAAGGTCGCTGGGCTGTCGGGCAAAGTCTTGGCCGAATGGCGTGACCGTCGGCTCAAGGAGGTTTCGGGCTCGACCACTAACCGAGACCTAGGCCTGATCTCCCATGTGATAAACGTCGCTCGGAAAGAGTGGGGAATCCACATCGAAAATCCTGTGGCGATGATTCGACGTCCACCAGAGAGCAGAGGGCGGAACCGTCGCTTGTCGCCCGATGAAGTTCAGCGGCTGTTAGCGGAGCTGATGCCGAGCGTCCGCACGGTTAAGGGCTACTACGACGAAGGCGGAACCCGAAATCCCTGGATCTATCCGCTTGTCGTGTTGGCGATCGAGACCGCGATGCGCCGAAGTGAAATATTGTCGCTGCGGTGGGGGCGACGTGTTTCTCGCTGACCGCTACGTGCGGCTGCATGACACGAAAAACGGCGAGTCGCGTGATGTGCCGCTCACCACCAAGGCGCACGGCATCCTGCAGTCCCTTCCGCGTCATATCTCAGGCCAGGTATTTCCCACCACTGCCGACGCCGTCAAAAAGTCATTCGTGCGTGCTGCGGAACGAGCAGAAATCAAGAACCTGCATTTTCACGACCTTCGGCACGAGGGGACTAGCCGTTTGGCTGAGAAGCTCGACAATGTGCTTGAGCTCTCCGCAGTCACCGGGCACAAGACATTGTCCATGCTGAAGCGATATTACCATCCGCGCGCCAAGGACCTGGCTCGGAAGCTGGGGTGAGTAAATGAATAAGACCTCGCTTTTCCGAGCCTATTGCTTCTGGCCATACGAGACGGCCGTGTTTGTTGAAGCTAGTGATCGCCAAAGTGCTGCGGTCAAGATTTCGCGCCTGATTGGAGCGTTGTACGGTTGCCCGGCAGATGACGTTTCATTTTACAACCTCGATTCATATTCCGAACTCATTGACGAAAAGGGCATCGGTGAGGACTTGGATTTCAGATTATTCGAGTCAGGGTGGGATGCTGACGGCGTAGCGTCTTGGATGGATGGTCCGCTATTCCTTGCGCCCTTGAATCAATCGTACTTACCTGCAGCATGGGGACGACTGCAGCGTCACCTTGAGGAGCTGGGGCGCGACGATCAGCACCAGGTGCGCCCCCGCATGTGACTGGATCGCATCGTCGCTGGCCGGGACGACCGGCCAAAACGCTCCTACATGCGCCCATGACGCGTGCCGGTGCCCTTCGGGCATCAGGGCCTTCGCCCTGACTCAAATCGCCGGCACCGGCTTTCTACGGCCGCGAGGCGCGATCAGGGGAAGGTGCCGCGAATCCGTTTTCTAATTGCAGTGCAATCCCGCCAGCAGGATGCGCATGACGGGAGATACCTTGCATTGATATCGCGATTGTGGTTTTTAACGAAAAAGCTAAATTTTCATATAAATGCAAGGAGTTCCTTGCATTTTGTTCTAGGGGCATATTTTATGCAGATACATTAATTCCCTGGGAGCCATCATGGCAGCCACGAAAAAACCGAAAACTGCTACGTCCGACTTGTTTGCGCAATCGGAGGTCGCACCACCGAAGGGTAAAGCTGCGGGCGGGAAGGCTCGCGCGTCGGCACTTACGCCGGAACAACGAAAAGAAATATCCGCAAAAGCGAACGCCGCGAAAAAAGAGCTGGCATCTTTGCCCAAAGCGACGCACGGCTCAGCTGATCATCCCCTTCGAATCGGTGATCTGGAGATTTCATGCTACGTTCTTGATGATGGACGTCGTGTACTTTCCCTGGGCGGGATGGTCCGTGCAATGGGAATGTCGATTGGTGGCGCAGGCGGTGGCGAAGGAGATCGACTAGTCCAATTTGTGAACGGGAAGTACATTAGTCCGTTCATATCTCCTGAGCTTTTGAACAGGATGTCAACGTCGATTCGCTTCCAGGCTCCCCATGGAGGTACTGCGGCAACTGGCTACGAAGCTGACGTGCTGCCTGAGATCTGCGATGCAGTTCTAGAGGCCCGAAAGGCTGGCGCTTTACGCCCACACCAAATGCATATTGCCGACCAGGCAGAGATACTGGTGCGTGGTTTTGCCAGGGTTGGCATCATCGCGCTGGTTGACGAAGCAACGGGATATCAGCGTGACCGTGCAAAAGATTCGTTGGCCAAGATTTTGGAAGCCTTTGTTGCGAAGGCGCTTCAGCCGTATATGCAAACGTTCCCTGCTGACTTCTACGAACAAATGTTCCGTCTGCGTGGTCTTCCATATCCGCCGGAAAACCCAAAATTCCGCCCGAAGTATTTTGGCTTACTGACCAACGATATCGTCTACGAGCGTTTGGCTCCAGGCCTTCTCGATGAGCTGAAGAAGCAGGCGAAAAAAGATGAAAAAAAGGCGCATCTGCACCGTCGTCTTACCGCAGAGGTCGGTCACCCAAAGCTGAAAGAGCATTTGGCGTCGGTTGTCACCGCCATGAAATTGTCGAATGACTATCCAGATTTTATTTCTAAGATGAATCGGATTCATCCGCGCTTTGGAAAGACCATTCCGCTGGATCTTGAAGATGAAGATCGTGGACTCTAATAGAAACAACGCGGCCAAGAGCATAGCGAATCACTGTCCGGCTAAAAATCAGCTGGTTCGTACGCTGAACCATTTCGACTGCCCGCTATCGTCGGCGGCTGCTTAACCTCAACTTAAAGTAGTGATTACAAATGGAAGGATTACGACATGGCTAGATGCACAGCACCAGTTCGCGGTCATAGCTCAGCGGCCGCGGCTGCCCAGTGCCCTGCGTGCCGTTACCGCAGTAGCTATGGCTATAGCGGCTACAGCTCGCCCTATTCCTCGCCGAGCAGCAGCGGGTCCAGTTATGGCAGCAGCAGCGGCGGCGGTAGATCCAGCAGCTCAAGGCCGCGCTGGTCGGGGGCGGGTTCGTCCTTGTCATACACGACTGCCCAAGTGCAGTCACTTACACCAATCCGCGAAACAGTTGAAACGCGCGCAGCGCAGCAACCTGACCTTCGTGACGTCTTCCTGTGCCACGCGTGGGCCGACAAGGGGCGGCCAAGGAGCTGCGAGACTTGCTCGTGGCAGCCGGCGTAAAAGTTTGGTTCAGCGAGAATGACCTCGCGCTTGGGGTGCCGATGATGCGCGCCATCGACAAGGGCTTAGCGAACTCGCGAATCGGACTTGTGCTGGTGACCCCTGAGTTGCTGGCCAGCCTTCCGAGAGAGGGCGTCGCCGACAAAGAGCTTGCAGTACTGCTGATGCGCAATCAACTCGTCCCAATCGTGCACAACACGACGTATGACGCTCTCCTCAATGTCAGTCCTATGCTCGCCTCACGGAGCGGCTTGAGCACTGCGGAAGACTCAATGGCGGTAGTTGCGGCAAAAATCGCCGAGCTGGTCGCCACCTAAGTGTGTCACTCACATCGTGGGCTGCATGGCCACCTCGCTAAATGGTGGCCGCGTCGCTTGGCGCGCCTAGAGCTCGTTCAAGTTATGATGCCATGCCAAAGGGGGCCAACACGCCTTTTGTCATGGTACACATGCAACCTATCCGGTCGCCCCCATAAACCTTCACCTTTGCCCCGCAGCGCGCATCCGGCTCCAGATTGCCAGCTTTTGTACGGTGGATAGTGCAATCCCTCCCTCGTGCCAGTCTGGCATTCGAACATCCTCAGCCGCGACGCCTTCGGCCAGCAACATGTTGGCCAGCTCGTCGGCACCCGTATGACATACTTGACGGCCATCAGGCAAGGCGGCCACCAGTTCATCACCTGACATTCGCACGAATACAATCGAACTCCGGATATTCCATATGCGGCCGGACATGGCCGCCTGCCATCTCAAGTACCCCGCCCTCAGCGCCTGCGCGTCCGCCAGTGTGGTCATTCGGGTCCGGGCGATCAATGACCTCACGGCCTTCACCGAGGCCATGGACTCTTTGTCGATCTATCGAGGCCTCTGGCAGCTTCACATTCAGAAGAAAATCGCGTTGTTTTCGATGATATCGGATGAGACGCACAGCTCCGGGGCGGTCGTGAAGGTTGGCAACATCCACACGGTTCACCTTCCCGATGGAAGCATGACCAGGAGCGCGCATTGGCACGAGGACGCGTCGAATCATGAGAAGCCCATTGAAATCAAGGGCTTTGACGTGATTGAAAAAAAGGTTGGAGCATTGATCGCCAAGCTCAACAAGGCGACGAATCAATATCACAATTTTTGCGGAAAGGCGCTCCTCAGCTATGTCGCCGCCATAGACAAGGTGGACCAAGAGGCGCGCTTTGTGGCCCTGTGGCTTTGCTTGGAACTGATAACCGGAGCGGACGACGCGAAGGAAATCATCAGGCGGACCGCGTTTTTTTTCGCGGAGGGCGATGTCGCCAAGGCTCAGTTGCGGTCGCTGAGGGCAGCTAGGAATTCCCACGTTCATGCGGGGGTGAAGCCCGGCGGGATCGATGTCAAGAATTTTCAAATGTGCGTATTCGTTGAAGCTCTGCTCGGCTTCATCATCATCAATCACTTCAAATTTTCCAAGGCGAGCGAGTGGAGGGATTTCATGTCCACCGCGACGGATTTGGGGACGATCGACCAACAGATGGCTCGTTTGCGCCTCGTGAAAAGGCTTGTCACTTTGTCGGCCACGCCTGCTTGACGCTTGGCCTCCCCACCAATTCTTGAGGCGCGCTCTGGGCATCGGCGAAGGCCAAGCGGTGTCGCTGACCTCGACATGGGCGCGAGATGCCCCCCTCTAAGCGGGACGTGAACAGTGCAGCTCCGGCTTGCGTCGGCTACCCTGCGCTTCGGCGATCTTAGCTGGGCGCGTTATGGCAAGCTAGTCAAGCGATTCGATTGGTCGAAAGATCCCAGCCCCCGGCTGTGTTGCCGGCCGATCCGCCGGAGATGGTCTGCCGCGTGTAGCGCCACTTGATCTTTGAATATTTCAACGCGACGTGCTCCCCGAGGATGTCGCCCTCCCGGATTGCCGGCGACACCCCGCCGATCAGCACGTTCTCCAATGCGATCTCGAAATACATGACCCGCTCGCCCATCGCGTCGGCGCGCATGAACTCGATGGTGGCCTTCGGAATAGTCTTGCCCGACGAGCAGGTCTGCAAGAGCAATGGCGTGGAGAGGTCCGAGAGCTTGCAGACCACGATGTCGCCGTGCTCGCTCCGCTCGGCCGTGTGCCCGCCGCCGGTCGAAGCCGTCGCCGACTTGGGCTGCGAGAGCTCCCAGCGGACGGACTTGCACTCGATCCAATCCTTGTGGCGGTCGTCGTTGGACTCGCCCTTGATGCCGTCGATGCGCAGATAGACGTCGATCGCCATGGCCTTCTCCTGGTCGGTGCGCGCGCGGCGGCGCCGAGCGCCATGCCATTATTCGCCTCCCAGGGCGGCCGCCGTTGAGGTCGCTCAAAGGACCTCCTCGCGGCGGGCCAAGCCTGCGCGCCGGTGTCCCGCGCGGCGGCCCGCCCGAGGGGCTGGCGAGGCGCCGCGCGGACCCTTGAGCGGCGTCAGGGCAGGCGCGGCTTGGCGAGCGTAGAGTTTGGCTAGGCGGCCTTGGAAGGCGGCCTAGCCGATTCAAACGACCCGCCAACCACCAGTGAGGAAGCCATGCCGGACGCCTCGAATCCCCCCAAAGCCGACAACTCCAAGCTGCGGATGAGCTCCGCCGGCAAGGCGCGCCTGCGCAAGACCGAAGACCCCAAATACTATTACTACGACGATGGCGGAAGGCCCGGTCGCGGCAATTGCACTTGGGGCGCCGGCACGCTCGCGCACAAGGGGCCTTGCTCCGATGCCGAGCTCAAGACGAAGGTGGGGCCGGCCGAGGTCGAGGCGGCCTTTGCGTCTCGGATCGCCGATGCGGAGAGGGTCGTCCACCGGAAAGTGTCCCACCAGGCGCTGAGCCAGGAGCAGTTCGACGCGCTGGTCAGCTTCGTCTACAACGCGGGCGTGAGCGGCGCCGACAACGCGCTCTGGCTGGTCGACCATGGCGATTTCAAAGGCGCCGCGAGCGCGATCTCCCGAACGATCTACATGACGGTGCGGACGAAGAAGGGCCGGAAGAAGGTCGTCGCCCATGGCCTCATCGGACGGCGCGCCGAGGAGAGCGCGCCGTTCCGGGCGCCTTCGCAGTAGCCTTGCCCGAGCGGCCGCGTGCGCGGCTGCTCCCCAACCATCCAGCCAATGAAGGGATCGACATGCGATTCTCCGACTTGTTTTTGAACGCGCGCCAAGCCGCTGGCCGTCTCGCGTTGGCGGCGCTGCTGCTCGGGCCGGCGGGGGCGTGGTCCGCCGACGCGGCGGGGCGGCCCGACCAGGACAACGCGGACATCTACGGGCGATGGCGCCTCGCGAAGGTGCTCGACTCGGCCGACATCGCCGCGATGTCGGACCGCCAAGCCAAGGCCATGCTCGGCGAGGAGGTGCTGATCGCCAAGGACCGCTTCAAAATCGGAAAACGGACATGCGATGGGCCATCCTACGAGCGTAGCGTGGACGACCTCGCCAAGTCCTTCCGGGAGGAGGGCCATGTCAGCTCGGTGAACATGGGGCTGCCCGATCCTGTGACGTCCATCGATGCCGGCTGCACCCGCGTCTATCTCAAAGCCCCCGGCCGCATCGTCGTCCATTGGGATGGATTCTATTTCGACGCGGTCAGAAAGGCGCGCTGAGCAGGGCCTGTTGGCGCTGATCGAATATTGACCCCCGGTGTGTCAAGTTCCGGTCAGCGGCAACAATCAAGGCTTTGCCAACAAAAATTTGGAGGCTGAGTACGGAGTCGGTACGGAGTCCTGCGGAAGTTTCCGAGAGCTGGCGGGAGCCAGCTAACGCGGGTGTTCGCTATGAATACGGGCTTTGGAAGGCTCCCGCTGTCTCGTATTTGAGCCTTTACACTGCAGGGGCGCAAGTTCGAAACTTGCACTTCCCACCAGAATTTATCAAGAAAATCAAAGGCCTGCGTCAATTGACGCGGGCCTTTTTTCTAATGGCAGCCGAAAGTGCGGAAAAAGTACGGAGTTGCCGCGACCATCTGAACGAAAAGATTCCCCAAATTATCCGGCCACCGCGCCGGATTTTTTTTGCCGAGGCGGGAACTGATGAGTATTGAATCGATCTAATCAAGGCAAGTTGAGCCGTACCAATGGGGTTTCCGATTCCACCTTCTCATCATGAGGATAGACATGGACTTGATTAAACGCTGGGCGGGACTGCTTGCAGTCGCCGCTGGTTGTACCGTCTCCGCCTCCGCTGCGCCCTTGCTCAGCGAAAGCTTCAACGACATCACGGCCTTGGCCGCCAACGGCTGGGTATTCGTGAACGACAGCTCTCCGCCCGGCGGCACGTCCTGGTTCCAGGGCGATCCCGCGATCTTCGCGGCGGCCGCCGGCCCGGCCAATGCCTATGTCGCGGCCAATCTCAACAACGCCGGCTTCGGCGGCGCGGTCAGCAATTGGCTGCTGACGCCGGAGCTGGCCTTGTCCAATGGCGAGTCGCTGAACTTCGCTTTGCGCCTGCTGGGGGAAGGTTTTCTGGACACGGTCCAGGTGTACCTGAGCACGGGCGGCGCCAGCACCAACCTGGGCGGCTTCAATCTGCTGGGCAGCTTCGACTCGGCCACCGATACCGGCTGGATCGACCATGCCATCACGGTCGGCGCCTTGACGGCGCCAGCCAGCGGCCGGTTTGCCTTCCGTTACGTGGTCGATGACACCAGCATCCACGGCGACTACATCGGCATCGATTCCGTCAGCGTGAATGCGACCGCGCTACCCGTTCCCGGCACCGTGGCGTTGATCGCACTGGGCATGTGCGGGCTGGCGGGCGCGTTGCGGGCGCGGCGGCCGGTGGAACGGTTGGCCATATGCGGCCTGGCGTTGGCGGCAACAGCAGCGCAGGCCGCGCCGGACAATGGCCTGATGACGTTCCCGCATGTGAATGTTGTCACGCAGCTGGCGCCACCACAGCAGGCGGCAGCCGCCGCCGGCGGGCTCAAGGCCTACAAAGATCCCGCCACCGGCAAGCTGGGCGACCCCAGCCAGGACCAGGCCGCCGAGCTGGACAAGGCAATCCGCGCCAGCGCGGCAGGGCCAAGAGCGCGTTCCAGCCGACCGGCGACGATCCATCCGCCGCACGGCGGCGTCGGCGTGGTGCTCGATGAAGCGCATACCCAGTATTCGGTGCACAAGAATCCCGCCGCCCAAGGAGAGCAAAAATGAAGCGCATCTTGCCAGCCTTCATGACAGCAGTGGCGCTGCTGTGCACCTCGTCGGCCTGGGCCGCCGCGACCATCATCATCGTCAACGGCGACCCGGCCGGCGTCGGCTTCAACGACGCCACGCCGGTCGCTCCGGTCGGCGGCAACGCCGGCACCACGCTGGGCGCGCAACGGTTGAACGCCTTCCAGGCCGCCGCCAGCAAGTGGGGCGGCACGTTGACCAGCACGGTGCCGATCCGCATCCTGGCGACTTGGGAAGCGCTGCCGTGCAACGACGGCGGCGCGGTGCTGGGCTCGGCCGGCGCGCTGGAAGCATTCAGGGACTTTCCCGGCGCGCCGGTCGCCAACGCCTGGTTCAGCAAGGCGGAGACCAATAAATACCTCGGCGTGGACGCCGATCCCACCACGCCGGACATCCGCGCCCGCTTCAACGTCAACTTGGGCCAGCCGGGCTGCCTGACCGGCGCGCCGTTCTATCTCGGCCTGGACGACAGCCATGGCGCCGAGGTCGACCTGGTGACGGTGCTGCTGCATGAGTTCGGCCATGGCCTCGGCTTCCAGACCTACACCGACGACGAAACCGGCGAGCAACTGGACGGTGTCCCCAGCATCTGGGACTACTTCCTGCTGGACACCAGCACCGGCAAGCTGTGGAAGGACATGAGCGACGCCGAACGTGCGGCGTCCGCCGTCAAGTCCGGCAAGCTGGTGTGGAACGGGGCGATCGTCAAGCAGGCCGCGCAGACGGTGCTGCAACAGGGCACGCCGGTGCTGACGGTGCTGGCGCCGGCCGGTATCGCCGGCATCACCCAGGTCGGCACGGCCAGCTTCGGGCCGCCGCTGGCCAGCCCCGGCGTGACCGGCGAGCTGATGCCGGTCGTCGACACATCGCCCGACCGTGGACTGGCCTGCACACCGCTGGCGCCGTCCAACGCGTTGGCGGTGCACGGGAAGATCGCCCTGATCGATCGCGGCAGCTGCACCTTCGTGGTCAAGGTCAGGAACGCGCAGGATGCCGGCGCCATCGGCGTCATCATCGCCGACAACGCCGCCGGTGCGCCGCCGCCCGGCTTGGGCGGCACCGATCCCGGCATCGTGATCCCTGCCGTGCGCATCACGCTGGACGATGGCATTCGGCTCAAGGCTGCGCTGGCGACGCGCTCGCGCACGCATTCAGGCGTCTTTGCCAATCTCGGCGTGAACTTGGCGATCCGCGCGGGCACCGATGCGGCGGGCCGGGTGCTGATGTACGCGCCCAATCCCAATCAGCCGGGATCGTCCGTGTCGCACTACGATGTCAGCGCCTTCCCCAACCTGCTGATGGAGCCGTCCATCAACGGCGACCTGACGCACGAGGTGAGCCCGCCGCGCGACCTTAGCTTCCCGCTGCTCAGGGATATCGGTTGGTAGTCCAGCCGCCGCCCAGCGCCTTGACCAGGTAGACGGAGGCAACCATCTGCCTGCCGCGTATCTGCATGGCCAAGCGCTGGTTGTTGAGCAGCGTCTGTTGGGCGGTGATGACGTCGAAGTAGGTTTCAACGCCGCCGGTGTAGCGGTCGTTGGCCAGCTCCAGCACGCGCTGCGCGCTGCGCACGCCGGCCTCGGACAGCGCAAGGGCGCGGCCCAGCGCCGCCAGGGCGGACATGCCGTCCTCGACTTCCTGCATCGCCACCAGCACGCTTTGCCGGTAGTTGGCGACCGCCCCCGCATAGCCGGCCTGGGCGATGGCCACGGTGGCGTCGCTCTTGCCGGCGTCGAACAGGGTTTGGGTGACGGCCGCGCCGAGCGACCATAGCAGACTAGGTGCTTGCAGCAGCCTGCTCATCTGGTTGCTGTCCCAGCCACCGCTCGATTGCAGCGTCACGGACGGGAACCAGGCGGCGCGGGCGACGCCGATGTTGGCGTTGGCGGCGGCCACCGCGCGCTCGGCGGCGGCCACGTCCGGCCGTCGTTGCAGCACGTCCGACGGCAGGCCGACCGGCAGCGACGGCGGCCTCAGCGCCACCACGGCGGACGGCAGCGCGAAGGAGGGCGCCGGCGTGCCGGTCAGCGTGGCGATGGCGTGCTCGTACTGCGAGCGCTGGCTGTGCAGCAGCTCCAGCTGGGTCTGGCTGGCGTCCAGCAGCGACTGTTGTTGCGCCAGATCGAGGCCGGTGGCCGCGCCCAGTTCGTGCCGGGCCTGGATGAAATCGTAGGCCTTCTGCTGCAAGACGATGCCTTGCTTGAGCACATCGATTTCCGCATCCAGCTCGCGCAGGTTGAAATAGTCGGCCGCCAGTTCGGAGGTCAGCACCAGCCGCACGTTCTCAAAGTCGGCCGCCGCCTGTTCGGCGGAGGCGCGCGCGCCTTGCACGCCGCTGTGCACGCGGCCGAACAAATCGGCTTCGTAGTTGACGGCAAAACCCAGCTGGTAATTGTCTTGCACGACCGATTGACTGGTGGCGTTGTAAGCGGCCAGCGGACGGTTGGCCGACGTCTTCTGGCGCGCCGCCCCGGCTTGCAGGCCGGCTTGCGGGAACAGGCCGGCCGAACTGACCGTCACCTGTGAACGCGCCTGCGCCAGCCGCGCCGCAGCGCCGGCCAGGCCCTGGTTATGCGCCAGCGCCTGTTGCGCCAGCTGGTTCAACTGCGCATCGCCGAAAACCTCCCACCAGTTGCCCTTCAATCCCGCGTCGTCGGGCATGGCGGTGCGGAAGGGGGCGGATGATTGCCACATGGCCGGCAGGTCGATGGATGGCTTTTCGTAGACCGGCGCGCTGGCGCAGCCTGCCAGCAGCAGCGCGGCGGTCAGCGCTCCGAGTGTGCGGCGCTGGTTCATTGCGATGCTTTCCCGGCCGCGCCGGCGCCGGCATCGGCCTTGGCCTGCTTGACCTGCACCACATCGCCGTCGGCCAGCGAATCCGCCGGATTGAGCACCAGCCGCTCGGCCGTGGTCAGTCCGCCCAGCACTTCCATCCTGTTGCCGAGGTCATGCCCAAGCGTGATGGCCTGCAGCTTGACCTTGCCGTCGCCGCCGACCATCGCCACACGCGGCCCCTCCGGCCGGAACAACAGCACGTTGGACGGCACCAGCAGCGCATTCGAACTGCCGCTGAGCGGCAAGGCCACCTGCACGTAGGAGCCGGTCAGCAGCGCGTTGTCCTTGTTCGGCAGGTTGATCTCGACCTGCATGGTGCGCGTGGCCGCGTCGATGGCGCCCGCCGTGCGCACCACCGTGCCGCTGAACTTCTGGCCGGTCAGCTCGGCCTGCGTGACCGTGACGCGGTCGCCGATCTTGATGCGCTGGGCGTAGGCCTGCGGTACATACACGTACACACGCAGCGGATCGACCTGCGCCAGCCGGAACAGCGCCCGGTCCGCGCCGCCGTTGCCGCCGTTGATCAAATCGCCGACATCCACGGTGCGGCTGGTGATCACGCCGGAAAACGGCGCGACCACGCGCTTGAAGTCCCCCGTTTTCTGCAAGCGGCGCACATTGGCGTCGGCAGCCGCCAGGTTGGCCTGCGCCTGTGTGTAGGCGCTGTTGCGTTCATTGAGCTCCTGTTGCGTGACGGCGTCCTTCCTGCGCAAGGCTTCCCAGCGTTCGGCCGAGCTTTTGGCCAGTTCCAGGCTGGCCGCCGCCTGCTGGCGCGCCGCCACGGCTTGCGACAGCTGCTGGTCCACTTCCGGCGTATCGATCTCCGCGAGCACCTCGCCCTTGTTGACGCGGGCGCCGATGTCCCTGGTCCAGCGCAGCACATAGCCGCTGCTGCGCGCATAGATGGGCGATTCGATGATGCCCTGTAGCGTGCCGGGGAGGGATAGCGGCTCGCCGCCCGGCGCCGCCTTGGCGCTGGTGACGAGTACATACTGCTGGTTTAATTCGGTGGTGGCCGTCGCCAGCGCGTTCGCATGCACGGCGCGCTGCACCAGCGTGGCGGCGCCGCCCGCCAGCAGCAAGACGATGGCGATCAGGCCTGCCAGCTTGGCGCGCCTGAGGATAGGCCCGCGATGCGGGTGGTGGTGCGCGCCATCCTCCGGCGTGTGATGGATGCCAAGCGTGGCGTGGCGTTTTTCGGACATGTCAGGTATTCCCTTCTGCGACGGCAGGCGTGGACGGAAGCCGGCGCGCGGCACGGTGTTCCAGATAGCGGTGGACGCCCGCAAAGACGATAGGCACGAACAGCAAAGTGGAGACGGTGGCGAACAGCAGTCCGCCGATGACGGCGCGGCCCAGCGGCGCGTTCTGCTCCGCGCCTTCGCCCATGCCGATCGCCATCGGCACCATGCCGATGATCATGGCCAGCGCCGTCATCAGCACCGGCCGGATACGCGTGGCGCCCGCTTCCAGCGCGGCCGACAGCGGCGGCAGGCCGTCGTTGAGGCGCTGCCGCGCGAACGACACCATCAGGATCGAGTTGGCGGTGGCCACGCCCATGGTCATGATGGCGCCGGTCAGCGCCGGCACGCTGAGCGTGGTCCCGGTCAGGAACAACATCCAGGCGATGCCCGCCAGCGCCGCCGGCAGCGCGGTGACAATGATGAACGGGTCCACCCAGGACTGGAAGTTCACCACGATCAGCAGGTACACCAGCACGATCGCCATCAGCAGGCCGACGCCCAGTCCGAAGAAGGACGAGTGCATGGTCTCGACCTGGCCGCGCAGGTCGATCTTGCTGCCGCGCGGTAGTTTGGCGCCCATCTGGTCCACCAGCTTCTGGATCTCCGCCGAGGTGGCGCCCAGGTCGCGGCCTTCGACGCTGACGAAGATGTCGATCACCGGCGTCAGGTTGTAGTGCGAGACGATGGCCGGCTGCGTCGACGGCGACACCGTCACCAGGCTGCTCAACTGCTGGGTGGCGCCGGTGCCATCGCCCACCGCTCCAGACGTGCCGGCGCCGCGTACCGGCGTGCGCAGCAGCGCATCGAGGTCGTCGATGCGGTATTGCGGCGTTTGCACCGCCACGTTGTACACCACGCCGTTGCTGGGATTGAGCCAGAACGCCGGCTGCGTCACCGAGCTGCCCGACAGTGTAACCAGCAGGTTCTGCGCCACGTCGATAGGGTTCAGGCCCAGTTGTTTCATCTGGCCACGGTCCATCTTCAGGCCCAGCGTCGGCAGGTCCATGCGCTGCTGGATGTGAACATCGACTGCGCCGTGCACCTGCTTGATCTGCTTCATCAGCCGCGCGGCGAGCTGGTAATTGCTGGCCAGGTCCTTGCCGGCGATCTGGATGTCGACCGCCGCCGGCTGGCCGAAGTTGAGGATCTGCGTGACGATATCGGCCGGCTGGAAGAAGAACTCCACGCCGGGGAAGCGCTTGGGCAGCTCGCGCCGCAAACGGTCGATGTAGACCTTCGACGGACGATGATCCTCGTGCAGCGACATCAGTATCTCCGCGTCCAGCGTGCCGATGGTGCCGGCGTTGCTGTATGAGAGGTTGATGCTGCTGTACGGTGTGCCGAGGTTGTCGAGGATGGTTTGCAGCTCGTCCCTCGGGATCACCTCGCGGATGACTTTCTCCACTTCGTCGGTGACGCGCGCGGTTTCCTCGATGCGGGTGCCGGTCGGCATGCGCATGTGCAGGCGGATCTGGCCCGAATCCACGCTCGGGAAGAAGTCGCGGCCGATGGCAAACACCAGCCCGAGCGACAGCACGCAGAACAGCAGGAAGGCGCCGCCGAAGCGCTTGCGGTGCGTCAGCAGCGTGGAGAGGATGATGATGTAGCCGCCCCGGAAGCGCTCGAACGCGGCGTCGAAGCGCAGGTAGACCCGTTGCAGCAGGTTCGGCTTCGCGTCCACTGCGGACGGCGCGTGGTCCATCATCAGCATCACCATGGTCGGCACCAGCGTGCGTGAAAGGATGTAGGACGCGATCATCGCGAACACCACCGCCTCGGCCAGCGGCACGAACAGGTAGCGCGCCACGCCGGTCAGGAAGAACATCGGCACGAACACGATGCAGATGCACAGCGTGGACACCAGCGCCGGCACGGCGATCTCGCCGGCGCCCTCCATGATGGCCTGGTGCAGGTCCGAGCCCTGGTGCAGGTGGCGCTCGATGTTCTCGATGGTGACGGTGGCGTCGTCCACCAGGATGCCGACCGCCAGCGCCAGGCCGCCCAGCGTCATGATGTTGATGGTCTCGCCCAGCATGTGCAGCACCAGGATGGACGACAGGATGGACAGCGGGATCGACACGGCGATGATGCAGGTGCTGCGCCAGTTCCCGAGGAACAGCAGGATCATGGCGGCGGTCAGCGCGGCGGCGATGATGGCCTCGCGCACCACGCCGCTGATCGCGGCCTTGACGAACAGCGACTGGTCGAACAACGGCGTGATCTTCAATTCCGCCGGCAGCGACTGCATCGCCTTTGGCAACAGTCCCTTGAGCGTGTTGACGATGTCCAGCGTCGACGAGCCGCCGTTCTTTAGCACCGACAGCAGCACGCCACGTTCGCCGTTCTGGCGCACGATGTTGGTCTGCGGCGAAAAACCGTCGCGCACCCGCGCCACGTCGGACAGGTAGGTGATGCTGCCGTTCTTGCTCAGCACCGGCAGCTGGTTCAGGCCCGCGATGGTGTCGGGCGAACCGTTCATGCTGACGTTGAATTCGGTGCCGCCTATCTTGGCGGTGCCCGATGGCAGGATCAGGTTCTGGGCGTTGACGGCGGCCACCACGTCGGTCGGCGTCAGCCCCTTCGCTTGCAGCGCCTTGGTGTCCAGGTCCACCGACACCAGGCGCGATTTGCCGCCGTAAGGGTAGGGCACGGCCGCGCCGGGAATGGTGACCAGCTGCGGCCGCAGGAAGTTGACCGCGGTGTCGAACATGGCCTGCTCGGTCATCGACGGGCTGGAAAGACCCAGCTGGATCACCGGGATGCTGGAGGCGGAGTACTTGATGATCAGCGGTGGCTGCATCCCCGGCGGCAGCTGGCGCAGCTGCGCTTGCGAGATCGCCACCACCTGCGCGATCGCGGTCTGGATATTGGCTTCCGGCTGGAAGAAAATCTTGATGACCGACGAACCGGCCAGCGACTGCGATTCGATATGTTCGATGTCGTTGACCGTGGTGGTCAGGCTGCGTTCCGTCGAATTGGCGACGCGCTGGCCCATCTCCTGTGCGGACAGGCCGCCGTATTGCCAGATCACGCTGACGACGGGGATATTAATTTCCGGGAAAATGTCGGTCGCCATCTTGGTTAGCACCAGCGGCGTGGACAGCAGAATCAACAGCGCCATCACGATGAAGGTGTAAGGGCGACGCAAGGCGATTTGAACGATCCACATCGTGGGATTTTCCGCATGGTGACACAAGCGGAAAATCATAGCACGGCGGACGCGGCTGCGGATGTTAGGCTTCGGGTGCGCTGGTCAAGTATTCGAAGATCAGTTCCGCGGCCTGGTCGGGGATGGCCAGGAAGCGCGCGCCGTTGCGATAGCGGCCGTGGGTTCCGATCAGGGCGCTGTGCAGCACCGTCAGCGTGACCTTGTTTTGGATGGAACTACCGGGAAAACAGAACGTCAGCACGTAGTTGGTGTCCGTCGGCAGCGGATGGTCGCTGAGGAAGGCTACGCCCATGCGGGAAATGTCGATGATCTGTGTGACGACGTAGTGTTGACCATCCATGTCGCTGATGTGGGCGTCCACCTGTAGCAAGCGGCGCACATGTTCTCGTCTCGGGTCCATCTATTCATGTCAGCGAAAAAACATCAGTATGACAGATTTGCATGCAGGCCGGGACCTCATGCCGTGCCGGAATGCGATAGCCGTTAACGATCGACGGTGCGCTGCCGTACATACCGCCCGTAATCCGATGGCTAAGCTGCTTGCACGGCGGGGCGACCCGCTCAACGGAGAGTGAGATGGCAAGCCCGCAACCCAGCCAAACGAAGCGGATCGCCACCGTGCTGCGCAAGGTATTCGGCATGGCGGCGCTGCGCGACGGCCAGCGTCGCGTCATCGAGAGTGTGTTGGCGGGACGCGACACACTGGCCGTCATGCCGACCGGCAGCGGCAAGTCGCTGTGCTACCAGCTGCCGGCCCACCTGCTCGACGGCGCGACGCTGGTGGTGTCGCCGTTGATATCGCTGATGAAGGATCAGGCCGAGAAGCTGGAGGAGGGCGGTATCGCCAGCGCGGCACAGGTCAACAGCAGCCTGTCGCGCGGCGACGAACTGGCCGCGCTGGCTGCGATTGGTCGCGCGGAGAAGGAAGTGATTTTTTGCACGCCGGAGCGGATGGTCACGCCGGAGTTTCTGGCGCTGCTCAAACGCAGCGGCATTTCGCTGGTGGTCATCGACGAGGCGCACTGCATTTCGCAATGGGGCCATGATTTTCGTCCGGCATACCTGGAGATCGGCGCGGCGCTCGATGCACTGGGCAATCCGCAACTGCTGGCGTTGACCGCCACCGCGACCGACGAAGTGATCGCCGATATCGGCCGGCAGCTGGGCCGTCCGCGCATGGCGGTCATCAATACCGGCATCTACCGGCCGAACCTGCACTATCGCGTGCGCCAGGTGACCAATCCGGACGAGCAGTACGCGGCCGCGCTGCAACTGGTGCGCGACAGCGACGGCGTCGGCATCGTCTATGCGGCGACCGTGAAGGCGGCCGAAGAGATGCATGAGCTGCTGCGGCAGGCAGGCGAGAGTGCGACCATTTATCACGGCAAGCTGCGCGCCGGCCGGGATGGGCTGGACGCCGAATGCACGCTGGTGTACTACCACGCGGACAAGCGCCTGCAGCAGTACTTCCTGATCAAGCACTATCCATCGGCCGACGAGCTGAAGGCCGTGTACGAGGCGGCCGTGGCGCTGGGCCGGGCATCGTTTACCGAGGCGGAATTGAAGCCGCTGCTGGAGCAAACGCCCGCTGGGCAACTGAAGATCTGCCTGAAAATGCTCAAGGATGGCAAGCTGTTGAAGCGCAACCGCAAACTGGCCTATGTGCTGTCGGGCGGTTCGCCGAAGGCAGCGGATTTTCAACGGATGGCACAGCTTTACGTCGACAAGCATGAGCGCGACCGTCAAGGCCTGGACCAGATGGTGGCGTATGCGCAGAGCGGCTGTTGCCGCTGGGAGCTGCTGCTCGATTACTTCGGCGACTGTCCGCCAGACTTCGCGCGTTGCTGCCGGTGCGACAACTGCCTGTCGCCGCCGTCTATCCAGGACAGTCCGCAACGGATCGAAGCTGCGCCGCCGGCCGGGGGATGCACGTCAACGCCAGCAACGCCGCCAGCAACAACAGTGCGGCCGACACGCCCATCGCCAGCTGGATTCCGCTGAGGATGTGGCGGTTGGCTTCCGCGCCATCGGCGCCGGCCGCCAGCAGCGCGCCGAAGATCGCCACGCCGACCGCACCGCCCACCTGGCGCGCCGTGTTCAGCACCGCCGAAGCCGTGCCGGCCTGGCGCCGCTGCACGCCGGACAGGATAGCTGTGGTCATCGCCGGCACCGCCAGGCCCATGCCGGCCGGGATCAGTGCCAGCCCTGGCAGCATTGCCAGGAAGGTGGCGCCGTTCGATATGCCCCACCAGCCCAGCAGCGCGTAACCGCTGGCGCCAATGATGGCGCCCACGATCATCGGCGTGCGCAGCCCGGTGCGCGGCGCCATCCAGCCGCTGACGATGTTGGACAGGATGAAGGTGGCCGTCAGCGGCAGGAACACCAGGCCCGCGTGCAGCACGCCGAAACCGCGCACTTTTTGCAGGTAAAAGCTGAGCACAAAGATCACGCCGTAATATGAAAAATTCACCAGCACACCGAACAGCACCGCGCCGGAGAAGGGCGCGCTGCGGAACAGCGACAGGGGCAGCATGGGCGATTTGCTGCGCGCCTCGACGCCGATGAACAGCGCTCCGGCCACAACCGCCGCGGCCAGGCCGCCGCGCACCATCCAGTGCGACCAACCCAGGGATTCGAATTCGATGACGGAGCCGATCAAGCCGGTCAGCGCGACGATGGCCAGCAGCTGTCCGGCCAGGTCCAGCGAGCGATGCGGATCGCGCCCGGCCAACGCCGGCACCACGCGGCAGGTCAGCCAGAAACCCACAACGCAGATCGGGACATTGACCCAGAAGATGCTGCGCCACCCGGCTACCGACAGCAACAGGCCGCCCAGCACCGGCCCGGCCGCGATCGACATGCCGCCGGAGGCGGTCCACCATGCGATGGCTTTGGCCAGCATGGCCTTGTCATCGGCATAGGTGGCGTTGAGGATGGCCAGGGAGCTGGGCACCAGCAGCGCGGCGCCGGTGCCTTGCAGCGCGCGGGCGATATTGAGGGCGGTGGCGCTGGGCGCCATCGCGCAGGCCAGCGAGGCCGCGATGAACAGTGCGAAGCCGGTCAGGAAGGTGCGGCGCGAGCCGAACTTGTCGCCCAGCGCGCCGGCCGACAGCAGGAAGACGGCGAAGCCCAGCGTGTAGGCATCCACCACCCATTGCAGGTCCGTTACGTCCGCGCCCAGCTCGCGGCCTATCTGCGGCAGGGCGACGTTGACGATGGTGACGTCCAGCTGGACGATGATGAAGGCGAAGCTGCATGCGAGCAGGATGGCCAGGGAGGGGGCGCGGTCGGTTTTCATGACTGTACTATAGGATGGTTTGACTATTTCAAAAAATGAATAATAATGAAGTAACCTATCTCATTTTAAGAATCGACCATGGAACTCTCCGCCTTGCGCATCTTTAAAGCGGTTGCCGAGGAGGGCAGCGTCACGCTGGCCGCCTCGCGGCTGAACCGCGTCCAGTCCAACGTCTCGGCGCGGCTGACGCAGCTGGAGGAGTCGTTGGGCGTGCCGCTGTTCCATCGCTCCGGCCGCAAACTGCAAATCACCGTCGAAGGCTCGCGCCTGCTGGCCTATGCCGATCGCCTGTTGCAATTGGCGGAGGAAGCGCAGGCCGCCATGCAGCCGGACCAGAAGCCGTCCGGCCAGCTGCGCATCGGCTCGATGGAGACCACGGCGGCGGCGCGCCTGCCGCAAGTGCTGGCCGCCTTCAACCGCAAGCACCCGCATGTGGATTTGATACTGGACACCGCGCCCACCGACCAGCTGCTGGACGGCGTCCTGAAGCACCGGCTGGATGTGGCCCTGGTGGCAGGCCCGGTGCAGCACGCGGACCTTGAGCAGCTGCCGGTGTTTGAAGAGGAACTGGTGCTGATTACCTGCCACGGCCATGCTCCGGTGACGTCGCCGCAGGAGCTGGCGCGGCGCAACCTGCTGGTGTTCCGCACCGGCTGCACCTACCGCCGACGGCTCGAAGCCTGGTTTGCCGAGGGCGGCGCGGCGCCGGCGCGGGTGTCGGAATTCGGCACCTTTGAGGCGATCATCGGCTGCGTGGCCGCCGGCATGGGCGTGGCGCTGATGCCGAAAGAGCTGCTAAACCAGCGCAAGCTGGTCAAGACCATACGCCAGCACCCGCTGCCGCCGCATATCGCACAGGTCGAAACGCTGCTGGTCTGGCGCAAGGACGTGCTGCATCATCCTGCCCGCAGCGCCTTCGCGGATATGCTGGCTTAGTGGTCCTGCAGCTTGGCCACCAGGAAGTCGACAAAGGTGCGCACTCGCAGCGACAGGTGGCGAGCATGCGGATACAGCAGGATAAAGGGCCGCGACGTGCCGCCGTGTTGCGGCAGCAGTTCGACCAGGTCTCCGCGCGCCAGGTCCTGTTCGATGATGTAGCGGTAGGTCTGCACCAGTCCCGCGCCGGCGCGCGCCAGCGTGACGATGCCCAGCACGTCCTCCGAACAGCATAAGCCTCCGCTGGTCGGCATGTCGATCGCCACACCGTCCTGCATGAACTGCCACGGAATGCGCTTGCCGGTGCTGGGCAGCTCGAACTGTATGCATTCATGCTGGTGCAGGTCCTCCAGCTTGCGCGGCTTGCCGTGGCGTTTCAGGTAGGCGGGCGAGGCGACCAGCACCAGCTCCGCGTCCTCCAGTTTGCGGGCGATGAGGCTGGAGTCGGCCGGCGCGCGGCCGCGTATCGCCAGGTCGTAGCCCTCGTCGGCGAAGTCGATATTGCGGTTGCTGACGTGGATATCCACCGTCACATCCGGGTACTTCCGGCGGAACTCCCCCATTAAAGGCAGCAGCCGGTAATGCGCATACGGCGTCGGTGCGCTGATGCGCAGCGCGCCGGCCGGTTTGGCCTGGCCGCCCGTGACCTGGCGCTCGGCGTCAGTCAGCAGCGACAGCGCCTGCCGGCATTGTTCGAAATAGTGACGGCCGCCGTCCGTCAGGCGGATCTGGCGCGTGGTGCGCACGAACAGGCGCACGCCCAGCCGTTCCTCCAGCCTGGCGATGGAGCGGCTGACCGCGGCCGGCGTCACGCTGGCCGCGGTGGCCGCCGCGGTAAAGCTGCCCAGTTCCGCCGCAAAGCAGAACAGCTCTATGCTGCCCAGCAGGACGTCGTCGAAATTGCGCTTCATATTGGCCTCATTGATTACATGGTGTATCAATTATCTTGCATTGAACCTCATTTATCAACGCCGAAGTCATAAGTATAGTGATCTGCATGGCGTCGTTGAACGCCGCAACCAGAAACCCAAAGGAGCATCACCATGAAAACAGTTATCGTCACCGGCGCATCGAGCGGCATCGGCTTCGCCATCGCCGAGGCTTACCTGAAACGCGGCTACAACGTGGTCGGCAACGCCCGGACGCTGGACCGCCTGCAGACCGCCGCCGCGCAGTGGGGCAATCCATCCAACTTCCTGCCGGTGGCGGGCGACATCGCCGATCCTGCCACGGCCAGGGAGCTGTTCGCACGCGCCATTGCGGCCTTTGGCAAGGTTGATGTCCTGATCAACAACGCCGGCATTTTCATCGCCAAGCCAGTCGGCGACTATACGCAAGAAGAAGTGCAGACCATCGTCAACACCAATCTGATGGGCTTTTTCTACCCATCGCAGGCGGCCGCGCGGCACATGAGCGCCAACCGCTCCGGCCATATCGTCACCATCACCGCCAGCCTGGCGCTTCAGCCGACCGCCAAGGTGCCGGCGCTGCTGCCGATCCTGATCAAGGGCGGCTTGAATAACGCCACGCGCGGCCTGGCGCTGGAGCTGGCCGCTTCCAATGTCAAGGTCAACGCGGTCGCTCCCGGCATTATCGATACGCCGATGCACGGCAAGGACGAAGGCACGCGTACGTTCCTGAAGGCGTTGTCGCCGAGCGGCGAAATGGGCGGCGTGAAGGATGTGGTGGAAGCGGTGCTGTATCTGACCGAATCCGGTTTCACCAGCGGCGTCGTGCTGCCTGTCGACGGCGGCGCCACCGCCGGCACCTGGTAAGGAGCCGCGCCATGCCATACGTGAACATCCGCGTGACCAAAGAAGGCGTCACGGCAGCCCAGAAACTGGAGCTGATCGAAGGCGTCACCGACCTGCTGACCCGTGTGCTGGACAAGGACCCGGCAACCACCTTCGTCATCATCGACGAGGTGGAGACCGACAATTGGGGCTTGAATCGCGAAAGCATCACCACCCGCAGGCGCCGAGCAAAATCAGCAGTGTGACGCCGCGTCAGGCGGCTTGGGGGGCGATGGCCAACGGCGCCCCGGCCGCCAAGCGCTCCAGCGCGGGGCGGGATTGCACCACAAAACCGCGCTGGCCCAGCGATATCCAGCCGTTGCGCTTGAGGGAACTGAGCGTGCGGCTGACGGTGGCCGGGGTCAGGCCCAGGTAGTCGCTGATGTCCTGGCGCGACATCGGCAGCGGTGCATGGGTTTCCAGCATCGGCGCTTGCGGCGCCGGCCCGGCGCGCTGCAGCAGGAACATCACGATGCGCTGGCAGGCGCCGGCGCTGCGCAGGATGGCGGCGGCCAGCTGCTGGCGGTCGATCTCGCGGCTCAGCATCGCGCTGAACAAGTCGCAGCTGTACGGCTCCTCGTCCATCAACTCGGCCAGATGGCGGTACTGCACCACATCCACCTGGCAGTCCGTCAAGGCGTGGGCGGACGCGTGCCGATATTGTTCGCCTATCGTGTCGACGCCCAGCCAGTCGCCGGGACGCGTGAAGTCGATGATGCGCTGCACGCCGTCGTCGCAGGGCTGGTAGATCTTCAAGTGGCCGCTGCGGACAAAATACAGTTCGCCGTCGGCTTCGGCGCCCATCTGGAACAGGTGCTCGCCACGTGCCAGTTGTATCTGGCTGCCAAGCTGGCACTGGGCCAGTTCCAGCGCCGTCATGACGCCACCATTGCCGATTCCGGCGCGCTGCCGATCGCCATGCGGTGCAGCGCCGACAGGTCCAGCAGCTTGATGTCCCTGCGCCGCAACTCGAACAGTGCGCGCTGGCGGAACAGCAGCAGCAGGCGGCTGACGCACTCGGCCGTCACGCCGAGGTAGCTGGCGATATCGCAGCGCGACATCGGCAGCCGGAACTGCTCGGCCACGTGGCCGAATTCGACGCGGCGTTGCGACAGCGACAGCAGCAGGTCGGCCATGCGTTGCTCGGCCTGGGTATTGCGCAGCATGAGGGCGGCGCGCTGTTCGCGGCGGATCTCACGGCTGAGCAGGGCGTGCAGGCTGGCCCGCATCACCGGGCGCCGCCGCCCTTCGAAGGCGTGCCGGTTCCAGTTGATGCTACACACCTCGCTGTCCTCCAGCGCGATGACGGTGTTGGCGTGCCGCTCGCGGTCCAGTGCATCGAGGCCGAGGAAATCCGGCGCCAGCGCGAAGCCGATAATCTGCGCTGGTTGTTGCGACGCGGCGCGCAATACCTTGAAGCTGCCGGAGCGGATGTTGAAAATGTGATCGCTGACCGCATCGCCGGCCTGGTACAGGGTGTCGTGGCGGGCGATGCGTATGCGCTGGCTGGCGTCCCGATTGCCGGCGGCGGCGCCAACGCACGTCATGCGATGCTCGCACTCGGCGCAATTATTGCGTTCGATGGAGATATTCATGATTTTATACTCTTATTTTCTGGACGATTAGATCATGGTAGTGAGCTGGAACTGCAATTTCTTTGATCTGGATCAATTATTTTCTTGATGAGGATCAGTAACCTTCGCTTATTCCATCTTTTGTAACTAAGGTTCTACATGTCACCTCCCCTGAGCGCGTACGCACCGGCGTATGTCGCCGATCCCGATCCCGATCCCGACGCGGCGCTGCGCCTGGCCGCCACTGTATTCGAAGCCGCTCAGGGCATGATGGTGACCGACGCGCACGGCCGCATCGTGCAAGTTAACCGGGCCTTTGTTCGCATCACCGGCTACAGCAGCGAGGAGGTGGTCGGTCAAACGCCGAGGCTATTGAGCTCCGGGCGGCATGTGCCGGATTTCTACACGGTGATGTGGACCGCCATCGCGCGCGACGGCATCTGGGAAGGGGAGATATGGAACCGCCGCAAGAACGGCGAGGTCTATCCTGAACATTTGAGCATCACCGCCGTGCGCGACAACGGCGGCGAGATCACCAACTACGTCGCCGCGCTGACCGACATCACGCTCAGCAAGGCAGCCAACGACGAAATCCGCAGCCTGGCGTTCTACGATCCGCTGACCCGTTTGCCCAACCGCCGCCTGCTGCTGGACCGCCTGCGCCAAGTGCTGGCAGCCAGTGGCCAGCATGACCACTACTGCGCGTTGATGTTTATCGACCTGGATAACTTCAAGATTCTGAACGACACGCTGGGCCACAACGTCGGCGACTTGCTGCTGTCGCAGGTGGCGGAGCGCTTGCAATCGAGCCTGCGCAAGGGCGACACCGTCGCGCGCCTGGGGGGCGACGAATTTGTGGTGCTGGTGGAGGGACTAAGCAGCGGTGCGTTGGAAGCTGCGGCCGAAGTCGAGTCGCTGGGAGCCAAGATACTGGCGGCGTTGAACCGGCCTTACGAATTGGGGACGCATCACTGCCGCAGCACGCCGAGCATCGGCGCGACCTTGTTCCACAACGGCGAGCCGCCACTTCCGGACGACTTGTTGAAGCAGGCCGATATCGCGATGTACCAGGCCAAGCAGGCCGGCCGCAACGGTATGCGCTTCTTCGACCGGCAGATGCAGGACCGCATCAGCGAACGCGCGCAAATGGAAAACGATCTGCGCCACGCGATCGAACGCGATCAATTCGTGTTGCACTACCAGGTGCAGGTCGACCAGCACGGCAAGGCACGCGGCGCCGAGGCGCTGATACGCTGGATACGCGGCGATGGCACGACGGTGTCGCCGGCCAGCTTTATTCCGCTAGCGGAGGAGACCGGGCTGATACTGTCGATCGGCCGTTGGGTGCTGGAGACGGCGTGTGCGCAGCTCGCGGCATGGCAAACGGCGCCGCGGATGGCGCAGCTGGTCCTGGCGATCAACGTCAGCGCGCAGCAATTCCATCAGCCGGATTTTGGTGCGGAGGTGCGCGCCGCCGTAGAGCGGCATGGTATCGATCCACGCTCGCTGAAGCTGGAACTGACCGAGGGTGTGCTGCTGGATAAGATCGAGGAAACCATCGCCTGCATGCAGGAGCTGAAGGCGATCGGCGTGCGTTTTTCGCTGGACGATTTCGGCACCGGCTACTCGTCGCTGCAATATCTGAAGCGCCTGCCTTTGAGTCAACTGAAGATAGACCAGTCCTTCGTGCGCGACCTGGCCAGCGACAGCAACGACCAGGTCATCGTGCGGACCATCATCGCGATGGCGCGCAGCCTGCAATTGGACGTGATCGCGGAAGGCGTCGAGACCATGGCGCAGCGCGTGCTGCTGGAGGAACTGGGTTGCCGACGTTATCAGGGTTATCTGTACAGCCGTCCCGTGCCGGAAGCGGCGCTGGGCGCCCTGGTCACGGAATGACTTCGAACAGCAAGAGCTGGATAACCTGGTTCTTGCCGAAGTTATCATCGGAGATCAGCACCAGGCTGGCGTGGCCGTTGGCCAGCCGCGGTCCGAAAGACATGCCTTCCAGGTTGTCCACGGTGGGCAGGTTCAACTGGTTGACATCGAGTACCAGGCGCTTTTGCGCCAGCCGATACGATGCGCCCTGCAGCGCCGGCAGATGCGCGATGTCGGACGCGTCGGCCGTGTCGACCTCGAACAGGCGCACGTAGTCCTTGTACTTGCCGTCCGCGCCCTGCACCCCGGAGCGCTCCATCGCCAGCAGCCGGGTGTCGCTCAGTGCGACGATTTCGGAGACGCCGTTGTCGGCGAATTTGCCCTTGCCCGGCGCGGCTGGAATGGCGCTGAGCGCATAGGCGTACTGCCCGAGCACCTTGCCGTCGCGGCCGAACCGGGTGAGGCGGTTGACCGCGCCATGTTCGGGCGTCGGCGCGTCGCTGTCCTGGTACATCGGGCCTTCCATCGACACCCAGAACGTGTGTCCGTCCGGTGCGAAGCTCATGCCTTCGAAACTGAGGTTGTTGCGCGGTCCGGTGGTGTGGTTGGCCGTGACGCTGAAAACCGGCGGCAGCGGCAGCGTGGCGAGAAAGCGGCCGTCCCGGCTTGCATGGCGCACGAAGGGATCGAGGCCGAGGGCGACATCGCCTTCGCTGGCATACCAGATGCTGCCGTCGTGCGGATCGACGCGGATGGTTTCGAGGTCCGGCACGACGCCGCCGCGTATCGCGTATTCTTCCTTGGAGGGGTAGGTGCTGCCGTCCGGTTGAAGCAGGAACGATACGCCGGTCAGCTCGACCGACTTGAACGTGTGTTCGTCGTAGGCCAGGCGCGCGCGGTAGTAGCGGGCAGGGTTGTTGGCCGAGCGGTCGTCGCTGATGATCACCCATTCGTCGGTGGCGGCGTCGTAGTCGATGCCGGACAGGCCGCCGACCATGGTGCCCTGGAACTGCTGGCGCCACGGCAGGCGTTGTTCGCCGATGAAGCGCAGACCCGCTATGGAGACGGGCGGGGTTTGGGTCGCAGTCAGCGGAGCGCAGGCGGTCAGCAGCAACGAGCAGGCGACCAGTGGTGCGACTAGCGATGCGGCAAGGCGCCGCATCGGTGTCGGTTTTTTCTTGTCCATGCCCGCAGTATATCGCGGGCATGGAGCTTCCTTCAATAACTCTTCAGGCCAGGGCTTCGGCAGGACCGAAGAACTCGTAGTAGGTTTGCGCTTGCGGCACGCCCAGCGCCAGCAGGTGCGACTTGATCGCCTTCATGAACGGCGTGGGGCCGAGGAAGTAGGCTTCAATGTCGCGCGTCTGCGGCAGCCATGCGTTGAGGCGCTGCTGGTCGATATAGCCGGTGGCGTGCGGCTGAGGGCCGCTGTCGTTGGCCGCCTCGTAGCAGTAGAAGCGTTGCAGTTGTGGGTGCTGCGCCGCCAGCGTGTCGATATGCTCGCGGAAGGCGTGAACGCTGGCGTTGCGGGCCGCGTGGATGAAGTGGATCGGGCGTCCGGTGTCCAGCGCCGCCGTCAGCATCGCCAGGGTCGGCGTGATGCCGACGCCGCCGCTGATCAGCACCAGCGGCTTGTCGCTGTCGGCCAGCGTGAAGTCGCCCGACGGCGGCACCAGTTTCAGGCTGTCGCCAACGTTGACATGGTCGTGCAGGAAGTTGGACACCGCGCCGCCCGGCTCGCGCTTGACGCTGATGCGGTAGCTGCTGCCGTTGCTGGCGGCGGACAGCGAGTATTGACGCCGTTGTTCTGCGCCGTTCACGTCGATCAGCAGGCCGATATACTGGCCTGGCACATGGGCCACCACCTTGCCGCCGTCGGCCGGCTGCATGACGAAGGAGGTGACTTCGTCGCTTTCGACGGTCTTCGAGACCACCTTGAATTCGCGGGCGCCGCTCCAGCCGCCTTCCGCCGCCTCGTTCTTCTCGTAGACGCTTTGTTCCGCGCCGGCCAGGATGTCGGCCAGTTGGCCGTAGGCCGCGCCCCAAGCGTCGATGACGGCATCGGTGGCGACATCGGCGCCCAGCACTTCGCGGATCGCCTTCAGCAGCGATGCGCCGACCATCGGATAGTGTTCGCGCTGGATTTGCAGCGATACGTGCTTGTTGACGATGGTCGATACCAGCGGACCCAGTTGCTCCAGCCGGTCGATATTCTTCGCGTACATCAGCACCGCATTGGCCAGCGCGCGTTGCTGGTTGCCGTCTGCCTGGTTGGCCTGGTTGAAGATCGGCTTCACCTGCGGGAAGTCGCGGAACAGCGTCAGGTAGAAGTGACGGGTCAGGGCTTCGCCGCCTTGTTCCAGGATAGGGACGGTGGCGCTGATGATGGCTTTTTGTTCGGTGCTGAGCATTTTGCGGTCCATGTGTGGTTTCGATGTAAAGAAGTATATCACATGAATGTTTAAATGGCTGAGCAGGCGCAATCGGAAAAACGATTGCGCCTGCGGTGGCCTGGCTTAGAGATCGAACTTCAATTCAGCCACGTAGGTCCGCTGCGGATACGGGTGGAAGTTCCAGTACTTGTAGTTGTTGAGGTTATCGATGCCGATCGCGGCGCTCCACTGGCGGTTGATGCGGTAGCGCGCCCGCACGTCGGTCGTGAAGTATTTGCTGCCGCCCATGTAGGCGAAACCGTTGACGTCCGTGTTGTCGAGCGTCGAATACTGGCTGCCGCTGTAGCGCGCGGCCAGCGTCAGCGAGAGCTGGTCGTTCACGGCGTAGGTGGCCACGCCGGTGGCGCGCCATTCCGGAATGCGCGGCTGCCACTTGCCCACGCTGGCGGGGAACTTGTCGTTGCGGGCGATCTTCGAATCGGTCCAGGTGACGCTGGAGCTCAGCGCCAGTCCGCGCGCCCACACGTCGTCCGCCGAGTAGGCCGCTTCCAGTCCCTTGGTGTTGATGCGGTCGATGTTCTGGATGGTGTTGACGTTCGATCCCGCCAGCACGTTGGTCTGCGAGTACAGCGCATCCTTGGTTCGCTCGCCGAAAGCGGTCAGGCGCAACAGACCGTTGGCCAGCCTGCGTTCCGCCGTCAGTTCGGTGGTCCACGATTTTTCCGGCTTCAGGTTCGGATCGTTGTTGATCAAGTCACCGGCGGCGTTGATGCCGCCCTGGTAAAGCTCGGACACGGTGGGCATGCGCACGGCGCGGCCCAGCGAGGCTTTCAGTACCCAGTCGTCGCTGGCCTGGTATGCCAGCGCGGCTTTTGGCGACAGGTAGTTCTCGTTGCGTTCCGGGTGCCGCGCCGTCACGCTGCGGTTGGAGGTGGCGCCGTCATGGGCGCTCCAACGCTCGTAGCGCATGCCCAGCACCGTCTTCCAGCGGGGCGCGAACTTCCAGCTGTCCTGCGCGAACAGGCTGTTGGTTTCGGTCTTGCCGGTGAAGGATACATTGCGGTCGCCGGGCGCGCCATCTATCCAGTTGCTGGCGGCGTTCTCGATGCTGGACAATTTATACGCTTCGCGCTGATAGCCGAATTCCGCCACGTGCGCCGGGTTCGGACGCCATACGCCCCTGGCGGACAAGGTGTTCCAGCCGGTGCCGCCCTGGTTGACGATGCGGCCGGCGCCACCGGCCAGTGCGGCCGGCATCTCGACGGTGGCGGCGCGCAGCTGGTCCTTGTCGTAGTCGTACAGGCTGGCCGCGACTTCCCAGTCGAATACGCCCCTGGTGTGGGACTTGACGGTCAGGCCGTGCATCAGGTGCTGGATATTTTCGTTCGACAGGTTGAAATCCGTCGGCGCCAGCGTGTAGCTGCGGCCGGCAATGTTGACCGCGCCGCTGTAGACCGGGCGTCCCGCTGCATCGCGCAGATAGCTTTCCGGACGTCCTTCGGAGTCGTTGCGCCATACGCCGAAGGTGTAGCTGGCGCGCAGCGTCGGCGAGATGTCGTAGGCCAGCTTGCCTTTGAACTGGTCCTGCACCGTGTGGTACTGGGTGGCGGTGCCGAGGATGAACCAGTCCTTGTTGTTGCGGTCCAGGCCCGCGACCGCGCCGGTGACCGGGATGCCGGCGCTGCCTGGCTTGCCGACGCTGGGCGCCCTGGTCGGGAAGGTCAGCGGCTGGCCCTCGCTGCCGGTGCGATTGACGTCCACAAACCACGACCAGCCGCCCTGGCGGTCGCCCAGCGAGATGCTGGCTTGCTTGCCCTGGTAACTGGTGCTGGTGCTATACAGCTCGAAGGGCTGGTGCGTCAGCGTCAGTTTGGCGTGGGCTTCGAATTTGGTCGGCATGCGGGTCACGTAATCGACCACTGCGCCCACCGAGTTGCCGCCGTAGGCTGCGGAGAAGGGACCATACAGCACATCGACGCGTTCGATCTGCTCCGGGCTGACCATGCCCCAGCGCGGCGCGAAGCTGGCGCCGTTGCCGAGGTAGTTGGACAGCAGGATGCCGTCGGCGTACACCATCGAGCGCGCGCTGTTGCCGGTGCCGGAGGCGCGCGTGGACAGCACGGCGTGATTGTAGTCGCCGATGTAGCGCTTGCGCACCAGCAGGCTGGGAAGGTATTTCAACGCGTCTTCGGCGTCGGTGGCGTTGATGGTGCGTTCGATTTCGGCCTGGGTGATGCCTTCGATCGTGGTCGGGATCTGGGTCGGCAGCGACGTCGGACGGTTGCCGGTGATGATCACGGTGCCCAGTTGATGAAGGGGCGCGTCCTGCGCGCAGGCGAAGGTGGAGAAGGCGGCAAGCAGCGCCAGCGCCAGTGGAGACATGGTCGGTTTCATGGTGTTCCTGATGTTGGGATGATGTCCGCCGCCTGCGCGCACACGGGAGGTGCGCGGCGGGCGGCAGCGGGTACGGCGGACGATCAGGAACGGGCGGGCGGTCCGCGCGGGTTGGCGGCGCTCCAGCTATGCAGGGGCCTTGGTGCGCTGTAGAACAGCGGCGGGTAGTAGTCATGGCCGCCGATGACGGCGAAACTGGCCATGGCCTGCGGCAGCAGCGCGAAACTGCCGCCGTGCGTGACGCAATACGGACAGTGTTCCATCGCGTGCTCGACCGGGGCAGGGGACTTCTTGATGTTGTCGACCGAGCAGATCTCGGCGTAGCCATACGGCGAGGCCGGCGTCAGCGCACGCGAAACCGTCGGGGCAAGCGCACTGAACAGGACGGCCAGCATGGCGATCCAGATGTGCAGCGTTCGACGTTTCGCAAGTTTGAACATGGCGGTAATTATAACAAATCCTCACACTTACATTTGAGAATGAGAAGTGTTATCATTTGCGCCGTTGATACACCACCGCACCCACACCATGTCGCTGACCACCATCCCGTTCAAACCCACCCTGATCGCCGTTGCCGCTTCCTTGCTGGCCATGCCCACCCATGCGCAGGAGGCCGCCGCGCCGATCGAGTCTATCCAGGTGGCAGGCAGCTGGCTGGGTTCGGGTTTGCAGAACAGCGTCAAGAACTTCGCCGGCGCCCGCACCGTGCTGAAGAAGGAAGACATCGACAACAGCGGCGCCGCCGACATCGGCGATGTGATGCGCCGCATTCCGGGCGTGCAGTCGACCGACAACTCCGGCACCGCCGGCAGCGCCATCTCGCTCAACATCGGTGTGCGCGGGCTGACGGGGCGCTACTCGCCGCGCTCGACTGTGTTGTTGGACGGGATACCGCTGGCGGTGGCGCCGTACGGCCAGCCGCAGCTGTCGTTCGCGCCGGTCAGCCTGAACAATATCGAATCGATCGACGTGGTGCGTGGCGGTGGCGCGGTGCGCTACGGTCCGCAGAACGTCGGCGGCATCATCAACTTCCGCAGCCGTTCGATTCCGGATGCGCCGGGCGTCAGTGGCGACGCGTCGTTCCGCTACAACGACTTCAACAACGGCGGCCAGAACCGCCAGTACAGCGCCTTCGTCGGCAGCCAGCAGGAGGGCGGGCTGGGCGTGGCGGTGCTGTATTCGGGCATGGCCGGCTCCGAGTGGCGCGCGGGCAGCGATGAGAAGGTCAACGACCTGGCGCTGAAGTTCCGCTACCCGCTCAATCCGCATAGCGAGCTGAACGCCAAGCTGTCCTACTACGAAGTCAATTCGCGCACGCCGGGCGGGCTGACGGTGGCGCAGTACGACGCCGATCCGTTCCAGAACACGCGGCCCACCGACTACTGGAGCGGCGACCGCCGCAGCGCCGATGTCGGCTACCTGAACACTTTGTCGGCCACGCAGGAATTCGAGGTCAAGGCTTACTACAGCGACAGCTTCCGCCAAAGCGCGTTGATCAACGCGGCCAAGACGCAGCTGACCAGGCAGCCGCGCAACTATGAAGTGCTGGGCATCGAGCCTCGCTACACACAGCGCTTCGCCACCGGCGGCCTGACGCACGACGTCACGGCGGGCTACCGCTACCTGCGCGAGCGGGGCGACGACAACAGCTATATCCAGACCGTGAAGACGGGCATCAATGGCGCGACGACCACCTTCGCCAACAGCACCGATGCGCATGCCGTGTATGTCGACGACCGCATCGCGCTGGGCGCATGGCGCATCACGCCCGGCTTGCGCTACGAGCACATCAAGTCGGAGCGCAAGGACGTGAGCGCGAAGTCGGTCTTCGAGAGCGACAACAACAAGGCCCTGCCGTCGCTCAATGTGGCCTACCTGTTGAACCGCGCGCTGACCGTGTTCGCCAACTACACGACGTCGTTCGGGCCGGTGCAGAATACCCAGCTCAACTCGCAGACGCCGAGCTATCCCTTGAAGCCGGAACTGGCCAGGACGGCCGAACTGGGGGCGCGCTGGAAGACTGGCGCGGTCAACGCCGAAATCACCGCCTTCAAGCTCAAGTTCGACAACCAGATCCTGCAAGTGCCGGGCACGACGCCCGCTGTGTTCCGCAACCTGGGCGCGACCAACCACGACGGCATCGAGACGGCTGCCGACTATACCTTCGCCGAGGGTGGCGCCCTGGCCGGTCTGAACGTCTACGCGAACTACACCTACACCAAGGCGATCCAGGATTCGGGCGACACGGCGGGACTGGACGTGCCGTTCTACTCGCGCAACACCGACACGCTGGGCGCGCGCTACCGGGTCGGCGCATGGACGGCCAATCTGTCGACCACGCATCAAAGCAAGCAGTATTCGGACACGGCCAACACCGTGCCGGAAGCGGCGAACGGCAGCAACGGCATCGTGCCGGGCTTCCGTCTGTGGAATGCGCAGTTAAGTTGGAAGATGCCGGGCAAGCCGGGCTATGAAGTCATGGCCGGCATCAACAACATCGCCGACAAGCGCTACTACACCCGCAACGTCGACGGCAACGCCGGCCGCATGGTGGGTACGCCGCGCATGGCATATGTCCAGTTGCGCGCCAGCTTCTGATTAATGCAGCACCCGTGGTGCGGGTTGCATGCTGAAGCCGGTGTAGTTCATACGTAATGCAGGGGAGACGGCTTCGGCCTGGTCCAGTTTGCGCTGGACTAACTTATGCCACGCGCTCGCCCAGCGGGCCGCCAGTTGGGACTCTTCCGCCGAACGCGCATACAGCGTTCGCTCCACGGCGATTTTCTGTCTTTGCAGGGCGTAGGTGGCAGATATCAGAGTTGTCATGGTGGCGGTGACGCTGGCTAGGGTTGAATAGTATGCCATGCCATTCTGCCCCGCTCGCCGACGATTGAATGTGCGCCATTTCACCCATAACGACGAGAAATCAGATATGGACGTGTAAAATGCGCCCTCTGTTGCATTTTCGCAGCACTTATAGTCTTATTTTCTTTCCATGTGGACAACTAATCTTGCCAGAAACGCGATGGCGGGCTTGACCACGTCGTTCGCGCTGGTGCCGGAGTGCATCGCTTTCGCCCTGGTCGCGCAGCTCAATCCGCTGGTCGGCTTGTACGGGGCTTTTTTCATTTGCACGATCACGGCGGTGTTCGGTGGACGTCCCGGCATGATTTCATCCGGTGATGCTGGGCTTCGTCAATGGCCTGGCGATCGTGATCGCCTGGTCGCAATTGCAGCACTTTAAGATTGGCGGGCAGTGGATGCACGGTGATGCGCTGGTGTGGATGTGCGGCCTGGTGGCGCTGACCATGTTGATCGTCTACCTGCTGCCGCGCTTGACCAGGGCGGTGCCGCCGGCGCTGGTCGCCATCGTCGGTGTGGGGGTGGTGGCGCAGCTGTTGCATCTGCCGGCGCGCACCTTGGGCAATATGGCGCATATCGCCGGTGGCCTGCCAGCCTGGCAAATCCCGGTCGTGCTGATGACGGTGGAAACCCTGCGCATCGTGCTGCCATATGCCGTGCTGATGGCGATGGTCGGCCTGCTGGAAACCCTGCTCACCCTTAACCTGACCGATGAAATCACGGAGACGCGCGGCCTGCCGGACTGCGAATGCGTGGCGCTGGGCGCGGCCAATATGGTGTCCGGCCTGTTCGGCGGCATGGGCGGCTGCGCGATGATCGGCCAGACCATGATCAACCTGAGTTCCGGCGGCCGTACGCGGGTGTCCGGCGCCGTCGCCGGCATAATGATTTTACTGTTTATATTGTTTCTGTCTCCGCTGATCGAGCGCATTCCGCTGGCGGCGCTGGTCGGTGTGATGTTCGTGGTGGCGCAGCAGACCTTTGCCTGGGGTTCATTGCGGGTGCTGGGCAAGGTGCCGCGTCATGACGCCTTGCTGATCGTGCTGGTCACCGCCATCACCGTGGCGACCGATCTGGCGGTGGCTGTGCTGTGCGGGATCATCATCGCGGCGCTCAGCTTCGCCTGGCGTCATGCGCGCGACATACGCGCCGACGTCGCCCTGGGCGCCGAAGGTATCCGTCGCTATACCCCGCATGGCACCTTGTTCTTCGCTTCGGTCGCGCACTTCAATGATTTGTTCAACGTGCAGGACGATCCGCAAACGGTGGTGCTGGATTGCCGCCATCTGCGGCTGGTCGATCATTCGGCGGTGGTGGCGGTGTCCACGCTGCACGAGCGCTATGCCAAGGCGGGCAAGGTCTTGCAGGTCCAGCACCTGTCGCAACGGTGTGAGCAATTGCTGCACCGCGTAGGTGTTGCGGTTACGGCGTGAAATTCTGATCAAGTATCTGCTCGACGGAAAACGGGCTTCTCGTAGGAAAGACATTGGCAGGCAGACCGGTTTCGGCCGATGCCAATTTGACGGCGATTGGGTAGGCCTGCTGCACGTACTCTGGAAGTGATGTACGCAAGCTCGGGCTGTCTCCCAGTAGCAGTGCCAAACGTTCGCGTTGTTCAATCAATGTGGCGCGCCACTTGTTCTGCGGATGCTCAGGCTGGTATCGGCATTTGAGCAGGTGCATGACCAGCACGCGCAAGCGATTCTTTAGCGCTCTTATTTCTCTCTTCTTCATATCGTCGAGCTCCGCGACCATGTTTCCGATGTCCAACTCGGAGAACCTGCGATCCAGCAGCAGTTGGATTTGTGCGTCTATCCACAGCGCCAGATCGTCGTCGTAGCTCGGGTGTTTGCGGGATTGGACCAGGGTTTGCATGGCGCGCCTCCAGATTCGTCAGGCTAATCCTATGCCTGTTCCCGCGTTTGATCCCACTCAATAGAAATACAGTGTCTTGCGTGCCCACTCGTTGTTCTTGTAGCGCTTGTGCAGCAGCGTGAAGGCGCTCTTCGACAACACCTTGGAGTCGGCGTCCAGGCAGCCGCCGCGCGTCGATTGCACCGTCACGTACAGCAGCCACGGCAGTTCCGGGTCGTTGGGCACGGCGGTGGCGCGCTGCATGACGAAGTCGCCGAAGTAGCCGGTGGCGGTCTTCATGCGGGACAGCTGCGCCAGCTCCTGGTCGCGAGCGGCGGCGTTGCCGAGCTCCGGCATCGGCGGCGAGTGTTCGGCTTCGGTGTTCTCGCCATAGCTATCGCCCGCCTTGGCCGGCACCTTGCACCACATGTCGGCCAGGGTGTCGTCCGGCGCACGCGCGGCGATGTCGGCGCTGGAGTAGCTGTACATCGGCGACAGGCCGTACTTCAAGGCGTTCACCAGCATCCAGGAATGGTGCTCAGGCGTGCCCGCCAGCTTGCGGTACTTCTGCATTACCGCAGTCAGTGCCGGCGCGTTCTGCTCGATCTCCAAAGCGGCGGCCAGCGCTGCTTCGTCCTGGCCCAGCAGGTCGGCGCGCATCCAGCTGGAGACGGCGATTTGCACGCGCAAGGCCTTGGGCAGCTTCGGATTCGCGGCCAGCGCGGACAGGTCTGCGGTGGACAGGCCGCTGTTGAGCCAGCGGATGCCGTCGGCTGCGATGTCCACGCGGGCTGGCACCGCGCCGGCTTCCTCGCTGGCCTTGACCAGTTCGCCGGTGTCGGGATCGAGGTCGCGGCTTGATGCGCGCAGCAGATAATTGGCGGCGTCCGCCGGCGACGATGCCACGGCAAAGCGCTCCTGCAGGAACTGATTGCGCACGCTGGTCGAGTTGTTGGTGGACAGAGCGGTGCCGGTCAACACGCCGTCTGCAATCGCGCGGGCCTTGTCGGCCTGCTTGCTCAAGCGGTAGTGGCGGGTCAGCGCGTATCGCATGGTCAGGTATTCGGGTGTGTTGGCCGGCGTTTGCAGCGCGGCCTTCTCCAGCTCCGGCGACATCTTCTCGGACAGTAGGACGGCCGCCAGCAGCCAAACGCGCGCTTGCGCCTTGTTGCCTTCCTTGGCGTAGCGGTTCCACAGCGTGACCGCGTGCGCGCGTTCGACTACGCATCCGGGCTTGGCCTGGTATTCCTGGCATTGCTGGATGGTCTGCATCCAATCGATAAAGCCTGCGCTGCCGCGCAAGGCGGCGCGGGCGTCGGCTTGTTCGGCGACCGGCGCTTGCAGCAGGTCGTTGGCCAGCACGCGCCAGTCACCCAAATGATCGTCCAGGTAGGGATTGGCGCGCGGGTCCTCCAGCAGTTTGCTCAGCTCCGCGAAGCGCAGCGATGGCGTCAGCCGCACCTGCATGCTGCGCACGATGGCGCGGCTGGCCTCATGTAGCGACGCCAGCTCAGGATTGGCGAGAATGTGATCGGCGCTGGCCTGGATGCCGGCCAGCTTCTTCTGCGCTGCCGCCAAACGCGCCGCAGCGGCGGCCGGACCTTCGCGCCGGGCGTCCAGCCGCTCCTGCCAGATCGCCTGTTCCGGATTCGGCCCCGGCACAAACACGGCGGCGCGCGCCTGCGAGCGCAGGCTCAGATACTCGCCCCACTGGCGCAGCGGATGCTTGTCGGTGACGCCGATTCGGGCGAACAGGCTGCCGCTCAGCGTGTAGTTTTCGCCGTAGAAGGCTGCCGACGCCAGTTGATACTGCTGCATCTGGCGCCAGTACAGCGCTTCCGTGGCCGGCAGTTCGACCGGCGCCGGGATCACGCGCTTGGTCCCGTCGAAACGATTGCGCTGCGCTTCCACGTCGTCGCCGCAGAATTTGAAGACCTGGCGCTGCGTCGTCACCCACGCGTTCAGGCGGGTCGGCGTGGCGTCGCTGCGGCGGGCCAGGTCGTTCAGTGTGGCGGTGGCGAAGGTGTAGCTGCCCAGTGGGCAAGTCAGAAAGCCATTGGCCAGGCTGTCGTCGTCCTTGGGCGCGACCGGCGCCTGCTTCAACGCGTTATTGATGGCTGCCTGCCAGGCGCCATAGACCTTCTTGCCCTCGGCCGCATCGACCCAGCCGCCATTGCGGCTGCCGATGGCGCGCAGCAGGCCGCCCTGCGGATTCGGCGCCGTCTTCAAGCCATCGACGCCGAGCAGCACGCTGCGCCAGGCGGTGTACATGTACATCCGTTCGTAGCTCGGCATCACGATGCCCAGCTCACCGGCCTGATAGCGGTTCAATGCGATATCGGGGCCGCTGCGATTGACGTAGGAATCCCACGCGCCGCCGCCGCTGGCGTCGGCGTTGGCGCAGGCCAGCAGCGCCGCAGCGATGGTAAGTGGACGAAGTAGTGTGATCATGGAGAGCTCCTTGAAAGCGGCGACAGGTCCGCGCCGGCGCGCTTCCACGCGTGGCGGTCGAACCAATAAGTTTTACGATAGCGGGCCGCGACTTGCGGCGTGAACGGTTCCTGCGGCGAGAATCCTGCGCTGCCCGCGCGGCAGCTGGCGTGCAGCGTGGCGGGCGATTGTTCGACGATGTCGCGCATGCTGGCGCTGTCCCGGCCCATGCGGAAGAACATTGGCACCACCTCGTCGGCGGCCAGTCCGTCCAGCCAGGCCGGCGAGCGGCACCACCACGCCAGCGCGGTCACACTCAGTTTGATCTGCGGTGACAGCGCGCCACGCAGCTGCTTGACCAGCAAGCGATAGAATTCGCGCTGCGAGGGCTTGGCCTCCATATCCAGCTGCACCCAGCCGGAGGTGCTGTCTGCCGCCGCATCGAGCAGCGCCCGCACGATCATCGCGCGGCTAGCTTCAATATCCCGCGGCGGATTGACGGTGCTCACTTCCACGTGCAGCACCGGTGTGACGCGCGTGGCGGCCGGCATCGCGGGCTGGCGCATGCGCGGACGGGTGCGGGCGGTGTCGCCGCTCAGCAGGATATGGCGGTGCAGGACCGCCGCTTCAGGCTGCGACCATGCTGGCAACAGGGCCTCGTCCCACAGCCAGGCGACGGCCTGCGCGCGGGCGGCGCAGTGGCAGAGCAGCAGGGCGCACATGGCCAGGCGGAGTAGAAAGGAGGGCATCGGAAAACGGGACGACAAGAAGCCCCATTTTACCGATGTTTACTATTTTTACAAGATTGATTGTGTGCTTTCAAGCGCCTGGATCGCCGCCGCCACGCCCGCGCCGTAGGCCGGATCGGCCTGGCTACAGTTGTGAATGTGACGTTCCTGCACCGGCTTCGACACGCCGTGGATGGCGCGCGCCGTGTTCTCGAACAGCAGCTGCTTCTTCTCGGCCGTCAGCAGGCGAAACAGATTGCCCGGCTGCGAGTAGTAGTCGGTGTCGACGCGATGATCCCAGTGGCCGGCCGCACCTTCCAGCGACAGCGGCGGTTCGGCGAACTGCGACTGCTGCGCCCATTCGCCGCGGCTGTTCGGCTCATACGAGGTGGCGGCGCCGTGATTGCCGTCGGTGCGCATGGCGCCGTCGCGGTGGAAGCTGTGGAACGGGCACTTGGGCGCGTTGACCGGAATCGCGTGATGGTTCACGCCGAGGCGGTAACGGGCCGCGTCGCCATACGAGAACAGGCGCGATTGCAGCATCTTGTCCGGCGAGAAGCTGATGCCGGGGACCACGTTGGCCGGCGAGAAGGCCGACTGCTCGACCTCCGCAAAATAGTTCTCGGGATTGCGGTTCAGTTCCAGCACGCCGACATCGACCAGCGGATAGTCCTTGTGCGGCCAGATCTTGGTCAGGTCGAATGGGTTGTACGGCACTTTGGAGGCGTCGGCTTCCGGCATGATCTGCACCGCCAGTTTCCAGCGCGGGAAGGCCTTGTTTTCGATGGCGTCGAACAGGTCGCGCTGCGAGCTTTCGCGGTCGCGGCCAACCACCTCGCTGGCTTCGGCGTCGCTGAAATTGGCGATGCCCTGCTGACAGATAAAGTGGAACTTGACCCAGAAGCGCTCATTGCCAGGGCTGATGAAGCTGAAGGTGTGGCTGCCGAAGCCGTGCATGTTGCGGTAGCCCTTGGGGATGCCGCGGTCGCTCATGACGATGGTGATCTGATGCAGGGCTTCCGGCAGCAGGGTCCAGAAGTCCCAGTTGTTTTCGGCGCTGCGCATATTGGTCTTCGGATCGCGCTTGACGGCGTGGTTCAGGTCCGGGAACTTGAGCGGATCGCGGAAGAAGAACACCGGCGTGTTGTTGCCGACCACGTCCCAGTTGCCTTGCTCGGTGTAGAACTTGACGGCGAAGCCGCGGATGTCGCGTTCCGCATCGGCTGCGCCGCGTTCGCCGGCCACGGTGGAGAAGCGCATGAAGATATCGGTCTTCTTGCCGACTTCGGAGAACAACGCCGCGCGGGTGTATTTGCTGATGTCGTGGGTGACGGTGAAGGTGCCGAAGGCGCCGGAGCCTTTGGCGTGCATGCGCCGTTCCGGGATCACCTCGCGCGCGAAGTGGGCCAGCTTTTCCAGGTGCCACACGTCCTGCAGCAGGACCGGGCCGTGGGGGCCTGCGGTCTGGGTGTTCTGGTTGTCGACGACCGGCGCGCCGGCTGCGGTGGTGAGGTTTTTCATGTAGCGTCCTTGGGCAGTGTGAGTTGAACGGAAACTTCCAGCATAACGAACACCTTGCGCTTACACAGCTCTCTTTCGGGAGAGCCCAAAACAAAAACGCCCGGCTGTTGAGCCGGGCGCTTGAGCTTACCACATACTGCTGTGGCTAATTACTTGCTTGGGTAGACGATGTCTGCGCGACGGTTTTGTGCGCGGGCTGCGTCGTCGCTGCCGGTGGCTTTTTCTTTGCCGTAGCTGATGGCTTCCATCTGGCTGTCTTTCACGCCTTGTACTTTCAGGGCGGTGATCACGGCTTGAGCGCGCTTCTGGCCCAGGGCCAGGTTGTACTCTGCGCCGCCGCGTTCATCGGTGTTGCCTTCGACTTTGATCGAGACGTTAGGATTGGCCGACAGGAACTTGCCGTGATCGGCAACCAGGGCGCTGAATTCAGGCTTGACGGTGTACTTGTCGAAGTCGAAGAAAACGCTGCGGTTTTTGTAGATCGAGCTGTTTGGGTCCAGGTAGGCCGGCAGGGAAACTGCGACTGGCGCGGTGACTGGCGCCGGAGCGGGTGCCGGTGCAGCTTTGACTGGCGCTGGAGCCGGTGCTGGGGCGACGACTGGGGCTGGGGTGCTGCAAGCGCTCAGAACAGCCAGTGCGCAGGCTGCCAGCAAGAATTTTTGTTGTGCTTTCATGGAAATGCTCCCGAAATGGTTCAGTTTTTTTGGACGTGCATGGGGTGTGAGGCTTGGACACCAGCCGCGACCGACATTATATAAGGGTTTCCCTCAGAAAAATTAACTTGCTGCACTATTTTTTTATCCAGGGCGCGAACGGGCCCAGATCCTTGCCCGCCTCGACAAACCAGGCCCGGCGGGCGATGTCGAATTGCGCGCCCAGCGCCTTGACCTGGTCCTTCTCGTGGTAGGTGGCCGTCAGGTACTGGCGCGCTCCAGTGGCGGAAGCTGCGGCCGGCCTGGCCTGGTTGCGGGCGATGGCGGCATCGGCGGCGGCGGCCGACTTGGGCAGGCGCATTTGCGCCAGGAAGCCGCTGCGCAGCGCGGCGTCGGTGGGGGAGAGCAGCGTCAGGCGCGCGCGGGCGCGGGTGGCGGCGACGTAGAACAGGTTTTCCTCCTCGGCCCTGGGCTGCAGCGGATGCGGGAATTCGTCCGCTTGCAGGAAAGGCAGGATCACGTGGTCGAACTCCTTGCCCTTGGCGTTGGCCACGCATTCGATCAGCACCGCCTTGCGTTCGCGCTTGCGGCGCACGAAGGCTTCGCGCGCGTTGAGCGCGGCCCAGAACTCGGCCAGCGTCTGGCCGGAGGCGGCCGCCGCTTCCAGCAGGCCGGCCACGGATTTGTTGACCACGCCCGCTTCGTAGGGACGCACGAAGATGCGGCGCGCCGTCGCCACCAGCTTCACGCGCTCGCACACCTCGGCCAGCACGGCCGCCGCCGGCGTGGCCGGATCGACGCCGGACAGCCAGGCGATGGTGTCGATGACGGCCTTCTTGGTGGCCTGGCTGGCGATGTCGCCGTAGTTCGGTTCATCGCCGTCGCGCCGTTCGTCTTCGATCAGGAACAACTCGCCCAGCAGCGCCGGGTCCTTGATGATCTGGGCCTTGAAGTTGTCCATGCGGCGCGCCGTAAAGCGCATCTCGCTGAAGGCGGTCATGGCGTCGACGATGGCGCTGCGCACCTGCTCCGTCTTGACGGCGCCGAAGTCCTTGAGCGCGATCGCCAGCAGGCCGCGCAGGAACAGGATCTCGTCGCGCTGCAGGTAGCCGGCCATGGCGGGCGTGCGGTAGTCGATGTCGGCTTCGATCAGCGCGTTCTCGATGGCCATCGATTGATGGCGGTCGCGTATCAGGATGGCGCAGCCGTCGAGCGGATGGCCGTCGGCCTTCCACTGCTGGATCGCGGCGACGGCCTGCTGCGCGCAGCCGGCGTTGTTGTCGTAGTGCGCGTGGCGGATCTGCGTGTGCAGCGGCAGGCTCGATTCCACCGCCTTCTGCTTGAACTCCGCCATGGCGTAGGCCAGGTGCGGGCCGTGGCGGTAGCTGTAGGTCAGCGGATAGCGCACCAGCTTTGGATAGTTCTGGGCGAAGCGGCGGTTCAGGTATTCGTCGCTGGCGCCCAGTTTGGCGTGGATCACCTGGTCCTTGTCGCCGGCGCCGACGAAGAAGCATTGCGGCTTGGCGATCAGCGCGTCGAGGATCTGGAACGCCGCTTCGTTCAGGTCGTGCAGCTCGTCGCACAGCACCAGCCGGTAGTCGGGGAAGTGCTCGGCCAGGCGCGCGCCCGCTTCCAGGTTGCTGGCCAGGTCGTAGGTGGCGTCGAACGGGCCGCGGAACACCGCGCCGGCGCCGCCGTCCAGGCGCAGGGTTTCGTATTCCACCGTGGTCAGGTAGTCGGTCAGCGGCACGCCCATGGTCTCGGCGACTTCCTCGATGCCCAGGTATTCGACGTCGGCGGCCAGCGCCATCGTCGCCTTCAGTTGCAGCTGCACGTCGAGGAACTGGGCCAGCGCGATGCTGTGGGTTTGCAGGTTCAGGTCTTCCAGGCGGCCGGCATAGCGTTCGCTCACGCGGTCGATCGCGGCCAGCGCAAAGTCCTTCAGCTGGCGCGCCTCGGCGCACTGGCGCAGGTCGTCGCCGTCGATGCGGTCCAGTTGCAGGCCGGCGAAGTCCTCGAAGGTCAGCACGGCGACCCGGCTCGCCAGTGCGTGCGGCACGCCCACGTCGAGCAGGCGCTGGCGCATGACGTCGCGCGCCTCCGGCGTGAAGGTCAGCGCCAGGATCTGTTCCGGCGCCAGTTTGCGCGCCAGCGCCTCGCCGATGCGGATCGCCAGCGTGGTGGTCTTGGCGGCGCCGGCGTTGGCGTCCACCAGCACCACCTTGTTCTGCGCCAGCTGAATGGCGGTCTGCTCGGGAGTCGGGATCAGGCCTTGCGGGGTGAAGCGGGGAGGATTGGCATCGTTCATTTACTGCATTATAGCGGCCGGCACGCGGATGCCGGTGGCCGATGCCGTCGTCGCGGACGGCGCGGCCGGCTTCGGCCGCAGGCGCGCGGTGGCGCCTTCGATGAACTGGGCGCTGAATACGCGCCGTTCCACCTGGGATTCGCGGCTGTCGATGACGGTGCACAGCAGGCTGGCCGCCGCGCTGGCCATCTTGGGCATGGGCTGGCGCAGCGTGGTCAGGTTGTAGCTCAGCCAGTTGGACGGCTCGACCGCGTCGAAGCCGGCCACCGACAGCTGGCCCGGCACGTCAATGCCCAGTTCGTGGCGGGCGCAATCGAGGCAGCCGATGGCCATGACGTCGCTGCCGCAGATGATGGCGTCGGGGACGCCGCCCATCTGTGCGATCAGCGCCTTCAGGCCGGTGGCGCCACTTTTATAGTCGTACTCGCCCGGCACCACGACCGGCGGCGGCAGGCCCAGTTCGGCCAGGCGTTCGCAGGCGCCGCGATGACGCTCGCTGGCGACGCTGGAATCGGCGCTGCCGCCGATGATGCCGAAACGGCGGTGGCCGGCGGCGGCCAGCCGCGACACCAGCATGCGGCCCGCTTCCAGATGGTCGCAGGTGACGGTGTTGACCGACTGGTGGCGCAAGGTGCGGTTGAACAGCACCAGCGGCATGTGGCGGCGCTCGAATTCGGCGATGTGTTCGTTCGACAGGCGGGCGGCGGCGATCACGCCGTCGACCTGGAATTGCCAGACGTCGGCCAGCACGCGCTCGACATCGGACTCGCGCGCCAGCGGGAACAGCAGCACGCGCTTGCCCAGCGTGGTCAGTTGCTGGCTTAGTTCGGCCAGCAGTTCCGGGTAGTAGAGGTTGGCCTGGTTGGTGATCAGCACCGCGACCATATTGGAGCGGCGCGTGATCAGGCTGCGCGCGGCGGCGTTGGGGATGTAGTCCAGCAGCGCGGCGGCCTTCATCACCCGGGCGTGGGTGGACTTGGATACGCTGGCGCCGGGCTTGAAGCAGCGCGACACCGCCGATTGCGACACGCCAGCCACCAGCGCCACGTCATACGAGGTGACGCGGCGGGCTTCGCGGGCAATGCTGGCTTTGTGTTCGGTCGCGCAGACTTCGATTGTCGGCTTGGATGTGGTCATCGTCTCGTTACGTGCGTGGTGTTGCTTGCATCTTCGTTAGTTAAACGAGCATAATCAAAAACTTACCCAATGGCAATAATAATCGATTTTCTTTCAAGAAATATTGGGCCGGGTGTGGTCCCGCTGCAATTTTTCCTGAAAGACGGGGTTTTCTGATAAGATAACGCCCCTTTATTCACGTGAAGGGTCGACATGGCCATTGCTTGCGGCGTCGATTTTGGCACGTCAAATTCCACGGTGGGCTGGGTGCGTCCCGGACACCCGGTGATGTTGGGACTGGAAGACGGCAAGACCACCTTGCCGTCGGTGGTTTTCTTCAACGCCGAGGACGAAGAAGTTACCTTCGGACGTGCAGCGCTGGCCGAATATCTGGCCGGCTACGAGGGGCGCCTGATGCGCTCCATGAAGAGTTTGCTCGGGACCAGTCTGATCGACGGTCAGACCGAGGTGGGTGGCCGCGCGCTGCCATTCCGTGCGCTGCTGGCGCAATTCATCGGTGAAGTGAAGCGCCGCGCCGAACAGTCGGCCGGGCGCCAGTTCACGTCGGCCGTGTTCGGCCGTCCCGTCCATTTCATCGACGACAGCAAGGAAAACGACCAGCTGGCCGAGGATACCCTGGCCGAAGTGGCCCGTTCGGTCGGCTTCAAGGACATCGCCTTCCAGTTCGAGCCGATCGCCGCGGCCTTCGACTACGAGTCGCAGATCACGCGCGAAGAGCTGGTGCTGATCGCCGACATCGGCGGCGGCACCTCGGACTTTTCGCTGGTGCGCCTGTCGCCCGAGCGCGCCAACAAGAGCGAGCGCCGCGACGACATCCTGGCCAACGGCGGCGTGCACATCGGCGGTACCGACTTCGATAAATACCTGAGCCTGTCTTCCGTGATGCCGTTGCTGGGCTACGGCAGCCGCCTGCGCAACAACAGCGAGGTGCCGTCCAGCTACTTCTTCAACCTGGCGACCTGGCATACCATCAACCAGGCCTACACCAAGAAGATGTGGACCCAGCTGTCCGACCTGCTGCGCGATTCGGCCGAGCAGGAGAAGCTGGGCCGCCTGCAAAAGCTGATCGACCAGCGCGCCGGCCACTGGCTGGCGATGAAGGCGGAGGAGGGTAAGATCGCCCTGTCCGACGCCGTCAAGGTGCAACTGGAGTTGGACCGCCTGTCGCCGCCGGTGACCCTGGAGCTGGACCGCGCGCAGTTCGACGACGCCATCGGCCACCTGGTCGGCTCGGTCGAGAACACCGTGCTCAGCCTGTTGCGCGACGCCGGCGTGGCGCCTGCCGATGTGGATACGGTATTCTTCACCGGCGGCTCCAGCGGCGTGCGCATGCTGCGCGAGCGCATCGGTGCGTTGGTGCCGTCGGCCCGCAAGGTCGAAGGCGACCTGTTCGGTAGTATCGGCGCCGGCCTGGCGCTGGATGCCGTGCGCAAGTTCGGCTAAATAAAAAGGAACACCATGCTCGACCAACCCATCGTCATGCTCGACTTCGAGACCACCGGCCTGTCGCCCGATATGGGCGACCGCATCACCGAGGTGGCGGCGTTGCGCATCGTCGGCGGCAAGGTGGTCGAGCGTTATGTCACGCTGATTAACTGCAATGTGCGGATACCGTCTTTCATCACCGGCCTGACCGGCATCACGCAGGCCATGGTCGACGGCGCGCCGCCGGTGTCGCAGGTGGTGCCGGAGCTGCTGGACTTTATCGGCAGCGATGCGCTGTCCGCCCACAACGCCAGCTTCGACGATAAATTCCTGCGCGCCGAGGCGGCCCGGCTGGGCCTGACGCCCGGCTACCAATCGCTGGTGTGCTCGCTGAAATTGTCGCGCCGCGTGTTCCCCAAGTTGTCGAGCTACAAGTTGGGCAATCTGTCGGGCGAGCTGGGCATCCGTTTCAAGAGCGCTGCCCACCGGGCCGAGTCCGATGCGGAAGTGGCGGCCGAGGTGCTGATCCACATCGGCAAGCACATCGGTTCGACCTACGGCATCGCCGGTGTCGATCCCGCCTTGCTGGTGGCGATCAACAAGCTGGCGGCCGCCAAAGTGCACCAATTCCTCGAAAAACAAAAAGGTCGCTGAAAACCGGTAGCTCGCATTACAATACCGGCACTGATGGTCCGATAGTTGGTATTTTGTGAATATACGCCGCAACTTCTTGTATGTGCTGCTGTCGCTACTGCTGGTGTTCTCCCAGCAGATGGGGTACTCGCACGCGCTGTCGCACGCTACGGCCGCGACCGGTGTGGTGCAGGCCGCCGCGCAGCAGGACGACGATGCGGGCAGCGGTATCACCAAGCTGGGGCTGGATCACAATTGCGCGCAATGCCTGGCGTTTGCGCAGCTCGCCTCCGCCGCTGGCACCCATTTCTATTCCTTCCCGCTGGCTGCCAATACGTCGGTCGCCGTCACCCACACGCCGGCGCCGCTCGATTGCCGGCGCACCGTCTGCGGCTTCCGATCGCGAGCGCCGCCCGTCCTGTCCTGATCGCACACCCTTGATCCGTCACCGCTGCCGTTCGTGCAGAGGTGCGGCTTATCGTAGCTATCTACAGGATTTGACATGTTGAAACACAAAGTGATGATGGCCGCCTTGAGCGTGGCCGTGGCGTCCCCGCAGGCCTATGCCGCAGATAAAAAAGAACAGAAGGAACTGGCGGAAATCCGCGCCGAGATCCGCCAGATGAAGGAAGCCTACGAGGCGCGCTTGCAGGCGATGGAGCAGCGCTTGCAACAGGCGCAAGCCGACAATGCCGCCGCCAGGGCGCAGATCGCGGCGATCGGTGCGGGGGCGCCGGCAGCCCAGGTTTCAGCCTCGGCCGCGCCCGCCGCGCCGGTGGCCGCCTACGTCGAAACACCGGCAGCGCCTGCCAGCGCGGCGCCGACCGGCAGCGCCAATCCGGCCAGCAACCTGTTCAACCCGAACATCTCGATGATCCTCGGCGGCACGCTGCAAAACCTGAAGCAGGACCCGAGCCAATATCGTTTGCAAGGCTTCGCGCCGAGCGGCGGCGAGCTTGGTCCCGGCAAGCGCGGCTTCAACCTGGGCGAATCCGAGCTGACCATGGCGGCCAATATCGACCCGCAGTTCGCCGGCCAACTGACCTTCTCGCTGAGTGGCGAGAACGAGGTCAGCGTTGAAGAAGCGTATGTGCAGACGCGCGGCATGGAGAACGGACTGAACATCAAGGCCGGCCGCTTCCTGTCAGCGATCGGCTACCTGAACGGGCAGCATGCCCACACCTGGGACTTCGTCGATGCGCCGCTGGCCTATCAAGCCTTCCTCGGCGGCCAGTACAAGCCGGACGGCGTGCAAGCCAAGTGGCTGGCGCCGCTCGACCAGTTCCTGGAAGTCGGCATGGAGGCCGGCAACGGCACTGCCTTCCCAGGCAACGACCGCAACAAGAACGGCGCCGGCGCCGTCAGCGTGTTCGCCCACCTCGGCGACGATATCGGCAACTCGTCCAGCTACCGCGCGGGGGTGTCCTATCTGCACACCGGCGCCGAACAGCGCGCCTACCAGGACCAGGGCCTGACCAACAGCTTCAGCGGCAAGTCGAATATGTGGATCGCCGACGCCATCTACAAATGGGCGCCGAACGGCAACCCGACCAACACCAACTTCAAGCTGCAGGGCGAGTACTTCCGCCGCAAGGAAAGCGGCATGCTGAACTACGCGGTCGAGACCGACGCGGCGGCCAGCGGCGACTACCGCAGCGTGCAGTCGGGCTGGTACCTGCAGGGCGTCTACCAGTTCATGCCGACCTGGCGCGCCGGCCTGCGCTACGACCGGCTGTCGTCCGGCTCGCAGCGCATCGGCCTGATCGACAGCGGCGCGCTGGCCTGGGCCAACCTGCCCATCCTCGAAGCCTACAACCCGTCGCGCAGCAGTTTCATGATCGACTACAGTCCGTCCGAATTCTCGCGCCTGCGCCTGCAACTGGCGCGCGACCAGTCCCGTCCGGGTGTCACCGACAACCAGATTTTCCTTCAATACATCATGAGCCTGGGCACGCACGCTGCCCACTCGTTCTAAAGGAGCAGGCATGAAACGCACACTCAAACATCTGCTGGTCGCCGCGGCCTGCGTGGCAGCCACCTCGGCGCACGCCGCCATCAATGTGTTGGCCTGCGAGCCGGAATGGGAAGCGCTGACCAACGAGCTCGGCGGCGACAAGGTCAAGGTCTCCAGCGCCACCAACGCGCTGCAAGACCCGCATCGCATCGAGGCGCGGCCGAGCTTGATCGCGCGCACGCGCAACGCCAACCTGCTGGTGTGTACCGGGCTGGAACTGGAAGTGGGCTGGCTGCCGGTGCTGGTCCAGCAATCGGGCAACAGCAAGATCGCCGCCGGCCAGCCGGGCAACTTCGAGGCGGGCGCCTTCGTGCCGCGCCTTGACGTGCCGGGCAAGGTCGACCGCAGTGAGGGCGACGTGCATGCCGCCGGCAATCCACACATCCAGCAGAACCCGCACAATATCGCGCTGGTCGCCGTGGCGCTGGCCAAGCGCCTGGCCGAGCTGGACCCGGCCAACGCCGCCTACTACCAGGCGCGCCAGAAAGATTTCGCGGCGCGCTGGGATGCGGCCATGCTCAAGTGGGAGAAGCAGGCTGCGCCATTGAAAGGCGTGGCCGTGGTCGAACACCACAAGAACATGGAGTATCTGATGGGCTGGTTGGGCTTGCGTCAGGTTGGCACGCTGGAGGCCAAGCCGGGCGTGGAACCGAGCGCCGCCCATCTGTCCGAGCTGCTGGCGCAACTGCAGCGCGCGCCGGCCAAGATGGTGATACGCGCCGCCTACCAGGACGGCCGCGCTTCGCAATGGCTGTCCGAGCACGCGAAGATTCCGGCGGTGGTGCTGCCGTTCTCCGTCGGCGGCGACGACAAGAGCAAGGACTTGTTTGGCCTGTTTGATTCGACGGTACAACGCTTGATGGATGCTAATAAATGAACGCGGAAGTGCTTGATCTGATGATCATCCTGCCGGCCTTGCTGGCCGGCCTGTTGGTGTTGCTGACCCACGTGCCGCTGGGTGCGCAGGTGCTCAAACGCGGCATCGTGTTTATCGACCTGGCGATCGCGCAGATCGCGGCGCTGGGTGTGATCATCGCCGGCGCCGCCGAGCTTGATCCACAAAGCTGGGCCGTGCAGGCCGCCGCCGCTGCGGCCGCCGTGCTCGGCGCGCTGCTGCTGACGTGGACTGAAAAACGCTGGCCGGAAGTGCAGGAAGCGCAGATCGGCGTGATGTTCATCCTGGCCGCGACGGCCGGCTTGCTGCTGGTGGCCCATAACCCACATGGCGGCGAGCATTTGCAGGACCTGCTGGCCGGCCAGATTTTATGGGTGCGCTACGAACAGCTGCTGTTGCCGGCAGTCGGCACGGTGGTGATCTGCGGCTTGCTGTTTTTCCTGCGGGAACGCCTGAGCCGGCTGGGTTTCTACCTGATCTTCGCGTTGGCGGTCACGGCGTCGGTGCAGCTGGTGGGTGTGTATTTGGTGTTCACCAGCCTGATCGTTCCCGGCCTGGCGGTGCGCCACTATGTTGGCAAGAAACGTCTGGTGCTGGCCTACCTGATCGGCGCCGCCGGCTACGCCAGCGGCCTGGTCTTGTCGACGCTCTACGATTTGCCGTCGGGCGCTTTGATCGTCTGGTGCCTGACGATAATAGCCATCGCCGTCTACGCATTTGGCCCCAAACCGAATGGCGCGCGTCGCGTGGCCCATCACTAGAAACGATATCATTTCACTATGACTCGTTTGAGCGTAGTCAAACCCGAGCCGGGGCTGCGTTTTACACTTTAACCAACAATGTTGTGGTGTTGGCCAGAGGTGTACCATGAAGAATCAAAGCTCGGCGAGGGCAGGTTACGACACTTTTCTATGGTACCGGGAGGCGGCCGAGCGCGGCAATCCTTACGCCCAGTTCAATCTGGGCCTGGTCTATAAAAAAGGGCAGGATGTGGCGCGCGACGAGGTCCGCGCTTTTTACTGGATGTCCAAGGCGGCCCAGCAGGGGTTGGCGTTCGCGCAGAATCACCTGGGCGTGATGTACTTCAACGGCCGTGGCGTCGCTCACAACGACAAGGAGGCCGTGCGCTGGTTTCGCGCGGCCGCGCTGCAGGGCGAGGTCTCGGCCCAGCAAAATCTTGGGCAGATGTACAAGAAGGGCCGCGGTGTGGCGCGCAATGATGAGACCGCCCTGTCGTGGTTCTACCGCGCCTCCGAGCAGGGCGTCGCCAGCGCGCAGACTTTGCTGGGCGAGGCCTATGTGCACGGCCATGGCGTGCGCCGCAATTATCCGCTGGCCCTGGCATGGTTCCGCAAGGCGGCGCTGCAAAACGATGCCAGCGCCCAGCTCAATCTCGGCTTGATGTACAAGCACGGCCACGGCGTGGCGCGCAACGACGGGCAGGCGCTGGCCTGGTTCCGGCAGGCCGCCGCACAGGGCTGCGCCGTCGCGCAGCGGCTGGTGGGCGTGGCCTATGCCGAGGGGCAGGGCGTGGCGGCCGACCAGCTGCGCGCCTATGCCTGGCTGCTGCGGGCGGCGGAGCAGGAAGACGCCGACGCGCAATTCAATCTGGGCATCATGCTGGCCAACGGCAAGGGCGTGGACCGCGACGACGAGCTGGCTTTCACCTGGTATCGCCGGGCAGCCGAGTCCGGCCATGTGCTGGCCCAGTACAACCTCGGCGGCATGTACGCGCGCGGACGCGGCGTGGCGCGCGACGAACAGCGGGCGCTGGAGTGGTATCGCCTGGCGGCCGAGCAGGGGGCGCCGAACGCCCAGTTCAATGTCGGCGTGATGTACGCCAACGGCCACGGCGTGGCCAAGGACGAGGCGCGGGCGGTGGCCTGGTATCGCTGCGCGGCCGAACAGGGCGACGCCAGTGCGCAAAACAACCTGGGCGTGATGTACGCCAACGGCCTGGGCGTGGCGCGCGACGAGGAACTGGCCGTGAGCTGGTACGGCAAGGCGGCCGAGCAGGGCCATGCGCTGGCGCAGTTCAACCTGGGCGGCATGTACGGCAGCGGGCGCGGGGTGGCGCGCGACGATGAAAAATCCTGCATGTGGCTGACCCTGGCCGCCGAGGCCAGCGACCTGGCGGCGGCCAGCAACCGCAAGAAATCCGACCTGGCCCTGACGCCGCAGGCAATCGAAGCGGCCAACGAACAGGCGCGCCGCTGGCGTGCCACCCATGCGACGCAGGTGCGTCCGGCTTGATCGGCTCAGTTGGCTTGTTGGCGGCGGTCGACGAACAGGCTGTTGCCGTGGATCTTCTTGGCTTGTCGCTTCGATTCCGCCGCGGCGGTGGCGATCTGGTGGTGGGTGTAGTACTGGCGCGGTTCGACGCGGATCGCGCCGATCGACAAGCTCATCAATGAGTAAAACACTTTCTTGCCCTGGCGGTCTTCGCTGATGTAGCCGCCGCGCTCGCGGTCTTCAATGCTGTAGAAATCCTGCACTTGCCGCTCGAACTCTTCCAGGATGAGCTTGCAGCGGGCCTCCCAGTCTTCGCTCTGGAACAGGATCATGAAGTCGTCGCCGCCGATGTGGCCGACGAAGTCGCGGTCGGCGTCGGTGCGCTCGCTGAGCAGGCGGCCGGTCAGCTGGATCACGTCGTCGCCGCGGCGGTAGCCGTAGACATCATTGAACGGCTTGAAATGGTCGAGGTCGAAATAGCAGACCCAGAACCGCGTGCCGCTCTCCAGCAGGCGGTCGATATGCTCGTTGATCGGCACATTGCCCGGCAGCTGGGTCAGCGGATTGGCGTAGCGCGCCGCGTTGATCTGCATCTGCGTGATCTCGCGCATCAGGTCGTGGCCGGTGCCCATGCCCAGGTAGCGCCCCTGGTCGGTGATGATGAAGCCGTTGAACAGCTGGTGGGCGTCGGCCTGTATCATGCGGAAGCTCAGGTCTTGCAGGCTGGTGTCCTTGTCGGCGATCAGCGCATTGCTGTCCATGAATTGCTTGCACGACTTCTTGCCGTACAGCTCGCGCTGGTAGGGGCGGGCGAAGTGCTCGATCATGTCGAAGCGGCTGACCAGGCCCAGCGGCACACCGTCGTCCACCACCGGGACGATCAGCAGCTTGGGATGGCGCACGAAGATTTCGTACAGCTCGTTGTTGTTCATGCTGGACGGCACCGAGTCAGTCTGGTGCAGCAGCTTGTAGATGCTGGCGCCGTTCTTTTCTGCGCCGCGCTGCGGATAGACCGCCACGCCGTTGCGCGCCAGCGCCTTGACCACCTCGGCCGGCGCGGCGCGGGCTGGCTGGGCGTGCGGCCGGCCAAGATGGTAGCCCTGGCCGAAGGCGACGCCGACATCGCGCAGCACCAGCAGCTCGGCCTGGGTCTCGATGCCCTCGGCGATCACCAGCGTGTTGGACTTCTCGGCGATCTCCTGGATCGAGCGCACAAACTGCAGCTTGACCGGATCGTGGTTGATGCCCTGGATGAAATGCATGTCGATCTTGACATACTCGGGCCGCAGTTCCGACCACAGCCGCAGGCTGGAAAAACCTTCGCCGAGGTCGTCGATGGCGATCTGGAAGCCCATGTTACGGTAATGCAGCACCGCTTCGCGCATCAGCTCGTAGTCGTAGGTCGGCTGGTTCTCGGTCAGCTCGATGATGACGCGGTCCGGGTTGATGCCGATCTGGTGGATGTATTCCAGCGTCTCGCCGTGCGGTGCGTCGCGTTGCAGCAGGCATTCCGGGCTGACGTTGAGGAACAGCTTGCCCGGCAGCTCCAGCTCGGCAAAACGCTCCAGCACCACGCGCCGGCACAGGTGCTCGACCTCGACCGTCAAGCCGTTGGCGCGCGCCACCTTGAACAGATTCATCGGCGCGTGTAGCGGGCTGTCGGACGGCCCCCGTATCAAGCCCTCATAAGCGATGATTTCGCCGCTCTGCATGTGTACAATCGGCTGGAACAACGCGCTCAACTGGCGGCGTGCCAGGATGTCGTACAGGTGGGCGCGCAACACCGCCTCCTCGTCCTCGGCCTTGGGCGGAAGATAGATGATGTTGGGGCTGAGGACGGAATTCACGGTGAATGCTTGCCAAAAGTCGGTTTAACTGCGTAATGTTAATTGCCTTTTGTGACTGCGTGATGACCTGCGGAAAGAATTCGCGACAAACTGCGAAAAACCGTGCCGTAGATTATTGCCCACGCGCTACAATCTAATTTGACCAACCTTCGTTTCATCGAGATCAGGCTATCCATGTACCATCACGCCACCCGCCAGACCCTGTCCACCTTGCTGTTGCTGAGCGCGGCAAGCGCCGGCGCCACCGGCATCACGGTGCAGGTGCAGGACGCCGGCGGCAAGGCGCTGGCCGATACCGTGGTCTATGTCGAGCCGGAAAGCGGTGCGGCCAGCGGGCGGGCACCGGCCACGGCGGAAATCGAGCAGAAGGGGCTGAAATTCGTGCCCCTGGTCAGCGTGGTCCAGACCGGCGCCAAGATCTACTTTCCGAACAACGACAAGGTCAGGCACCACATCTATTCGTTCTCGCCGGCCCACAAGTTCGACCAGAAGCTGTATTCCGGCCAGTCGGCCACGCCGCAGGTGTTCGACAAGGCCGGCACGGTGGTACTGGGTTGTAACATCCATGACAAAATGCTGGCCTATGTCAAGATTGTCGATACGCCGTACTTCGCCAAGACCGACGCCAGCGGCGCCGCCCGCATCGAGCTGCCGGCCGGCGGCAAGTACCTGGTCAAGGCCTGGCACTACAACACGGTCGGCGGCGCCACGCCCGAGCAGGTGGTGACGGTGAAGGCGGGCGAAGCGCCGGCCAGCGCCGCCTTCAGGCTGCCGATGAAACCGATCGTGGCCGACGACCCGTCGTCGTCCACACTTTAAGGGAAAGCCCGAGCATGCGCATGCGCTTCCGCAGCCTGGAAAGCCGTATCGTCACACTGTTCCTGGTGTTGATCGTGGCTGTGCAGGTGATCGGCCTGCTGGTGATCCAGCGCGGCATCGACAACAATGCGCGCCTGTCCATCAGCAGCGAGTTGGGCAACGGCGCCAAGGTGTTCCGCCGACTGCTGGACCAGAACGCGCAGAACCTGCGCTTCGGCGCCCGTCTGCTGGCGCGCGATACCGCTTTTGTGGCCACCATCGGCAACAACGACGAGAACGACCGCGGCACCATCCTGTCCGCGCTGGACAACAGCGGCAAGCGCATCAAGGCTTCGCTGTCGATGCTGATCACCGCCGACCGCAAGATCAGCGTCGCCACCAACAACAGCCAGGCGGCCGCGCTGGAGAAGCAGGTCGCCGGCATGCTCGATGCCGCCGAATCCTCGGTGGGCGCCAGCGGCATCGCCATTGTCGAACACCGGCCTTACCAGATCGTCGTCATGCCCATTCTGGCGCCGCGGACGATAGGCTGGATCGTCATGACCTTCCCGATCGACCGCCAGCTGGCCGGCGACATGCGCGAAATCAGCGCGCTCGATACCGCCGTGCTGACCCGCGACGCGCAAGGCAAATGGCTGGCCGTGGGCTCGACCTTCGCCGGCCCGGAGACACAGAGCGTGGTCCAGCAGCTGCAAGCCTTGCCCGGCACGCCGGTCGGCCCGTTCGACCTGTCGCTGTCGGCCGGCCAATACAGTGCGCGCCTGCTGGCGATCGGCCAGGATGGCGGCCAGACCGCCAACGTCCTGCTGGCCCGTTCAATCGACGAGGCGACGGCGGAATACAGCCGTCTTGAGCGCTGGTTGATCGGACTGACGCTGGGCGGCATCCTGGTTTCGGCGCTGGCCATCGTGTTCACCGCCAAGCGCATCGCGCAGCCGATCAGCGAGCTGGCCGTCACCGCCAGGCGTCTGGAGCAGGGCGACTACAAGTGCCAGATCGATACCAGCCGCGAAGACGAAATCGGCGCGCTGGCGCATGCCTTCGACGCCATGCGCGAGGGGATCGCCAAGCGCGAACAGGAGATCCGCCGGCTGGCGTACTGGGACACGCTGACCAACCTGCCGAACCGCGCGCAATTCGTGCTGCTGCTGAACGACGCGCTGGCCAATGCCGCCAAGCGCGAGGAAACCGTGTTCGTGCTGATGATGGATCTGGACCGCTTCAAGCACGTCAACGATGTGATGGGCCACAGCTTCGGCGACGCCTTGCTGCGCCAGGTGGCCGGCCGCTTGCAGCTGCTGCTGGCCAATCGACGGCAATCGTCGGCGCAGGTGGCGCGCCTGGGCGGCGACGAATTCGCGGTGCTGCTGCCATCGTCGGACCTCGATTCGGCGCGGCGTATGGCGGCCGAGATATTGCAGGCGCTGGAGACGCCGCTGTCGCTGGAAGACCAGACGGTGGACATCGGCGCCGGCCTGGGTATCGCCGGCTACCCTGAACACGGCAACGACGGCGAGGCGCTGCTGAGCATGGCCGAGGTGGCGATGTACGCGGCCAAGCAGCGCAACGACGGCGCCGTGGTGTACGACCCGGCGATGGACAAGTCCAGCGAGAAGAGCCTGTCGCTGTTGACGGAGCTGCGCAACGCCATCGAACGCAACGAGTTTCGTCTCCACGTGCAGCCCAAGATCAGGCTCGATACCGGCGAGGTGGTGGGCATGGAATCGCTGGTGCGCTGGGCGCATCCTGAGCGCGGCAACGTGTTCCCCGACGAGTTCATTCCCTTCGCCGAGCAGACCGGCTTTATCCGCGTGCTGACCCGCTGGGTGATCGAGAAGTCGGCGGAGCTGTGCCAGGAGCTGACGGCCAAAGGCTATCCGCTCAAGGTCTCGGTCAACCTGTCCACGCGCGACCTGCTGGACCAGGACCTGCCGGCCAAGTTTGCCGAAACGCTGGCGCGTTACCAGCTCGCTCCCAGCTCGTTCTGCCTGGAGATCACCGAGAGCGCCATCATGGACGATCCGGTGCGCGCCCAGCACACGCTGGAGCGGCTCAGCGCCATGGGTGTCGATTTGTCGATCGACGATTTCGGCACCGGCTATTCGTCGCTGGCCTACCTCAAGCGCCTGCCGGTCAATGAGCTGAAGATCGACAAGTCCTTTGTGCTGAACATGGAGAACGACATCGGCGACACCAAGATCGTCCGCTCCACCATCGACCTTGGCCACAACATGGGCCTGCGCGTGGTGGCCGAGGGCATCGAGAGCGAGGCCGTCTGGCGCCTGCTGGCCGATCTGGGCTGCGATCAGGGACAGGGCTACTTCATGAGCCGTCCGATCCCGGGCGACCAGTTGATCGCGTGGCTGGAGAAGTGGCAAGCGCCGACCGCCAAGCTGGGGCCGGACTACAGCGCCGTCGATATCGGCAGCTGAATTTTCAGCGAGCCCCATCCTGTTTCGTCCTGCTCCATCCCGGAAATTTGCATTTCGGTTGGCTGAATCTGCATTACGTCGCATTGTCTGTTACACCACTTCGCGGCCTCCTTAAGCTAGCGCGATTCCAACTATTTCAGGAGGCCCCATGCAGCGTCTGCTCGCCGGTATCTTTGTCGCCGCCGTGTTTCACGGTAACGTCTTCGCCGTCGAATCGCCCGGTCCGGCCTTCATGCCTGGCGCATTCAAGCTGCAAAGGGGGCAGCCGAACGAGCTGATGGTGCTTGGCACCGCCCATCTGTCGCAATTGCCGAAGTCCTTCGATCCCGTCAATCTGAGCCTGTTGATGGACCGTCTCGCGAGCTGGCAGCCCAAGGCCATCGCCATCGAGGCGCTGTCCGGGGCGCAGTGCGCGTATTTGCGCAGCTACCCTGGACGTTATGACGATACCGTCAAGACCTATTGCTGGGACCCGGCGCCGGCGGTCAGCGCCACCGGCCTGGACGTGCCCGCCGCTACCGCGCAAGTGGATCGGATGCTGGCAGCGTGGCCGGCCGCGCCGACGGCAGGCCAGCGGCGCAAGCTGGCGTCGCTGTTGCTGGCGGCAGGCGAACCCGCCTCCGCGACGGTGCAGTGGCTGCGCTTGCCCGCCAACGAGCGGCACGCAGGCGACGGCCTGAATGACAAGCTGGTGGAAATCCTCGACAAACTGCGTCAAAAGCGCAATGAGGATTATCTGATCGCCGCGCCGCTCGCGGCCCGCTGCGGCCATGAGCGGGTCTACCCGATGGATGACCACACCTCCGACTCCAATGTCGCCGATGAAAAGGCCTATGGCGCGGCGATTATGAAAGCCTGGGACAACCCGTACAACGCGACGCGCAAGCGCCAGGACGATGCCTTGCGCGGCGGGCTGGGGACACCGGCCGGCGTGTTGGCGCTATACCGCGGGTTCAACGCCGCCGACGCCGCCGAGCTGGTCTTCCGCGGCGATTTCGGCGCGGCGCTGGAAGAGCCGTCGCCCCAGCACTTCGGCCGCGGCTACGTCAGCTACTGGGAGACGCGCAATCTGCGGATGGCCTCGAACATCCGCGAGGCGTCCGCCTTGCAACCAGGCGGGCGCACCCTGGTCGTCGTCGGCGCGTCGCACAAAGGCTACCTGGAGGCTTATCTGAACGCGATGCATGACGTGCGCATCATCAGCACGGACAGCATCCTGCGCGCCGAATAAAACACGCCGATAACGCTTTCCTATCATTGCTTATTTGTCACAAAGCAAGCTATGATCGACCGCGTGACGCGTGGTGGTTGCTGGTGTCATAGAGCCCCCGGCGGTACCGTAGCCCGGTCCGCCGTTCCCGAATATTCTTCGATCTTATGGACTTTCGCATGAAGCATTTGAAATGCGCCGCCCTGGTGGCCGCCGTGCTGCTGGCGCACAGCGCCTCCGCCCAGACTTGCGCCGTTTCCGGCCCCGGCATGAACTATCCCGTCACCCGCACCGTCGATCAAACCGACGACTACCACGGCGTCAAGGTGGCCGATCCCTACCGCTGGCTGGAAGACGCCAACAGCGACGAGACCCACGCCTGGGTCGTCGCGCAGAACAAGCTGACGCAGGACTACCTGTCGCAGATCCCCGGCCGCGACGCCATCAAGACCCGCCTGACCAAGCTGTGGAACTTCGAGCGCTTCAGCGTGCCGTTCAAGGAAGGCGGCCGCTATTTCTACAGCCGTAACGACGGCCTGCAAAATCAGTCGGTGCTGTACACGATGAAGACGCTGGCCGACATGCCGCGCATGCTGCTCGATCCGAACACGCTGGCCGCCGACGGCACCGTCGCACTGGCCGGCCTGGCGGTGAGCCCGAACGGCAAATACCTCGCCTACAGCACCGCCGCTTCCGGCTCCGACTGGAACGAGATCAAGGTGCGCGACATCGACACCGGCAAGGACATCGAGGATCACATCCAGTGGGTCAAGTTCTCCAGCACCGCATGGCTGCACGACGGTTCCGGTTTCTTCTACAGCCGCTACGACGAACCGAAGGAAGCGACCAAGCTGGCCGACGTCAACTACTTCCAGAAGCTGTACTTCCACAAGATCGGCACGCCGCAAGACGCGGACACGCTGGTCTACGACCGTCCCGACCACAAGGACTGGGGCTTCGGCGGCGAAGTCACCGAGGATGGCCGCTTCCTCATCATCACCGCATCGCAGGGCACGGAGAACAAGAACCGCGTCTACTACAAGGACCTGTCGCGTAAGGACGCCAAGGTGGTGCCGCTGCTGGAGGACTTCGACGCATCGTATAACTTCATCGGCAACGATGGCACGGTGTTCTGGTTCCGCACCGAGCGCAATGCGCCGCGCGGCCGCATCGTCGCCATCGACACCCGCAAGCCGGGTGTGCTGAACTGGAAGCAGATCGTGCCGGAAACCGCCAACACCATGGTGTCGGCGTCGATCGTCAACAACCAGCTGCTGGTGGACTACCTGAGCGACGCCCACAGCCTGGTCAAGGTGTTCGACCTGAAAGGCAAGCCGCTGCACGATCTCGAGCTGCCGGGCCTGGGCTCGGCGGGCGGATTCGGCGGCAAGCGCGGCGATGCGGAGACCTTCTACTCGTACACCAGCTTCACCACGCCGACCACCATCTACCGCTACGACCTGAAGGCCAACAAGAGCAGCGTGTACCGCCAGCCTAAAGTGGACTTCGACCCGGCCGCGTTTGAAACCCGCCAGGAGTTCTTCACCAGCCGCGATGGCACCAGGGTGCCGATGTTCATCGTCTCCAAAAAAGGCCTGAAGCTGGACGGCAGCAACCCAACCTACCTGTATGGCTACGGCGGTTTCAATATTTCGCTGACGCCGTCGTTCTCGGTGGCCAACCTGGCGTGGCTGGAAATGGGCGGCGTCTATGTGATGGCCAACCTGCGCGGCGGCGGCGAGTACGGCGAATCGTGGCACGCGGCCGGCACCAAGCTGCAAAAGCAGAACGTGTTCGACGATTTCATCGGCGCGGCCGAATGGCTGGTCGCAAACAAGGTGACGTCGCCAGCCAGGCTGTCCATCGGCGGCGGCAGCAACGGCGGCCTGCTGGTTGGCGCGGCGATGACGCAGCGTCCTGAATTGTTCGCGGCGGCGATCCCGCAGGTGGGCGTGCTCGATATGCTGCGCTTCCACAAGTTCACCATCGGCTGGGCGTGGACTTCGGACTACGGCTCATCCGACAACGCCGACGAGTTCAAGGCGCTGGTCAAGTACTCGCCGCTGCACAACCTGAAGAAGGGTACCTGCTACCCGGCGACCATGATCACCACCGCCGACCACGACGACCGCGTGGTGCCGGCGCACAGCTTCAAGTTCGCCGCCACCGCGCAGGCCGACCAGGGCGGCGCCGCGCCTATCCTGATCCGCATCGACAGCAAGGCGGGCCATGGCGCCGGCAAGCCGACCACCAAGCAGATCGAGGAAGTGGCGGACCGCTGGGGCTTCCTGAGCCGCGCGCTGAAGATGGATGGCGTCACGGAGGCAGTCAAAGCGGCAGGCCAGCAGTGAGGGCCGCGCCAGTCGCCGGGCCGCTGCTGTGCGCCATCCTGATGCTGGGCGTGGCGCCGATGGCGCCGGTGCTGGCGGCAGCCGCCGAAGGTGCGCCTGCGCCTTCGGCCAAGAAAATCGCCGATGTCACGCGCGGCCTGCAATCGCAGCCGGGCTTCATCGACCTGTGGCGCGATACGGACAAGGGCAGGGTGCTGCTGTCCGTGCCGGCGCTGGAGCAGCCCTTTCTGCTATTGAGTTCCTTGCCTTATGCGCTGGGCTCGAACGATGTTGGCCTCGATCGTGGCCAGCCGGGCGAGATGCGCATGGTGCATTTTGAAAAGCACGGCGCGCGCCTGCTCCTCGTGCAGCAAAATACCAATTTCATTGCCGCCTCGGCGGACAAGGATGAACGCGCCGCCGTTGCCGAATCGTTCGCCAGCGGCGTGCTGTGGTCCGGCGAGATCCTCGCCAGTGAGGGTGAGCGCCATCTGATCGACTTCTCCAGTTTCCTGCTGGCGGACCGGCACGGCGTCGGCGCGCGGCTGACCGCCACCAAGCAGGGCGCGTACCAGATCGATGCGGCCCGCAGCGCGGTGCTGGCCGAGCAGGCCAAAGCCTTCCCGGACAACGTCGAACTGGAAGCGCTGCTGACTTTCGCCGGTCCGGGACAAGCGGAGCATGTGCGCCAGGTTGCGGCCGACGCCAGCAGCCTGTCGCTGCGCCAGCGCATCAGCATGGTGCGCCTGCCTGCGACGGACTGGCAACCGCGCAGCTATCATCCGTACTCCGGCGGCTTCGATGTCAACTACTATGATTTCGCCACGCCGCTCGCCAGCAGCATCGATGTGCACTGGCAGGTGCGGCATCGTCTTGAGAAGACCGATCCATCGGCTGCGGTCAGCACCGTCAAGAAGCCGATCGTCTACTACGTCGACCGTGGCGCGCCTGAGCCGGTGCGCTCGGCGCTGATAGCCGGCGCTTCATGGTGGGCCAGCGCCTTCGAGAAGGCCGGCTTCAAGGACGCCTACCGTGTCGAGCTGCTGCCCGAAGGCGTGGATGCGATGGACATCCGCTACAACGTGATCCATTGGGTGCACCGCGCCACGCGCGGCTGGTCCTACGGTAACGCGCTGGCCGATCCGCGCACCGGCGAGATTATCCGGGGCGCCGTCACGCTTGGTTCGCAGCGCGTGCGCCAGGACATCCTGATTGCAGAAAGCCTGCTCGCGCCATATGGCAAGAACGCCCCGGCCGACAAGCAGAAACTGGCCGAGGCCATGGCGCTGGCGCGCCTGCGCCAGCTGGCGGCACATGAAGTCGGCCACACGCTGGGCTTTGCACACAACTTCGCGGCCAGCCGCATGGGCAATGGCTCGGTGATGGACTATCCGCACCCCATCCTCAAGCTGGACGCCAAGGGCAACGTCGATATCGCCGATGCCTACGGCGTCGGCGTCGGTCCGTGGGACGACTACATCGTCAAGTACATCTACGGCGATTTCGGCGGCGGCGCGCAAGAGCAGGCCGCACTGGCCAAGCTGCGCGCCGAGGCCCGCGCGGCCGGCATGCTGTACTCCAGCGACCAGGACGACCGCTCGCCCGGCTCGAGCCATCCCGACGGCCTGCTGTGGGACTTCGGCCCGGACTCGATCAAGACCTGGGACCAGCTGGGCGCCGTGCGCCAGCGCGCGCTGCAAACCTTCTCGGTCGACGTGCTGCCCGACGCCCGCCAGATCGGCGAGCTGGAGGCGCGGCTGGTGCCGGTCTACCTGCTGCAACGCTATCAAGGCGAAGCGCTGGCGCGCCTGATCGGCGGCGGCGATTTCGACTACGCTATCAGTGGCGACATCAAGGCCGGCCTGGCCAAGGCGGGCATCAAGACCACGCCGGCGGCGGTGCAGCGCCAGGCGCTAAATCGTTTGGCGGACAGCCTGCGCGCCGAATACCTGGCGCTGCCGGCCGGTGTGCTCGATATCCTGACGCCGCCGGCGATGGGCCATGAACGCAGCCGCGAATACTTCGCCACCCGCATGGAGTCGGTGTTCGACGCCTTCTCGATCGCCGAAGCGGGCGCCGCGCAGACGGCCGGCTTCCTGCTCGACCCGGCACGCATCAACCGCGTCGCCTGGCAGCACGCGCGCGATGCGCAGCAGCCGGGCGTGCAGGAAGTGCTGTCGCTGCTGCTGCAAAAGACCTGGAAACGCGAGCCGGTGCCAGCCTCCGTGGCTGGCGGCGAGGCGGTGCAACTGGCCGCCAACTGGGTGCTGATCGACGCCACCTTGAATTTGCTCGACGGCGGCAAGCTGCACCCGCAGGTGGACGCGGAAGTGCGCCAGTCCGCTCGCGAGCTGGCGCAATGGCTGCAAAAGAATCCGGGCAAAGGCGTCACCGCCGACAGCCGCAAGCAGGCGGCCGCCCTGATTGCCGTCTACCTGGCCGATCCGCGCAGCGTCAAACTGCGCGCCATGCCGTCCATTCCGCCAGGCGCACCGATCTGACCTCAAAAACCGCGCGCACCAAAATGACGCCTTATTTCGGTGCGCACGGCCTTGGTGCATGTTCATGCACAAAATAAAAACACCTTGAAATCAAGTACTTAAAATTTGCACCAAATTGGAACGAAACTTGCTTTTATCAGTGCTCGTTGTCAATTTTTGCATTATTTTGGGGAGAATTTTTGATGGGTGGATACAAGGACGGCGCCGATGCATTGTTCATATTGCTTGGCGCCATCATGATTTTGGCCATGCATGCCGGCTTCGCTTTCCTGGAGCTGGGCACGGTGCGCAAGAAAAACCAGGTCAACGCGCTGGTCAAGATCCTGGTGGATTTCGCGGTATCGACGATCGCCTACTTTTTCGTCGGCTACAGCATCGCGTATGGCGTCAATTTCTTCACTTCGGCCGAGGTGCTGTCCGCCAAGAACGGCTATGAGCTGGTCAAATTCTTCTTCCTGCTGACGTTTGCCGCCGCCATCCCGGCGATCATCTCGGGCGGTATCGCCGAACGGGCGCGCTTCCATCCGCAATTGATCGCCACCGCGCTGCTGGTCGGCCTGGTCTACCCGTTCTTCGAGGGGATCGTCTGGAACCACCGCTTTGGCGTGCAGGAGTGGCTGGCGTCCGTGTTTGGCGCCGAGTTCCATGATTTCGCCGGTTCGGTGGTGGTGCATGCGGTGGGCGGCTGGATCGCGCTGCCGGCGGTGCTGCTGCTGGGCGCGCGCCGTGGACGCTACATGAAGAACGGCGCCATCGCCGCCCATCCACCATCGTCGATTCCTTTCCTGGCACTGGGCGCCTGGATTCTGACGGTGGGCTGGTTCGGCTTCAACGTCATGAGCGCGCAAGCGCTGGACAAGATGAACGGCCTGGTCGCGGTCAATTCGCTGATGGCCATGGTCGGCGGCACGCTGGTCGCGCTGCTGATGGGGAAGAATGACCCCGGCTTTGCCTATAACGGCCCACTGGCCGGCTTGGTGGCGGTGTGCGCCGGCTCCGACCTGATGCACCCGCTGGGCGCGCTGGCCACCGGCTGTATCGCGGGCGCGGTGTTTGTCTGGATGTTCACGCTGGCGCAAAACAAATGGAAGATCGATGACGTGCTGGGCGTGTGGCCGCTGCACGGCCTGTGCGGCGCCTGGGGCGGTATCGCTGCCGGCATCTTCGGGCAGAAGGCGCTGGGCGGCATCGGCGGCGTGTCGTTGGCGTCCCAGCTGGGCGGCACCTTGCTGGGCATGGCGATCGCACTGCTTGGCGGCTTCGCCATCTATGGCGTGCTGAAGGCCACGCTGGGCCTGCGCCTGGACCCGGAAGAAGAGTTCCAGGGCGCCGACCTGGCGATCCACCGCATCAGCTCCACGCCGGAGCGTGAAGCCAATTGGTAGCTTACGGTATGTGGCTGACCGCTCCGCGTTGCAGCACGTAGTCGCCACCGCCGGGCGCCGTGAAGTACAGCGTGCCGGCCTCGGGCTTGACTTCGTACTGTACCGGCTGGCCGCCCAGCTTGGCGACGGACCATATTCCCGCGCTCAAATCGGTAACTAGCACTTGAACCGACAGACTTGAGGCCGACAAGGTAAAGCTGGCGGAGGTGTCCAGTTCCTTGCTGTCCTTGGAGAAAAGTACGGCGCGGTCCTGAATCTGCACGCCGGATAGCAGGTCGGATACGACAGCCGTGGCCGGAAGCGCAGTCGTGCGGCCGGTAGCGTCCATGACCTGCATGACATTCAGGAAGGTGTCTGCGGCGGCTTTTGTGGCGGGCGATATTTCTATGCGCCATGCTCCGGCTTCTTCTGTGTTTTTGACGTTGGCGGCGTAAATAGGATAGTTGCTGCCCTGGACCCGGTACTCGTTGCCAGTCCCGCCCACTGCCGTGATAACGGCGTTGGCGCCGGCCGGCAACAGGGTGCGATTAACGAGTTGGCCGTTGTAGCCGACGGTGGCGTCGACCCGCTTGATTGTGACGGTGTCGCCAACGATCTGTGGTTGGGATTGGCTATGCAGCAGCCACGTCTTGGTGAAGCTGTCATTCGTCGACGTAATCTTGTCGAACACGATCAGTGCGGCAGGGTGTTCCGTGTTCTTCAGATTCAGGAAGACAAAGGAGCGTTTGACTTCGCTCACCTTGGCCGAGTACGCATTGGTCAGGTCGCCCTTCAGATAGCTGTAGTCCGGTATGACCGGGTCGGGGCCGAAATCGTGCTTCAGCACGCTTGCTACAATGGAGCTGTCTTTGACCGGCACGTCGCGCAAGACATCGGCCGGCGAGGTGCCCAGTAGATCCGCCTGCGAGAATGACTCCTGCCGATTCTGCGGATTGACCCAGCGCTGGCCACCGTCATTGCCGGATGTCTGGAAAGTCTCGGCGGGGTCGAAAATCAACAGGCTGTTGTGCGCTATGGTCCGTTTTTGATAGTTCATGTCGTGCAAACCGCCGTAGCCCTGCGTTGGACAGTTTTTCACTCCGGGACAGTTTTCCGCTAGCCCCTCATAAATGCCGGATGCCGTGGCCAGCCCGCCCTTGTAGTAAATCTGGAATTGTCCTGCGTCCAGGTGCTGATGATTCCTGTATTGGACGCTGCCAATCTTCATGCTTGCGACCACCGCGCCGGAATCCATATTCACGCCGTCTGTCCAGCCGGTGCGCGCAACCATCATTCCATACGGTTCCGGGAAATACTTCGTCAATGGCAGTGATTGCGACACTTGTTCCGGCAATTGGGTGTCGCGGAACAGCACATGCCAGATGTCGTCCAGCGCAGCAGACGTGACGTTAAGTTGCTCCACAACTTTTTGCTGTAATACCATCTCATGCTTCAGCATTGGATCGCTGTAGTAGCTGGATGCCAGCAGGTATGGCATCGGTTCTGACCAATACTGGCGGTACTGCATGTAGTACGAATGATAGACATCGCCGTCGCGCAAGAACTGTCCATCCGGCCTGCGCATGTAGATCCAATGATACGGTGTCATTTGCTGTGCAGGATCGAACAGGTTCGCGCTGCCCATGCGGCGGAAGATCCACGATGCAAACATGTCTCCGATATAGCGCACCGGCCCGTAGGACACGCCCTGGTGATGCGCGTGCGATGGGTAGGCGTAGTTACGCGGCTCGATGTAATCGGCAAAGAAGCGGCCAGCCACCAGTTGATAGATGGCTGGCGCTTCGTCGTAGAAGGCGATGGCCGCACCGAGCTGGTCGCGCATCAACAGAGTTTCGCTGCCATGGCCTGTGACCGATCCCTGCTTACTCGGCGGGAAACCGATCTCCATTTTCCCGGCAATCTCGACGAACTTGTCGATGAATAACTGCCGCTGCTCGGTGCTCAGCAGCGGGTAGCACCAGTCGTAGACTATTGCTGTGGTCAGGATGGTGTCGCCGCGGGGCCTACCGTCGTCATCCGGGACGTTGAAGCTAATCGTGTTGATAAAGTCGGTCATCATCGTGACCGCTTGCGCACCGCTGGCCTGGTTGCCATCAAGCAGATAATAGAGGGCCTTGGCCTTGACCGAAGCCAACACCGCCGAGCTGAAATTGGATTTGCCTGCTTCCGCCGGTGGCGGCAAGATGCCCGATCCTGGTGCTGCCACGGCGGCGTCCAGGCGCTTGCGGATCAGCTGCAGCTCAGGGGCACTGAAATGGCTGCGGATATCGGCCAGGTCGGATGACCTGACAAACAGGCGCGGGTGGCCAGCGGGTGGAGTGACCGGCAATGCGGCGGGGTTAGTTCCAACGCCAGTGGGCGTAAATGAAGGCAATGCCGTAACGAAGATGCGGTCCAGTCCAAAATTTTCTGAAAAGGGCGTGAACTTGAGAGTCTGCTTACCCTTCGGCAGGACTCTTGTCGTCGCGTACCATTGCCACGCATCGGATGTTTTTGGCATGACAAAGTTGGGGTTTGATGTTTGGTACGTGAAGAGGCGTACGGCATTGGAACTCTTGTCTCTGGCCAGTCCCCTTATCCAGATTTTGTAGTTGCCCGGATAAGGAATGTCCACCTCGTAGGAGAGGTCGAGTAGCCCTGTTGTAGCGGCCATGTACTTGCCACCCGATGCGGTCGAGTTGTTGGTCAACGTCCAGGAAGCATTCTCCGGGAGCGCCTCGGCCTCGATCATGGTATCGATGGGGAAGGATGCTGCAAGCACGGGCGCGCTTGCAGCCACTATGCTCATGCCGAGGAAGGTGCGGACGAAATGAGGGGATGGCATTGAACTGGCTCCTTGCAATGTTTATTAATTAATAATTGCAAGGATAGTAACACTAATATTGACGCTGCCGCCAGCGTTAACGGTTAGCGGTGTATCACCACCAGCAGCGCCTTCGCCTCGGTCTTGCCGACGTTGCGGATGATGTGCTGCTGGTCCCCTGGGTAGCGCGCCGTGCTGCCCAGCTTCATCTTCTTCTTGTCCGGTCCGACCTCCACTTCCACTGAACCATGCAGTAGAGTCAGGTGCTCCTGCGCGCCGGGATCATGCCCTTGCGAAGCCAGCTCGCCACCCGGCGCCAGCGTCAGTTCATACCACTCATATTTGCTGGCCAGTTCCAGCGGACCCAGGATGCGCAGCACATAACCGGCGTGATGGCCGGGCAGGGTGGGGATCTCGTGCGCCTCAATCACGCGCACGGTCTCCGTCTGCCGCTCCGCCGTCGCCAGCAGCTCGCCGATCTGCACGCCCAGCGCATTGGCCAGCCGCCAGGTGATGGCGATGGTCGGATTCGCCTTCTCACGTTCAATTTGGGACAACATTGATTTGGAGACGCCGGCGATGCGCGACAGATCCTCCAGTGTCAGGCCACGGGCCAGGCGCAGCCGCTGGAGGGCGGCGCCGACTTCTGGAGGTGCATTCGTCGAAACGGGTGTTTTCATTGTTTTATTCGGCAGATAGGCTAAATTTCAAGTGAATCGCTGCGCGCGCATGGCTTGCGCAGCGCACTGCTGTTCTGTAAAATTCGATATATTGAATTTAAGTTCGACATAACGGATTTCGCATAAAGCAGTGTAATTGCGGTGAAATCGTACCACACACAGGGACCCATCATGACCATTCCAGCTAAAACCACCTTCTTCAGCGGCCTGCAAGAAAACCTCGACCAGTTGCGCGAGCAGGGCCTCTACAAGCCAGAGCGCGTGCTGGCTTCGCGCCAGGGCGCGGAAGTGACGAGCGAAGATGGTCGAATGCTGATCAATATGTGCGCCAACAACTACCTGGGCCTGTCCGGCCAGGAATGGGTGGCGCAGGCCGCCATCGAGGCGACGGAAAAATATGGTTACGGTCTGTCGTCGGTACGTTTCATCTGCGGCACGCAGACCGTGCACAAGCAGCTGGAGCAGGCGATCTCGAAGTTCCTCGGCACCGAGGACACGATTCTGTACGCGGCCGCCTTCGACGCCAACGGCGGCGTGTTCGAGCCGCTGTTCGACGAAAACGACGCCATCATCTCGGACGCGCTGAACCACGCCTCCATCATCGACGGCATCCGCCTGTGCAAAGCGGCGCGCTTCCGCTACGCCCACAACGACATGGCCGATCTGGAAGTGCAGCTGCAAGCGGCGGCCGGCAAGCGCCATAAAGTCATCGTCACCGACGGCGTGTTCTCGATGGACGGCACCATCGCCCAGCTGGACAAGATCTGCGGCCTGGCCGACAAATACGGCGCGCTGGTGATGATCGACGAATGCCACGCCTCCGGCTTCATGGGCGCGACCGGCCGCGGCACGCACGAGCACCACAACGTCATGGGCCGCGTCGACATCATCACCGGCACCCTGGGCAAGGCCCTGGGCGGCGCGATGGGCGGCTTTACCTCGGCGCGCAAGGAAGTGATCGACATGCTGCGCCAGAAGTCGCGTCCTTACCTGTTCTCGAACACGCTGGCGCCGTCGATCGCCGGCGCCTCGCTGGCCGTGCTGCAAAAGCTGTCGGAATCGACCGAACTGCGCGACCGCCTGCATGAAAACACCGCCTTCTTCCGCAAGGAGATCGAGCGTATCGGCTTCACCATCAAGCCGGGTACGCACCCTGTAGTTCCTGTCATGTTGTTCGACGCGCCCGTCGCGCAGAAGTTCGCGGCACGAATGTATGAGCTGGGCGTTCTGCTCAGCGGCTTCTTCTACCCGGTGGTCCCGATGGGCCAGGCCCGCGTGCGTGTCCAACTGTCCGCGGCCCACACCCGCGAGCAGCTGGAAACCGTGCTCAAAGCATTCGAACAGGCAGGCCGTGAGCTCGGCCTGCTGAAGAACTAAAACATGAAAATCGTCAGGAACAATAATATGAACACTCAAGAACGCATCCTCGTCATTGGGGCCAACGGTCAGATCGGGAGCGAGCTGGTGGAGGCGCTGGCCGCCCAGCATGGCGCGCAGAACGTCATCGCCGCCGACATCAGCCCGACCAATCTGTATGGCGCGGCGCGCTACACCACGCTCAATGTGCTCGATAAGGTCGCGCTGTCGGCGCTGGTCACGGACGAAGGCATCACCCAGGTCTACCAGCTGGCGGCGATGCTGTCGGCCACCGGCGAAGCGGCGCCGCTGAAAGCCTGGACGCTGAACATGGACGGCCTGCTGAACATCCTGGAAGTGGCGCGCGAGCGCGGCGCCATCGGCAAGCCGCTGCGCATCTTCTGGCCATCGTCGATCGCCGCCTTCGGCCCGAACACCCCGGCCGTCAACACACCGCAAACCACGGTGATGGACCCGACCACGATCTACGGCATCAGCAAGCTGGCCGGCGAGCGCCTGTGCGAGTACTACTTCATCAAGTACGGCGTCGATGTTCGCTCGATCCGCTACCCCGGCATCATCAGCTTCAAGTCGCCACCGGGCGGTGGCACCACCGACTACGCCATCGCCATCTTCCACTCGGCGCTGCGCGGCGAGCGCTATGAATGCTTCCTCGGCCCGCAGACCACGCTGCCGATGATCTACATGCCCGATGCGATCCGCGCCACCATCGAGCTGATGGACGCGCCGGCTGAGCAAGTGAAGGTGCGCTCGGCCTACAACGTGGCCGGCGTGTCGTTCAACCCGGAGCAGCTGGCGACGGCGATCACCCGTGCGCTGCCGGACTTCAAGATCGGATATAAGCCTGACAGCCGCCAGGCCATTGCCGACACCTGGCCGCAAAGCCTGGACGACGCCACCGCCACCGCCGACTGGGGCTGGAAAGCCCGCATCGGCGTCGACGAGATGGTCGCCGACATGCTGGCCAACGTCGACGTCCACCTGGGCAAAGCCGCGTAATTCAAACACACTACAAAAAAGAGAGACAACTGATGGACATGAGCGTATTCGACCTGTTTAAAATCGGCATCGGGCCGTCGAGTTCCCACACCGTGGGACCGATGGTGGCGGCCCGCCGTTTTCTGCTCGATAGCGCTCCGCTGGACGACGTCACCGGTGTGAAGGCCGAACTGTATGGCTCGCTGGCGCTGACCGGCATCGGCCACGCCACCGACAAGGCGGTGATCCTGGGCCTGATGGGCGAAACCCCGCAAGACGTGGTGCCGACCAGCGTTGACTCGCAACTGGCGCAAGCCGAAGAGGTGGGCGAACTTTTGTTGTTGGGCGCCCACAAAGTGCCGTTCAAGCGCGGCACAAACTTGATCTTCCACATGGCCGAATCGCTGGCCGAGCACCCGAACGGCATGCGTTTCACGCTGACCCGCGCCGACGGCGGCACCTACAGCAAGGTGTACTACTCGGTGGGCGGCGGCTTCATCAAGGAGGAGGGCGAAGCCCACCAGGCCGCGCCGACGGTGGGCAGCGCTCCCGCCGCCGCGATCCCGTTCGCCTTCGACACCATGGACCAGCTGCTGGCCCATGGCGAACGCACCGGCCTGACCATCCCGCAGATGCTGCGCACGAACGAAAACATCAAGCGCACGGACGAGGAAGTGAACGCCGGCATCGACAAGATCTGGCACGTCATGCGCGACTGCATCGCCCACGGTCTGGAGACGGGGGGCCAGCTGCCGGGCGGCTTGAATGTCAAGCGCCGCGCCGCCAACCTGTGGAAGCAGGCCAGCGACGCCAAGGCTTCCGACAACCGCGCCAACGACCTTCCGCACGACGCGCTGCACCAGGTCAGCCTGTACGCGATGGCGGTCAATGAGGAAAACGCCGCCGGCGGCCGCGTCGTCACGGCGCCGACCAACGGCGCCGCCGGCATCATCCCGGCCGTGCTGCGCTACTACGCGGAAGACTGCAAGCCGAGCGATCCGGTCACCGGCATCCGCAACTTCATGCTGACGGCTGCGGCCATCGGCATGCTGTGCAAACGTAACGCGTCGATCTCCGGCGCGGAGATCGGCTGCCAGGGCGAAGTGGGGGTGGCCTGCGCGATGGCGGCGGCCGGGCTGGTGGCGGCGCTGGGCGGCAGCAACGCCCAGATCGAGAACGCGGCCGAAATCGGCATCGAACATCACCTGGGCATGACCTGCGACCCGATCGGCGGCCTGGTGCAGATTCCCTGTATCGAGCGTAACGGCATGGGCGCGGTCAAGGCGATCACCGCCGCCTCGCTGGCGTTGAAGGGCGACGGCACCCACTTCGTCAGTCTCGACGAAGTGATCGAAACCATGCGCCAGACCGGCGCCGACATGCAGGCCAAGTACAAGGAAACTTCGTTGGGCGGCCTGGCGATCCACGTGATCACCGTCAACCACGCGGCCTGCTGAACCTGCCGGGGTCAAGTCTGACATTCGGACACGTGCTCTGCCGTAGCCTTCGCGTACGGCAGAGCACGTGTCCGAATGTCAGAC
>NZ_JAHTGR010000136.1:0-424 GCF_019166075.1 Duganella violaceipulchra | reverse complement strand
GTTGCCGACAAGGCCCCTTCTTCTGCCCCTGCTTGCGCGATCACGTACGCCACCAGCCGCTTGTCGCCCGGCTGGTCTTCGCGTGCGATCACAATCGCTGCGCGCACGCCTTCGCAGGCCGCCAGCCGGGCTTCGATCTCGCCCAGCTCAATCCGGAAACCACGGATCTTAACCTGGAAGTCGTCCCTTCCTACATACGCGATGTTGCCATCGGCTAACCAGCGGCCCAGGTCGCCGCTCTTGTATAGCCGCGCTTCCGCCTGCGCACTGAACGGATCCGGCAGGAAACGCTCTGCCGTCAACTCCGGCCGATTCAGGTAGCCGCGCGCTACACCCGCCCCGCCGATGTAGATCTCGCCGGTTACTCCCACCGGCACCGGTTGCAGGTGGGCGTCGAGGATGTAGAGTTGGGTGTTGGCGATTG
>NZ_JAHTGR010000135.1:0-425 GCF_019166075.1 Duganella violaceipulchra | reverse complement strand
CGACCAGCCGCTTGTCGCCCGGCTGGTCCTCGCGCGCCAGCACCGCCGCCTCGCGTACGCCGGCGCAGGCCGACAGCCTGGCTTCGATTTCGCCCAACTCGATGCGGAAGCCGCGGATCTTGACCTGGAAGTCGTTGCGCCCCAGGTATTCGATGTTGCCGTCGGCCAGATGGCGTCCCAGGTCGCCCGTCTTGTACATGCGGGCGCCGGCCACGCCGGCGAACGGATCGGGCAGGAAGCGTTCCTCGGTCATTTCCGGCAGGTTCAGATAGCCGCGCGCCACGCCGGCCCCGCCGATGTACAACTCACCGGCCACGCCCAGCGGCACCGGCTGGCGCCAGGCGTCGAGGATGTAGACCTGTGTGTTGGCGATCGGCCGACCAATATGCAGCACCGCATCGTCGCGGCCAAGCCGGCCGGAGGTG
>NZ_JAHTGR010000134.1:0-433 GCF_019166075.1 Duganella violaceipulchra | reverse complement strand
CCACACTTATCGACTGTAAATTTTTAAAGAACTTATTCGGTACTGCTTGCTGAAGAAGCGTTGTGTTCATCAGCGAAGAGGCAAGAGTATGAAGCGTTTCGTGCATCTCGTCAAGCTTGTTTTTAGTGTGGTTACATCTCACTAAAAAACCCCTCACTTCAACAGTGCATTTGAATGCCTTGTTCTGCAAGGGGGCGAACTATAGCAAGAAATAGGCTTGATTGACAAGGACTTTCTCAACAATCGATACCGGTATACACATCCTACGGACGCAAAAAAACCCACCAGGATCACCTGGTGGGTTTTTTCTTATAACTAGCCTGACGATAACCTACTTTCACACTGGTTGCAGCACTATCATCGGCGCAAAGTTGTTTCACGGTCCTGTTCGGGATGGGAAGGGGTGGGACCAACTTGCTATGGTCATCAGGCA
>NZ_JAHTGR010000133.1:0-434 GCF_019166075.1 Duganella violaceipulchra | reverse complement strand
AGTAGCAACACCAGCCCAACGATACCAAACACCAACCCAATGCCGTGACTGACGCTGTTGGCTATTTCCTCTGCCAGTGAATATCCCTGCTTAATGAGGGGCTTCTGAACCATAACTTACTCCGGAGAAACGTACACGCACATGTATACCTCTCCAGCGTAACTGAGAATAGTTCCAGTGAACACCTGTTAGCTAAAATAAATTCTGATTTGAGACTAATCTCCTAAAAATCATGAAATTAAATGCGAAATTTCAACTAACAGGCGTGAGTTCAATTTAAAGACATTTAAATTCAATCACATAAAATTGTGTCTGACCGGGATAGATGTCAGCAATGACTTTTTTCAGTTCAGTCAGGGTCATATTTTCCTGCTCTGCATGTTTTTCAGTCAGCGTATCCAGCGTTACGGTTGAGGTTGCGGTGACTTCAATCG
>NZ_JAHTGR010000132.1:0-435 GCF_019166075.1 Duganella violaceipulchra | reverse complement strand
CCAGTAGCGGGCGCGGACCCCCGGGATCACGTCGGTCCAGCGTTCATAGTCGACGGGACGGAACGATTGCAGCGTGGCGATCGCGTCCGCCTGCGTGTAGATCGGCTGCACTTCCTTGCGGCCGCGCGCTGCGTTGCGCCGGTTGAGCTGCGCGACTTCCGATTCCTGGATGCTGCCGGCGTCGGGCAGCATGTAGGAGCAGAGGTCGATGGTGCCGCGCGTGGCCAGGATCGGTCCCTCGAATCCCGCGCGCACGAGCTTCGGCAGCAATCCGCTGTGGTCGATATGCGCGTGCGTCAGCAGCACGGCGTCGACGTCGGCGGGGCGGAACGGAAAGGCGCCGTAGTTGAGCTCCTTGAGCGTCTTCTGACCCTGGAACAGGCCGCAATCGACCAGGAAACGGCCGTTTGCAGTCTGAAACAGATAGCTCGAGCC
>NZ_JAHTGR010000131.1:0-435 GCF_019166075.1 Duganella violaceipulchra | reverse complement strand
CCAAGCCTTGCCGCTCTCGTGGGCCCAGCAACGGCTCTGGTTCCTCGACCAACTCGACCATGCCGCCGGCGCGGCCTACCACATGCCGGCCGCTCTAAGACTGAAAGGCCAGCTCGACTGTGCGGCGTTGCAAGCGACCCTGGACCGCATCGTCGCGCGTCACGAAGTCCTGCGCACCACGTTCGTGCAAAGCGCAGGCGCAGCCGAACAAAGGATCGCACCGGCCGATTGCGGCTTCTGCCTGGTAACACACGACCTGCGCCACCTGCCCGGGCATGAACAAGCGTTCGCCGTCAGTCGCATCGGCACGGACGAAGCCCGCCAAGCGTTCGACCTGGCCCAAGGTCCGTTGATCCGCGGCCAACTGCTGCGGCTGGGCGAGCAGGAACACATCCTGCTGATCACCCAGCACCACATCATCTCGGACGGCTGGTC
>NZ_JAHTGR010000130.1:0-438 GCF_019166075.1 Duganella violaceipulchra | reverse complement strand
GCGTGCCGCGCACCCCTTGCGCCACATCCTGCTCGTCGATCGTGACACGCACCGGCAGCGTGTTGATGAACATGCCGAGCACACGTCCGGCGCCTTCGCCGGCCTGCATACGGCCGAACAGCACCGTTCCGAACACCACGTCGCGGCGATCAGACAGCTTGGCCAGTACCTGCGCCCAAGCCAGGTGCACCAGACTGGCCGCGCTGACGCCTAGCCCGCGCGCCTGCGCGCGCAGCCGCACCGCCAGAGCGGCAGGCAGTTCGCGCTTGCTCTCCCTGATCTGCGTACCGTCGCCGCGGACGTCGAGCAAACCATAAGGCGCAGTTGGCTCGTCGATATCGGCCAGCATGCCGGCAAAGAAGGCCTCATGCTCCTGCTGACTGACACCCAGACGCGCCTGCGCAACAAAATTACGGAACGGCAGCGCCGGCGGCAGTT
>NZ_JAHTGR010000129.1:0-440 GCF_019166075.1 Duganella violaceipulchra | reverse complement strand
CGCGCGGATTCCAAAGAACCAGCAGACGTCGGGAATCTGGGAGCCGGAATTCGCCATCGCTCCCCAAGTTCTGGGCCACATCCTTGGGCCTAACAAGCCAGATGCGGCCAAGCTCTCCCCGTATGAATGCGGCTTCGAAGCGTTCGAAGACGCGCGCATGAAATTCGACGTGCGTTCAGCGCGTGGCCGCCGGAGTTGCCGCCGCCGATCACCGCCACGCGCTTGCCCTTGAACAGCGGGCCGTTGGACTTGAAGCGGTGCGCGCAGCTTGGTGGACAGGATGTCGATGGCCGCACCGTCCAGGATCGACTCGGGATCAGTGTTCTGGGTGAATCGGCCTCGGCGAAGTATGCGCACCCAAGGCCGCTGGCGACCGCGCGCGGCCCGACAGCTCTTATGAATTTTTGCCGGGCCACCTGGAAATCCTGCACCGGCCCTCG
>NZ_JAHTGR010000012.1:0-234668 GCF_019166075.1 Duganella violaceipulchra | reverse complement strand
CGCAGGGCCGTCACCGACACCATCGCCGGGAAGCGGCTGCCGTCCTGGCGGATGTAGGTCAGCTCATAGATGTCCTCGATGCCGCGCGAGGCCTTGAACACCAGCGCCTCGAAGCCCGGCGTGATCGCCGTGCCCAGTTCGATGCTCAGCGTATGGGCGCGTGCGATCACCTCCAGCGGATCGGAAATATCGGCGGGCGTGATCTTGTTCATCACGTCCGAAGCCTTGTAGCCCAGCATGCGCTCGGCGCCGACATTGAAAATCTGGATCACGCCCTGCGCGTCCGTGGCGATACTGGAGAAGTTGGCGCTGTTGAAGATGGCGTTTTGCAGCGCCCCCGCTTTCTGCAACGCCTCCTCGGCGCGCTTGCGCGCGGTGTTGTCCGTGCCGATCAGCAGATAGCCGATGATGGTTTCCTTATCGTCGCGCAGCGCGGTGACCGACACCATCGCCGGGAAGCGGCTGCCGTCCTGGCGGATATAGGTCAGCTCATAGATGTCCTCGATGCCGCGCGAGGCCTTGAACACCAGCGCCTCGAAGCCCGGCGTGATCGGGGTCCCCAGTTCCAGGCTGAGGGCGTTGGCGCGCACGATCAGTTCGCGCGGATCGGAAATGTCGGCTGGCGTGATCTTGTCCATCACGTCGGCCGCCTTATAGCCCAGCATGCGTTCGGCGCCGACATTGAAAATCTGGATCACGCCTTGGGCGTCAGTGGCGATACTGGAAAAATTGGCGCTGTTGAAGATGGCGTCCTGCAGAGCGCCCGCCTTCAGTAGCAGTTGTCCATCGTACAGCGAGCGGTCTACGATCAAGATATTCTCCCGGATGTCACATTGAATTGGCACGTGCATCCACTGCCCGTCGCGATGCGCGGCGGATATCATGGAATGCAGCGCGTTATGAGCGACAGCTAGGCGGTGGGAGGTCGAGGCAACCCACGGATGTGCGTGGGCTGGATGATGGGACTTCGCGTAGTGTGGAGATAGGACCTGTAACCTGTATGCACAATAGCACGCCGGGCTCCCGGCAAGTCAGCATCCTCTCGTCGCGCACCGGAATAATGCCTCAAAGACAATAAGATAGCGGGAGACTGAAGCCAGAACGGCCACAATCGCACGACGTCAGACGACAGAGCTACGCAGCTTCGCTCACGCCGGGTAACTGCGGGACGTTGCAGGGAGTGGCCAGCGGCACCAAAGGTATCGTTTTATGGAACAAACCTATGCGTATTGCCTATCAATAATCGCAATGCTACAGTCTTGCAAATTATGGAAGTTAACCCTAGCCGATGAGCATATTGAGAACTCGCCACCTACTGCCGCTGCTTGGCGCAGTCATAGCAGGATTTTCCACGCCGGCATTCGCCGTGGACACACAGCTCCAGGCCAGGCTGAATGCTATGCAAGTCGCAGACCAGGCTATTCGTATCGAGGTTGGCACTATAACCAAGGCGCAACGCGAGGAACCGGACGCCGGCAAGCGGTTCCGGTTGGACGCCGAATTCAAGGTACTGGCTGAAAGAATGCGAGGTATCGACGTCGCCAACCAACAGGCTGTGGCCGAAATCCTGGCCAGCGGCTGGCCGACCAGGGCAACCATCGGCCAGACCGGAATGTCCGACCTCTTTTTGATCATCCAACACGCCGACCTGGATTTTCAAAAGCTGCACATTGAAGGGGTACGTCAGGCGGCTTTGCGAGGCGACATACGTAAGTCAAACGTAGCAACGTTGGAAGACCGCCTTCTGGTGCGGCAAGGCCGGCCACAACTTTACGGCACACAAATCAAAGGGAGCAGCAAATTGACCCCGTATCCCATTGATAGCGCGGAAAACCTCGATAAAAGACGAAGCGAGATGGGGCTTGAGCCGATGTGCGCCTATTTGGCGAACTTCGCCACCATGTTCGGGCCAGTCGAATACGCCCCTTGCACCGGCAAGTAATGAAGCCGAAGCACCGGGGTCAAGTCTGACATTCGGACACGAGCTCTGCCGTAACCAATGTTAGGGCAGAGCTCGTGTCCGAATGTCAGACTTGACCCTCGCTTATTTCGCGGCCTTGATTAGCTTGCAGTCTTCCGCGCCGAACTCCGACTGGAACTGCAATAGCTGCCCCGCCACTTCCAGCGCCTTCATGCGCGGCGCCACCAGCGTGTACTGGCCCGCTTTCAGCTTCTCGATCAGCGGAGCGCACTCGCTGCCGCTCGCGTCGAGATGGCCGGCCACCACCCACTTGCCGTCGGCCCGCTCGGCGTAGAGCGGCGCCGCCGAGTAGCGGCCTGCGTTGAACAGCAGAACTTCCGGCTTACCGTCACCGTCGACGTCGAGCACCAAGGCGTCGCAGCTGCCACCGCGGATCAACAGGCATGGCAGGACAGCCGCGTCTTCGATCGGACTCCACTTCTGGGCCGCAAAGGTGGCCGGCAACCTGGTGGTCGCCGGCCACACCTTGACGTTGTCGGTGATCGACACCGCCGCCAGCTGCGATCCCGCTTGCCAACGGTTCGTCTCCTTCAACGCCTTGCCGGCCAGCTCGCGTATCAATGCTGCATCGGGGCCGGTGGTTTGCTGCGACAGGCGCGTCAAAGCCTCGTGCCCGTAGCGCTGCCCTTCGAATCGCAGATAGTGGTAATCGAACTGCGCCGCCTTGGTGCGTCCCTTCTCCAGCCGCGCCATCTGGTTGTTCACCGACAAGCGCGCCGGATCGGCGATCGGCGTGAACAAGGCTAGCAGCACCGCCAGCACCACAAAGGCCGCCGCCACGTTGACGTTGGCGATGGGGCACAGCCAGGTCTCGTAGCGATGCGCCGCCCACGCATAACCCAGCGCGTAGCAACTGGCCACCACCAGGCAGGCGGCGGCGATCACGCGGCCGGAGGTCCAGCCGTAGTCGTACACCCGCAACCCCAGCGCATAAATCGCGATGGCCGTCAGCGGCAGTATCAACAGCGAAGCCACGCGCGCGCTCACCCGCACCGCCAACGCCGCCTTGGCGTGGCCGTTCTGGAAGGCGGCGTTTATCAGCACAATCAACACCGCGTCCGCCGCCAGCAGCAGCGACGTCGCGTGCCGCGTGGCCCACAGCACATCCAGGCCGGTGAACGGCAAGGCGCACAGGAAGCCGCTGATGATCAGCGCCGCCACCGGCAGTATCCACGACAGCAGCACCAGCAGCAGGCTGCGGATGCCGCGCACGATGGCCGGCCGCACGTCCGTGATGTGCATCGCGCACGACCAGGCGAAGCAGATCACCGGCACCACAAACCACGATTCTTCCATCATCTGCTTGAGGAAGCCCAGCTTCACCATCGAGAACAGGCCGCTGCCCATCAACAGCACCAGCCACAGCGCCCCGACGAAGAAGGCCGAGAACATCAGCTGCACCGCCAGCTTCCAGGCCAACTCAAAATACGTGTCGTAGCTGGCGATACGGCGCTTGTCCGCAGCCCCCGCCATCACCAGCGAGTGGGCGATGTACATGAACACCGCGCCGAAGATCATCATGGGCCCCGACATCGACGTGAACGCGCCCTTCCCAAGCTCGCCGACGCTGCGCACCACGCCAGCCTCGCGGCTGACGGCGTGCAGCGCCATGATCAGCACCACGCCGGCGGCGGCCGCCATCCATTGCGCCACCTTCTTCGGCGCCATATGGCCCATGGCCGATATCAGCATCGCCGGCAGCAGCGAGCAGGCCATCAGCAGTGGCGTCATCACATACGGCGACCCGGCCGGCCACCAGCCGCCCCGGTCAGCCCGGTACAGCCAATACAGCAGCGCGCCCTGCGCCAGCCCTGTCGCCAGCCGCAGCGCCATCACCTGCCGGCTGACGTCCACTTCCATCGTCGTTTCATCCTGTTCCATGCCTGACCTCTTTGTGAACCGTGGGCCGAAGTATCTCACATGTTTATTATTTGGCATGGATAGCGAGCCTACTCACCGTCGTATGACGAGGCCTGCGCAGAGGCGCTATAATGGTTGTCTACGCTGCTCTTTTTTCAACGTTCCGCACCCGGTCCGCCAAGTGAATCCACATCTCGACAAGCTGCAACCCTATCCGTTCGAAAAACTGCGCCAGCTGTTCGCGCAGGTGAGCGCCAGCCCACAGCACAAGGCCATCAGCCTGGGCATGGGCGAACCCAAACATCCTACGCCGCAGTTCATCCAGCAGGCGTTGATCGACAATGTGGACGGCCTGGCCAGCTACCCGACCACCATCGGCTCGGACGCGCTGCGTGGCGCCATCGCCGGCTGGCTGGAACGCCGCTACGGCATCCCCAAGCTCAATCCAGCCACCCAGGTGCTGCCGGTGAACGGCTCGCGCGAGGCGCTGTTCGCGCTGGCGCAGACCGTGATCGATCCGGCCGCCAAGTCGCTGGTGGTGAGCCCGAATCCGTTCTACCAGATCTACGAAGGCGCGGCCTACCTGGCCGGCGCCGAGCCGTACTTCGTCAATTCCGACCCGGCCCGCAACTTCGGCTGCGATTACGACAGCGTTCCGACGTCGGTGTGGGAGCGCGTGGCACTGCTGTTCCTGTGCTCCCCCGGCAATCCGACCGGCGCAGTGCTGACGCTGACCGACTGGGAGAACCTGTTCGCCCTGTCCGAGCGCTACAACTTCATCATCGCCGCCGACGAGTGCTACTCCGAGATCTACCACGGCGACCAGGCGCCTTTGGGCGCGCTGGAAGCGGCCCACACGCTGGGCCTGTCCACGATCGACAAGCCTTACGCGCGTCTGGTGGTGTTCAGCAGCCTGTCGAAGCGCTCCAACGTGCCGGGCATGCGCTCGGGCTTCGTGGCCGGCGACGCCGACGTCCTGAAAAAATTCCTGTTGTACCGCACCTATCACGGCGGAGCCATGAGCCCCACCGTGCAAGCTGCTTCGATCGCGGCCTGGAACGACGAAACCCACGTCGAACAGAACCGCGAAAAATACCGCGCCAAATTCGCCGCCATCACCCCGTTGCTGCAGGAAGTGCTGCAAGTGGAACTGCCGGACGCCGGCTTCTACCTGTGGGCGGACGTCAGCCAGACCGGCTTGTCGGACACCGAATTCGCCCAACGCCTGTACGCCGAATATAATGTCACGGTACTGCCGGGCAGCTACCTGGCGCGCGACGCCCACGGCGCCAATCCGGGCCGCAACCGCATCCGCATGGCGCTGGTCGCCGAGACGGAGGAAGGCCTGGAAGCTGCTCAGCGCATCGTCCAATTCTGCAAGTCCCTTAACAAATAATTGAGTAAATCATGAGCCAACAACTCCAGCAAATCATCGACCAGGCATGGGAAGACCGCGCCAACATCAACCCGGGTAACGGCACCGCCGAACTGCGCGACGCGGTTTCGCACGTGATCGCGGGCCTGGACGCCGGCACCATCCGCGTGGCCGAAAAAACCACCGGCGACTGGGTTGTGAACCAGTGGGTCAAGAAAGCCGTGCTGCTGTCGTTCCGCCTGGAGAACAACGTGCAGATGCCGTCCGACGGCACCATGCAGTTCTACGACAAGGTTCCGACCAAGTTCGCCAACTACACCGCCGAAGACTTCATCAAGGGCGGCTTCCGCGTGGTGCCGCCAGCAGTGGTGCGCCGTGGTTCCTTCATCGCCAAGAACGTGGTGCTGATGCCTTCCTACGTCAACATCGGCGCCTACGTCGATGAAGGCGCGATGGTCGACACCTGGGCCACCGTCGGTTCGTGCGCGCAGATCGGCAAGAACGTCCACCTGTCCGGCGGCGTCGGCATCGGCGGCGTGCTGGAACCGATGCAAGCCAATCCGACCATCATCGAAGACAACTGCTTCATCGGCGCCCGTTCGGAAATCGTCGAAGGCGTGATCGTCGAAGAGAACTCGGTGATCTCGATGGGCGTGTACATCGGCCAGTCGACCAAGATCTACGACCGCGCCACCGGCGAAGTGACCTACGGCCGCGTGCCTGCGGGTTCGGTGGTCGTCTCGGGCAACCTGCCTTCGGAAGACGGCAAGTACTCGCTGTACTGCGCGGTCATCGTCAAGCGCGTGGATGCAAAAACCCGCGCCAAGACCGGCATCAACGAACTGCTGCGCGGTATCTAAGCAGGCAACAAGAACCGGGGACTGATTGCAGTCCCCGTTTTTTTTGATACTGAGGAGAGTGCCATGGCCATGGAACGCCTGTTCCAGCTGATGAAGGAAAAGAACGCGTCGGACATGTTCTTTGCGGTGAATTCGCCGGTACACATCAAGATCAACGGCAACCTGATCCCCATCAATCAGCAAAAGCTCGAGCCGGACAACATCCATTCGCTGCTGGCGGAAATCGCCACGCCGGCGCAGATGGACGAACTGGCGGCGACCAATGAACTGAACATGGGCGTATCGGTGCCCAACATGGGCCGCTTCCGCCTCTCCGCGTTCAAGCAGCGTGGCACCATCTCCGCCGTGTTCCGCTTCGTGCCGGCCACCATCCCGCTGCTGGCCGACCTGCAGCTGCCGCCGGTGCTGGCGGACCTGATCATGGAAAAGCGCGGCCTGCTGCTGCTGGTCGGCTCGACCGGCTCAGGCAAGTCCACCACCATCGCCTCGATGCTGGACCACCGCAACGAACTGCGCTCCGGCCATATCCTGACGCTGGAAGACCCGATCGAGTACCTGTTCAAGAATAAAAAATCGATCGTCAACCAGCGCGAGATCGGCAGCGACGCCAAGGACTTCTACACAGCGCTGCGCAACTCCATGCGCCAGGCGCCGGACTGCATCCTGATCGGCGAGATCCGCGACAAGGAAACCATGGCCGCAGCCCTGGCCTACGCGCAGTCGGGCCACCTGGTGCTGGCGACCCTGCACGCCAACAACAGCTATAACGCGCTAAACCGTATTATCAGTTTCTACCCGATCGAGAACCGCGCCGCGCTGCTGCAGGATCTGTCGTCGACGGTGAAGGCGATCGTCTCGCAGCGGCTGGTGCGCTCGATCAACGGCGGCACCCGCACGGCGGCGGTGGAAGTGATGGTCAACACCCGCTACATCTCGGACCTGATCGAAAAAGGCGAAATCGGCCAGATCAAGGAAGCGATGGAAAAGAGCATGTCGCCCGGTTCGCAGTCGTTCGAACTGGCCTTGCTCAAGCTGGTGCAGGACGGCTTGATCAGCCAGGACGAGGCGCTGGCCAACGCCGATTCCGCCACCAACCTGCTGTGGCTCCTGAATAATGGCCCGAACAGCAAGAGCGCCCAGGCCGAACCGGAACCGAACAAGGCCTCGCCGGACGAAGCCTCGTTCACCGAGTTCACGCTCAACACCTGAAGCGCCCTACTTCACCTCGCGCGCCAGCTTGAGCATCTGATAGCTGAGCGCGAGGCCGCGCCGCCTCGCCTCCGTCTGATTGATGCGGAAGGCCAGGCCGTTCGGTTCAATCACCAGCCCGATGATGGCGCCATTGCGGAACGATTCCGCGCTGTCGCCCACCACCAGCACCGGGTCATCCGCCAGCAGCTCCTGCCAGCGCCGCAGATCGCCGCGCACGCCCGCGCCCAGCACCAGCAGCTGGCATTGCGGCACCCGCTGCGGCTCGTTCAGCTGCAAGGTACGCACGACCACTCCGCCCGGCGTGGCCAGCATCAGCGCGCGCAGCGCGTCCTGCAAGGGCGCGTCGCCCGCCACGCAGTAGGTGAACTCGCGCTGCGGCGGCGGCGGCCATTGGGTCAGCTGGGCGAAGCGGTAGATGAAGGCCGCCTTCAATTGCAGCTGATCCTGCCCCGCGCGCGCGGGCGACGCCAGCGCGGCCAGCATCGGCAGCAGCAAGCAGGCCAGGCGCCGCGCCCTCATGGTCCGAACTGCCTGGTCAACGAAAAGCGCAGCACGCGCCCCTCCTGCCTGAACTGCTCATCCACGCCGGACGGCGCATCGTAATAGCGCACATTGGCGATGTTGTACAACGAGAGCGCGATGTCCGTCCCCACGCCGGGACGCCACAGCAAGGTGCTGTTGAACAGAGCATACCCCGGCAGCGCCACGGGTCCGATCGAACGGCGGCTCTGGCCCAGCATCTGCCACGACAGGCGCAGCCGGTCGCCTTGCAGCGGCTGACTGTACAGCAGCTTGGCCAGCGCGCGCGGCGAATTATCCAGGCGCCGTCCGGCCGTATCGGCGGTCCGCTGCAGGGACAACGCCGCCTGCAATTGCTGGCCGCCGGACCAGCGCCGCTCCAGCCCCAGCTCCGCGCCGACGTTGCGGATGCTGTCGCTGTTTTCAAACACCGTGGATTCCCGGTTAATGCTGATCAGGTCCCGCAGGCGCGACGCATACACCGAGGCCCGGTACTGAAAATTGTGGTTCAGCGCGTGCTCCCACGCCAGCTCCAGCGTGCGTATCCGTTCCGGCGATGGCAGCGGCGCCTCCAGCGGCGCGTTGACCTGGAACTCGAACAGGTTGGCCTCGCGGTAGGCGCTGCCGTACATCAGCTTGAGCGACGCATCGGGCACACCGCTCCAGATCCATGCGAAGCGTGGATTGGTATTGGTGCCGCCCACCATGGTGCTGTCGCGGCGCACGCCGAGCGTCACGCGGTGAGCATCGTTCAAACGCCAAGAGTCCTGCACGAACAGGCCGCGCCGCCGGTTATTGCCGTAAAAGGCGGCATCAGGCTCTTCCCCCGCCGGGCCGGCGACAATCGACTGGGTGCGGTCGTACTGGTATTCGAAGCCCGCCATCAATTCGTGATCGCGCCATCGCTGGGTGCTGATGCGCAGGTCCAGGTTGTACCAGCGGCCCAGCGCGAGATTGTCGAATTCGAGCACCGCCGCGTCCATGCGAACAAAGGGATAGACGCTCAGATAATCGCTGCGCTTGGACGACACGGCGCCATACAAGCTCCAGTCATTGCCCAGGTCCCGCCGATATTCGGCCGACAGGAAGTTATTGTTGTAGATGTTGCGGTTCTGGACCACGGGCAGGGGCGCCTCCGGCGGCAGGATGCGCGGCGCGCCTTGCTCGCGATGACTCAGGCCAGCGCGCAGCGTCCAGCCACCGTAGCGCCCCATGGCCAGCAGGCGCTGGCCGCGGTCCCAGTTGTGATCCTTGTAGAGCCCTTCGTCCTGCGGCAGCACCGAAAAGGGCGCGGCGATGCCGTCCTGTCGGAAGGCGCTCAGCGCCAGCCACGCTTCCCAGCCCTGCTCCGAGCGGTGGCCGACGCTGGCGCGCACCTCGCGCTTGCGGTCCGAGTCCACATTGGCCCGCACTTGCAGGCCATGCAGCTTGTCCGTGCCCTTGGTGATGATGTTGACCACGCCGAAGAAGGCGTTGTTGCCATACAGCGCGGAGCCCGGCCCCGGCGCATATTCGACGCGGTCGATCAGGTCGACGTCGACAAAGAACTCGGCGCCGAGCAAGCCGGCGTCGTAGATGTTCTCGTTGATGCGCATGCCGTCGACCAGGAACAGCAGGCGCGCATTGAAGTCGCCCGGCCGCCCCAGGCCGCGCGCGCCGACGTAGCTAAAATTGCCGTCCCCGGTCACGTACAGGCCCGGCATGCTGCGCAGGATGTCGGCCATATTGCGCATGCCATGGCGGGCGATGTCGATGGCCGTGACCACGTAGGTGACCGACGGCGCCTGCGACGCGCTCTGCGCGAAGCGCGATGAGGTGGATTCCTCGATGTCGCGCGTGACGTCGGTCGAGGTCTGCCGCAACAGCTCTTCCAGGCTGGCCGGCGCCTGCTGCTGCGCCAGCGCGGCAGCAGGCGCCCCGCAAACGGCGGCCAGCAGCAAACAGGTCTTACGCATCCGCATGCCGCGCTCTCCTGAAGGTGTTCTTGCCGGCCCGCTTGGCTTCATACATGGCCTGGTCGGACGCGTTGAGCAAGGCGGTGGCGTCGCTGGCGTCCAACGGCGCGAACGCCAGGCCCACGGTGGCGCCGATCGGCATGACCTCGCCGCGTATCGTCATCGTTACGTGCACCGCGTCGATCAGGCGCTGCGCCAGCTGCTCGGCCGCCGCCTGGTCCGGCAGCGCCGGCAGGATCAGCGCGAATTCGTCGCCGCCCAGGCGGCACAGCACATCGCGCGAACGCACCACGCTGGCCATGCGGCGCGACACTTCGCACAGCACTTCATCGCCCGCGTCATGGCCATGCTGGTCGTTGACGGTCTTGAAGTTATCCAGGTCGATGAACATCAGCGCCATCAACTCGCCGTGCTCCACGCTCATCGCCAGGTAGCGCTGCAACTCGCCCTGGAAGAACAGGCGGTTGGGCAGGCCGGTCAGGCTGTCCTTGTGGGCCAGCTGCTGGAACTGCTGGCCGGCCTCCTGCTCCTGCTCCAGTTGAAGGTGCAGGTCGGCCTGCCATATCTCGATCCGTTTCAGCATGTCGTTGAAGCGCTCGGTCAGGCGGCCGACCTCGTCGCGCCGGTAGACTGTGGCGCGCTTGCCGTAATCGCGTTCGCGGGCGATGTGTTCGGCCAGCCGGGACAACTCCACCAGCGGCGCCAGGGCGCGGCGCTGCACCAGCAGCAGCCCGCGCCAGGCGACCAGGATCGCCACCGCGATCAAGGCCGCCGACGCCGCGCTGAGCGTCAACACCGCCATCAGCAAGCCGTCCAGGCTCTCGCGCAGCACCAGCACGCCGACCACCTCGTCCTTCAGGCGGATCGGCGCCCATACTTCCAGCTCCTGCATCGTCACCGAGGCCGCGTCGGCCAGCAGCTGCGGGGCGAGCGGCGGCACGATGGGGGGCGTCGGCGCGCTGGCGTCGGCCTGCCACTGGGCGAACACCGCGCCGGCCGGTGTTTGCACCTGCACCAGCAGCAGATCGCTGCGGCGGGAAAACGCTTCGAGTTCGACCTGCGCGGCGGGACGGTCGGCAAACACCATCATCGGCGAGACGCTGTTGGCCAGCAGCCGCGCGCTCAGCTGCGCCGCGTGCACCTGGCGGCCGCGCGCGACATACCACGTGGCCGTCGCCAGCAGGGCGAAGGTCAGCAGCATGGTCACGCTGAGCAGCTGCAAATTCATGCGGGTCAGGCGCTGTACCAGCGAATCGGCGGGTTGAGATAAAGAGGCTTCAGACTCGGTCATGGGTGCAGTCGGCAGCGTGGGCGGCAAGGGGCGCGGCGGCGCCTCAGGCCCCCAATATTAGCATTTCCACAAAGAATGTTCTTGAGTGGGATTGTAAGCGCAAAGCAGGAGGATGTGGGGCGAAAGCTGGGGCGCCGTGGCGGCGTTGCCACCACGCGGCGCAGGACTGCGCGGGCGCCGCCGCGCCCAGGTCGGTGTGGTCAGGGTCGTATCAAGTGCGGCGGCGGGCCGCGACGGCGATGCCGAACAGGCCAAGCGACAGCATCAGCCAGGCAGACGGCTCCGGCACCGGGTTGATGTCATAGGTGATGTTGTCGATGCCGACGTTGTAGGCGCTGTCGCTCCACTCGATGCGGATGCCGCTCAGCGAGGTCCAGCTGCCATTGAAACTGCTGGCGGTATTGCCAGGCAGGCCGCCGACATTGCCATCGTAGCTGTAGAGCAGAGGACCGTCGATCGCGGAAATCGTCAGGTGCGTGCCGCGCGTGGTGTCGGCATAGGCGCCGAGGTCGAAGTGGCCGAGGGTGACGGCCTGGCCGTTCAGCGGCACCAGGTCGATCCGCGCCGCCGAGTTGCCGTCGCCGCCGACCGCCCAGGCCACGCCGCGCAGGGTGTTGTAGTTGGCGTCCCACCAGCTCAAACTGGTGTCGCTCACGCGCGGGGCCGAGTACCGCACATCGAGCACGCCGGCCACGTCGCCGTAGGACTGGGCGATAGAGCCGTAATTGGTGCAGCCGACGATGCTGCCGTAGCCGTCCGCCGCATTGTTACAGACGCTGGCGGGCGGATTGAAGTCGATCACGCCTGCCTGCGCCAGCGCGGCGGCGCCACTCAGCGCCAATACCAACAGCGTCTTTTTCATATTATTTCTCCTGGGGTGGTTGCGGTCAGCTCCGATATTGTTCCAGACAGCCCTGGCGATGTCTATTCGATATTTCTTTCCCCGGGTCCCAAGTGCATAGCTTGCAACTAAGGAGCCTCGGTCGCAGATCAACACGGGCCAGCCATGGTATTCTGTCGCCCTTCGCCTTTAACACTAGCTCTCGCTCACCCGCACATGAAAACGACCCTCTACGGCATCCCGAACTGCGATACCGTCAAAAAGGCCCGCGTCTGGCTGGCCGACCAGCAGCACGATTTTGTCTTCCACGATTTTAAAAAACAGGGACTGAGCCGCGAAATCGTCGCCGGCTGGCTCCAGCACCTGTCGCGCGATGTGCTGGTGAACAAAAAAGGCACGACCTGGCGCGCGCTGTCCGACGAGCGTAAAGCCGCCATCGTCGACGACGAAAGCGCCATCGCGCTGATGCTGGAAAATCCGTCCGTGATCAAGCGCCCGGTGCTGGACAAGGACGGCAGCTTCGCCGTTTCCTTCTCCGACGCCCAGTACAAACAAATCTTCGACAAATAATATGACACCTTCCAAGACCCTGGCGCTGACCGAAAAGCTGATCGCCCTCTCCTCTGTCACCCCGGACGATAAAGGCTGCCAGCAGCACTTGATCGATTTGCTGTCGCCGCTGGGCTTCGCCTGCGAGGTGATCGAATCGAACGGCGTGACCAATCTGTGGGCCCGCCGCGGCACCACCGCGCCGCTGCTGGTGTTCGCCGGCCATACCGACGTCGTGCCCACCGGCCCGGTCGAGCAATGGCGCTCGGAGCCCTTCAACCCGACCCACCGCGACGGCAAGCTGTATGGCCGTGGCGCGGCCGACATGAAGACCTCGATCGCCGCCTTCGTGGTGGCCTGCGAGGAGTTTGTCGCCGCCCACGCCGACCATAAAGGCTCGATCGCCTTCCTGATCACCAGCGACGAGGAAGGCCCGGCCACCGACGGCACCGTCATCGTCTGCAATATGCTCAAGGAACGCGGCGAGACGCTGGACTACTGCATCGTCGGCGAGCCGACCTCCGACGAAACCCTGGGCGACATGATCAAGAACGGCCGCCGCGGTTCGCTGTCCGGCAAGCTGACGATCAAGGGCGTGCAGGGCCACATCGCCTACCCGCAGCTGGCCAAGAACCCGATCCACCTGGCCGCGCCTGCGCTGGCCGAGCTGGTGGCGGAACGTTGGGACGAAGGCAACGAGTACTATTTGCCAACCTCCTGGCAGATGTCCAACATCAACGGCGGCACGGGCGCCAACAACGTCATCCCCGGCGAGATGATCATCGACTTCAACTTCCGCTTCTCGACCGCCAGCACCCACGAGGAGCTGAAGCGCCGCGTGCACGCCATCCTGGACAAGCACAACCTGCACTACGACCTGAAATGGGCGCTGAGCGGCTTGCCCTTCCTGACGCCGCGCGGCACCTTGAGCGACGCGCTGTCGGCCGCGATCAAGTCGGAAACCGGCGTCACCACCGAATTATCGACCACCGGCGGCACCTCGGATGGACGCTTTATCGCTCAGATCTGCCCTCAGGTGATAGAATTCGGGCCTCCCAACGCAAGTATCCACAAGATCGACGAGCATATCGAGCTGCGTTTTGTCGATCCGCTGAAGAATATCTATCGCCGTACACTGGAAAACCTGCTGGCCTGACCGCTGGCGGCGCGGCGTGCGCAAACCGATTACTGTTTTACCGAGATAGCCATGAACACGACTCCTTTCACCACGCCGCGCGACCTGTTGCGCTACGCCGTCACCCGCTTCAACACCGCCAAGCTGTTCTTCGGCCACGGCAGCGTCGAAGCGTTCGACGAAGCGGCCTACCTGATCCTGCACACACTCAAGCTGCCGCTGGACCACCTGGACCCGTTCCTCGACGCCAAGCTGCTGCCGGAGGAAATCGCCGCGGTCATGGCCGTCATCGACCGCCGCACCAACGAGCGCGTGCCGGCCGCCTACATCACCAACGAGGCGTGGCTGGGCACCTACAGCTTCTACGTGGACGAGCGCACCATCGTGCCGCGCTCCTTCATCGCGGAACTGATCCCGCAGTACTTCGCGCCGTGGGTCAACGAACCTGAAAACGTCGCCAACGTGCTGGAACTGTGCACGGGCTCCGGCTGCCTGGCCATCATGCTGGCCGACGCCTTCCCGGACGCGCACGTGGACGCGGTCGACATCTCGGCCGACGCGCTGGAAGTGGCGAAGAAGAACGTCGTCACCTACAAGCTGGAAGACCGCTTGACGCTGATCCAGTCCGACCTGTACGCCAATGTACCGGACAAGAAGTATGACCTGATCATCACCAACCCGCCGTACGTCAACTCGTCATCGATGAGCAAGCTGCCGATGGAGTACCGCGCCGAGCCTGAACTGGCGCTGGACGGCGGCAAGGACGGCATGGACCTGGTGCGCAAGATCGTCGCCGGCGCGGCGGAGCGCCTCACCGACGACGGCATCCTGATCGTCGAAATCGGCAATGAACGCGAGTTCGCCGAAGCGGCCTTCGGTGAACTGGGCCTGACCTGGCTCACCACCAGCAACGGTGACGACATGGTATTCCTGCTGACCGCAGACCAGCTTAAACTCTAAGAAGAACAACTAATGATTCGCTTTATTCAAGTAAGCCTGATGCGCGGTATTAAACCGCTGCTGGAACAGGTCGATGTCACCCTCAACCCAGGCGACAAGATTGGCCTGATCGGCGCCAACGGCGCCGGCAAATCCAGCCTGTTCGCGATGATGCGCGGCGAGCTGCACCCGGACCAGGGCGAGATCGATTTCCCGGCCAAATGGCGCGTCGCTTACGTGGCGCAGGAAACCCCGCCGCTGGACCGCGCGGCGCTCGACTACGCCATCGACGGCGACGTCACCCTGCGCAAGCTGGAAGCCGAACTGGCACGCCTGGAATCGGAGCCTGAATCGTCCGAGAACGGCATCGCCATCGGCGAGATCTACAGCGCCCTGGCCGACGCCGACGCCTACACCGTGCAGTCGCGCGGCGAACAGCTGCTGCTGGGCCTTGGCTTCTCGATCGACCAGATGCGGCAGCCGGTGGCCAGCTTCTCCGGCGGCTGGCGCATGCGCCTGAACCTGGCGCAGGCGCTGATGTGCCCTTCCGACCTGCTGCTGCTCGATGAACCGACCAACCACCTGGATCTGGACGCGATCATCTGGCTGGAGGACTGGCTCAAACGCTACGCCGGCACGCTGCTGATCATCTCCCACGATCGCGACTTCCTCGACGAAGTGGTGAACGTGGTGGTGCACATCGACGAGCGCAAGCTGAAACGCTACTCGGGCAACTACTCGTCCTTCGAACGTCAGCGCGCGGCGCAGATGATCCTGGCCGCCGGCGCGCTGGAAAAGCAGCAGCGCAAGCGCGCCCACCTGGAATCGTTCGTCAACCGCTTCAAGGCCCAGGCCTCCAAGGCCCGCCAGGCGCAGAGCCGCATGAAGGCGCTGGCCAAGATGGAAGAACTGGCGCCGCTGCGCGCCGCCGCCGAATTCTCGTTCGAGTTCCGCGAGCCGCTCAGCGCCCCGAATCCGCTGCTGGTGATGGAAGACGTCGACGCCGGCTACAAGATCGAGAACGACGAAACCGGCGAGATCACCCACAAGACCATCGTCAACAAGATCAAGTTCTCGCTGCAGATCGGCCAGCGTATCGGCCTGCTGGGCGTGAACGGCGCCGGCAAATCGACGCTGATCAAGACCATCGCCGGCGAGCTGTCGCCGCTGACCGGCGACGCCACCATGGGCAAGGGCCTCAACATCGGCTACTTCGCCCAGCACCAGGTGGAGATGCTGCGCCACGACGAATCGCCGCTGTGGCACCTGGCCAAGATCGCGCCGACCGTGCGCGAACAAGAGCTGCGCAACTTCCTGGGCGGCTTCAACTTCCCCGGCACCATGGTCACCAGCTCGATCGCGCCGTTCTCCGGCGGCGAGAAGGCCCGCCTGGCATTGGCCTTGATCGTCTGGCAGCGCCCTAACCTGCTGCTGCTCGATGAACCAACCAATCACCTGGACCTGGAAACCCGCGAGGCGCTGACCGAAGCGCTGGCGCAGTTCGAAGGCACGCTGGTCGTCGTCTCCCACGATCGCCACTTGCTGCGCGCCACCACCGACGAATTCATCATCGTCGCCGACGGCAAGCTGCAGCCGTTCGACGGCGATCTGGACGACTACAAGGATTGGCTGTTCAAGACCAAGCTGGGTAAGGGCACCGACGTGCTGCCGGCCGCGGGCAAGGCCAACAAGACCGACTTCCCCGTGACCTCGCCGGTCGCGCCGCCGACCGCCGCCGCGCCGGCTGCGCTCAGCAAGGACCAGAAGCGCCAGCAGGCCGAAGACCGCCAGCGCCTGGCCACGCTGCGCAAGCCGCTGGAGCAGAAGATCAAGCGCCTGGACGACCAGATCGCCAAGCGCAGCGCGCAGAAAGCCGATGTGGATGCGGCCCTGGGCGAATCGTCGATCTACGACGCCGCCAACAAGGCCAAGCTGAAACAGCTGCTGGCCGATCAATCCTTCTTCACCAAGGACCTCGGCCAGCTGGAAGCTGAATGGCTGGAGTTGCAGGAACAGCTGGAAGCGCTGGCCTAAGCCGCCTGGCGGGCGCCGATTTTGACTTTTTGGATCGACATCAGCTTATCGATGTCGACCACGATCAGCCGGCGCCCGTCCGCTTCGCCGATACCGACCAGGTACTCCACCGCGCTGGCGCCGGGTATCGGCTGGATCTGCCCCAGCGTCAGCTGGACGATATCCGTCACCCCATCCACCACCATCCCCATCACGCAGCTCGACAGCTTGAGGATGATCACGTCCGTCAGCGGATCGTGCTCCGGCGGCCGGGGCCCGAAGGCGATGCGCATGTCGACGATCGGCATGATCACCCCGCGCGAGACCGCCACCCCGGCCACGATCTCCCCCTCCGAGGAAAACCGCTCCAGCGCCTTCAAGGGCCGCAGCTCTTGCACCTTGCTGAAGTCCAGCGCGTAGTCCAGGCCACCGAGCCGGAACACCAGATATTGGCCCGGCGCGGCGGTGGCGTTTGCGCTGGCGGCTTGCGTTGTCAATGAAGGCATGATGATCCTTTCGTCCGGGACGTGCGGTAACAGGCATGTGCCATCCTACCTTCGCCCCCCGCCGCGGTCGTTGAGCGGCGTCAATATTCACCCGGCTCCCGGTTGCTGATTTGCTACAATGAATTCATGACGACAGAACTCCCTCTCAGCGGCATCCGCGTACTGGACCTGACCCGCTTGCTGCCCGGCCCCGTCGCCACCATGCACCTGGCGGACATGGGCGCGGAAGTGATCAAGATCGAAGACCCCGGTCCCGGCGACTACGCGCGCGTCATGGGGCCGGTGCGCAATCAAGTGTCGCAGTTCTTCGTCGCCGTCAACCGCGGCAAGCGGATGATGCGGCTCGACCTGAAGGACGCCGCGCACCGCGAGCAGCTGCTGGCGATGGTGGAGACGGCCGACGTGCTGGTCGAAAGCTTCCGCCCCGGCGTGATGGACAAGCTGGGCCTGGGCTGGCACACGCTGCGCCAGCGCAATCCCAGGCTGGTGATGTGCGCGATTTCCGGCTACGGCCAGCACGGCCCCTTTGCCCAGTTGGCGGGGCACGACATCAACTACATCGGCTACGCCGGCATGCTGGACCAGAACGCCGGCGCCGACGGCGTGCCCGCGCTGCCCAACCTGCAAGTGGGCGACCTGCTGGGCGGCGCGCAATCGGCGCTGCAAGGCATCCTGGCGGCGCTGGTGGCGGTCAAGATGGGCGGCGCCGGGCGCTTTGTCGACGTCTCGATGACGGCCGCCGTGATGGCACATAACATCATGCCGCTGGTGGCGGTCAACAACGGCGCGCCCGCCATTCCGGGCCGCGACCTGCTGACCGGCGGCGTCCCCTGCTACAACGTCTACCGCACGGCCGACGGCCGCTACATGGCGGTCGGCGCGCTGGAGCTCAAGTTCTGGCAGGCCTGCTGCGACGTGCTGCAACGACCGGACCTGAAGCCGCGCCACTGGCAACTTGGCCAGCAGATCGGTGGCGCGGACGCGGTGGCGCTCAAGACGGAGCTGGAGGCGCTGTTCGCCACCCGCACGCTGGCGCAATGGACCGAGGCCTTCGCCAGCGCCGACTGCTGCGTTTCGCCGGTGCTGCGCACCGAGGAAGCCTTGCGGCATCCGCTGTTCCGCGACATCGTCAGCCGCCGCCCGCACGACACCGAAGGCGAGTCGTGGTCGGTGGCGCAACCGGTGAGGTTCGCGCCGTGATCGATGTGAACGAAGTGGAGTTCAACGCCATCCGCGCCCAGGGGCCGGGCGGGCAGAACGTCAACAAGGTATCCAGCGCGGTGCACCTGCGCTTCGACATCGTCAACTCGTCGCTGCCGGAGCACATCAAGGAGCGCCTGCTGGCCATGCGCGACCAGCGCATCACCAAGGACGGCGTGGTGGTATTGAAGGCGCAACAATCGCGCAGCCAGGAAGCCAACAAGGAAGAGGCCTTGCGCCGCCTGCAGGAACTGGTCGACAGCGTGGCCGTGCTGCCCACGGTGCGCCGCCCCACCCGGCCCACCCGCAGCTCGCAGCGCAAGCGCCTGGACGGCAAGACCAAGGACGGCGAACGCAAACAACTGCGCGGCAAAATCAGCCTGTAAGCTAGTCCGTGTCCGGCGCCCAGGAGATCGGCCCGGCGGCGCCGGAATAGATGGTGCTCATGCCGGCCGCCGTGGCGCGCACCTTGGCCTTGACCTCCTTGGCCGGCCGGTCATGCGCGGGCGGGCCGTCCGGCACAAAGGTCATGGTCCGCAGCAGCACGTCGCCGGTCAGGGTCTCGACCATGCAACGCGAGCCGCTCATCACGGAAGCCTTCTGCCGCTGCACCTGGTTGACCTCTTCCTGCGCCTGCTCCTGCTGCACCTGCGCCGCCTTCATCGCCAGCGAAATCTTCGCCACCGCCTTCAGCGACGGCCCCACCGCCGCCGCCATCCGGTGGAACAACGGCTCCTGCTCCGGCGTCAGCATCACCTCGCGCTTGCGCACGCGCGTGGCCAGCGTCAGGTAGTTGCGCACCTCGGTCTGGCCGGTGATGGTGTCGATCTCCACCTTGCGCATATTGGCCTCGTGCGCCGCGTGCTGCACCCTGGGCTGCAACTCGGCGATCTTCTTGTCGAACTTGGAGGTGTCCGGCACCAGCGTGTAGAGCAGCATTTCGTTCTGCTTGCGCGGCCCGGCGTTGGCGATCTCGATCTTGCGGGCGGCGATGGCGCAGCCCTCGGCCACCTTGATCACCACTTCCTCGGCCATGATCTCGCAGTTGCTCGCCTCGCCGATCACCACCCGCGTGCCGGAGATGATGCAGCTCTCCGCGCGCGCCAGCGTCACCTCGCCGCGCCTGGTCTGCAGCACCGCGCCGGAGGCCACGCCCTGCACCCGTATGGCGCCGTCGGCGTTGGTGACTGTGCCGCCCATCAGGTTGCGGCTCAGGACGATGTCGCCGCCGCGCGAGGTGATGATGCCGAACACGTCGCCGTGGATGGTGATGCTGCCGCCTTCGACCGAGCGCTGTTCCTGCACATCGCCGAATTCCTCGTACTCGCCGGTCAGCTGCAAATTGCCGGTGGTGCGCGCGCTGACGCCTTCACGGCTGATGATCTTGGGGCCGATCGACAGCCGCTTGCTGGCCGGGTCCACGCTGAGGAAGCCCTCCACCGCCGACACCAGGTACTCGCCGTCGCGCAGGTTCTCGATCACCGTGCCCTCGCCGGCCACGCTGCTCAATTCGATGTCGCGCGGGACCGGCGGCTCCAGCACGATGCCCGACAATTCATAGCCGCGCACACCCGCCGTGCGCGGCACCTTGCGCAGCAGCTTGACATTGGGTTTGACCTGCGGGAAGCGGTTCTGGAAGGCCTGCAAATCGAGCTTGCCGTCCGACCTTTCGCGCGGCGCATTGCTGCGATGGATATCCTGCGACACTTCGACGATGGTGGCGTCGCGTCCCGCCGTGGGGTTGAGGCGGCGGGCGACGATGATGCGCGCCAGCCGCCCGCTCGTGATCACGTCGCGCACGGCCGGCGCGTCGATGCCGAAGCGTATGCCCTTGACCCACATGTCGGAAACGAATTCGTCGAAGTTCAGGCGCGCCGGTTGCGGCGGCATGTCCGGCACCTCGAAGAACACCGGCTCGAAATAGTATTCAGCCTCGCCGTTGATGATCTTGACGGACTTGTACAGCGACCGGCGCGGCGGATGAAACGGCTCGATGCTGTCGGCGAAGCGTATCATCGGCTTGCTGGTCACATTGGCCGGCAGGTCCGGGCCGCAGTTGTAGAGCAGCTTGACGAAGACCGCGTAATCGAGCTTGGCGAAATAGGCGCTGCCGAGGAACACCTGGCTGACCGCCGACAGGCAGGAAACGGCCGAGGCGTCGGCGGCGAAAAAGACGCCGTCCGCGCGCTTGACGATCGCTGCGGGCAGCTCGCTCTCCGCGTTCAAATCCAGCGCCGTCGCGTCATCAGACACAGTAATCCCCAGGAAAATGTACGTCGAAACGCCGCCCGGCCAGGCGTCGCTTCTTCACTTTGTAATGTTGAATCTAGATTAGCATGAACCGCAGGCATTGTGCGCGCACCTGGGCTAGCCAGCCACTGGCCGCTGCCGCGCGTTGAGGTGCCAGTCCAGCGAACCGGCGCTGTCGCTGAACAGCACCTCGCCGCCGTTGGGCGTGCCGCGCAGGCGCTGCTTGATATCCTTGGCAGGCAGCTGCGTCAGCGCTGCGACGTCGGCCTGGAACGGCATGGTGCGCACCACCGTGTCGCCGCTGACCATGTGCAGGCCGCAGCGCGCCACGCCCGCCGCTTCCGCCTTCTGCTCGAGCACCCGCACCAGCTTATCCTGCAACAGCTTTTGCTGCGTCTGGCCTGCTTGCAGCTCGGTGCGCAGCCTGGAGATGGCCTGCAACTCGGTCGCCACCGCGCCGGCGATCTTGCGCAGGTGCTGGCCCTGGTCGGCGGTCAGTTGCAGCTCCTGCACCCGCAGCCTTTCGGCCAGCGCCAGGTAGCGCCGCACGTCCGGTACCGCCGCGATGCGCTCGGCCTCCTCGCGCGCGGCCAGGTTGGCCGCCTCGAAGCCCGCCACCCGCAGTTCCAGGTCGGCGATCTCCTGGTCGAACTGGCTGACATCCTTCACCAGCACATAGATGACCATCTCGGTGCGGCGGCGCGGCCCGGCGTTTTCGATTTCGACATTGCGGCCGGCCACCGCGCAGCCCTCGGCCACTTCGATGCGGATTTCTTCGGCGATGATCTCGCAGTTGGAGGCCTCGCCCAAGATAACGCTGGTGCCGGAGATGACGCAGTTCTCGGCCCGGCCGATGTGGATCGCGCCGCTGCGGGTGGAGATCACCGAGCCGGAAGCGACGCCGGTGACGGTGATGTTGCCGGCCGCGTTGGCGATACTGCCGCTGACCAGGTTCTGGTCCAGCACCACGGTGCCGCCGCGCGAATGGATATTGCCGTAGACGTTGCCGTGCACCGTGATGTCGCCGCCGGTGACGTCGCGCTGCTCCTGCACGTCGCCGAATTCCTCGTAGGCGCCGGCCAGTTCCAGATTGCCGGTGGTGCGGCCGCTGACGCCGTCCTTGCTGACGATTTTATCGGTGATGGAGATGCGGTTGGACTTGGAATCGACGTTCAGGAAGCCTTCGCGGGTCGACACCAGGTACTCGTCGTCGCCGACCATCACGGCATCGGTGCCGTCGCCGGCGAAGAAGCGCAGCGTCAGGTCCTTGGGCGTCGCGGCCGGCGTCATGCGGCCGGCCAGGTCGAAGCCCGGCTGCCCCGGCACGGCGGGCAGCTTTTTCAACAGCCGCACATTGGCCTTGATCTGCGGGAAGCGGTTCTCGAAGCTGCCCAGGTCGATGCGGCCGTCGGCCTTGGTCTTGGGTGCGTCGCTGCGGTGCAGGTCGGACGACACTTCGACCACGGTCGCGTCCTGGCCCGGCTCCGGTTCCAGCTCGGTGGCCACGGTGATGCGGTCGGCCTTGGTGGAGGCGATGGCCGCCGCCACGGCCGCCACCTCGATGCCGAACAGGATGCCCTTGTTCCACATTTCGGCCACGAACTCGTCGACGTCCAGCTTGGTCGGCCGCTCCGGGATCACGGTGCCGTCGGGCAGCGTCATCTCGTCCAGGTACAGCGTCTCGAAATAGTATTCGGCGTAGCCGCGCCCCATCTTGGGATTCTTGTACAGCGCGATGCGCTCCGGCTCCATCACGCGCAACTCCGTCGCCAGCCGCGCCGGGGCCGGCACGCCGGTATCGGGGCCGACGCCGTACAGCGCCTTGACCAGCAAGGGATAATTCAAGCCGACGAAATAGCAGTGGGAATGGAAGACTTCATTGATGGCGGCGGTCAGCGTCAGCGGCGACAGCGACAGGTCGATATAGATGCCGTCCGGCCGCTTCAGCAAACCGACAGGCAAGCCGCTTCCCGGAGCGTGAGTCTCCTGGCCTGGCACGGCAGGGGCAACCTCTTGAACCACCATCTTCCTCCGAACGGCACGCGGCCGAAGGGCATTGCGTGCAATTAACTAATCTTACACTTAGACTAAGGAAAAGAAAGTGATTTTCGTGGCGTAGACGACACAACTGTGAACTTATTGCTACAGATCAATATTGGATCAATAACAAAGTATCAAGTCGTCAATGGCGAGGAGGGTTGGCGTAGATGTCCTGGCCGGCTTCGTTGATCTGGCGGCGCAGGTCGCGGCGCTCATCCGGCGTCAGGCGGCCGGCGCGGCGATTCATTTCGGCGTTGCGGCCGGCTTCCTGCATGGCGCGGCGCTGCTCTTCGGCGCGGGCCTCGTAGCTGCGCGGATCGAGCTGGCGCGGCTCGGCCTGGCGGGTCGGCTGGGCGTCGCGCGCAGGCAGGGCGCGGGGTTCTTCACGGCGCGGAGCGTCACGCTCCGACGACCCGTCATGCGCCATCGCGGCGCCGCTCAGCAACAGAACACCCAGCAGGGATCGAACGCAAAAATTTGCGCTTGCTGCCGCGTAGTTTTTTTTGTGATCGATGCCCATGACGTTCCTAAAAAGCTGAATCTGTGACCAGAGTGTATGATGCTTTACCTGAGGGGGTAAGACGAATTGGGTAAAGTTTGTAACACTTTGTAATGGGTTGTCACAGACGTTTTCGCAATGCGAATATGACGTTACCATAGCAACATGAATATGACAAATCTGGCAGCCAAATGACAAGCACAACGACAGAATCCGGCAACACCTCCGCCAACCAGCATGGCCACCAGGCCAAAATCATGGTAGTGGACGACGACGTGCGCCTGCGCGACCTGCTGCGCCGCTACCTGACCGAACAAGGCTTCAACGTCTTCACCGCCGAGAGCGCGACCGCCATGAACAAGCTGTGGCTGCGCGAGCGCTACGACCTGCTGGTGCTGGACCTGATGCTGCCGGGCGAAGACGGCCTGTCGATCTGCCGCCGCCTGCGCGGCGCCGGCGACCAGACGCCGATCATCATGCTGACCGCCAAGGGCGAAGACGTGGACCGCATCGTCGGCCTCGAAATGGGCGCCGACGACTACCTGCCGAAGCCGTTCAACCCGCGCGAGCTGGTGGCCCGCATCGGCGCCGTGCTGCGCCGCCGCGGCCCGGACGAGATCCCCGGCGCGCCGTCGGAAACCCCGCAGTCGTTCGAGTTCGGCCAGTTCGTGCTGGACCTGGGTACCCGCACGCTGAAGAAGGCCGGCGAGACCGTGCCGCTGACCACCGGCGAATTCTCGGTACTGAAAGTATTCGCCCGCCACGCGCGCCAGCCGCTATCGCGCGAAAAGCTGATGGAACTGGCGCGCGGCCGCGAATACGAAGTGTTCGACCGCAGCCTGGACGTGCAGATCTCGCGCCTGCGCAAGCTGATCGAGCCCGATCCGTCGAGCCCGCTGTACATCCAGACCGTCTGGGGCCTGGGCTATGTGTTCATTCCGGAGGGGCAGCCGCGCTAAAGCGCGGGCGTGCGCATGAAGTTTCCGTCGAAGTTTCCGTCGAAGTTTCCGTTTACGTTTAGAGCCGCCAGCCTGAAAAGCGGCTTGTTCTGGCGCACCTTCTTCCTGCTGGGCGCGCTGACCACCACCAGCATGACCGCCTGGGTCGCCATGATCAGCGCGGTGCAGCACGAGCCGCAGGTGCAGCAGATCTCCTCGCAGGTGATCTCGGTGGTCACCATCACCCACGCCGCCCTCACCCACTCCGCGCCCGAACTGCGGCGCGAACTGCTGTTCGATCTGGTGTCCAACGAGGGCATCCGCGTGTTCACGCTGGAGGACGACGACAAGGTCGATCCGCCGCCCGACAACGCGCTGATGCCCGACATTCAGAAGCTGGTCAAGGCCAAGCTGGGCGAGGACACCCGCTTCTCGGCGCGCGTCAACGGCGTGGCCGGCTTCTGGGTCAGCTTCAAGATCGATGACGACGCCTACTGGCTGATGCTGGAACGCGAACGCATCCGCGGCCTGACCGGCATCCAGTGGCTGGGCTGGGCCAGCGTGGTGTCGGTGGTGTCGCTGCTGGGCGCGGCCTTCATCTCCAGCCTGATCAACCTGCCGCTGCGGCGCCTGACGCAAGCCACGCGCGCCTTCGCCCAGGGCAAGCGGCCGGAACGGCTGCCGGAAAAAGGCCCGATGGAAATCATGGAGGCGAACCGCAGCTTCAACCAGATGGTGGTGCAGCTGCAGCAGGTGGAGTCGGACCGCGCCGTGATCCTGGCCGGCATCTCGCACGACCTGCGCACGCCGCTGGCGCGCATGCAGCTGGAGGTGGAGATGGCCAACCTGTCGAGCGAGGCGCGCGAGGGCATCCAGTCCGACATCGGCCAGATGGACGACATCATTGGCCAGTTCCTCGACTACGCCAAGCCGACCGAGGTGTCGAGCTTCATCAACGTCGACCTCAGCGAGCTGCTGCAGGACACCGCACATGAAGCCGGCCGCCTGCCGGACGTGCGCATCAGCACCGACATCGTGGCCAACGCCCACGTGATGGGCAACGCCACCGACATCAAGCGCGTCATCAACAACCTGATCGAGAACGCCCGCCGCTACGGCAAGACGCCCGGCAGCGAGCTGACCGAGATCGACATCAAGTGCAGCATGAAGGGCATGCACACCTCGCGCCGCGTGATCGTCGAGGTGCAGGACCACGGCAACGGCGTGCCGGCCGACCAGATCGAACAGCTGCTCAAGCCCTTCACCCGGCTCGACACCGCGCGCGGCCAGGCCAACGGCGCCGGGCTGGGCCTGGCCATCGTCGACCGCGTGATGCTGCGCCACGGCGCCGAGCTGCACGTGCGCAACCGCGAAGGCGGCGGCCTGCTGATCCAGATCGTGATGAAGGCGGCTTGATGCTGGCAAGGTATTTTGCGATGTTGCTGGCGGCGGCCGGGCCGGCAGTGGCCAAACCGGCCAAGCCGCCCGCGCCTCCGCCGATCGAACAGCGCGCCCCCAGCGACGAGGAACGCAGCTCCTTCGACGACTACTTCCGCCAGAAGATGCTGGCCGAGTCCAGGGGCGCGCGCCCGGTGCCGCCGCTGTTCGCGCCGGAGTTCGACATCCAGCGCCAGCGCGGCAAGCCGTGGCAGGTGGTGGCGCGCGTCGACTCGGCGCCGCGCCATTCGGCGGTCGACCTGTGCCGGCAAATCCGTTCGAGTTTTGTCTACGACGCCAAGGCGCCCCAGGATAGCCGCTGGACCGAGTCGGCCCAGCCGCCGAGCTGGCATGTATGGCTGGCCCAGCCCAAGACTATCTGCACCGCCGCGCCGCACACGGTGTTGATGGACCAGGCGCTGCCGCCGGAGGACGTGGTGGCGCTGCTGCGCCAATATCCTGAACTGCTGAGCCGCGCGCGCCTGCTATTCGCCGGCAACTCGCAATGCATACGCCAGCGCGCCCTGCCCTTCACGCTGCGCGCGATCGGGCCGGCGGCACCGGTGGCCGGCGCACCCGTAATGTTCAGCCTGGTATTTGAAAGCGACCGCGACACCATCGCCCGCGTCGCCGTGCGCAAGCACCGCGGCGAGTATGCGGCCTGGAACGTCAGCTGCGACTGACGCTGCTGCCGCGGTTGATCGGGTGGTCCTCCGGCTCAAGCAGCCTGGTCAGCAGCAGCTCGGTCGAGCCGTAGCCGTACAGCGAATCCGCCTCCAGGCCTTGCGTATCGTAGGGCACGGACTCCTCGCGCTCCGAGCGGCTCGGGTCGGCGTCCGAATACGTCACGCGCCAGGCGCGCTTGAGCGAATCGGCGCGGCGCAGGAACTGCGGCATCGGCCACAGCGCCGGATTCCAGTCGACGATATCGCCCAGCACGCGCCAGTGGCCGCTGGCCAGCGCCATGTCGCCCACCCGCAGCACCTTGACGGCGTCCTGCGGTTGCAGCGTATTGAGCTCCTCCAGCGACGGCAAGCGCGGCAGCTTGGGCCCGAACAGATACGCCAGCATGATCTTGCTGCCTGGCGACAAACGCGCCACCAGGCCCCAGCCATAGCCGCCATCCAGCAACGGTATGGCAAACCAGCTTCCCTCTTGATACGACTGCCTCATTCCCACCCTTTCACTTGCACGATGCAGCAGAGTGTCGCCAAAATGTATGGACATGATGGCGCCTCCGTTAAAAGCTGTGTCTGCTTCGTTGGCGCCGTGTGGCGCAAACCGCAAGTGTAGCGGCGCGGCACGGATCGCGGCGCACGGCACCGCATGTGCTACACTAGCGCCTCGCTAGGGGTCCTGGAGCTTTTGCTGCCGGGTGAGAGATACCCTTCGTACCTGATCTGGATAATGCCAGCGAAGGAAAGCGCAAAGTAGTTCTCCCCTTCTTTGATGGCTCTCTTCGCGGCTCCCAGCCAAGAACAAAAGAGAGAGCACATGAACACACCAAGATTCGCAGTTTCCGCCATCGCCCTGGCGGTACTCCACGCATTCCCCGGCGTTGCCGTCGCTGCCTCCTCCGCCGCCGAGCAAGCCATGCCCGAAGTGGTGATTACCGGCGCCAAGGCGCAGGCCAGCCGCGCCGCCGTGGCCGGCTTCTCCAACGCGCCGCTGCTGGAAACCCCGGCCTCGGTCAGCGTACTGACTTCGCAGCAGATGCTGGACCTGCAAATCCGCTCCACCACCGACGCCGCCCGCTACGACGCCAGCATCGGCGACTCCTACAACGCGGTCGGCTATTCCGAGCAGTTCTCGATCCGTGGCTTCAAGCTGGACAACGCCTCCAGCTACCGCAAGGACGGCATGGCCATCCCGGCCGACACCCAGATCCCGCTGGAGAACAAGGAACGCCTGGAAGTGCTGAAAGGCCTGTCCGGCCTGCAAGCGGGCGTTTCCGCGCCGGGCGGCATCGTCAACTACGTCACCAAGCGCCCGACCGATACGCCGCTGCGCACGGTGGTGCTGGAAGAACGCGAGCGCGGTACACTGTACGGCGCCGTCGACCTGGGCGGCCGCTTTGAAGACCAGCGCTTCGGCTACCGCTTCAACGCCGCCGGCGAGCGCCTGCGCTCCTACATCAAGGGCGCCGACGGCAACCGCAAGTTCGTCTCGGCCGCCTTCGACTGGAAGATCTCGCCGCAGGCGCTGCTGCAAGTGGACGCCGACTACCAGAAGAAATCGCAAGTGACCGCGCCCGGCTTCCAGCTGTTGAACAACACCACGCTGCCGAACATTCCGGCCGACACCATGCTCAACAACCAGCCGTGGAGCCGTCCGGTCGAGACCACCAGCAGCAACATCGGCGCCCGCTTCGAGTACAAGTTCACGCCCGACTGGAGCACCACCGTCAGCGCCAACCAGCACCAGTTCAAGCGCGACGACTACACCGCCTTCCCAGGCGGCTGCACCGCACAGGGCCTGTATTCCGGCTTCTGCGGCAACGGCGACTACGACGTCTACGACTACGTCAGCCTGGGCGAGAAGAAATCGCCGCTGACGGTGCAGGCGCTGGTGCAGGGCAAGTTCAGCACCGGCTCGTTCAAGCACGAGTTCACCGGCGGCGCATCGTTGTTCAAGAACAGCGAGAAATGGGGCGATTACCTGTACACCCAGGCAGGCACCGACGGCCACGCATTCAGCAACATCTACCATCCGATCATGGTGGCGCCGAACGGCGGCACCAGCAAACCGGTCTCCGAGCGCCGCAGCGACAACGAACGCGCCTTGTTCGCGCAGGACATCCTGAGCATCAACGAGCAGCTCAAGCTGCACGCCGGCGCACGCTTTGTGCAGGTCAAGCGCGACGAATTCGTCGATGCGACGCTGCCGTTCGCCCACACCAACGTCGGCTTCTGGCTGCCGAATGTGGCGCTGGTGTACAGCCTGCGTCCCAACGTTTCGGTCTACACCTCGTATGCACAGGGCCTGGAACATGGCGGCGTTGCGCCGATCGGCACCGAGAACACCGGCCGCGCACTGGCGCCGGGCAAATCGAAGCAGGTCGAAGTGGGCGTCAAGGCCGACATCCATCCCGACCTGAGCGCCAGTGTGGCGATGTTCGAGATCCGCAAGGGCCTCGAATACACCGATGGCCAGAACTACTTCGTGCGCAACGGCCAGGCGCAGCACCGCGGACTGGAAATGGCACTGAACGGCCGCGCCTCGCGTGACTTGACGGTGGGCGTCTCGGCCATGGCGCTGAACTCGCAGCAGCGCGACACCGGCTCGGCGGAACTGGACGGCAAGCGCGTCGCCGACGTCCCGGCCTTCAAGTCGACCGTCTACGCCAACTACGCGGTGCCGCAAGTGGCCGGCCTGTCTATCAGCGCCAACTGGATCTATTCGGGCAAGAAAGCGTTCGACAAGGCCAACCAGGTGTTCGTGCCGAGCTACCATGTGATGAACCTGGGCGGCGCCTACGCCACCCGCATCGGCGGCGTGCAGACCACGCTGCGCGCCAGCATCGACAACGCGTTCGACAAGTTCTACTGGCGCGACGTCACGCCGGAACTGGGTGGTTACCTGATGCCGGGCGCTTCACGCACCTTCCGCGTGTCGGCCCAGTTCGACCTTTAAAAGACCAGCTGCACGCGCATCGAAAAACTCTTCGCTGCGCGTGCCGAGTTCCTGCCGATCAGGTAAGCGAATTCGTACTTGATCTCCTGCCGGCCGATATCGCGGTGTCCGAACACCGCCGGCCCGGCGCGGTGCGACTGCTGCCGGTATGGCAGCCAGTCATTCCACTTCCCCACTTCGCCGAACGCCTGCACGCCAGGCTGCAACCACGGCTTCCAGTTATGTTTGACCTGCAGCTGGTAGGTCAGCTCCATCGGATGCTCGCCGCCGCCCGGCGCCACGCGATAGTCGCGCTGGAAGAACAGGTTGGCGTTGAACTGGGTGCGGCCGATTTCCGTTTGCAGCACCGGGCCCCATTCGAGCGCGTAGCCGTCGGCATTGTTGCGCGCCTTTTCCAGCTTGGTGTGCAGCGCCAGGTCGAAGGGATACTGGCCTTGCGTCAGCAGGTAATCGTTCTGCCAGGCCGTCTCCACCCAGTGGCCGGCGCCGCCGTTGAATTTGCTCCACTTGGCGTACAACTCCGTGTACCAGCGCGACGTGACGCCGTAGCCGATGCCGATTTCCGGCGCCGCCACGGTGCGGCCGTTGTAGTGGGCGTTCCAGTATTTATAGTCGAGGGATGCCTGGCCTTCCACATCGTAGGTGGAGACCAGGTAGTAGCCGGTATCGGCCAACGCCAGCGGGGACACACACATCAATATCGCCGCCAGCCGTTGCTTCATGGTAGATGCCGCTCCACTTGGGATAATCGCTCGCCGGGATCGCCCGACACCAGCAGATAGGGTATCCCACGCGCCGCCAGCTCGTCCAGCAGCATGCGGTTGATGATGACGCTCACTTCCTCGGATTCCCGCTGCAAGCCGTCGGCCACCCAGGGTATGTCGGCCGCCATCACCAGCGTACAGGCATAGTCCTGCTGGTGGCTGGCCGCCAGCGCGGCCAACTGGTCGTCGATGCCGCCGAAATAATGGCGGCCGTAGACCACCGTCATCAGCGGCGCGGTGTCGCAAAAAAGATACTTGCCGGCGCGCGGCGCGGCCGCATCCTCGCGGTCGCGCTGCGTTTCGGCGATGTGGAACTGGTCGGCCACCACCGGTATCCGGGCTTCGGTGTCGACGAACTCGCGCAGGTACTCGGGCACCCACAGCGTTTGATAGTGCTCGGCCAGCGCCGCCGCCAGCGTCGATTTGCCGGACGAGGTGGTGCCCAGTATGGCCACCCGTAGCGGCGCGTGCGCGTTCATTCCAGCGCCATGCGGCCGTTGCTGCCGTCCGTGGTGTCGTGGCTCCAGGCGCGCAGTCCGATCACCGCCATGCCGACGAAGACCGCGTACAACACCGCCGTCAGCACCAGGTGCTTGTGCAGGTACAGCGCCACATACAACACATCGACGATGATCCAGACATGCCAATTCTCGACCTTTTTACGCGACAGCAGCAGCTGCCCGACCAGACTGCCGGCGGTCAGGAAACCGTCGGAGTTGGGCACGTCGGTGTCGGTATACGATTTGAGGAACCAGGCCAGCAGCGCGAAGCCGGCCAGCCAGCCGCCCGCGGCCCACCAGTGGCCACGCGCGTCCAGCGCGGACACGGGCAAGCGCGCGTGGCTATCGTCGCCGTGCAGCCACTGGTACCAGCCGAAGAACGACACGGCGATGAACACCAGCTGCAAGCCCATGTCGCCATACAGCCGCGAACCGAAGAACACCAGCCCGTAGGTGGCCGACGAGATGATGGCGAACAGCCAGCCCCAATGGCTCTGGCGGATGTTCAGCCACACCGTGGCCACCGACAAAATGAAGGACACCAGTTCCAGCGGGGACGTGGCCACGCCTGCCAGGTGCCACGGCATGTTCAGGTACCCCAGGAGAACCGATAGCTCGTTCATTATTTTTTCTTGGCCGGATACTTGATGGTCAGCTCTTTGAGCACGTTATCAGCGTGGTCCACTTCGGCCATCACCCACAGCATATAGCGGATATCCATGTGGATGGCGCGGGTGATGGCGGTGTCGAAGTACCAGTCCTTGGTGATGGACTCGTAGGTCGAATCGAAATTCAGGCCGATCAACTCGCCGTTCTTGTTCATCACCGCCGAGCCGGAATTGCCGCCGGTGGTGTCGGCGCTGGTCAGGAAGTCAACCGGCACCGTGCCCAGGATCGGGTCCATGAACTGGCCGTAGCGCTTGGCCTTGATCGCGTCGAGCAGCTTTTTCGGCGCGTTGAACGGGTCCTTGCCGGTGTTCTTCTCGACGATGCCCTCGACCGTGGTGAACGGGCCCTTGGTGATGCCATCTTTGGGCGAGTAAGGCGACACCGTGCCGTAGGTCACGCGCAGCGTCGAATTCGCGTCCGGATAGACCGGCTTGCCCTGCGACTTCTTCCACGCGATCACGGCCTGCATGTATTGCGGGATCACGCGTTCCAGGTTGCCGTCCAGTTCCTTGCGGCGTTCCTTCAGCGTCTGCGTCACGTCGTCCAGTTTGACGGCCAGTTGCAGGAAGGCGTCGTCCGACGCGGCCAGCGCGGCGGCGTCCTTGCCCACCCACGCCAGGCGCTTGGCGGTATCGCCCAGCGACGACTTGACGTACATGGCCGGCACCGCATCGACGGCCGGCAGCAGCGCGTCCATGCCGAAGACGTGCATGGACTTCGGCAGCTTGGCGTAGCGCTGCAAGGCGGCGACCTGGCGCGCCTGGTCAACGCTGCCCACATACGACTGCTCCAGGCGGTTCAGGCGGGCCTTGATGAAGGTCAGGTCGCGCTCCTGGTAGCCGGTTTCGCGTTCCGCGTCCGGCTTGGCGCTCTCGCGCGCCAGGCGGTACAAGGTGGTCGCGCTCTTCAGCAGGTCGCCGGTGGTGGCGACGCTGTAGCCGAATTCCTCGTCGCTCAGCGCCAGGTCGGCGGCGATCACCGCGTCCAGTTCGGCCAGCAGGGTTTTCGACACGCCCGGCTGCCTGGCGTACCAGGCGCGGAACTGCGCATCCTGCACGTCCTTGATGGCGGCGATGTCCTTGCGCGCAAAGCCGTCCAGCAGGCCCTGGGTTTTCTTCATCACGTTGTTCATGCCCTTGTCGACGCTGGCGTAACGCACGGCGGCGGCGGCATTGCCCTTGGTGGCGGCGGCGATCACGTCCAGGTCGGCCTGGATCTCGGCCACCTTGGCCGGATAGGCGAAATCGCGCGCGGCGCGGATTTCCGACGGCAGCTTGTAACGGCTGGTGCGGCCAGGGTAACCGGCCAGCAGCACCGGATCGCCGTTTTTCAGGCCGGCGGCGGAGACCACCAGGAAGTCCTTGGAGTGGTAAGGCACGTTATCCGGCGATGGATCGGCCGGACGGCCGTCCTTGCCCACGTAGGCGCGCAGGAAGGAGTAGTCGCCGCCCTGGCGTGGCCATTCGTAGTTGTCGATGTCGCCGCCGAAGTTACCGATCATGTCGGCCGGCGCGTACACCAGGCGCACGTCGCGTATCATCATCTGGCGGATGCGGTAGTACTCCAGGCCGCGATGGAAAGCCGGCACCGAGCAGCGGTAGATCTTGTCGTTTTCGCATTCGGCGATCAGCGCCTTGATCGATTTTTCCACCGCCTCGTGGCGCTGCTTGCCGCTCATGGTGTCGCTGACGCCCTTGAGCACGCGGTCGGTGACGTTTTCGACCTTGTCGGTCACGTAGACCAGCGTGTTCGGGCCGCCCGGCAGCTCTTCGGCGCGGGTCTTGGCCAGGTAGCCGTCGACGATGTAGTTGTGTTCAGGGGTGGCGTTGCGCTGGATCGCGCCATAGGCGCAGTGGTGATTGGTCACCACCAGGCCGGCGTCCGACACGAACGATGCCGAGCAGCCGCCCAGCGAAACGATGGCGCTCATCGGATGCTTGGACAGATCGGACAATTTCTCGGCCGGGATGGTGATGCCGATGCGCTTCAATTCGGATTTCAGCTGCGGCAGCTGGTATGGCTGCCATTGACCTTCGTCGGCCTGGGCCGCAGCGGCGCCCATCAGGGCCACCGGAAGTACTAGATATTTTAACAAGATATACACCCCAGTTTGAGTTCTGGCGGCAGTATATTCCTTCTGCGGATAGCTGAAAATGCTTTTATGTGTTGCCAGGCATTGAACTGGGGAGGCGGATATTTCCTAATTCAAAGTTCCATTACGCAGCTTGATATGCGTTAAATGGTGAGCGGCGCAATCGCCTTAAGCTTTGAGCAGCCCAAGGATTACCACCCGCCACCGCCAGAAGGCTCCTGAATTGCAATGAATAGACGAGGCTAGTCATGGCTATAAAACCCGAATATTTCTTTAGTTATATCGCCCCCGGTACATCACAGTATGTCTTCATTCATGGTTACGGGGACAGAGAGTTCATAACCTATAGCATGATCATTAACAAGGTAGAAATTCCAAGCCTTGGAGATGGAAGAGCAACCCTTTCACCAGGGGAAACAATTCGTTGGTCGGTTGACGGCAGTGTTGCGCGTATTGTGACCGTGGCCAATACCGGGTCCCACGCGATCAACGCATTAATTCTTGCGCAAAGCGAATTTTTTTAGGATGTCGATAGGAGGAATCCATGGGTATGACGAAGGTTCACGTATGGCACGACCTCGATGGCAAAATTGTGGCTGTGGGGCAGCCAGTTGGCGGCGCCAAATGCCTTCCCGGTGCTTCCAGAAAACACCACGTGCTTGAAATCGAGGTGGATGAATCAGAAATTTCATCGCTGCATCGGACTCACATGATAGATCCACTACGCAAAGTCGCAGTTGAAATTCCAACCATTTAGCTGTAACAGTTGACCGCCGTCTTAACATCGAGAACGCGAGGATAGTCAGCGCGCTTCGGCGCTTCCGCGCTTCGGGGTCAGTTCCGGCAAAGTGCCATTTGGCGGGTTGCCGGAACTGACCCCATTAATCCACTGAACGTGCCGTCCTTTTCACTGTAACGCTTCAAATTTCTCTTTCACAAGCGACAGAAAACGATCAGCGACAAACCACGCAGCGCTGATCGCGGCGACAAAATCGCGGGCAGGCAATGCTTGTAGCTTTTCGCTGAACGCGGGGAGATCCTTGCCAAAGGAAAGCAGGAGTCCACCTCGCCAGTATCCAAGACAGGAATCCCACGCGACACCAGACTTGGCGCCGTCCTCTATGTGCGCAATCACGACCGGCGGCGAGCTCGCCTCCGCAGACGGAAAGGATGCGGCAAACAGGCGGTCATTAAAATCGTAATCCACTCCCTCAATCGGTACACCATTGGCCAGCGGTGGCGACACCAGCTCGAAATAGATGCTCTCCGAACCGGGCTGCACTCGAAAGTCATCCCCAATGACCAAGGTCACTCTCATGAGGTAGCGGTCATCCGGCGCGATATCGGCATATAAGGACGGCCCGGCGAGAGACTCTATCGCTGGCCCAGTCGCGCCGGGATAGACGATCGCGACTCCCGATCCGGGCGACGCCGCGCTGTTCGACGTGTCACTGCGATTCTGTTCAGACGCCGCGAGGTCTATCGTGTGCCCCACCCCGTCTATGAGCGACCACTCGCGCAGCACTGCTTCGACTCTGACCGCCGTGTCACTCTGGGGACGCCAGTGTGCATCGTCCACCACCATAAAATGTCGATATTCAACACCCATACGCATACGCTCCGATCGTCAAGCGGGTAACTCGAAATCCATCGTCAGCGTGCAGCCGCGCCCCGGCGCGTACTGGCCGATATCGAGCCGCCCGCCCAGCGATTCCACGCGCTGCGCCATGCCCATCAAGCCGAACGACTCGCTCTTGGCGCGGTGCTGCGGCGCGATGCCGACGCCGTTGTCGCTGACGCTGAACACCAGGTGGCCGTCGCGCCGCGCCAGCAACACATCTACCCGGCTGGCGCCCGCATGGCGCCGCACATTGCTCAGCGCCTCCTGCAAACTGCGGAACAGCACAATTTCCATCTCCGGCGCGATCGCGGCAAACACCGCGTCGTCCGGCAGCGTCAGCGAGCAGGCCAGGCCGCTGCGCTTGCGGAACTCGCCCACCTGCCATTCCAGCGCCGCCTGCAAGCCCAGGTCCAGCACCGCCGGCCGCAACTCGTTCATGATCCCACGCACGCTGCTGATGGTGGTATCGACGTTCTCCAGCACCGCATCGACCCGCTGATGCAGGCGCGCGTGGCGCTCGCTGGTGCGCGCGCTGAGCATGGAGATATCGATGCGCAGCGCCATCAGGTTTTGTCCCAGCTCGTCGTGGATATCGCGGGCGATGCGGGTACGTTCGCTTTCCTTGACCGTCTCCAGGTGCTCGGCCAGCTTGCGCAACTGCTCGCGCGATTCATGCAGCGCCGCCTCGGTGCGTTTGCGCTCCACCACCTCCAGCATCAGTTGGCGATTGGCCTCGGTCAGTTCGGCGGTGCGCGCGGCCACCCGCATATCGAGCTCACGCGTCAGCTTCAACAGCGCCGCCTCGGCCTGCTGGCGCGCCGTGACGTCGGAGAACACGCCGATGAAATGGCTGATCGAACCATCGTCGTCGCGCACCACCGTCAGCGACATCGAGGCCACGTACGGCGTGCCGTCGCGCCGCCGGTTGTGCACCTCGCCCTGCCATCTGCCGTAGCTGCGCAGGCAGCGCAGCGCCTCCGAGTGATAGCCGGCCGGATGGGCGCCGGGGCGGCCCAGGAAGCGCGGATTGCGGCCCAGCGCCTCCTCCACCGCGTAGCCGGTCAGCATGGTGAAGGCGGGATTGACGAAAATGATATTCTGCTCGGCATCGCACACCAGCACCGCCTCGTTGATGCTGTCGAGTACCTGGAAGGCGCGCCGCCGCGCATCCTCGCGCACGTCCTCGGTGCCGATGTCGGTCAGGATCATGCGGCAGGAGCGGCCCGCCGCATCCATATTGGCTTCGATGCGGACCTGGCGCAGTCCGCGCATGGTGCTGCGCGTGTAGGAATCGAACAACGGCGCCTCCAGCACCCCGCGCCCGCCGCTGTCGAGCAAGTCGAGCAGGAAGCCGCGCAACAGCGCCTGCGATTGCGGCGCCACGAACTGCTCGAAGCGCCGGCCCGCCAACTCGGACATCGGCCGCGCCAGCAACACGGCGGCGGCCTGGTTGGCGCGCGTGATGTGGCCGTCGGCATCGAGCGACAGGTAGCCGGCCGGCGCCTGGTCGTACAGCGCGGCGTAGCTGTCGCGCCCTTCTTCGGCCAGGTCGCGCTCGATCTGCAGCTCGGCCAGCGCCAGGTTCTGCATATCGAGCTCGATCTGGCTGACCTGGAGTTCATGCCAGCGCTTGAGTTCATCGCTGCCGGCGCCGTCGGCCGGCGGCCGCACTTTCGGCAGCGCCGCCACCGTCAGTTCGGCGATCTGGCGCAGCTGCACGGGATCGAGTTCGGGACGCTGGCGCTTTTTCATGCTGGTCCTATCCTTTCTGCATCGAACGCAGCTGAGCCTCCAGCAGCTTCGACTCGGTGATGTTGATGAAGGTGACCACCACGCCATCGATCACATTGTCCACGGTCCGGTAAGGCATGATGCGCACCGTGTACCAGCCGCCGCCGTTGGTGGCGATCTGGCGTTCACGGAACACCAGCGTGCGCAACACCTCGCGCGCATCGTCCTCCAGCTCGGGATACTGCAAATCGTTGGCGATGTCGCTCAGCGGGCGGTTGACGTCGCCCGGTATCAGCTTGTAGATATGCTTGCTCTGGTCCGTGAAGCGGCGGATGCGCAGCTCGCCGTCGAGGAAGATGGTGGCGACGTCGGTGCTGTTGAGCAGATTCTTCATGTCGCCGTTCACCACCGACAGGTCGTCGACCTTCGATTGCAGCTCGGCGTTGACGGTGTACAGCTCCTCGTTCAGCGATTGCATCTCTTCCTTGGAGGTGGTCAGCTCCTCGTTGGCCGATTGCAGTTCCTCGTTGGTGGACTGCAGCTCCTCGTTGGCCGACTTGAGTTCCTCGCGCGAGGCCTGCATCTCGGCGCGCACCGCCTGGATCTCCAACCGCGCCTGCGCCAGCTGCTGCTCCAGTTCCACCACCCGCGGATTGCTGGAGCGCTTGCGGCGCGTTTGCGGCGGCAGCGGCGCGCCGGCCAGCGTCAGCATGACGGTGCCGGCCAGCGGGCCTTCGCCGGACATGGGCTCGGCCGTCAGGTCGAGCGCCTGCGAGGGTTTGCCGGCCTCGTCGCGTTGGACCAGGCCGCACACGGCGATCTGGCCTTCACCCTGGGTCGCGCGCTTGAGCAGGTCGGCCAGCTCGTGGCGCAGGCCTTCGCGCGCCATCGCATGGATGTTCCAGTTGGCCTTGCCGGCGGCCGGTTCCAGGTAGGCGCCGGTACGGCCATGGATGTACAGAATGTCGCCATGGGCGTTGACCAGCACGGCGGCCGGCGTATGCTTCTTGAGCAGCTGCTGCTCGACTTGAATTTGGAGGTTACCGTTCATGGAGGATGGTTGAGCTTCGCTGGCAGTGGAAATCGACGCGGTATTGACGCGGGTCGGAAAATAATTAGCGACGCGGTGGACGGAAGCGTCCAGGCGCCGGTAGATGCGCCCCGCACTGGTGGTCGGCGCGAACAGCTCATGAAAATTGCCGGGCGTGTCGGCGCTGCCCAGCATCAGCAGCCCCTCGGGCTTGAGCGCATAGTGGAACAACGGGATCAACTGTTCCTGCAATTTGGCCGTGAAATAAATCAGCAGGTTGCGACAGCACAGTATATCGAGCTTGGTGAACGGCGGGTCGGAAATGACGTTCTGGCGAGCGAAGATGATGGAGTTGCGCACATCCTTGCGGATGCTGAAGCCGCCCTTCTCGGCCGCCATGAAATAGCGTTGCAGCAGCTCCGGCGCCATTTCCGCCTCGATGCCTGCGCCAAACACGCCATGACGCGCGCGCTCGATGGCGTCGTCATCAAGGTCGGTGGCGAAGATTTGCAACGTGTAGCGCGCCGCCGGCCGCACCCGCTCCAGCACTTCGTTGAAGGCGATCGCCAGCGAATAGGCCTCCTCGCCGGTCGAGCAGGCCGGCACCCAGGCCTTGAAGGCGGCGCCGTCGGGGTGCGCTTCCAGCAGCTGCGGCAGCGCGGTCGCCATCAGATAGTCCCACACCCTGGGGTCGCGGAAAAAGTTGGTCACGCCGATCAGCAGTTCCTTGAACAGCAGCTCGATCTCGGCCGGATTGGCGCGCAGGAAGGTGACATAGTCGGCCATCGCCAGGCACTGGTGCACCTTCATGCGGCGCTCGATGCGGCGCAACACGGTGCTCAGCTTGTAGTCTGAAAAATTGGCGCCGGTTTGATTGAGCAGCAGCTGGAACAGCTGGCGCAGCGCATCGCGCTGGGCTGCCGCCTGGGCCGGCAGGCCGGATTCGTTGCTGTTCCACCAGCTGATCACCTGCGCCGCCATCTCGCCCGGCAGCGCCACGATGTCGGCCAGGCCGGCGGCGATGGCGCTGAGCGGCATCGGATCGAAACGCGCCGACGCCGGCTGCTGCGCCAGCGTCAGGCCGCCGGCCTCGCGCACTGCGGCCAAGCCGCGCGTGCCGTCGGCGCCCATGCCGGAAAAAACCGCGGCCACCGCATGCTCGCGGTTGCGCGCGGCCAGCGCCTGGAAGAAGCTATCGATGGGGAAGTGGTGGCCGCGCGCGCCGGAAGCGGGCAACACAGCAAAATTGGCGCCGTCGAAACCGAGGTCGCGGCCGGGCGGGATCACATACACATGGTCGACTTCGACCGGCATGCCATCCTCGATCTCATGCACCGGCATGCGCGTAACCCGTTGCAGCAGTTCCGACAGCATGGCCTTGTGGCTCGGATCGAGGTGCTGCACGACGACGTAGGCGAGGCCGCTGGCCGGCGGCACGCTGACCAGGAATTCGCAGATCGGATCGAGGCCGCCCGCGGACGCGCCGATGCCCACCACCGGCACCAGGCCGAGCGCGGGCTGCGCCACCGGGACTTCGATGGCGGCGACAGCGGCTGCATGAGCGGTTAGTTTCGTCATTATGGCTGGGTGAGCACCGGAACAAGCCTGCACCGGCGTTCAGGCGTTTGGAGGAAAGTGGTAATTGTTAACATCTTGCCAGATGATTATACAAACACCGTCCCCAAACACCAAACTGTGTCGCCCGCGCTACACCACCCTACTCACTTGCCGCATGCCAGCCACCGCCCAGCGACTGGATCAGCGCCACCGCCGTGGTCTGGCGATCGGCCTGCGACTGCACCAGCGCGCGGCGCGCGGCCAGCGCGGTGTTCTGCGCGGTGACCACGTCGCTGTAACCAACCTGGCCGGCACGGTAGCGGTTGAGCATCTGCGCCTCGACCTGGTCGGCCGCCTCGGAGGCGATCTTGCGCAGGTCCTGCTGCTGGGCCAGCGCGCGGGTGGCGGCCAGCTGGTTCTCGACGTCGGCAAAGGCGCTCAGCACCGTCTGCCGGTACTGGGCGATGGCGGCATCGCGCTGCGCCTCGGCGCCGCTGACGCGGGCCTTGGTGGCGCCGGCGTCGAACAGCGTCTGCGCCGCCGACAAGCCCAGTGACCACAAGTTGTTGGAGGCGTTGAACAAGCCGCCGGTGGAGCTGGAGCCGTAGCCGAAGGCGCCGGTCAGGTTCAGGCTCGGGAAATAGGCGCTGCGGGCCACGCCGATCTGCTCATTGGCGGCGGCCACGCGGCGCTCGGCGGCGGCGATGTCGGGGCGGCGCTGCAGCAACGTCGATGGCACGCCGGTCGGCACATCCGGCACCACCACCTTCCACGGCGCCGGCGGCAGCGTGAAATCGCTGGCGGCCTTGCCCAGCAGGACCGCGATCGCATGCTCCAGCGTGGCGCGCTGGCGGCCCAGCGTGACCTGGTCGATGCGGGCGTTGGCCAACTGGGTTTGCGCTTGCAGCAGGTCCGATTTGGCGGCGATGCCGGCGTCGAAGCGGTTCTGCGTGATTTGCAGCACGCGCGCGTAGCCCTCGGTGGTGGCGTCCAGCAGCGCCTTCTGGGCGTCGGTCTGGCGCAGCGAGAAGTAGTTGGTGGCCAGCTCGCCCTGCGCCGACAGGCGCGCGGCGGCCAGTTCGGCGGCGCTGGCCTGCATGCTGGCCTTGGCGTTGTTGGTACCGGCACGCAGCTTGCCCCAGACGTCCGGCTCCCAGCTGCCGCCGATGTTGGCGCGGTACTGGTTGCCGGTCGGCGTGTCGCCGCCCCCGCCGGAGCGGTTGGCGCTGCCGTTCAGCGTCGCCGACGGGAACAGCGAGGCGCGCTGCTGCTCGACCAGCGCCCGCGCCTGCGCGTAGTTGGCGACGGCGGCGGCGACGTTCTGGTTCGAGACTTCGATGCTGTCGGCCATCTGGTCCAACAGCGGATCGCCGAACAGCTGCCACCATGGGCCGCGCTCCAGGGTGTCGGCCGGCGCGGCGGCGGTCCAGCCGGCGGCGACCTTCTCGGCCTGGCTGGCGGTTTCCTTGTAGGCCGACGGCTGCGGCGTGGACGGCAGCTGGTAAGCCGGACCGACGGCGCAACCGCTGGCCAAGGTCAGCATTGCCGCCATCGCGATCAGGGTGTAACGGAAGGATGGTGCGGTGTTGTTCATGGTGTGCCCGGCGCTTCGCTGTGGATGCGGCTTAAATGTTGTTCGGACTTGCCGCGGCGGCGCAGCTTGTCCATCAGGATGTAGACCACCGGTGTGGTCAGCAGCGTCAATACCTGGCTGGCGATCAGGCCGCCTATGATGGCCACGCCCAGCGGCTGGCGCAGCTCGGAGCCTTCGCCGAAGCCGATCGCCAGCGGCAGCGCGCCCAGCGCGGCGGCCAGTGTGGTCATCAGGATCGGGCGGAAACGCAGCAGGCACGCTTCGCGCACCGCCTGCAACGGCGTCAGGCCGCGCGAGCGCTCCGCCTCCAGTGCGAAGTCGATGATCAGGATGGCGTTCTTCTTGACGATACCGATCAGCAGGAAGATGCCGATCAGTGAAATGGTCGAGAACTCCATCTTGAAGATCAACAGCGCCAGCACCGCGCCCACGCCCGCCGACGGCAGTGTGGTCAGCACGGTGATCGGATGCACCAGGCTTTCGTACAGGATGCCCAGCACGATGTAGATCACCACGATGGCGGCCAGGATCAGCAGCGGCAGTGACTTGTTGCTGTCCTGCGCGGCCTTGGCCGAGCCCTGGAAGCTGCCGCGCACATTGTTCGGCATGCCGATTTCCGCTTCGGCCGCCTTGATCTGCTCCGCCGCGTCGGACAGGCTGGCGCCCGTCTGCAGATTGAAGGAGATGGTGGTCGCCAGTTCGCCGTCCTGGTGGTTGATCGAGGTCGGCGCCGAGCTTTCGGCGAAGCTGGCCAGCGCCGACAGCGGCACCATGGTGGTGGCCTTGGTGCTAAGCGCGGAGCCGGACGACGCATCCTTGACCGCAGGCGCGGCCACGTTGGCCGGGGTGGCGCTGGTTGTACTGGTGCCGCTCGTGGTGGTGCCGGTGCCGCCGGTAGCGGCAGTCGTCACCGCCACCGGTGCGCCGTTAGGATTGCTGGCGCTTGGCGCGGGCAGGCCTTTCGATGGCACATACACATCCTTCAGCGCCTCCGGGCTCTTGGCGAACTCGCGCGGCACTTCCATGATGACGTGATACTGGTTCAGCTCCGAGTAGATGGTCGCCACCTGGCGCTGGCCGAAGCTGTTGTACAAGGCGTTGTCCACATCGCGCGCCGACAGGCCGAGGCGCGAGGCGCTGGCCTTGTCGATGGTGACGAAGGTCTCGACGCCGTTGTCCGCCTGGTCGGTGTCGACATCGGTCAGCGCCTTCTGGCCCTTCATCGCATCGGCGAGACGGCTGGCCCACTTCTTCAAATCGGCCTGGTTGTCGCTCTTGAGCGTGTACTGGAAGTTCGAATTGGCTTGGCGCCCGCCGGCCCGCAGGTCCTGCACGGGGCTCAGGAACAGGCTCACACCCGTCACCCTGGCCAGCTTGGGTCGCAGGCGCGCGATCACCGCCTGCCCCGCCACGCTGCGCTGGTTGGCCGGCTTCAGGTTGATGAACATGAAGCCGCCGCCGGCGCGACGGCCGCCGGTAAAGCCGACCACCGTGGCGACGTCGGGATCGTCCTTGATGATGTTGACCAGCTGTTTCAGCTTGCCCTGCATGGCCTGGAACGAGATGCTCTGGTCGGCGCGGATGCCGCCGTTGATCTGGCCCGTGTCCTGTTGCGGGAAGCCGCCCTTGGGTATCGCCGCAAACAGGTAGAAGTTCAGGCCGATCACGAACACAAGGCTCAGCATCACCAGCCAGACGCTCGACAGCGCCCAGTCCAGGCTATGCTCGTAGCCCTTGAGGATAAAGTCGAAACCGCGCTCGAAGAAGCGCGCGATGCGGCCCGGCGGCTTGGCGTGCACATGGCCGGGCTTGAGCAGCCAGGCGCACATCATCGGCGTGGTGGTCAGCGAGATCACCAGCGAAATCATCACCGCCGCCGACAGCGTCACGGCGAATTCCTTGAACAACGCGCCGAACTGGCCGCCCATGAACAGCAGCGGAATGAACACGGCGATCAGCGAGAGGCTGATCGACAGCACGGTGAAGCCCACCTCGCGCGCGCCCAGCAGCGCCGCCTCGAAGCGGTCCATGCCGGCTTCGATATGGCGGGTGGTATTTTCCAGCACCACGATGGCGTCGTCGACCACGAAGCCGGTGGCCACCGTCAGCGCCATCAGCGACAGGTTGTTCAGGCTGAAGCCCAGCAGATACATGGCGCCGAAGGTGCCCAGCAGCGAGACGATGGTCGCCACCGCCGGCACGACGGTGGCGCGCACGCTGCGCAGGAAGGCGCTGACCACCAGCACCACCAGCAGGATGGAGATGATCAGCGTGATCTCGATCTCGCGCAGCGACGAGCGGATCGAATTGGTGCTGTCGCTGGCGACGTCGATCTTGACGTCCGACGGCAACTGCGCCTGCAGCAGCGGCAGCTGCGCGCGCACGCTGTTGACGGTCTCGATGACGTTGGCGCCGGCCTGCGAACGCAGGATGACGATGATCGCCGGCTTGCCGTTGAACAGGCCAAGGTTGTTGTTGTCCTCGACGCCGTCGCTCACCTGCGCCACGTCCTGCAAGCGGATCGCTGTGTTGTTGCGCCAGCCGACCACCAGGTTGCGGTAGTCGGCGGCGGAGCGTCCGCCGCTGGCGTTGGCCGAGACGGAATAGATCTGCAAGCGGCGGCCGTTGCCCTGCAAGGCGCCGCGCGGACGGTTGGCGTTGGTGGCCTGGATGGCCGCGCGCACGTCTTCCGCCGACAGGCCGTAGCGGTTCAGCGAATACGGGTTCAGCTCGACCCGCACCGCCGGCAGCGAGCTGCCGCCCAGTTCCACGTCGCCCACGCCGGTCACTTGCGACAGGCGTTGCAGCACGGTGTTGGAGACGGCGTCGAAAATCTGGCCCGGCGTGCGGGTATCCGACGTCAGCGCCAGGATCATCACCGGGATGCCGGAGGTATTGGCCTTGCGGTAGGTCGGATTGCTGCGCAGCGTGGCCGGCAGGTCGACGCGGCTGGCGTTGATCGCCGCCTGCACCTCGCGCGCGACCGAGTCGACGTTGCGGTTCAAGTCGAACTGCAAGGTCACGCTGGATGAGCCGGTATTCGATTGCGACGTCATCTCGTTGACGCCGGCGATCACGCCCAGGTGGCGCTCCAGCGGCGTGGAGACGCTGGTGGCCATCGTGGACGGGCTGGCGCCCGGCAGGTTGGCATTGACCGAGATGACCGGGAAATCCACCTGCGGCAGCGGCGCCACCGGCAGCACGAAGAACGCGCCGATGCCGGCCAGCGCCAGGCCGCACGTCAACAGGACGGTGGCGATCGGGCGCCTGACGAAGGGTGACGACAGATTCACAGCGCACCACCTTCAACTTGCGCCGGAGGGCTGCCCAACTTGCGGCGGACGCGGCGCGCCAGGCTATCGAAGCCCAGGTAGATCACCGGCGTGGTGTACAGCGTCAGCATCTGGCTGACGATCAAGCCGCCGAAGATGGCCAGGCCCAGGGGACGACGCAGTTCGGCGCCCTCGCCCCAGCCCAGCATCAGCGGCACGGCGGCGAACAGCGCGGCCAGCGTCGTCATCAAGATCGGACGGAAACGCAGCAGCGCGGCCTGGTGGATCGCCTCGCGCGGCGGCTTGCCCTGCTCCCGCTCCGCCTCGATGGCGAAGTCGATCATCATGATGGCGTTCTTCTTGACGATACCGATCAACAGGATGATGCCGATGATGCCGATCACGCCCAGGTCCTGGCCACTGACCAGCAGCGCCAGCAAGGCGCCGACGCCGGCCGACGGCAGCGTCGACAAAATCGTCAGCGGATGGATATAGCTTTCATACAGCACGCCCAGCACAATGTAGACGCAGATCACGGCGGCCAGGATCAGCCACAGTTGATTCGACAGCGATGCCTGGTAGGCGCCGGACGCGCCGAGGAAGGTCAGCGTGACCGAGGCCGGCAACTTGATCTCGGCGGCGGCCTGCTTGATCGAGTCCACCGCCGTGCCCAGCGAAACGCCGGGCGCCGTGTCGAAGCCCAGCGTGGTGGCCGGATACTGCGCCACGTGCGTCACCTGCAGCGGCGCCGAGCGCTCGCTGATGGTGGCCACCGCCGACAGCGGCGTGGCCTTGCCGGAACCGGTGCGTATCTGCAGGTTGCCCAGGTCGGCCGGGGTGGTGATGTCGTCGCGGCGCGCTTCCAGGATCACGCGGTACTGGTTGGTCTCGGTGAAGATGGTCGAGACGATGCGCTGGCCGAAGGCGCTGTACAAGGCGTCGTCGATGGAGGCGGCGGTGATCGACATGCGCGAGGCGCTGTCGCGGTCCACGCTGACGTAGGCCGCGTTGGCGCTGGCGCCGACGTCCGACACCACGTTGCGCAGCTCATGCTTCGTGCGCATCTGCTCCGCCAGCTTGGTCGCCCACAGGTTGACGGTGGCGTTGTCCGCGCCTTCGATCGACACGCGGAACTGGGTCGGGCCGGATTCGGCGTCGATGGTCAAGTCCTGGGTCGGTTGCAGGTAAAGCGTCAGGCCGGGGATCTGCGACACGCGCTGGCGCAGGCGGTCCATGGTCTGCTGCTGGCTGCCGGTGCGTTCGTGCTTCAGGTTGATCAGCATGCTGCCGGTGTGGAGCATGGTGTTGTTGGCGGCGTCCACGCCGACCACGGAACTGAGCGTGCCGACGTCCGGGTCTTCCAGGATCAGGCGCGCGGCCTGCTGCTGCAGGTCCGCCATCTTGGCGTAGGAGACGGCCTTGCCGGTCTCCAGGCGCGCTTGCAGCTGGCCGGTGTCCTGGGTCGGGAACAGGCCTTTCGGGATCACCACATACAGCAGCACCGTCAGCGCCATCGTGCCCAGTGCGACCAGCAGCGTCAGGCCGGCGTGCTCCAGCACCCAGGTCAAGGAACGGTCGTAGTGGTTGATCACCCAGTCGAAGAACTGCTGGAAACGGCGCGCGAAGCGGCTCGGCTTTTCCTCGGCGTGGCTCTTGAGCCAGCGCGCCGACATCATCGGCACCAGCGTCAGCGACACCACGGCGGAGATCAGGATGGTGATCGCCAGCGAGATCGCGAATTCGCGGAACAGGCGGCCCACCACGTCGCCCATGAACAGCAGCGGAATCAGCACGGCGATCAGCGACACCGTCAGCGAGATGATGGTGAAGCCGATCTGCTTGGCGCCCTTGAGCGCGGCGGCCATCGGCGTTTCGCCCTCTTCGATGTAGCGGGCGATGTTCTCGATCATGACGATCGCGTCGTCGACCACGAAACCGGTGGCGATGGTCAGCGCCATCAGCGACAGGTTGTTCAGGCTATAGCCGAGCAGGTACATCACGCCGCAGGTGCCGATCAGCGAAATCGGCACCGACAGGCTGGCGATCACGGTGGCGCGCAGGCTATGCAGGAAGGCGAAGATCACCAGCACCACCAGCACCACGGCCAGCAGCAGCTCCGTCTCCACGTGTTCGACCGAGGCGCGGATGCCGGTGGTGCGGTCGCTCAGCACCTCGACCTTCATCGCGCCAGGCAGGCCCGCTTGCAGTTCCGGCAGGCGGGCCTTGATCGCATCGACGGTGGCGATGACGTTGGCGCCCGGCTGGCGCTGCACGTTGAGGATGATGGCTTTCTTGTTACCGGACCACGCGCCCAGTTCGACGTTTTCGGCGCTGTCCTTGACGGTGGCGACATCGGCCAGGCGCACCGGGGCGCCGTTCTTGTAGGACAGGATCAGGTCCTTGTAGTCCTTGGCCGTCACCAGCTGGTCGTTGGCGTTGATGCTGTAGGCGCGGGTCGGGCCATCGAAGCTGCCCTTGGCGCCGTTGGCGTTGGCGGCGGTGATCGCGGTGCGCAGCGTGTCCAGCCCCAGGCCGTAGGAGGCCAGCGCGTTGGTGTCCGCCTGGATGCGCACGGCCGGACGCTGGCCGCCGCTGAGCGTGACCAGGCCGACGCCGGAGACCTGGCTGATCTTCAGCGCCAGGCGGGTGTTGACCACGTTCTGCACTTCGGTCAGCGGCATCGTGTCCGAGGTGATGGCCAGCGTCAGCACCGGCGCGTCGGCCGGGTTGACCTTGGCGTACACCGGCGGCGCCGGCAGGTCGGTCGGCAGCAGCGAGGCGCCGGCGTTGATCGCGGCCTGCACTTCCTGCTCGGCCACGTCCAGCGTCTGGCCCAGGCCGAACTGCAGGGTGATGATGGAGACGCCGGCCGCGCTGGTGGAGCTCATGCGCTGCAGGCCGGCCATCTGGCCGAACTGGCGCTCCAGCGGCGCGGTCACGGTCTGCCCCATCACTTCGGGGCTGCCGCCGGGGTACAGCGTCTGCACCTGGATGGTGGGGAAGTCAACCTGCGGCAGCGCGGACAGCGGCAGGAACTTGAAGCCGACGATGCCGGCCAGGACGATCGCCAGCATCAGCAGCGATGTCGCTACCGGCCGCTGGATAAAGGGTGCTGATGGACTCATTGTTGTGCCGCGCCCTGTTCTTTGCGATGACGGAGTTCACCCGCCGCCGGCGCGGAAGCACCATCGGCCGCCGACGCGCCATCGCGTTTGCCCTTGCCGGCGCCCGGCAGCGTGACCTTGGCGCCTTCCTTCAGACGGTCGCCGCCTTCGGTGATGACCTGCTCGCCCACTTGCAGGCCGCTGGCGATCTGCACTTTGTCGACCGTCGCCTGGCCGCGCGTGACCGGACGGATGGTGACGGTCTTGTCTTCCTTGAGCACGTAGACGAAATCGCCGTTGGCGCCGTGGCGCACCGCCGTCACCGGCACCATCACCGCATCCTTGATGGTGCGCAGCTCCAGCCGCACGTTGACAAACTGGCTAGGGAACAGCGTCGACTTGGCGTTGGTGAAGCGCGCCTTGGCCTTCACGGTGCCGGTCTGCACGTCGACCTGGTTGTCCATCGCCGCGAATTTGCCGTTGTCGAGCGCATTGGTGCGGGTGCGGTCCAGCGCGATGGCCGGCAACTGCGCGCCGCCATTCACCTGCTGCATCACGAGCGGCACGCTGTCCTGCGGAATCGAGAACTCCACATCGATAGGCGACAGCTGGGTAATCACGGCAAGGCCGTTGGCGTCGCCGGAGCTGACCAGGTTACCGATATCGACCACCCGCAAGCCCACGCGGCCGGTGATCGGCGCGATCACTTTGGTGTAGCCCAGATTGAGCTTGGCCGAGCCTTCCTGCGCGCGGTCGGTCATGACCGTGCCTTCCAGCTGCTTGACCAGCGAGGCCTGCGTGTCCACATCCTGGCGGGCGATCGAGTCCTGGCCCAGCAGCGTGCGATAGCGGTTCAGCGTCAGCCTGGCGTTTTCCAGCTGCGCCTCGTCGCGCTGGCGTTGGCCGGAAGCCTGCAACAGCGCCATTTCAAACTGTCGTGGATCGATCTGCGCCAGCACCTGCCCGGCCTTGACCATCTGGCCTTCCTTGAACAGCACTTGCTGCAGGATGCCCGACACCTGCGGACGCACGGTGGTGGCCGCGGCGGTGACCGTGCCCAGCGCTTCCAGCGTAACCGGAATATCGGCTTTGTCAGCCGTCGCCACGCCGACCGTGGTGGCCGGGCCGCCGCGCCGGCCACCGGCGCCGCCGCCGGGACCACCAGGACCGGGAGGACCGCCAGCGCCTTGCGCGCCAGGCGCGCCGGTGCTCGGCGCCTGGTGCGTCAGGTACCAGGCCAGGCCGCCCAGGCCCGCCATGGCGGCGACGGCGATGACGCTGCCGACGACCTTGGAACGGCGGCTGCGTTGTGGTGGGGCGGCGTTCAAACTCGGCTTGGCTTGCGATTCCATCTTGGTCCTTTTTTATGCGTGCGTGTCCATGGCAAATACCCCATGGCGATCAATCCGTGGACTCTAGCACAGGCACCCTGCCGCTGTCAGTCGCGGCTCCCCGAAGGTTACAAACTCGATACAAATCAAGGACTTTGCGCACTTGGCGCGTACATGGCGTTAAGGTTGCTTTACATATCTTTACCGGCGCGACATCGCTGCTTCACGCTGGCGGCGCACACTGGCCTCGTTGTCTCCCACATTCACCAAACGAGGATAAAACATGAGTATCTTTAATCGCCAAACCGTCGCCGCATTCCTGCTGGGTTCCACGCTGGTCGTGGGCGTCGGCGCCTTCGCAGTCGAACGCCACATGGGCATGGGCGGGCCACACGCCGCCATCGACGCCAGCGCCCATATGGAGCGCATGCTCAAGCACCTGTATGTCGAAGTCGACGCCACCGATGCGCAGAAGGCCAAGATCGAGCCGCTGGTCAAGGCCGCCATGGCCGACATCAAGCCACTGCATGAGCAGCTGCCACAGATCCACAAGCAGTTGATCGAGCAGATGTCGGCCACTACCATCGACCGCTCGGCGCTGGAAACCACCCGCGCGCAAGGCGTGGCGCTGGCCGACCAGGCGTCGAAGCGCATCGTGCAACTGCTGGCCGACGTAGGTGATACCCTTACGCCGGTCCAGCGCCAGAAGCTGGCCGAGCACCTGAGCCAGATGCACGAACGCCACGGCCATCACGGCTAAGCCGTCTTGTGAAGCCGGTCGCCTGTCCGTAGAATGGTCTGCGTGAACCCCAACCATGAATCCCATGCCTGACCATATTCTGCTGGTCGAAGACGACCCCCGCCTGGCCGAGATGCTCACCGAGTATCTGAGCCAGGCGGCTTTTCGCGTCACGCACGCGCCCAACGGCCGCGCGGCGCTGGAGCACATCACGGCCGGCGACATCGACGCCGTGATCCTGGACCTGATGCTGCCCGACATGGACGGCCTCGATGTCTGCCGCCAGCTGCGTGCCATATCCGACATCCCGGTGCTGATGCTGACCGCGCGCGGCGACGCGATCGACCGCATCATCGGCCTGGAGATCGGCGCCGACGACTACCTGCCCAAACCATTCGAACCGCGCGAGCTGCTGGCCCGCCTGCGCGCCATCCTGCGCCGCCGCGTCGAGCACCGCCACCAGCCCGACGGCGCGGCCCGGCACGACGCCGAGTTCCTGCGCTTCGGCCGGCTGGAGATCGACCCGGCCGCCCACGCCGCGCGGCTGGACGGCGTGTCCTGCGAGCTGACTGCCTACCAGTTCGACCTGCTGCTGGTGCTGGCCCGCCACGCCGGCCGCGTGCTGTCGCGCGAGAGCCTGATGGACCTGCTCAAGGGCGAACCGCTGGAAGCCTTCGACCGCTCGATCGACGTCCACATGTCGCGCATCCGCGCCGCCGTCGAGGACGATCCCAAGAAACCACGCCGCATCATCACCGTGCGCGGCGCCGGCTATCTGTTCGCCAAGGTGCAGGACTGATGGCCGCCCCGCGCTTCAGCTGGGGCCTGCCGCGCCTCTACTTCCGCTTTTACGTGGCCCTGCTTTTCAGCCTGCTGCTGTTCGCGCTGGCCGTGGTGCTGGTGTGGCACCGCAGCGGCGGGCCGCTGGAGCGCTCCAACGCCACGCTGGCGATGGTGATCCAGAATTCGCTGGCGCCGGTCGATGCGCCGCCGGCCGAACAACAGGCCGCGCTGGAACGCATGGCTACCGGCATGAATGCGCACATGACGCTGTTCAACCGCAACTGGCAGCCGCTGGCGGTGGTCGGCATGCCCCTGCCGTCGCATCATTGGCAGCAGCACGGCATGGGCGGACCACCACCCGAATCCTATGTACACCTGCCGGACGGCCGCCGCTTGCTATCGAGCGAGCCGCTCGGCTTCACGCGGCCCAAGGCCATGCTGCACAACGCCCTGCTGCTGCTGGCGCTGGGCATAGGCATCGCCGCCTTTCCGCTGGTGCGGCGGCTGACCAAGCGGCTGGAACGGTTGCAGCAAGGCGTGGAATCGCTGGGCGCCGGCGACCTGACGGCGCGCGTGCCGGTCGAAGGCAAGGATGAAATCGCGCGGCTGGCGCAAAGCTTCAACCGCGCCGCCGACCAGATCGAACAACTGGTCGGCGCGCACAAGACGCTGCTGGCCAACGCCTCGCACGAGCTGCGCACGCCGCTGGCGCGCATCCGCCTGGCGCTGGAGCTGATCAAGGACGGCGTCGATCCGAAGCGCCGCGCCGGACTGGAACAGGACATCGCCGAGTTGAACGACCTGCTGGACGAGATCCTGCTGGCCAGCCGCCTGGGCGCCGTCTGCGACAACGCGGAGCTGGAAGAACTGGATCTGTTGGCGCTGGCCGCCGAGGAATGCGCGCGCTACGACGACGCGGTGCTCAACGGCGCCTCGGCCGTGCTGCAGGGCGACCCGCGCCTGCTGCGCCGGCTGCTGCGCAACCTGCTGGAGAACGCGCACCGCCACGGCGTGCCGCCGGCGCACGTGACCATCGCCTGCGACGAGGGGCTGGCCAGGCTGGCCGTATGGGACAGCGGTCCGGGGATACCGGAAGCGGAATTCGAGCGCGTGTTCGAGCCGTTCTATCGCCGTCGCGGCACGCGCGACAACAGCGGCGCGGGCCTCGGCCTGGCGCTGGTGCGCCAGATCGCCCGCCGTCACGGCGGCGAGGCCCGCTGCGTGCTGCTGCCCGATGGCCGCAGCAGCTTCGAGATTACGCTGCCGCTGGCGACAGCGCCCGCATGATGCCGCTATAAGCAGCGGCGCCGCTCACGTTAAGGCGATTCGCAAAGGCAGTGGGTGATCGCGGTGAACGGCTTGTGCGCCGCCGTGATCTCCGACAGCCAACCCAGGTCGTTGACGATGCCGGCCGCCGCGTTGGGCGGCAAGCCGGTGCTGGCGGTCACGCCCAGCTTGAGCTGTGCGCCGAGGGTTTGCGTCACCGATTGCGCCACCGCCTGCGCCGCCGAACCGCCGACCATGTCGATGATGCGGTCGAACTTGCTGGCTTCACGTTCGATATACACCACACGATAGTCGGTCAGCTTGGCGCGCTTGGCGGCCGACTTGAGCGCGTCGTTGTAGCTGCCCAGCGTGTCGACCAGGCCGCGCTCCTTGGCTTGCGCGCCGGTCCATACGCGGCCCTGCGCCACGGCGTCGATCTTCTCCGGCGTGGTCTTGCGGGCCTTGGCGGCGCGGCCGGTGAACTCGGCGTAGATGTGGTTGATGCTGCCCTGGATCACTTGGCCGAAACGCGGGTCCAGCGGACGCAGTGGATTGCCGGCGTCGCCCAGCCAGGTGGTCGGCTGGCCGGCGGTGTGGATGCCCAGCTTGTCGATCACCTTGTCGGCGGTCGGCAGGATGGCGAACACGCCGATCGAACCGGTGATGGTGTTCGGATCGGCGATCACCTCATCCGACGACATCGAGATCCAGTAGCCGCCGGATGCGGCGACGTTGCCCATCGAGACCACCACCGGCTTGCCGGCGGCGCGGGTCAGTTCCAGCTCGCGGCGGATCAGCTCCGAAGCGAAGGCGCTGCCGCCAGGCGAATCGACGCGCAGCACCACGGCCTTGATATGGTCGTCCTCGCGCGCGGCGCGTATCAGCTTGGAGGTGGAATCGCCGCCGATGGCGCCCGGACCGGCGGTGCCGTCGCTGATCTCGCCCTGCGCCACGATCACGCCGATGGCGTCGCCGGTGAACTTGGTGTGCACGCGGGCCAGGTAGTCTTCAAAATTGATCTGGCGGAAGCTCTTGCCTTCGGTGTCGCGGGCGCCGCGCTTGATCATCATGTCGCGCACTTCGTCCTTGGTCTTCAGGCCGTCGACCCACTTGGCCGACAGGGTCACCTTGGCCAGGTCGCCATTGACGGCGGCCACTTGCGACGGCAGGTCGTTGATGGTCTTCATGACCTGGCCTTGCGGCAGCTTGCGCGCCTTCTCGATGTCGCCGGTGTAGGAAGCCCACAGCGCGTTGTTCAGGTAGGACTCCGCCTCGACCGCCGCAGGCGACGGGCCGTTGGCGATATAGGGTTCGCCGAAGCTCTTGTAGGTGCCCACGCGCAGCAGGTTGACCGTCACGCCCAGCTTGTCGAGCGCATCGCGGTAGTAGTTGCGATAGCGGCCAAAGCCTTCCAGTAGCACCATGCCCATCGGGTGCAGATACACCTCGCTGGCGTGTGCGGCCAGCAGGTATTGGCGCTGGTCGTAGCTGGAGCCCCAGGCCACCACCGGCTTGCCGGAGGCCTTGAAGCGGTCGATGCCGGCCGCCACTTCGCGCAGCATGGCCTGGCCGCCGCCTTCCATCTCGTCGGTCAGCAGCACGGCGCCGGTGATCTCAGGGTCCTTGGCGGCCGTCTCCAGCACGGACAGCACATCGCGCAGCTGCATCATCTTGTGGGTCTCGCCGCCGCGCACGCTGGTCAGCAGCGCGTCGCGCGCGTTGGTGTTGGACTGTTCGACCAGCTGGCCCTTCAGGTTCAGCACCAGCGTGGTCTTGGGCGACAGCGGCTTGGCGCCGCCGCCGAAGATGGCATACAGCAGAATAATCAGCACCAGCAGGAACAGCAGGTTCAGCAGTGCGCGACGGCCGGTGTCCAGCGCGCGCCAGCAAAAGGCGAAGCCGCTGCGTATGTAGGAAAACGGGGATCTGCTCATTTGTACTCCAAGTGATTGCGTAATTTGCAAGGATGATACTGCATGCCATCGTTACTGTCTCGGTTTGGAAATCAGCAGCAGCCCGGTGAACACCAGCAAGCCGTTCATGATAAGCAACTCCAGGCCCAGGCGATAGCTTCCGAACAGCAATTTTTGATTGTAATCAATGACATAGCACAGGGCCGGGCCGGCCAGCGCCGCCAGCGGCACCCAGCGGTCGCGCACGCTGCGGCGGGTCAGGATGCCGAAGGCGAACAGGCCGAGTAATGGGCCATAGGTATAGCCGGTCAGCTTCAATACAAGGCCGATCATGCTGGCGTTATCCACCCATTTGAACAGCAGCACCAGCAGCAGGAACAGCGCGCAGAAGCCCAGGTGGACGCGGTGGCGCAGGCGCACCTTGGCCGCGTCCGGCAGGTCGGCGCGGCGCTGGATGCCGAGGATGTCGATGCAGAAGGTCGCGGTCAGCGCGGTCATGGCGCCGTCCGCGCTGGGGAATAGCGCGGACACCAGGCCGATGAAAAAGATCAGCTGCACGGCGGCCGGCATGTGCTGCATCACCACGGCCGGGAACAGCTTGTCGCCGGTCGCGGCCAGGCCCACCGTGGGCGCGTACAGGGACAGCAGGCCGCCGAGGAACATGAACAGCAGCAGCACGCCGGTCAAGATCACGGTCAGCAGCAGCATGTTCTTTTGCGAATCGCGCAGCGTCTGCACCGAGATGTTTTTCTGCATGATCTCCTGGTCCATGCCGGTCATCGCCAGCACGATGAAGAAGCCGGCCAGCACCTGCTTCCAGAAATACGCGGGGCTGTCGACCGAGCTGGTGACGACATGGGTCAGGCCGCGCGCCTCCATCGCCGCCAGGCTGGCGGGCAGGCTCAGGTCCAGCTGGGCCAGCAGCCATCCGGCGCAGATCACCAGGCCCAGCAGCATGCCGGAGGTTTGCAGCGTGTCGGTCCAGACGATGGTCTGGACGCCGCCTTCGTAGGTGTATAGCAGGATCATGGCCAGGATCACCAGCGTGGTCAGCCAGAACGGCACGCCCAGGCTGTCGAGGATGGTCGCTTGCAGGATGTTGACCACCAGGTAAAGCCGCGCCGACGCGCTCAAGGTGCGCGACAGGATGAAGAAGGCGGCGCCGCTCTGGCAGGAGCGCGGGCCCAGCCGCTGGTCGAGATAGCTGTAGATCGAGGTCAGCTTGAGGCGGTAGTACAGCGGCAACAGGATGCAGGCGACGGCGATGTAGCCCAGCACATAGCCGAGTATCACTTGCAGGTAGCCGAAGCCGTCGCGGCCGACGGCGCCGGGCACGCTGATGAAGGTGACCCCGCTCAGCGTGGTGCCGACCATGCCGAACGCAACCAGCATCCAGTTGCTGCGCTTGTCACCGATGAAGAAGCTGTCGTTGGTGGCGTTGCGGGAGGTGCGCCAGGCCACGGCCAGCAGCAAGGCGAAATAAGCGAACACGAGGCAGAACAGGGAAACAGCAGACATGAGAGGCGATCCAATGATTCAATTCGCCGCCAATATACACCGGCCGTGCTGGCTGCGCGGCAGTTCTCTGCTGTTCTCGTTAATGGTTCTCTGCCCGCGTCGCTTGCGGTTAAACCATGACGTCCAACTTATAACCAGAAGTTGACGCAATTCCCACTAACGCTATATCCAGTGGCGTAACCTCCGTATGCGGGCCGGTTGCATCGCTCGGCAACGGCGGCGGTGTCTGCCAGTATCCTCCAGGTATTCGTTCTGGGACATAAACACCAAGCGCATTCCATGCTCCACCAAAGCCACCTCCGTGGCCACCATCGTCGACAAAATCCTCGGGAGGCAGATAGGAAGGTCGCTTCCAGTTGTCTGGGTTACTACAATAACTGACATACTTCGTATCGTTCTTGAATATATTTTTCGCAAACGCGATTCCCTGAATTTCATACTGACTGGACCTCGGATCGATGCCACCGATTGCCGACAGCATCGCACTGTAGAGATCAGGCTGCGAGTCGGTACCTGGCACCCGAAGATTTCCACCTTGCGCATGGTTCTCGACGGCCACGGTGAATGAGAAAAATGTGGCTTCGGCCTCCCTGGTCATGCACCACTCTACTTTTGCCGCGATAGGTGCGTTATCGCCAGGATTAGTGATGTAATCTCGCTGCTGGTAGTAAGCATGTCCTAACTCATGCACCGTCAAATCACGTGCGGCCCACAACGGAGAAATATTCATTGTCTTTGCGTAAGCGTCTATGGCAAAAGTTCCGATGACGATAGTCCCATTTTTTTCAAGCCCGTTGTTATTCAGATGCCCACCACTGGTGTACTGCGCAACCGAAGACTCCATCATGACAATCTTACCGCCATTATTGAAATAATTATTAATGACCGGCGTTATAGTCGGGGTTTGAATGTTCCTCAGCGTGGTTTCAATCGGAAAGCTGATCGACGTATGGGCCATTAGTTGTCCTTAGCTAAGGTTGAGGAGAGCACAGCGTTGACTTCAATGCGCGTTACACAATCTCCCGATTCAGTAGTAACGTCGGCGTTATCAATCGGGTAAATTAAACGCTTCGACACTGGCGGTGGAGCGGCGGGACTACTTGGTCCAGCGTACGTGGTGGTCGGCAAACCGGGAGAGTCAGGCGCGGTTTTCAAAATTCTTTTCACATCGCGATCGTTGATACAGAAATGCTCGGTTGATAGCTCCCAGATCAGTATGCCACCGAGCGAAGAGCCATCTTTCTTGGTTACCAAGGTAATCAAACTCAGCGTCTCGGTCGCATTTGCTTTGGGCCTTCTATAAGTGCAACGCCGATTTGATTCCGAATCAAAACACTCTGCCAAATCAAAGTGAGAGATAACCCGCTTAAAACTATCCATCGAGATTTTTTCCGGATGCATCGCGAAGTACTGGGCGAAGCGAACCGCCTCCTCCCCAGCAGCAGAGATGCTTTGCACTGCAAGTGGCGGGTTATCGGCATAAGCAAACTGAGAGTGCGTCAAGGAGAAAACCAATGCCAGCGTTGAAAAATTTACCGTACGAATATTCATGAGTTTCCTTTAACAGCCTCGAAGATTAACACGGCGGAATTTCTCATAATCTCTCCAATTCTATCTAGGCGGATTTTAATGAGACTCCGCCAAACTCTAGAATCGGCATTCTCAAGAACCAAGTGCAACACCTTCAATGGGTTACCGCATGCAGCGATTTCTCGCCGCCGACGCTGGCGGGACGCGGATTCAGGCGGTCCAGGCGGCCGCTCAGCACGGTAAGGCCCAGCGCACCCAATACCACCAGGCCGCCTACCCAACCGGTATGCACCAGGCCGAAGTGATCGACGATCAAACCGCCGCCCCAGGCGCCGCCGGCGATGCCGACGTTGAAGGCGGCGATGTTCAGGCCCGAGGCCACGTCAACGGCGCGCGGCGTGAAGTGCTCGGCCTGCTGCACCACATACACCTGCAAGCCGGCGACATTACCGAAGGCCACGGCGCCCCACGCCAGCACGGTCGCCAGCACCAGCCATTTGTACGGCGCGGCAAAGCTCAGCACGAACAGCACGGCGGCCAGGCCGAGGAAGATGATCTTCAACGCGCCGATCGGGCCGCGCTTGTCGGCCAGCTTGCCGCCCCAGATATTGCCCACGGCGACAGACACGCCGTACACCAGCATCACCAGGCCCACCGTGTTGGCGCTGAAACCGGTGACGTCTTGCAGGATCGGTGCCAGGTAGGTGAAGGCGGTGAACGAGCCGCCGTAGCCCAGCGCGGTGATCGCATACACCAGCAGCAGGCGCGGTTCACCCAGCACCTTGACCTGTTGCAGCAGCGAGGCCGGCTTGCTGTGCTTGATGGTGGACGGCACGAACAGCAGGCTGCCGACAAAGGCCAGCACGCCCAGCGCGGACACGGCGAGGAAAGTCTCGCGCCAGCCGAAGTGCTGGCCGATGAAGGTGCCCAGCGGCACGCCGGTCACCAGCGCCACGGTCAGGCCGGTGAACATGATGGCGATCGCGCTGGCGGCCTTCTCCTTGGGCACCAGCGAGGTGGCGATGGTCGAACCGATCGAGAAGAACACGCCGTGCGCCAAGCCGGTCAGGATGCGGGCGATCACCAATGATTCGTAGCTGGGCGCTTTCCACGCCAGCAGATTGCCGAGGGTGAACAGGACCATCAGCGACACCAGCAGCGCCTTGCGCGGCACCTTGCCGGTCAGCGCGGTCAGCACCGGCGCGCCGACGGCCACGCCCAGCGCGTACAGGCTGACCAGCAGGCCGGCCGAGGGCAGGTTCACTCCCAGATCGGCGGCGATGGTCGGCAACAGGCCGACGATGACAAATTCGGTGGTCCCGATGGCAAAAGCGCTGATGGTCAGCGCCAGCAAGGCAATAGGCATGACATTCACTCCTGAAAAGTTGATGTCATGCAGTATCAGGATTTTCTTTGATGAGAAAAAGACTCCAAACTGGCAAAGATATTTGAAGTAACAGCAACAATCATTATTCCACCCTGGTCGGCTCCGCACCATCGGCGGTCATTTTGACCTGACAGCCATCTTCGCTCGGAGTTAAGATAGGTAGAATAGCAACCGGTTGTACTATGGCGCCACGATGAATTCCGAGAAACTTGCCCTGCTGCTGACGCGTGAAATGCCCTACGGTAAATACAAAGGCCGCGTCATCGCCGACCTGCCCGGCCACTACCTGGGCTGGTTCGCGCGCGAGGGCTTCCCCTCCGGCGAACTGGGCGGCCTGATCGCGCTGATGTACGAGCTCGACCACAACGACCTGCGCAGCCTGCTCGATCCACTGCGCCGGGGGCGGTCGCGCTGAGCGGCCGGTCTGTCAGGTCACCCCGCCTGCCGCACCGGGTCCTCGTCGCTGCAACCGCTTTCCACTTTATCCAACGCTTCTGACAGCGCAAGGCGTAGCACCGACAGCGAGTGCGCCTTGCTCTCCACTTCACGAATTTTTTCGCGTATCAGCAGGCGTTTTTTGCTTGGCGCCAGCGCTTCCTGCTCCCAGGCGCCGATCACGCCGGCGATCTCCTTCAGCGTAAAGCCGAGCGCCTTGGCGTGCGTAATGAGCTCGATGCGCCGCAATGCCAGCGCCGAATACTCCTTGTAGTTGTTGCTCAGATGCGGCTGGGCGGCCTCGCTGAGCAAGCCCATGCGTTCATAGAATCGGACCGTGTCGCGCGACACGCCGGACCTGGATGCAATTTCACCAATGCGCATTAGCATTTCCCTTCTTATCGTTGAAAACAGTGATTGACCGTGGACCTTGGTCCACGCTTTACAGTCAATGCTCTCTCAACAAATCATTTCATCATGCGACCACTCAACTATCGCAACACCACCATCATGGTAACAGGCGCCTCATCCGGAATCGGCCTGGCATACGCCCACACGCTGGCGGCACGCGGCGCGAACTTGCTCCTTGTCGCGCGGTCGGAGGACAAGCTCAACGTCCTGGCGCGGGAACTGGCGCAGCGCCACGGCATCCGGGCCCACGCTCTGGCTGCCGACCTGACCGAGGCTGGCGCCGCCACCGGCGTCCATGCAAGGGCAAGCGCGCTGGGGCTAAGGCCTGACATCCTGATCAACAACGCCGGCTTTGCGACGCACGGCCATTTCGAAGCGCTGTCGCTGGAACGGCAGCTTGACGAGATAGCGCTCAATTGCCGGGCCGTAGTCGAGCTCAGCCACGCGGTATTGCCCGCCATGTTGCAACAGGGAGAAGGCGCAATCATCAACGTGGCGTCGACCGCCGCCTTGCAGCCCCTGCCCTACATGGCCATCTACGGCGCCACCAAGGCTTTCGTGCTCTCGTTTTCGGAAGCCTTGTGGCAGGAATATCGCACCCGCGGCGTGCGCGTGCTGGCCGTGTGTCCGGGCGCCACCGATACCGCTTTCTTTGATGTGGTCGGCGCTGCGGAGGCCGGAGTCGGCACGCGCATGTCCGCCGATACGGTGGTCGACGCCAGCTTGCAGGCGTTGGATCACGGCCGCAGCCACATCGTTCCCGGCGGAGCAAATCGGATGCTTGGATGGTTGCCTCGAATGCTACCGAGGCAAACAATATTACAGATCGTCGCCAACATGCTGCGGCCCCGTTCTACAGCATCCCGATATCCTTGAGCCAGTTTTCAACCAGCGACGGCCACGACGAAACCGGATGTTCCTTGTCCCTGAGGCCGAAGGCGTGCCCGCCCTTGGCAAACAGATGGAGCTCCGCCGGTACGCCGGCCTGGTCCAGCGCCCGCGCGTAGAGGATGCTGTTACAGATCGGGTCGACAGGGTCGTCCCAGGCTTGCAACAGAAACGTTGGCGGCGCCTGGCTGGTGACGCGGATGCCGGGGTCGAACTTGCCGCCGGCGCGACACAGATGGCCTGGATACAGCGCAATGGCAAAGTCGGGGCGGCTGCTGAGCTTGTCGATCGCATCGACGGACTGGTATGTCGGCGCGACCATGTTGCTGGTCTGCGCCACCAGATAGCCGCCCGCCGAGAAGCCGATCACGCCGATTTTACCGGGATTGATGTGCAGTTCCTGGGCCTTGGATCGGACCAGCCGGATCGTCCTTTGCGCGTCCTGCAACGCGCGCGGAACCTTGGGCGTGATGTGGCATTGACACTGCTCGTCCCAGTGATGATTCCCGTTGGGGACGCGGTACTTGAGCAGCACGCAGGCGATGCCGCGCGAGGTCAGCCAATCGCAGATTTCAGTGCCTTCCAAGTCCATGGCCAGCACCTTGAATCCGCCACCGGGAAAGACCACGACCGCCGCCTCGGTGTTCCGGCCCTTGGGCGGGTACACCGTCATGGTTGGCTGGCTGACATCGCTGACCTGGAGCCAGCCGCCGTGCCCGTCGCGCGGCGCGACCGACTCCGCCTTCGGCGCGGATATCGCATCAGGTACCGCGCCGGGCCAGATCGGCACCTGCTCCCGACCCGACGATGGTTGCCAAGTCTCCGCTTGTGCAGGAACGTTGCCAATCAATAGAACCAACACAAACGAGATGATGCTGAATTTGGGCATGCAGGAACTCCGGGCTACGCATTAATATTTTAGAATGACAACAAGATAACAGATAAGCCGCATGTCTTGGCGGGCAATCGTGACGTCCCGACCCAGCAAACAAGTGTATAAAGAAGGCACTATTGCAATTCCGAAGGAGAACGTCATGGCGACCGAGCCGCACAGCTGCACTTGCTTCATCATCCCGTCCAGTATGCTGCGCAAGCTGGCCGATGCCGCCACCACGCCGGCCGACCGCCACCTGCTGCTGGACCAGTGTGAATCCTCGGCCTACGTGCGGGGCCAGCGTTCGGTCACGCCGGTCGTGGCCGGCATCGCCTCGGTCGGCGAAAAACGCCGCACCATCTTCGACGCCAAACACAAAGCCACCCTGCCCGGCAAGCTGGCGCGCAGCGAAGGCGGCGTGGCGGTGGCCGACGCCTCCGTCAACCAGGCCTACGACGGCGCCGGCACCACCTACGATTTCTATCGCGAAGTGCTCAAGCGCAATTCGATCGACAACAAGGGTCTGCGCATCGATTCCACCGTCCACTACCTGAACAAGTTCAACAACGCCTTCTGGAACGGCCAGCAAATGGTCTACGGCGATGGTGACGGCAAACTGTTCCTGGGCTTCACCGGCGCGCTCGACGTCATCGCGCACGAACTGACCCACGGCGTGACCCAGCACGCCGTGCCAGGCGGCCTGGTCTACGAAAACCAGAGCGGCGCACTGAACGAATCGATCTCGGACGTGTTCGGCAGCATCGTCAAGCAATGGAAGCTCAAGCAGAGCGTCGATCAGGCCGACTGGCTGATCGGCGCCGGCATCCTGGCGCCCAGCGTCGGCAAGGCGCTGCGTTCGATGGCCGATCCCGGCAACAAGGAACTCACCTGGTCGGGCGACGATCAACCGAAAACCATGGCAGGATATGTGGAGGGCGGTGATGTGCACATCAATTCCGGCATACCCAACCATGCTTTTTACGCGGCCGCCATCGCGCTCAAGGGCAACTCGTGGGACAAGGCCGGACCGGTCTGGTACAAGGCGCTCGGCCTGCTGACATCGAACGCCACCTTTGCCGACATGGCCAAAGCCACCACGCAGGCGGCCACGCTGCTGTATGGCGTCGATTCGGCCGAGCAGCACGCGGTGCGGGCGGCATGGAAAGTGGTCGGCGTCGTTTAGGGGAAATCGTATGACACGTTTATCGTTGCGATGCACCGGAGGATTTACCGGCCCGGCCGGCGCGCAGACGCGCACCGTCGACCTGTCGCTGCTGCCGCCGCACCAGGCGCATGAGCTGGAGCACCTGTTGGCGGCCTCCGACTTTTTCGCGCTGCCGGACAAGCTGCTCAAGCCAGCACCGCGCTCGTCGGATTTTTTGTACGACCTCAAGGTGGACCAGGGCCCGCAGGCGCACTGCATCCGCTATCACCTGGACGCCGTGCCGCCGCCGCTGAAGGAACTCACCGACAAGCTCTCGGAAGTCGAGCCCGACTAGCCGATCTTTAATTCCGGATAACCGGTGCGCGCATCCAGCTCGCGCGTGAAGCGCCGGCCGGGCAGCAGCGCCAGCAGCAGTTCCGCCGTGGTGCGCACGATGCAGCCCGCACACACGTGGCCGCCCAGCACCCGCCCCTGCGCGTCCGACACCGACATATGCAGATGCGCGCCGTCGGCCGAGATCGATCCGGCCAAGCTCAGGATCTCCAGGTCGCCGCGCAATTCGTCCGGCTGCGGCGCGCCGGCGTAACGCAACTGCGCCAGGTTCAGGCTGCCAATGCCCTGCAACACGAAGCCCGCCTGGTGGCCGCTGGCGACCAGCGCCGCCACCACCGAGGCGCGCAGATCGTCGCCGGGAGCCAGCCGCAGCGCCAGCGTTTGCATCAGGCCACCATGCGCGCGAATTCGCCCTGCTCGACCAGCTTTTGCAGATCGTCGGCGCCGCCGATCAGCGTGCCTTTCACAAAGATCATCGGGAAGCTCGGCCAGCCGGTCCACATCTTCAGCGCCGTGCGTGGACGCCATTCGGACAGGTAGCTGCCATAGCTCAGGTATTGGTAGGGAGTGCCGAGGCCGTCGAGGATTTTACGGGCCTTGCGCGGGAAAGGATTCAAGCCCATGCCGACCACCACCACGGCATTGGCCGCCACGGCGGCCTGTACTTCGGCCACCAGGTCGCGGTGATAGCCGCCCACGCGCTCGCGCACGGCCGGGTGGATGTGGGCTTCGTCCAGGATGTTACGGCTCATCGGTATTCCTCATGAATGATAGATGAGTAAGAGTAGCCGCAAACCGGCGCGGCGGCATAGCCTTTTCCGCGCCGGGCCCAAGGATCAGAGCGCCAGCTTGGTGATCTTGGTGCCTTCGAGGTTGAGGTTGGCCATCAGGCCGGCGTTGGTCAGCACCAGCGCCTGCACCGGATTGTTGGCGGTGGTGGTGTCGAGCTCGCCGTTGGCGCCGATTTTCAGCAGCGCCACCGAACCGTCGACGCCGGCCGTCCAGCCTTTGCTGTTGCGGAATTTATCCAGCGCTTCACGGGTCATGAACAGCAGCACCACGGCCTTCGATTGCGCGCCGGCCTGGAAGCCGACCGACACCGAGGCCACGCTGTAGTAGTCAACCGACTGGCCGCCGGTGCGCAGCACGCCCTTGCCATATTCGCCGCCCACCACCAGGCCGGCCGCCAGCACGCGCGGGAACACCAGCACGCCGGCCGATTTGCGCACCAGTTCGCGCGAACCCTTCACTTCCGAATACAGGCGCTCCAGCGTCGCGTAGGAACCCTGCTCGATCTCGGTGCGCACGGCAGACGAATCGGCCTTGCCGGCCGAGGTGGTGGTGGTGCAACCGCCCAGCGCCAGGCCGGCGAACATCAGCGCTGCGGTGCTACGGACCAGGAAAGTACGTTTTTGCATGGAAGTCTCCGAAAGAAATGTATGAGCTGTGGGTTGCCATAATAACCATGGCCGTCCCTATTCTGTCATCTTCCGGGATTTCATGCTTTGTCCCATCCGTATCAAACGGGCCGTGCCTGCCCAAACAGGATGGCGCGCTCTTCGGCCGAGATATTGCGCTCCTTGCGGGCGTAGACGTTCTCCACGCCGACGTAGGCCTTGACGGTGGCCGGCCGCGCGCGCATCGCTTCGAACCAGCGTTGCAGGTCGGGGAAATCGGCCAGCTTCTGTCCGTGTCCCTCGTGCGGCACGATCCACGGATAGCAGGCGATGTCGGCGATCGAGAATTCGCCGGCGATGAAGTCGCGCCCTTGCAGCTGCTTGTCCAGCACGCCGTACAGGCGGCTGGTCTCGCGCGTGTAGCGGTCGATGGCGTAAGGCACGGTCTCCGGCGCGTAGATGTTGAAGTGGCCGATCTGTCCCGCCATCGGCCCCAGCCCGGCCACCTGCCAGGTCAGCCATTGCAGCGCCTCCAGCCGCGCGCGCGGATCGCGCGGCAGGCCGAAGCCGCTCTTGTCGGCCAGGTACTGCAGCATGGCGCCGGACTCGAACATGCTCAGCGGCGGGCCGCCGTCGGCCGGCGCGTGGTCCACCAGCGCCGGGATCTTGTTGTTCGGCGAGATGCGCAGGTACTCCGGCGCAAACTGTTCACCCTTGCCGATGTTCACACGGATCAAGCGGTAGTCGAGACCGGACTCTTCCATGTACATGGTCATTTTCAAGCCGTTGGGGGTGGCGGCGTAGTAGAGATCTATCATGTTTTTATTGTGCACCGGGACGACCCGCCGGCGGCATGCCAATCGCGGGATTTTTCAGGAGGCCAATCGGGCCGCACGTCAACGCCCGCCGAAGGCCAGGCGCTTGCCTTCGCGCAGCATGCCGGCGAAGTCGGCCGCCGGGATCGGCTGGCTGAACAGATAGCCTTGCAGCTGGTCGCAGCCCAGCTCGCGCAGGAAGCTCATCTGCTCGGCCGTCTCGACGCCCTCGGCCACGATCTCCTGGCGCAGCTGCTGCCCCATGGTGACGATGGCGCGCGCGATGGCGCAATCGTTTTCTTCATACGGCAGGCCGATGACAAAGGAGCGGTCGATCTTCAGGGTGCTGATCGGGAATTTCTTCAGATAGGCCAGGCTGGAATAGCCGGTGCCGAAGTCGTCCAGCGCCAGCGCCATGCCCATCGCCACCAGCTCGTTCATGATGGCGATCACGTTGTCGGTGCCGCGCACCAGCAGGCTCTCGGTGATTTCCAGGTTGATCTGGTCGGGCTGCACGCCGTGCCGTTCCAGCACCGCCGCGATGCGCTTGGGCAGCTGGTTGTCGAACTGGCGCGCCGACAGGTTGACGGCAATCGGCGGCATGATGAGGTTGGCGTCCTTCCACTCGCGCACCTGGCGGCAGGCTTCCTCCAGCACCCAGGTGCCGAGGTCGAGGATCAGTCCCGTCTCTTCCGCCACCGGGATGAACACGCCCGGCGACACCAGCCCGCGCACCGGATGGCGCCAGCGCAGCAGCGCCTCGGCGCCGACGATGCGGCCGCTGCGCAGGCTGACCTTGGGCTGGTAGTACAGCATCAGCTCGTTGTTGCTGAGCGCCTGGCGCAGCTCGCTCTCGATGCGCAGGTGTTCCTTGGCGCGTTGGTTCATCTCCTCGCTGTAGAACAAAAAGGCCGATTCGATGTTCTGCGCCGCCTTGTTCATCGCCACGTCGGCGTAGCGTATCAGTGTCGGGACGTCGGTGCCGTCCTCGGTGTAGACGGTGATGCCGATGTGGGCGCCCACCTGCAGCCGGTGGTTCTCGATGACGATGGGCGCGGCCAGCGCGGCCAGCAGCTTTTGCGCGACGATGGCCGCGTGTTCGCGCTTTTCCACGTGCAGCAGCGCGACCGCGAACTTGTGGCCGTCCAGCCGCGCCAGCACGTCGGCCTCGCGCAGCGACAGCCGGAACAGGCGGCCGATCTCGCACAGCAGGCCGTTGCCGATGTCGTGGCCCAAGGTGTCGCTGATGGCGCCGATGCGGGTGATCTCGATCACCAGCAGCGCGCCGTGCTCCTGCGAGCGCTTGGTCTCGGTCAGCGCCTGGCCGACCAGCTGGTTCAGCAGACACAGGTTGGGCAGGCCGGTCAGCGTGTCGTAGTTGGCCATGCGCTGCATGCGCGCCTCGGCGTCCTTGTGCACGCTGATGTCGGAAAACAGCGAGAAGGTGTGGCTGATCTTGCCCTGCTCGTCGCGCACCACGCTGATGGTCACCGATTGCGGAAACAGCTCGCCGTTCTTGCGCTTGCCGATGATCTCGCCGCGCCACGGGCCCTGGCCCTGCATGGCCGAGCGCACCTTGGCGCGGAACTCGGCGTCGTGCACGCCAGAGCGCAGCAGGTCGGGCGTCTTGCCTATCGATTCCTCCGGCGTGTAGCCGGTGATGCGGGTGAACGAGGAATTGATCGAGACGATGCGCTCGTGGGCGTCGGTGATCAGCACGCCCTGGTCGCTGTCCTCGATGATGCGGGCGTGCAGGTTGAGCTTGTCCTCTTCCGACAAGGCTTCGTTGACCTTGGTGAGCTTGATCAGCATGCCGACCGGATCGCCGCCTTCGTCGTGGCGCAGCAGGATGTGCAGGTTCACCCAGATCAGTTCGCCATTCTTCTTGCGTCGACGCACCTCGGTATGGGCGCCGTCGGCGGGGTTGCCGTCGGTCTCGAAGAACAGCTCGGCGATGTTGCCGTCGTCGTCGCCCTCGGCGTACAGGAACAGCACGTGCTGGCCCAGCGCTTCCGCGGCGCTGTAGCCGAACATCTGCTGGGCGCCGGGGTTCCAGCCGGTCAGGTAGCCGGTCAGGTCCAGTTCCAGTTCGGCGTCCGCCGGAAGCGCCGCCTTGGCGGGCACGCCAAGGCCCGCTTCGGCCAGCGCGGCGTCGAGCCTGGCCAGCGTCGCCGCCAGCGCCTCGCCCGATTCGCTGCGCGCCTGCCGGCTCAGCGCAAGGCAACGCTCGATCGCGTCATGCATGGGGAGCACCTGCCTTGCCCGCCGAAACGCCCTGCATCCATAAGTAGGCGTCGGCCAGGATCTGGTTGAAGCCGGCGTTGTCGATCTGCAGCGCCTGCAAGCCTTGCGTCAGCGCCGCGACATCGTCGTGTTCGGCGGCCTCGACCACGCTGAGCAACTGGCCCAGCTCGCCTTCACGCGACAGCAGCGCCTGCTGCACGGCTTCGCTGATGGTCAGCGGTTTCAGCACCTCGGCCAGCGGCATGCCGAACAACACGCCCAGCAGCGAGAACATGCCGGCCATGAAGGCCTGCTCCTGGTGCGGCTTGTCGTGGCCGGCGGCCTTGGCCAGCAGCTCCATCGCCCGCGCCCGCACCGACACCCGCGCCAGCAGCATGGCCGAGCGCTGGTCGGCCTCGCGCGACGAGAACAGCATCAGGTTGAGCCAGCGGCGCAGCTGCGAGCGGCCCAGGATCAGAATGGCTTGCGAAAAACTGGTGACGCGGCGGCCGGTGCCCATGCCCAGCGAATTGACCAACCGCAGCAGGTGGTAGGACAGCGTCGGGTCCTGGCGCAGCAGCGCTTCGATTTCGTGGGTGTCGGCGTCGGCCGAGACCAGCTGCACCAGCTTGAGCGCCAGCGCGCGCGAGGCGGCCTGGCTGCCGACCGGCTTGGGCGGCGGCGCCAAAAACCAGTCGCCCTCGATCCACGCCACATTGGTGGGCAGCTCGGCGGCCAGCGGGCTGTCGCTGTGCAGGACTTTGTCGGCCGGCAGCGCTTTCCAGCCGGCCTCGTCCAGCATTTGATGGACGGCCTGGGCATCGGCCTGGCCGGCGCCATGGCGGCAGCGGTAGTAGCAACTCATGCTGCCGGAGGCCAGTTCCTGCAAGACGCCAGCCGGCACCGTATCGACCTGCAAGCCACTGGCATCGAGCAGCAACGCCGTCGGCACGCCGTTGCGGTCGGCCAAAGGATGCAAAAACACAGGCGGCATGGCAGTCGTAGCGGTCATTGAAGGTGTCCAGCGAAAGCGGTCGGTGATCTTGCTATGGTACTCCGAAATTATTGGCGTCGGCCAACATTATGCTGGCGAACCGGGCAATATCAAACGGTGTGGCAAGTGCCCGAGCAGCCGCTCGAACAGTCCCGGCTGTTTCATGCGGTCCAGCCACCACTGCAGCGCGGCGCCGTGCTCGCCGCTGCGCCAGGCCAGGTAGAAGGTTTCGGCCGGCTTGGGCTCCTCCACCTCCTTCTCGACCAGCAGGCCGGCGGCGATGGCGGCGCGCGCGCACGGCTCCGGCAGGAAGCCGAAGCCCATGCCGGCCAGCTGGAACTGGAACTTGGCGGCCATGTCGGGCACGGTCAAGGTATCCTGGCCCAGCAGCAGACCGACGGTGCGCGGCGGCATCTGGCGCGCACCGTCGGCCACGCTGACGGCGCGATGTTGCTGCAAATGCACGCGGTCCAGCCGGCCCGGCACCGCCGCCAGCGGGTGCGACGGCGCCACCGCGAACACGAAGCCGATCTTGCCGATCGGCAGGGAGACGTAGCCGCCGCCGGCCGGGCCGTCGCCCGCCACGCCCACCAGCAGGTCGGCGCGGCGGTCCAGCAGCGCTTCCCAGGCGCCGGACAGGGCTTCCTGCACGATGCGCAGCCGGGTCTGCTGGGCGACTTGGTAGAAGGCTTTGATATCGTCATGGAACATGCAGGCCGAGAACATCGAATCCATGCCGACCGCCAGCTCGGTCTCCCAGCCGGAGGCCACCCGGCGCACGCGGTGCTCCAGGTCCTGCGCGGCTTTCAGCAGGTAGCGGCCTTCTTTCAGCAGCTCGACGCCGGCCGCCGTCAGCACCACGCGCGGGCCGTTGCGCTCGAACACCTGCACGCCGAGGTCGTCCTCCAGCTTGCCGACGGTGTAGGAAATGGTCGAGGGCACGCGGTGCAGCTCCTTGCCGGCGGCGGAGAACGAGCCGCGCCGGTCGATGGCGTCGACGATTTGCAGGGCTTCGAGGCTGAGTCTGAGCATTCGATTTTTTCGATAGTAAAGCGGTAAATTTTCCGTTTTTTTAATCCCAAGCACCCGTTTATACTGTGATTCATGGATGCAGCGAGCAGAAAACAGCTTTCAAAATTATCGCACATTAACTTAAAAGAAACGGAGCCCTACCATGTTGCAAATTCGTAAAAGTGAAGAACGCGGCGTCGCCAACCACGGCTGGCTGCAATCGCGCCACACCTTCTCGTTCGGCAGCTATCACGATCCGAAACATACCGGTTTCGGCCCGCTGCTGGTCATCAACGAAGACCAGGTCCAGGGCGGCCAGGGGTTCGGCACCCACGGCCACCGCGACATGGAAATCATCTCCTACGTGCTCAGCGGCGCGCTGGAGCACAAGGACAGCATGGGCACCGGTTCGGTGCTGCATTACGGCGACGTCCAGCGCATGAGCGCCGGCAACGGCGTGCGTCACAGCGAGTTTAACCACTCGCCGAACGAACAGGTGCATTTCCTGCAAATCTGGGTCCAGCCCAACCAGACCGGCATAGCGCCGAGCTACGAGGAAAAGCACTTCACGCCGGAGAGCAAGCTGGGCCAGCTGCGCCTGATCGCCTCCAGCGACGGCCGCGACGGCTCGGTGCTGATCCACCAGGATGCGGCGATCTACGCCACCATCATGACGGCGGGCGACAGCCTGAAACACGAGCTGGCCGCGGGGCGCCAGTCCTATGTCCACGTGATCCGTGGCGAGCTGACGGTCAACGGCACGGCGCTCAAAGGCGGCGATGCGCTGAAAATCACCGGGGAAACGCTGGTGACCTTGCAGGACGCCAAAGCGGCGGAAGTGTTGGTCTTCGACCTGCCCGCATAACAGGTAGAGGGCGGCCTAAAAAAACTTTCCGCCAGTTTTGGTATCATGAAGGGCGCGCCGGGTCTGTTCGAACAGCCCGGCGCGCCTTTTTTACCTTGAATCTCAATCAATTGAAGAGCATAGCTATGTCGCAGAGCGCAGCAACCCCGGCAACAGACGAACTGGATTACATGACTTCCTGCGCCCTGCCGACCCCCTGGGCCCAGTTCACGCTGCACGCCTTTGTCGAAAAGGCCAACGGCAAGGAACACCTGGCGATGGTGCTGGGCGACATCGGCAACGGCGAGCCGGTGCTGGCGCGCGTGCATTCCGAGTGCCTGACCGGCGACGTGCTGTTCTCGCAGCGCTGCGACTGCGGCGCCCAGCTCGAAGGCGCGCTCAAAAAGATCGCCGCCGAAGGCCGCGGCGTGCTGCTGTACCTGCGCCAGGAAGGCCGCGGCATCGGCCTGATCAACAAGATCCGCGCCTACCGGCTGCAGGAAGCCGGCGCCGACACGGTGCAGGCCAACGAGCAGCTGGGCTTCAAGCCGGACCAGCGCACCTATGGCCTGGTGCAGCCGATGCTGGCGCAGTTCGGTGTCAAAAGCTTACGCCTGATGACCAATAATCCGCGTAAGATCGATGCCATGACCAAACTGGGCATCGAGGTGGCCGAGCGCGTTCCGCTGCTGGTCAACCGCAACGCCTTTAACCAGCACTACCTGAACACCAAGGCAGCCAAGCTGGGCCACATGATGACGCCGCTGACCCCGGCGCCGGTGGAGGATGGCGCGCTGTAAGGTTGATTTTTAAAGGTTGAACTTTAAGGACTGCATGAAATTCAACAAGCTTGCCCTTGCCATCGCCCTGACCTGGGCCAACGCCGCCGCGCTGGCGGCATCGGGCGCGAACACGGCGGCCGCGCCACCGCAACTGGCCGCCGCCCAGCCTTCCGCCAAGGCCTCGGCGCCCGCCGCCGACAACGCCGACGCCGCCCCGCTGCCGCCGCCCTCCAGCGCGGCCCAGCATCTCTACGGTTCCGCCAAGAACGATATCCTGCAAGTGCGCTCGCTGCTCAAGAGCGGCCGCACGCAATCGTCGGTCGGCTCCGGCTTTTTAATCGGCACCAGCAACCTGGTGGTCACCAATTACCACGTGGTCTCACAGTTCGCGCTCGATCCCGACACCTACGTCGGCGAATGGGTGGACACCAGCGGCCAGCGCGGCAATGTCGAACTGCTGGCGGTGGACGTGCTGCACGACCTGGCCGTGTTGCGCGTGAGCCGCAACGGCACCGGCTTCTTCAAGATCCCCGAGCAGCTGGCCAAGCTGACCCAGGGCCAGTACCTGTACTCGCTGGGCAATCCGCTCGACCTGGGCTTCGCCATTTCCGAAGGCGCCTACAACGGCGTGATCGCGCGCAGCTTCTACGACCAGCTGATGTTCACCGGCCCGATCAACGCCGGCATGAGCGGCGGCCCCAGCGTGACGGTGGACGGCGCGGTGGCCGGCGTCAACGTCTCCAAGCGCCTCGATGGCGAACTGGTCAGCTTCCTGGTGCCGGCCCGCTTTGCGCAGGACTTGCTCAAGCGCGTGGCGCAGCAAACGAAACCACCGACCGACTTCACCGCCGTGGTCGCCGCCCAGTTGCTGAACCATCAGCGCGCCATGGTCGACCAGTTGCTGGCCAGTCCGCTGACCCTAAAACCGATGGGCCCGTATCAAGTGCCGGTGCGCGAGTCCGAGCAGATGCGCTGCTGGGGCCGCTCCAACGTCAAGGCCGACAAGCCGTTCACGGTGGACGACGCCAGTTGCGCGATGGAGTCGGCGATCTTCGTCAGCGGCTCGCTGCAAACTGGCCAGCTGAGCATACGCCACCAGTATCTGCGCAGCACCGGCCTGGACCAGCTGCGCTTCGCGCAACTGGCCAGCGCCTCGTTCAAGAACGAGAATTTCGGCAGCCACAAGGACACCCGCCTGACCGGCCCGCAATGCACCGAGGACTTCGTCAAGAACAAGGACTTGCCGCTGCGCGCCGTGCTGTGCGTGCGCGCCTACCGCAAGTTCGCCGGCCTGTACGATTTCGCGCTGCTGACCGCCAGCACCGACCAGGGCTTGATGAGCCTGCAAAGCCGGCTCGACGCGCGCGGCGTCTCGTATGAAAACGGCCTGCGCCTGTCGCGCGTGTTCATCGAATCGCTGGGCCTGGCGCCGGTGGCCAGGAAGCCCGCCGTGGCGGCCGTGCCGGCCAAGGGAGGCAAGCAATGAAAGCCCCCTACTTCATCGAAATCCTGGCCCGCAACGGCGACGTGCTGCACCGTCACAAAGTCGCCGGGCTGCCGATCCGCCTGGGCCGCGGCTACGATAACGACGTCATCCTCGACGACGCCCACAGCGCCGCCACCCACGCCGTGGTCGACGCCAACGAGGAAGGCGAACTGGTGCTGCGCGACCTGGGCAGCAATAACGGCACTTACCTGAACGGCAAGCGCCAGACCAGCGTGGTGCTGGCCGGCGACACTATGGTGCGCCTGGGCCACACACGGCTGCGGGTGCGCGCGGCCGATTTCCCGGTCGCCGACGAACGGGCCGACACCACCATGCACGGCTGGGAAGGCGCGGCGCCGGCCACCATCGGCCTGGCGCTGATCGCCATCTTTACCTGCGCGGAAACCTGGCTGTCCGACGTCGAACCGTTCGCACTGATACGCTACCTGCTGGTGCTGGCAAGCAGCCTGGCCGCAGGCCTGCTGTGGAGCAGCGTGTGGGCGCTGGCCAACCGTTTGTTCGGCAGCCACGCGCGGCTGGGCCGGCACTTGTTCATTCTCGGCAGCGGCCTGGCCGTGCTGGGCATATGGCGGGTTGGCGGCGCGGCGCTGGCATATGCGTGGTCGGCCGAGGCGTTCACCCGCTACGGCAACCTGGTCACGCTGGCGATCGCCTGCGGCATGGTGTTCTTCCACCTGATCACCATCAAGCCCCACCATCCACGACGCTTCGCCGTCAGCTGCTGGGTGATGCTGGTCGGCGGCGCCGGCCTGATGCTGATGACCAATCTGCAAAGCACGGGGCGCGCCTCGGACGAGCTGTACATGTCGGTGCTGCTGCCGCCGGAAGTGCGCCACAGTCCCGACCGCAGCGTCAACCAGTTCATGGCCGACGCCGCCAAGCTGAAAACCGGCGCCGACGCCGCCCGCGTCCGCGCGGTCAAGGATGGCGCGCCGGAAACCGACGACGACGACGGCGACGAATAAGCCGCCTTGAAGTTATCGTGTCGATATGACGGTGGCTCGTTCGTCGTCACTTTGAAATCAGGCATCGGCGCCGTGGTTTCAGAGGATGGCGCCGTCCGGCCACCATCACAAGGAGACTTCGATGACAATCACCATTACTGCTTTTGAACGGTCGCCCGATGGCGGCATGGGGCTGGCGCGCGATACGCGCGTACGCTGGGCGCTTGAAGAAACGGGCCAACCGTATGAGGTGCGCCCTGTTTCGTTCGCGGCGATGAAGGAGCCCGCGCATCTGGCCATTCATCCATTCGGCCAGATTCCAACCTATGAGGACGGCGATCTAGTGCTGTTCGAGTCGGGCGCGATCATTTTCCATATCGCTTCGCACTATCCTGGATTGCTGCCCAACGACGCCAACGCCCGTGCTCGCGCGATCACCTGGATATTTGCCGCACTCAACACGGTGGAACCGGCCATCCTTGAACTGGTCACCGCAAAATTTCTGGAGGGCGACAAGCCCTGGACCAAAGAACGCCTGCCCCTGATTGCGGACCGCATCCGCGAACGGCTGAGGCTGCTGTCCGCCCGCCTGGGTGATGCAAATTGGCTGGATGGCGAGTTCAGCGCGGGCGACCTGACCATGGCGTCGGTACTGCTCAGGCTTAGGCCATCGGGCCTGCTCAATGAATTTCCCCGACTTGCCGACTATGTCGCCCGCAGCGAAGCGCGCCCTGCGTACAAACGCGCTTTCGCCGACCAATTGGCGTTTAACACTGGCGCGCCACCGGCCCGCTGACTGAGGCAATTCACTTTTCTTGGCGCCGTTACGCTTCGCGAGTTTTTTCTGTGCTGGTCGAAGCTAAACTAAGGCTCTTTATCCAAAAGGAGGTTTTGCAATGAAAAGCGCCTTGTACGTGACGATGCTGGCCTCCAGCGGGCTGGCATGGCTTCCACCCGGGTCCTGATATGCGCGCTCAAAAACTTACCTCCGATCTGCTAATGCTAGCTGGCATAGCTCCTTTCCTTGTTGTGATAAGTTTCTTAGCCATGAATGCCGGCTCAAAGGGAGACGATGCACTGGGAGCGGTTTTCGCCGCTGCCATTGGCTACGGCATTACATACGTTTTGACGCTGTCATGTGCGTTTCCCGCAGCGCTCTGGTCCTACCGCCTCTCGAAGGATAGACAAACAATAGGAAGCCGATACTCGTCAATCGCGCGCGCGATTGTGATATTCATCATGGCATCGCCTTTTCTCTTTTGCCTGTTTGCTGTTTTGTACTTGGCATTAGCTCATTTACCCTAAGCGATCGACGTAAAAAAACCCGCCGGCCTGAACGCGCTTAACATCGCGCTCAGTGCCGGCGGGCTTTTTTATGTGCTGTCTGTTACTTGGCTGCTTTGCGGCGGCGGGCGATGAAGCCAACCAGGCCCAGGCCTGCCAGCATCATGGCGTAGGTTTCCGGCTCAGGTACAGCGGCGGTGACGGACACATTGTCCAGCACAGCGCCCGACCAGCCGTCGCCACCGACGCTGCTGAACACCAGCGCTTGCGAACCACCGGTGGTGGTGAAGTTGAAGGTGTGGTTGGTGACAGGAGTGCTGCCGTCGAACGCGTAGTGGTTGCCGCCGACGAACACGTCCAGGCCGGCGCCGTGCGAGTATGGGTTGTGGGTCAGGTCGAACGACAGCGTGTAGGTGGTGCCGGCGACGGTATTGAACGATTGCGACAGGACGCCAGGACCTGGCGAACCCAGCATGTCGATGCTGTTGCCCGAAATCGCGTTGTAGCTGTTGTTGATGATGTCGACCGAGTTACCACCGACGGTCCAGTTGGCGATCGCGCCGTCGCCAGCACCCACCACGACGTAGTTGTTCAGATTGACGCCGCTGGCGATCTCAAAGTCGCCGTTCTGGATCAGGTTGGCGGCCGATGCGGCGCCCGAAACGCTTGCTGCGGCGATGGCTGCGGCCAGGATCAGTTTAGACATTTTCATGTTGTGACTTTCAAAAAGGTGGGAACGGCGACTCAATGACGCTATTCTACCGATTAATTTCAAAGACACAACTAAAATTTCATTTTGTTACTGAATATGTTTTAAATACAATATTTCGACGGCATCAAGAAGGCCATCCACGCAGCACTTGGTCCACCACTTCCTGCAGCTGTTTGCGGGTGGCGCCGGCCGCCGCCTGCACCGCCATCCCATTGGAAACCGTCATCACATAGCGCGCCATCTGACCCGAGCAACTGTCCGCCGGCAGGTCGCCATCGGCCTTGGCGCGTTCCAGCCGCGCACGCAATTTGCCTTCGCTGGCGGCGCGGCGTTCGATCAAAGTGTCGCGAATCGGCAACGCATCGTCGCTGCAGGCGAGCGCGCCGTTGATCACCAGGCAACCGTGCGGGTTCTCGGACTCGGTCTGGGCGTCGGCATTGCCGCGCAAAAAATACTCGACCACGGCGCGCGCGGTCGGCTGCGCCAGCGCCGCGTTGAACAGCGGATCGTGGGATGCGGCATAGCGTTCCAGCGCCATGCGGAACAGATTTTCCTTGTTGCCGAACACGGCATACAGGCTGGGACGGTTCATGCCCATCGCCTCGGTCAGTTCCGGCAGCGAACTGCCTTCGTAACCCTTTTCCCAGAACACTTTCATGGCCTTGTCCAAGGCCGTCTCCGCGTCAAAGGTGCGCGGACGGCCGGACTTGCGAGCTGTAGCGGAAATATATTTCATACCGATCGGTTAAAAATTCGTTGACAAAGTTCTGCGCGGACCTCATTATGAACCGATCAGTAAAAAACTCAAGTATTTTTACAGCTCATAGGGAATAACTCACATGCAAAACCACACCAACGCCCAGGCCGTCCTAACCGACGACGCGCCCTCGCCCATCGCCACACCCACCCGCGCTGCCTGGCTGGCCGTGCTGTCGGTCGCCGTCGGCTCATTCGCGCTGGTGACCACGGAGTTCCTGCCGGTCGGCCTGCTGCCGTCCATCGCCGCCGAACTGGGCGTGACCGAAGGCATCGCCGGCATGATGGTCACGGTCCCCGGCATCGTTGCCGCATTTGCCGCCATCCTGGTCACCATCGGCGTCGGCAAGACCGACCGCCGTTATGTCATCTGGGGTTTGACCGCCACGCTGATCGCCTCCAACCTGATCGTCGCGCTGTCGCATAGCTATCCGCTGGTGCTGGCCGGCCGCGCGCTGCTGGGCATAGGCGTCGGCGGTTTCTGGGCCATCGGCGGCGCGCTGGGCAACCGGCTGGTGCCGGAAGCGTCGGCCGCGCGCGCCACCTCGATCATCTTTGCCGGCATCTCGCTGGGCACCGTGGCCGGCGTGCCGGCCGGCGCCATGATCGGCGAGATGATGGGCTGGCGCATGGCCTTCTTCACCGCCAGCGCGGTGTCGGTGCTGGTGCTGGCGGCGCAAATGTGGCTGCTGCCACGGCTGCCGACCACGAGCGCCCTGACCTTCGCCCAGCTGCCGGCGCTGCTGCGCGTGCAGAAGGCGCGGCTCGGCATGCTGGCCACGCTGCTGATCTTCATCGGTCAGTTCGCCGCCTACACTTATGTGACGCCGTTCCTGAGCCAGGTCGCCGGCTTGAGCGCCAAGACCATCAGCGTGTTGCTGCTGATTTATGGCGCGGCAGGTTTCGCCGGCAATCTGATCGGCGGTTGGGCGGTGGCCCGGAGCGTGAAGAACTCATTGATCGCCACCGGCGTGATCATGGGCCTGTCCGCCGCGGCGATGCCGCTGTTCGGCGCCACCGCTGCCGGCGCCACGGTGTTGATCGTGGTCTGGGGCCTGGCCTTCGGCATGATGCCGATCTCGGTCCAGACCTGGATGTTCAAGGCGGCGCCGGATGCGATGGAGAGCGGCGGTGCGGTGTTCGTCGCCACCGCACAGATCTCGCTGGCCAGCGGCGCGTTGGTGGGCGGCGTGTCGGTCGACTATCTGGGCGTGTCGAGCGCGATGGTGGTCGGCGGCGTGTTTGCGCTGGCGATGGCCGCCGTCATTACGGCGTGGGCGCGGGACGATGGCAAGCCCTTGGCCAAGCTGCACGCCGTTCACTGATCAAATCCGGCCACGTTTGAATTCAGCCAGGAAGGCCTTGGTCTCCCTGGCTGAGAGCACCTTGATTTCATCGCCGTGCCAGGCGTACAAATATGGCGTGCCGCCCAGGCGGTCGGTCAGCTTGGCGTCGAGCAGGAAGCAGGTGCCAGGCGGGTAGTCGTCGCTCATGCGGCGCGAACACTGCACATGCAGTTCCGGCGAAAACGCCTGCCCCGGCACCGGATGGATCTCCACCCTGCCCGCGCGCTCCACCGAATGCACCGCCACCTGCCGATAAGCGTAGATATCACGCGCCATCGTCCCTCCTTCACCGTCAAAGGCGCCATGGTAGCAGATCGTTTATCGATACCGGCTATCCCAGCAGCGAACTGACGAACTCCAGGAAGGCCAGCGTTTTCGCCGGCGGGTGATAGCGCGACGGGTAGTAGGCATACATCGGGAAACGTTCGTCCGGCCATGCCGTCAGCACCGGTGTCAGCGCGCCTGAGCGCAGCAGCGGCTCCACCGCCAGGTCGATCACCTGCGCCAGGCCGTAGCCGGCCAGCAGCACGCTTTCCATGGTGCCGGCGTCGTTCAGCGTCAGTTGGCCACGCGGGTTGACCACCGTGGTTTTGCCGCCGCGATGGAACTCCCATTCGTAGGGCCGGCCCGTCGCCGGATTGCGGAAGTGGATGCAGGTGTGGTCTTCGCTTTCCAGGTCGGACGGCTTCTTCGGCACGCCGCGTCGGCGCAGGTAGGCCGGCGTGGCGACGGTCAGCACGCGCGTATCCATCAACTTGCGGGCGATCAGCGATGACGTTTGTGGTTCACCGAATCGTATCGCCAGGTCGAAGCCGTCGCCCACCATATCGCCCAGCTGGTCGCGCGCCACCAGGTCCAGATCCAGTTCCGGATGGCGCTTCAGGAAGGCGCCAAGTTTGGGGCCCAGCAGCAGCCGCGCCAGCAACGGCTCGATGTTGACGCGCAGCCGGCCGCGCACCACCACCGCGCCCTCGCCCGCCGATGCCACAGCCTCCTCCAATCCCGCCAGCAGCGGCCCGATTTGCGCGTAGAAGCGGCGGCCCTCGTCGGTCAGCGACACCTTGCGCGTGGTGCGGTCGAACAGCCGGATGTTGAGCCGCGCCTCCAGCTTGGCGATGGCGCGGCTGACGCCGGACTGCGACATCTCCAACGCCTCGCCTGCGCGCACGAAACTGCCGGCATCGACGATCGCCGCCAGCACCCGCATGCCGTTTACTACCCGTTCGTCGAACGCCATGATGTATGCCGATTTGTCATGAATGATATGAGTCTCATGCTATCGGAGTATCGGTGGTTTTGCATCAAAATTCTTGCATGCGGACTTACCGCCTCATTCAAGGAGAACATGATGCATGCAACAAACGGCCGCCTGCTTGGACAACGTGTGATAGTGCTCGGCGCTTCTTCGGGCATCGGACTGGCGGTGGCGCGCGAAGCCTTGCGCGAACAGGCGGAGGTACTAGTGGTGTCGAGCCAGATTTCGCGCGTCGAGAAAGCGCTGGAGTACCTCGGCAACAAGGCGCAGGGCTGCGCGCTGGATCTGCACGATGAACGGGCCATCGAGCGTTTCTTCGCCACCGCCGGTGAATTCGATCATCTGGTTTATACGGCGGGCGACGCGCTCACGACCGGCGCCTTGACCGGCTTCGACCTGACGGCGGCGCGCTCGGTGTTTGACTTGCGCTACTGGGGCGCGCTGGCGGCGGCCAAATACGGCGCGCGCCATATCCGGCCCGGTGGCTCGATCACCTTCACGACCGGTATCGCGTCGGCGCGGCCGCAGACCGGATGGTCGCTGATGTCCAGCGTGTGCGGTGCGGTGGAGGCCCTGACGCGGGCGCTGGCGGTGGAGCTGGCGCCGCTGCGGGTCAACGCCGTATCGCCGGGAGTGCTCGCGACGAATCTGTGGGCGGACATGCCGCAAGCGCAGCGCGAGCAATTGTTTGCCGACGTCAGCGAGGCGCTGCTGGTGGGACGTGTGGGCTCGGCGGAAGATGTTGCCGCCGCCTACCTGTTCCTGATGAGCAGCGGCTACGCCACCGGCCAGATCCACGTCGTCGACGGCGGCGCACTCTTGATCTAATCGAGTACGCTTGAGAATGCCAAGCACAGGATATCGAAACGATGTCCTGGCGACCTGGCATTTTTTCCAGTGCTGCTTGAAGGATATCTTCAAGCCACTACACTGAAATGACAACCTATGCGTGGGATGAAGCCAAGCGCCTGAGCAACCTGCGCAAGCACGGCCTGGATTTCGCAGACGCGGCGACTATACTTGACGGCGACTCCGCAACGAAGGAGGATACTCGCTTCAACTATCCAGAGCGCCGCTTCAACACCCTTGGGTATCTGCAAGGGAAATCTGTCGTTGTAACCTATACGGAGGAAGAAGATGTCATCCGAATTATTTCATTTAGAAAAGCCAGCAGGAGAGAAAGAGTCGGACAACGTGGGGAAGCCAGATGACTGGATTAGCGCCATGCCCAATTACGACGACGAGATAGAATTTGACGAGGATAGTCCAGAGCTTGATTCAGAATTCTTTAACAATGCCGTTCACCGCATTCATGGCCGGATCGTACCGCCGCGAAAATCTCCGGCCGACCCAGTTGACCCTGAAGTGTTGGCCTATATGAAGTCCATCACGCCGCTGGTGCAGATGGAACCCGAAATCTTGGGCGGCATGCCGGTATTCAAGAATACTGTGGTACCCATCAAGCGTATGTTCGACTATCTGCTGGCCGGAAAACCTATGGACGATTTCCTGGCCGATAACCCGTCGGTTTCCCGCGCCACCGCGATCGGTGTGCTGGAAAATGACGCGACCTTGTTTTACGAAGCAATCAGCAAGGCAATGGATTCCGCCGCAATGCCCTCTTCCCTGCCCAGGTAACCCAGCTTCTCGTTGGTCTTGGCCTTGATGTTGACCTGGCCGACCGCCACGCCCAGATCCTCCGCGATGTTGGCGCACATGCTGGCGATGTGCGGCGCCATCTTCGGCCGCTGCGCGATGATGGTCGCGTCGATGTTGCCGATGCTGTAGCCGGTGGCCACCACACGCCGCGCGGCTTCCTTCAGCAAGGTGCGCGAATCGGCGCCCTTGAACTGCGGATCGGTATCCGGAAAGTGCTTGCCGATGTCGCCCAGCGCCGCAGCGCCCAGTATCGAATCGGTGATCGCGTGCAGCAGCACGTCCGCGTCCGAGTGGCCCAGCAAGCCCACATGATGCGGGATGTCGACGCCGCCGATAATCAGCTTGCGGCCTTCCACCAATGCGTGGCAATCGTAGCCCTGGCCGATGCGGAATGGGAGTTTGGTCATTTTTCTATCCTGTGTTATTCGCCGGAGGCCAGGTACATTTCCGCGATGCGGATATCGGCCGGCAGCGTGACTTTCAAATTACGTGGATGGCCTTCGATCAGCCGCGGCGACAGGCCCAGCATCTCGACGGCGCTGGCGTCGTCGGTGATGGCGTTGGCGTCCGGTGCGCTGCCCAGGGCGCGCAGCAGCAGCGCGTAGCTGAACATCTGCGGCGTCTGCGCCAGCCACAGGCCGTTGCGCGACACCGTCGTCGCGGCCACCGGCGCCACGCCGGTCGCGCGCTTGACCGTGTCCACTACCGGCAGCGCCAGCAGGCCGCCTGCGGCATCGTCGCCCACGCCGTTTATCAGCTTGGCGATCAGGGCCGGCGTCAGGCCGGGACGCGCGGCGTCGTGGACCATGATCATGTCGCCGTCGGCGACCACGCCTTGCAACTCGCGCAGCGCGTTGAGCACTGTGTCCATGCGGGTGGCGCCGCCGCAGCGCAGCACCGTCACGCCGTCCAGGTCCGCCGGCAGCACGCCGTCGATCTGGCCGTCGGCCGCGCTGACCACCACATAGGTGTGCGCCACCAGCTCGCTGGCGCGGAAGGCGTCCACCGCGTGGCGCAGCATCGGCTTACCGCCCACCATCAGGTATTGTTTGGGGCCGTCCGCCGCCATGCGCGCGCCGACGCCGGCGGCGGGCAGCAGCGCAAAGTAGCGCGGTGTGTGTTGGGATGCTGTCATAGTGTTCAATTATTTATGGCGACGCAGCAGGACGGCGCCGATCTCGCCGTCGCAGACCTTGCCCAGTCGGGCGTATTCTTCCGGCGAATCGATCTCCGCCTGCTTCGCTTTGCCCTTGTCAAATTCATCCCGGATGAACGGGAACCAGCTGCCGTTGATCTCGTGCTCCAGCGCCGACATCGCAGTGCCGGATGGCGCGTACAGCGGTTTGGCTTCGAAGCGCTTGTTCAAGGCGTCGCGCACCACCTGCTCCACGCGCGCCAGGTTTTCCATATACGCCTGCATATGACGCTGTTCGTGTTCGAGGATCGCCGTGTACCCGCAGCTGCCCGCCGCGAACTCGTTGCCGACATAGATCAGCACCGGCGAATAATTCAGCTTCAATTCCACGCGCGGCGCGATGCACTCGTAGCCGCTGACCGGGTCCTGCAAAATCTGGCCGCCCAGGTCGACCGTGTACTGGCCTTTGGTTACGGTCAGGCCGAGCGTCACCATCTTGTTGTCGATGCTGCCGTACTTCGCCGTCAATGCGCGGTATGGCAGCTGGTTGTTGATGGTGTAGCCGTTCTGCCTGGCCGACAGCACCGATACTGTCTTCGCAATCGTATCCTCGCAGCGGATCTGGAACGGCGTGCGCTGCGCGTCGGCGCTTGCCGTGCCGCCAGCCAGCAGGCCCAGACCGAGGAGGATGACGAGCTTCATAGCGTCCAGTCGCCCGCGCGCAGCTTGTCCAGCCAGAAAATGCCGATGACGGTTTTGACGTCGGTGATTTTCCCTTCGCGCACCCATTGCAGCAGCTCGTCGATGGTGGCGGTGAAGGTTTCGAGGAACTCGCCTTCGTCCAGCTTCTGCGGGCCGGCTTTGAGGCCGCGCGCCAGGTACAGGTCCAGGTGCTCGTCCGAATAGGCGATAGCGTTGTGGATCTTGGTGACGAACTGCCACTCGCTGGCGGTATAGCCGGTTTCTTCTTCCAGTTCACGCTTGGCGCTAGCCAGCGGGTCCTCGTTGTGGTCGATTTTACCGGCCGGGAATTCGATGAACACTTGATGCAGCGGATAGCGGTACTGGCGCTCCATCAGCACGGTGCCGTCGTCCAGCAGCGGCAGGATCACCACCGCGCCAGGGTGCAGCACGAATTCGCGCGCGGTGTGTTTGCCGTCAGGGAGAGCGATCGTGTCGCGTTGGACTTTGAGGAAGTGGCCGTTGTAGACCAGTTCACCGTCGATACGGGTTTCTTTGAGATGCTTGTCCATGCCTGCTCCACGTCGTTGAAGAACGATAGTGTATCAGCCGTGACGCTTGCGCAGGTAGCGGACAATGAATCCCGGGAAGCCCAGGACGAGGAAGATGCAGGCGGCGATTGCGTAGAATTCCCACGTCTGCGGGAAGCGGTTGCCGATCTGCGCTTCGAGGGCGAAGCCGATGCCGCCAACGACAAAGTACAGCACCGCCATTTCCGCCAGCCGCACGTACAGCGGCTTGCGGGGCCACTTGATGGCCACCAGTGCGAATACTTTGTCATTAAAAAACGGCAGGTTGGCGGCCACCAGTGCAGCGGCGATCACCAACCAGCTTGCGACGGAAACATCCATCAGGTGTTCAGCGTCAGGGTGATGGCTTTCAGGCAGGCCGCCAGCAGCGGACCTGGCAGCAAGCCCAGTGCCAGGATGGCGACACCGTTCAGGCTCAGTGCGAAGCTCATGTCGCCCTTGACCACGATCGGCGCAGTGTCGGTCGGCTCATCGAACCACATCATCTTGACGACGCGCAGGTAGTAGAACGCTCCGATCAGCGAGAACATCACCGCCACGACGGTCAGCCAGATCTGGCCGGTGCCCAGCACGGCGGTCAGCACCGAGAACTTGGCGGCGAAGCCCATCATCGGCGGCACGCCGGCCAGCGAGAACAGCAGGATCGACATCACAGCCGCGAACCAGCCGTTACGCTTGCTCAGGCCCTTGAAGTCGGCCAGGTTCTCCGCTTCGAAGCCGGCGCGCGACAACAGCATCAACACGCCGAAGCTGCCGATGGTGGTCAGCACATAGGTGATGGTGTAGTACATCGCGGCGCTGTAGGCAGCGGCGGCGCCGGTACGGTCGGTGGTGCCTGCAACGCCAGCCAACAGGCCAAGCAGCACGAAGCCCATTTGCGCGATGGTGGAGTAAGCCAGCATGCGCTTCAAGTTGGTCTGCGCGATCGCGGTCAGGTTACCGATGGCCAGCGACATAACCGCCAGCACCATCAGCATCTGCTGCCAATCGACTGCCATCGGCAGCAGGCCTTCCACCAGCAGGCGGATGCAGATCGCGAAGGTGGCGATCTTCGGCGCGCCGCCCAGCAGCAGGGTCACCGCGGTTGGCGAACCCTCATACACGTCCGGTACCCACATGTGGAACGGTACCGCGCCCAGCTTGAAGGCCAGGCCGGCGACCAGGAACACCAGGCCGAAGACCAGGATGGTCGGCTTGATGGTGCCGGCTGCGACAGCGGTCGCCACGTGGGCGATGTCCAGCGTGCCGGTCGCGCCGTACAGCATCGAGATACCGTACAACAGGAAACCGGATGCCAGCGCGCCCAGGATGAAGTACTTCATCGCGGCTTCGGTGGCCTTGTGGTTGTCGCGGCGGATCGCCACCAGCGCGTACAGCGACAGCGACATCAGTTCCACGCCCAGGTACACGGACAGGAAGTTGGAGCCGGAGATCATGACCATCTGGCCCAGCGTGGCGAACAGCGCCAGCACGTAGAACTCGCCGCCCAGGTTACCGCTCAACATGCCGCGGTCGTCGGCGTATTGGCGCGAGTAGACCAGCGTCAGGCCAACGGCCAGGTAGGTGAACAGCTTGAGCAGGTTCGACATCGGGTCGGACACGAACATGCCGTTGAAGGTGTAGACCGTGGTGCCGGCCACGAAGTCGTGGTAGCTCAGGGCGGCGCAGACCAGTAGCGTCAGCAGCGACAGCGCGTAGGTCACCGAGCGCTTACCCTGCGACAGGAACATATCGATCAACAGGATCGCGCAGGTGCCGACCAGCAGAGCGATTTCCGCGGACACCGGCACCATGTCGATAACTGTTTGTGGAAGTGGAGTAGTCATTTATGTGTTTCCGTTTTCAGTAAGGCAGCTTGCTGTGTGCGACGTGCGCCAGCAGGTCTGCAACCGAGGTTTGCATCGTGTCGGTGAATGGCGCTGGGTACAGGCCCATGAACAGCACAGCGATCGCCAGCATGCCCAGCATCAGGAATTCGCGGCCGTTGATGTCGACCAGTTCAGCCACATGGTGGTTGGCGACCTTGCCGAAGATGACGCGCTTGGCCATCCACAGCGAGTAGGCTGCGCCCAGGATCAGCGCGGTCGCGGCCAGCAGGCCGATCCAGAAGTTGAACTGGGTGGCGCCCAGGATCACCATGAACTCGCCGACGAAGCCGGAAGTCGCTGGCAGACCGCAGTTGGCCATCGAGAAGAAGATGAACAGCGCGGCGAACTTCGGCATCTTGTTGACGACACCACCGTAGTCGGCGATCTGGCGCGAGTGCGCCTGGTCGTACAGTACGCCGATGCACAGGAACATCGCGCCAGAGATGAAGCCGTGCGAGATCATTTGTGCGATCGCGCCCTGGATGCCCATGTTATTGAAGATGAAGAAGCCCAGGGTAACGAAGCCCATGTGCGCGATCGACGAATAGGCGACCAGTTTTTTCATGTCCTTCTGGACCAGTGCGACCAGACCGATGTAGATCACGGCGATCAGCGACAGGGTGATGACGAACGGCGCCATGTAGTGCGACGCATCGGGCACGATAGGCAGCGAGAAACGCAGGAAGCCGTAAGCACCCAGCTTCAGCATGATCGCGGCCAGCACGGCGGAACCGCCGGTAGGCGCTTCCACGTGGACGTCCGGCAGCCAGGTGTGGACCGGGAACATCGGCACCTTGACGGCGAAGGCCATGAAGAAGGCGATGAAGATGAAGATCTGCTCTTTCATCGTCAGGGCGATCTTGTGCCACATCAGGATGTCGAAGCTGCCGCCCGATGCTTTGTACAGGTAGATGATGGCGACCAGCGTCAGCAGCGAACCGAAGAAGGTGTACAGGAAGAACTTGAACGACGCATACACGCGGTTATCGCCGCCCCAGATACCGATGATGATGTACATCGGGATCAGCGTGGCTTCGAAGAAGAAGTAGAACAGCAGGCCGTCCATGGCGCAGAACACGCCGATCATCAGGCCGGACAGGATCAGGAAGGCGCCCATGTACTGCGCGACGCGCTTCTGGATCACCTGCCAGGCCGAGATCACGACGATCACGGTGATGAAGGCGGTCAGCGGCACGAACCACAGCGACAGGCCGTCGATGCCCAGCGAGTAGTAGATGTTGAAGCGCTCGATCCACGGCGACTTCTCGACGAACTGCATGCCGTGGGCGGCATTGTTGAAGTGGACGATCAGCGGCAGCGTGGCCACGAAGCTGATGATGGAAGCGATCAGCGAACCAACGCGGACCAGGCCTGCATTGGAGTCGCGGCCCAGGGCCAGCACGATCAGGCCGAACAGGATCGGGAGCCAGATCGCCAGGCTCAGGAACGGAGGATAGGATGTAATTGACTGCATCATGGTTATCGTTATCTCTTTGCGTATCAGCTAATTAAGCGTGCCAAAACGGCAGGAAGTAGACCAGGAACCCCAGAATGCCGAGGATCATGACGAACGCATAGTGGTAGATGTAACCAGTCTGCGCCAGGCGGGTCAGCGACGAGAACCAAGCCACTACTTTGGCGCTGCCGTTGACCAGCAAGCCGTCGATCAGGGTCTTGTCGCCGATGTTCCACAAGCCATTGCCCAGCAGGCGCGCGCCGCCGGCAAATACCACCTCGTTGAACTTGTCCATGTAGTACTTGTTCTCCAGCAGCGTGTGCAGGAACTTGAACTTGTCGTAGAACCAGGCCGGTACGCGCGGATTGATCATGTAGCAGTAGTATGCCGATGCGACACCGGAGATGGCCAGCCACAGTGGCAGCGTCGTCAGCGAGTGGATCGCCATCGCCATCGGGCCGTGGAACTCATGCGCCAGTTCTTCCATCGCAGGATGGTTTTCGCCGAAGGCGATCACGCCTTTGAAGAAGTCGCCGAACAGCATAGGACCGATGGTCAGGTAGCCGATGATGACCGAAGGGATGGCCAGCATCGCCAGCGGGAACCAGACCACGAATGGCGATTCATGCGGCTTCTGGCCTGGGGCCAGGCCGTGGTGACCGTGGTCTTCTTCTTCGTCGTCGTGGCCATGGTCGTCGTCGTGCGCGGCAGCAGACGGAGCATGATGGTGATCGTCATGCGCATGGGCCTTGCCGAAACGCTCTTCGCCATGGAACACCAGGAAGTACATGCGGAACGAGTAGAACGCGGTCACGAACACGCCAGCCAGCACGGCGAAGTTGGCGAAGCCTGCGCCCCAGATGTGGGTCGCGGCGACGGCTTCGATGATCGAATCCTTCGAGTAGAAGCCCGAGAAGAACGGCGTGCCGATCAGCGCCAGGGAACCCAGCAAGGAAGTGATCCAGGTGATGGGCATGTACTTGCGCAGGCCACCCATGTTGCGGATGTCCTGGTCGTGGTGCATGCCGATGATGACCGAACCGGCGCCCAGGAACAGCAGCGCTTTGAAGAATGCGTGGGTCATCAGGTGGAACACAGCCACCGAGTAAGCGGACGAACCCAGCGCCACGGTCATGTAGCCCAGCTGCGACAGGGTCGAGTAAGCGACCACGCGCTTGATATCGTTCTGGATGATGCCCAGGAAGCCCATGAACAGCGCGGTGATCGAGCCGATGACCAGGATGAACGACAGTGCGGTGTCCGACAGTTCGAACAGCGGCGACATGCGGGTCACCATGAAGATACCGGCGGTAACCATGGTCGCGGCGTGGATCAGTGCCGAGATCGGGGTTGGGCCTTCCATCGAGTCAGGCAGCCAGACGTGCAGCGGGAACTGCGCCGACTTGCCCATCGCGCCGATGAACAGGCAGATACAGGCGACGGTCAGCAGCGCCCAGTCGGTGCCCGGCAGGGTCATCGACATCAGTTGTTCCTTCTTGGCGAAGACTTCCTGGTAGTCCATCGAACCGGCGTAGGCCAGCAGCAGGCCGATACCCAGGATGAAGCCGAAGTCGCCGACGCGGTTGACCAGGAAGGCCTTCATGTTGGCCACGATCGCCGTTGGGCGGGTGTACCAGAAACCGATCAGCAGGTAGGAAACCAGGCCCACCGCTTCCCAGCCGAAGAACAGCTGCAGGAAGTTGTTCGCCATGACCAGCATCAGCATCGAGAACGTGAACAGCGAGATGTAGGCGAAGAAGCGGTTGTAGCCTTCGTCTTCCGCCATGTAGCCGATGGTGTAGATGTGCACCATCAGCGACACGAACGTCACTACGCACATCATCATCGCCGACAGCGCGTCGATCTGGAAGCCGACTTCCAGCTTCAGGCCGGCCACAGTCATCCAGTTGTAGACGGTGCCGTTGTAGTAGGCGCCGTTGACCACGTCGTTCAGCGTCAGCGCCGACAGGATGAAGGCAACCAGCACGCCCAAAATGGTCGCGGTGTGCGAGGTCTTGCGACCTACGACGTTGCCGAAGAATTGAGTTCCTAACAAGCCCGCAATCGCGGCGCCGGCCAGCGGCGCCAAGGGTACGGCTAGCAGGAGATTAGGGTTAAGTGTAACCGCCATGATGAACCTTAATCGTTATTTTTCGAGGTTTGAACTTTAGCCACGGGATCAACCCTTCAGGCTATCGAGGTCTTCAACGTTGATGGTGTCCAGGTTACGGAACATCACCACCAGGATCGCGAGGCCGATTGCCGATTCAGCAGCCGCCACGGTCAAGATGAAGAACACAAAGATCTGCCCGGCCGCATCGCCCAGGTAGTGCGAGAACGCGATGAAGTTCATGTTCACTGCCAGCAGCATCAATTCGATGGCCATCAGCAGAACGATGATGTTCTTGCGGTTCAGGAAAATACCGACGATCGAGATCGCGAACAGGATCGCGCCAAGAACGAGGTAGTGAGCGAGCGATAACGTCATGGTGCCTCCTTAACTTCTGCTTCGGCCTGGCCACGCGTGGTGACCGGAGCGATCTTGACGATCTTCAGGCGGTCGTTACGCTTGACGCGCACTGCGTCGGCCGGGTCGAAATGTTTGGTGTCCTTGCGCTTGCGCAGGGTCAGCGCCACGGCGGCGATGATCGCGACCAGCAGGATGACGCCGGCGACTTCAAAGGCGTAGACGTATTTGGTGTAGATCAGGATGCCCAGTTCCTTGGTGCCGCCGATGTTGCCGGCGTTGACCGCCTGCTGGTCGAACGACAGGAAGGAGCGCCACAGCACGGCGGCCATTTCCAGCACGATGATGACGCCGACGAAAGACGCCAGCGGCAGGTAGCCCCAGAAGCCTTCGCGCATCTTGTCCGTATCGATGTCGAGCATCATGACCACAAACAGGAACAGCACCATGACGGCGCCGACATAGACCAGTACCAGCACGATGGCGAGGAACTCAGCCTCCAGCAGCATCCAGATGCCGGCAGCCGAGAAGAACGCCAGCACCAGGAACAGTGCCGCGTGCACCGGATTGCGTGCCGTAATTACGCGTGTCGCAGCCAATATCATGATGGCCGCGAATGCGTAGAACAAAATAGTTTTTTCCATAACTAACCCAAGAGACGTACATTATTGATCGACACGCTGATACGCCGGCCGAAGCCGGCAAATGTTCAACTATCAGCGGTAAGGAGCGTCCGCTGCGCGGGCTGCGGCGATCTCGTTTTCATAGCGATCGCCAACGGCCAGCAGCATCTCTTTCGTGTAGTACAGATCGCCGCGTTTCTCGCCGTGGTATTCCAGCACGTGCGTTTCAACGATCGAATCAACCGGGCACGACTCTTCGCAGAAACCGCAGAAGATGCACTTGGTCAGATCGATGTCGTAACGCGTGGTGCGGCGCGAACCGTCGTCGCGCTGCTCCGATTCGATGGTGATCGCCATCGCCGGGCACACTGCTTCGCACAGTTTGCAGGCGATGCAGCGCTCTTCACCATTCGGATAGCGGCGCAGGGCGTGCAGGCCGCGGAAGCGTGGCGACATCGGCGTCTTCTCTTCCGGGTACTGCACGGTGATCTTGCGCGAGAACATATACTTGCCCGTCAGCGCCATCCCTTTGATCAATTCGGTCAGCATGAAGCTGCCGATAAAGTCTTTTAAACGTTCCATTTTTTCCAGTCCTTACTTCCAGATATTCCAGGATGTCTGCATCCAGCCGGCCACGAACACCAGGTACACCAGCGTCAGAGGGATAAACACTTTCCAGCCCAGACGCATGATCTGGTCATAACGGTAGCGTGGGAAAGTACCGCGCACCCAGATGAAGACGGACACCAGGAAGAACGCCTTGGCGAACAACCAGAAGAAGCCGCCGAAACCGCCCCAGAATTCGAGGAAGGCAAACGGTGCGGACCAACCGCCCAGGAACATGATCGAACCCAGGGTTGCGATCAAAATCATGTTGGCGTATTCGGCCAGCATGAACATGGCGTAGGCCATGCCCGAGTACTCGACCATGTGGCCGGCAACGATCTCGGACTCGCCCTCGACCACGTCGAACGGGTGACGGTTGCACTCCGCCAGGCCCGAGGTCAGGTAGACCACGAACAGCGGCAGCAGCGGCAGCCAGTTCCACGACAGCAGGTTCAGGCCGTGTTCCGCGAACATGCCCTTCTGCTGGCCAGCGACGATGTCGCCGAAGTTCAGCGAACCGGACACCATCAGCACCACCACCAGCACGAAGCCCATCGGGATTTCGTAGGAGATCATCTGGGCCGAGGCGCGCATCGCGCCCATGAAGGAGTACTTCGAGTTCGAGGCCCAGCCGGCGATGATGATGCCGTAGACTTCCATCGAGGTGATCGCCATCAGCAGCAGCAGGCCGGCGTTGACGTTGGCCAGCACGGCTTCGGCGCCGAACGGCACCACCGCCCAGGCGGCCAGCGCCGGCATGATGGTCATGATAGGTCCGATCACGAACAGGCCGCGGTTGGCCTTGGCCGGGGTGATGATTTCCTTGAACAGCAGCTTGAGCGCATCGGCGATCGGCTGCAGCAGGCCCATCGGGCCTACGCGGTTGGGACCGACGCGGATCTGGATCCAGCCGATGAACTTACGTTCCCACAGCGTCAGATAGGCAACCAGGCCCATCAGCGGCAGCAGCACGACGATAACGCGGATCAGCGCCCAGGCCAGCGGCCAGAGCTGCCCCAGCGTTTGCGCGCCGGTGGCATTGATGGTATTGACGAATTCAGGCAGAGCCATTATTTACCCTCCCCTGCTTTTTCAACGGTGATGGAACCGAACATGCCACCCAGTGCAGCGGTCGACGCGTGAGCGGCGGCGACACGAACTGCGTTCGCTGGCAGTTTGGCATCAACAGCGGCGACCAGGATCGCGCTGCCGGAACCTTGCGTTACTTTGACCTTGTCGCCGGCGGCGACACCCAATTGCTGCGCCAGGGCAGTCGACAGGTGCGCTTTAGGCGCAGCCGCGTCGGCCATCTTCTGCAGCGACTCGGCGCGACGCACAACGGCGTCGGCGAAGTAGATAGGCACGTCGGTGATACGTTCCGTACCGGTGGCGCCGTTGCCATTACCAGCGGAAGCGGCAACCAGGGCTTGCTTGGTGGTGTTGTTCAGCTTGGCCGACAGGTCGGTCACGCCGGCGCCCAGCACTTCGTCGCGGATCGCTTCGGAAGTGTCGTAGTCGAAACCGGACAGGCCGAGGATGTTACCCAGCACGCGCAGGACTTTCCATGCAGGGCGGGTTTCCAGCAGCGGCTTGACGGTGCCGTTGAAGCTTTGCGCGCGGCCTTCGCAGTTGACGAAGGTGCCCGAGGTTTCGCTGAATGGCGAGACCGGCAGCAGCACGTCGGCATATTCCATGCCGTGCTTGTAGGCCGACAGGACCACGACCATTTCCGCGTGTTTCAGTGCGGCGGCGGCGGCTTGCGGATTGTGTGCGTCCAGCTCAGGCTCGGCGTTCAGCAGCACGTAGGCTTGCTTCTGCTCGGAGAAGGCAGGAGCCTTGGCGCCGTTGGCGTTGACCAGGTAGGCGCCGACGGTGTTGGCGGCTTCGGTCAGGTAGCCCAGCTTGGCGCCGGTCTGTTCGGCGATCCATTGCGCGGCGGCGTGCAGCGCGGCGGCCTGTGGGTGCTGCGTTGCCGCGTTACCCAGGAAGACGCCCTTGTTTTCGCCGGAGATCAGCGAGGCGGCGATCGCGTTGGCGACGTCGGAGGCTGGTACGCCTTCGAAGCCGGCAGGAGCCGAAACTTCTTTAGCTTTAGCCACGGCCACGACAACTTGCGACAGCGCCGACAGCCACTCCGACGGAGCCACGATCATCTTGTTCGCGATGTTCATCAGCTGGTCGTCGTCGGTCGCGTGCAGGATCGACAGCTTGGCGCCGCCCTTCACTGCCGTGCGCAGACGGGTAGCCAGCAGCGGGTGATCCTTGCGCAGGAACGAGCCGATGACGAAGGCGCGGTTCAGCTGGCCGAACTCGGTGATCGACATGCCCAACCAAGGGGTCACATCGCTCAGCGAGAAATCGCTGTGACGCAGGCGCGTGTCGACGCTGTCCGAGCCCATGGCGCGGGTCAGCTTTTGCAGCAGGTGCAGTTCCTCCAGCGTCGAGTGCGGCGTGGCCAGCGAGGCCAGCGCGTTGGCGCCGTGTTCGTGCTTGATGTTCTTCAGGCCGTGCGCGACGTATTCCAGCGCGGTCTGCCAGTCTACTTCTTTCCACTCGCCGCCCTGCTTCAGCATCGGCTGAGTCAGACGCTCGGCGCTCTCCAAACCTTCGTAGGAGAAGCGGTCCTTGTCGGAAATCCAGCACTCGTTGACAGCGTCGTTTTCCAGCGGCAGCACGCGCTTGACCTTGCCGCCCTTGACCTGAACGATCAGGTTGGCGCCCAGGCCGTCGTGCGGCGAGACCGATTTGCGACGCGACAGTTCCCACGAACGGGCGCTGTAGCGGAACGGCTTCGACGTCAGCGCGCCGACCGGGCACAGGTCGATCATGTTGCCGGACATCTCAGAGTTGACGGTCTGGCCGACGAAGGCGGTGATTTCCGAGTGTTCGCCGCGGCCGATCATGCCCAGTTCCATCACGCCGGCCACTTCCTGGCCGAAACGTACGCAACGGGTGCACTGGATGCAGCGCGCCATCTCCTGCATGGACACCAGCGGGCCGGCATCCTTAGGCACGACGACGCGCTTGTCTTCTTCGTAGCGCGATTCGCCCTTGCCGTAGCCGACTGCCAAGTCTTGCAACTGGCACTCGCCGCCCTGATCGCAGATCGGGCAGTCCAGCGGGTGGTTAATCAGCAGGAATTCCATCACCGACTTCTGTGCCTGTACGGCCTTGTCCGAAGCGGAGCGCACAATCATGCCTGCCGAGACCGGCGTTGCGCATGCTGGCAAAGGCTTGGGGGCCTTTTCCACTTCGACGAGGCACATACGGCAGTTCGCAGCGATCGACAATTTCTTGTGATAGCAGAAGTGCGGAATGTAGGTTCCCAATTTGTTGGCGGCGTCCATCACCATGCTACCAGCAGGGACTTCGACTTTTTTGCCGTCTATTTCGATTTCAACCATGGTGATCGTTACCTGACGCAGCTTAGATGTAAGCGGGCACTAAGCAATGCTTGTGCTCGACGTGATATTCAAATTCTTCGCGGAATTGCTTGATGAACGCGCGCATCGGCATCGCCGCGGCATCGCCCAGTGCGCAAATGGTGCGGCCCTGGATGTTGTCGCAGATCGAGTTCAGCACGTCCAAGTCCGAAGGACGTCCCTGGCCGTTTTCGATGCGGTGGATCATGCGGTACATCCAACCCGTGCCTTCACGGCATGGGGTGCACTGGCCGCAAGACTCTTCAAAGTAGAAGTAAGCCAGACGCTCCATTGCCTTGACCATGCAACGCGTTTCATCCATGACGATGACGGCGCCCGAACCGAGCATCGAGCCAGCCTTGGCGATCGAGTCGTAGTCCAGGTCGGTGTTCATCATCAGTTCGCCGCGGATCACCGGAGCGGACGAGCCGCCAGGGATCACAGCCTTGATCTTTTTGCCGCCGCGCATGCCGCCTGCCAGTTCCAGCAGTTTGGCGAACGGGGTGCCCAGCGGGACCTCGTAGTTGCCCGGCAGTTCAACGTCGCCGGAGATCGAGAAGATCTTCGAGCCGCCGTTGTTCGGACGTCCCATGCCCAGGTACTTTTCAGGACCCATGTTCAGGATGAACGGCACCGCCGCGAACGTCTCGGTGTTGTTGATGGTGGTCGGCTTGCCGTACAGGCCGAACGACGCAGGGAAAGGCGGCTTGAAGCGCGGCTGGCCTTTTTTGCCCTCCAGCGATTCCAGCAGCGCGGTTTCCTCGCCGCAGATGTAGGCGCCGTAGCCATGGTGCGCGTGCAGCTGGAAGCTGAACTCGCTGCCCATGATCTTGTCGCCCAAGAAGCCGGCGGCGCGCGCCTCTTCCAGCGCATCTTCAAACTGGGTGTAGACCTCGAAGATCTCGCCGTGGATGTAGTTGTAGCCCACGGTGATGCCCATGGCGTAGGCGCCAATGGCCATGCCCTCGATCAGCGCATGCGGGTTGTAGCGCATGATGTCGCGGTCCTTGAAAGTGCCCGGCTCGCCCTCATCTGAGTTGCATACCAGGTACTTCTGGCCCGGGAACTGGCGTGGCATGAAGCTCCACTTCAGGCCGGTCGGGAAGCCCGCGCCGCCACGGCCGCGCAACGACGACGCCTTCAGGTCGGCGATGATTTGTTCCGGGGTGATCTTCTCTTCGAGGATCTTGCGCAGGGCGCTGTAGCCACCGCGCTTGACGTAATCTTCCAGGTGCCAGTTCTTGCCGTCGAGGCCGGCGAGTATGACTGGGTCGATGTGACGGTTGTGGATGGACGTCATTTCTTCAATTCCTCCACCAGTGCGTCGATTTTGTCATTGGACATGAAGCTGCACATGCGCTGGTCGTTCACCAGCATTACCGGCGCGTCGCCGCAGGCGCCCATGCACTCGCCTTCCACCAGCGTGAAAGCGCCGTCGTCCGTGGTGCCACGGAAGTCGATGCCCAGCTTTTCCTTCAGGCGGTTGGCAGCGGCCACGCCGCCCGACAAGGCGCATGGCAGGTTGGTGCACACCGAAATCTTGTGCTTGCCGACCGGCTTCAGGTTGTACATATTGTAGAAAGTCGCGACTTCCTGCACGGCGATGGCCGGCATGCGGATGTAGTCGGCCAATTCCGCCATCACGTCCGACGAGATCCAACCCAGTTCAACCTGGGCGTGGGCCAACGAGGCCATCACGGCCGACTGACGCTGGTCGGCCGGATATTTGGCCAACTCGCGGTCGATTTTTTTGTAGCACTGTTCTGATAACAACATACTTTTTCCTTAGCGGTCGATACTGCCGAACACGATATCTTGCGTACCGATGATGGTCACGGCGTCGGCAATCATGTGGCCGCGCGCCATTTCATCCAGCGATTGCAAGTGCGCGTAATCGGGAGCGCGCAGCTTCATGCGGTACGGCTTGTTGGCGCCATCGGAAATCAGATAGATGCCGAACTCGCCCTTCGGATGTTCCACCGCGCTGTACGCTTCGCCCGGCGGCACGTGGAAGCCCTCGGTGAACAGCTTGAAGTGGTGAATCAGCGATTCCATATTGGTCTTCATGTCGACGCGGCCCGGAGGCGCCACCTTGCGGTTGTCGCTCATGACCGGACCCGGATTGTTGCGCAGCCATTCGACGCACTGCTTGATGATCTTGTTCGACTGGCGCAGTTCTTCCACGCGCACCAGGTAGCGGTCGTAGCAGTCGCCGTTGGTGCCGATCGGCACGTCGAAGTCCATCAGGTCGTACACTTCGTAGGGCTGGTGCTTGCGCAGATCCCATTCGATGCCGGAACCGCGCAGCATGGCGCCGGTGAAGCCCATCGCCAGCGCATCTTCCGGCGCCACCACGCCGATGCCGACGGTACGCTGTTTCCAGATTCGATTATCGGTCAACAGCGTTTCGTATTCGTCGACATAGGTCGGGAAACGGCCGGTGAACGCTTCGATGAAGTCCAGCAGCGAACCCTGGCGGTGTTCGTTCAGGCCGGCGACGGCCTTGGCCGAGCGGATGATCGACGGCTTGTGCTGCGGCATCGCGTCCGGCAGGTCGCGGTAGACGCCGCCCGGACGGTAGTAGGCCGCGTGCATGCGCGCGCCCGACACCGCCTCGTAGCAGTCGAACAGGTCTTCGCGGTCGCGGAAACAGTACAGGAACGGGCCCATGGCGCCGACGTCGAGCGCGTGCGCGCCCAGCCACATCAGGTGGTTCAGGATGCGGGTGATCTCGTCGAACATCACGCGGATGTATTGCGCGCGCAACGGCACTTCCAGGCCCAGTAGCTTCTCGATCGCCATCACGTAGGCGTGCTCGTTGCACATCATCGAGACGTAGTCGAGGCGGTCCATGTAGGGCACGGACTGCAGGTAGGTCTTCTGTTCAGCCAGCTTCTCGGTGCCGCGGTGCAGCAGGCCGATGTGCGGGTCGGCACGCTGGATGACTTCGCCGTCCAGCTCCAGCACCAGGCGCAGCACGCCGTGCGCGGCCGGGTGTTGCGGACCGAAGTTCAGGGTGTAGTTCTTAATTTCAGCCATTGTTTTACTTCCCGTAGTTTTCTTCGCGGATCACGCGAGGCACGTTTTCACGCGGCTCGATGGTGACCGGCTGGTAGATCACGCGCTTCTGCTCGGGGTCGTAACGCATTTCGACATAGCCCGACACCGGGAAGTCCTTGCGGAACGGATGGCCGATGAAACCGTAGTCGGTCAGGATGCGGCGCAGGTCGTTGTGGCCCTCGAACAGGATGCCGAACATGTCGAACGCTTCGCGCTCGTACCAGTTGACGGCGCGCCACAGCGGGATCAGCGACGGCAGCAGCGGCATCTCGTCGTCGGCGCAGAACGCGCGCACGCGCACGCGCCAGTTGTGCTTGACCGACAGCAGATGGACGACCACTGCGAATCGCAGGCCGTCCCAGGCGCCTTCACCGTAGTTCAGGTAGTCGACACCGGCCAGGTCGATCATCTGATCGAAGCCCAGCGACTTGTCGTCGCGCAGCGTTTGCATCACGCCGTAGTAGTCGGCGGCTTTCACGACCAGCGTGATTTCGCCCAACGCCACGGTGGTGGAAACGCGATCGCCCAAGGCAGTGCCGAGGGCGGTTTGCAGTTGTTCTAAATGTGTAGTCATATTCTGGAAGCGACCCCGTTAGCGTGCGATCGTATTGGTGCGCTTGATCTTGTTTTGCAGCTGCATGATGCCGTACAGCAGAGCCTCAGCCGTCGGCGGGCAGCCCGGCACATAGACGTCCACAGGTACGATGCGGTCGCAACCGCGCACCACGGAGTAGGAGTAGTGATAGTAGCCGCCGCCGTTGGCGCAGGAGCCCATCGAGATGACCCAGCGCGGTTCCGGCATCTGGTCGTAGACCTTGCGCAGCGCAGGCGCCATCTTGTTGCACAGCGTGCCGGCCACGATCATCACGTCGGACTGACGTGGCGATGGACGGAACACCACGCCGAAGCGGTCCATGTCGTAACGGGCTGCGCCCACGTGCATCATTTCGACCGCACAGCATGCCAGACCGAACGTCATCGGGAACATCGAACCCGTGCGCGCCCAGTTGATCAGCTTGTCGGCCGAGGTGGTGATGAAACCTTCGTTTAATACGCCTTCAATAGCCATGGCTTATTCCCAATCAAGGGCACCTTTCTTCCAGATATACCAAAAACCGACGACGAATTCAGCGATGAAGCTCATCATCACCAGGAATCCGTTCCAGCCCAGTTCGCGCATGGATACGCCCCACGGGAAGAAGAATGCCGTTTCCAGATCGAACAAAATAAAGAGGATTGCGACGAGGTAGTAACGCACGTCGAATTTCATGCGCGCGTCTTCGAACGCTTCGAAGCCGCATTCATACGGGGAGAGCTTGGCCGCATCTGGCTTGTTAGGCCCAAGGATGTGGCCCAGAACTTGGGGAGCGATGCCTACGCCGAGACCGACGAGGATGAACAACAGGACGGGGAGATAATTTTCGAGGTTCACGATTGATGAGCTTATATTGAACGGTCGGTTAAAAGGACACACTGCGGTGCTCTGCGGTGCTCTTAACGTTCGTCCCAATCGTAAAACTGCTTAGACCAGGATCGAACGACACATCCTCGTAAAAAAGCCAGCTCAGGTACACTTCGGTGCTCCCTTGCTGGCCTTAGATTTCTGGTGCCGACGACGAGACTCGAACTCGTACAGCTTGCGCCACTACCCCCTCAAGATAGCGTGTCTACCAATTTCACCACGTCGGCGTAAGGCCGCTATTCTACTGTGTTTTCACGCGGTTGTTAATCCGTATTGCGCCAAAACAAGAAGAAAAACGATAAATCTTTGCTTCTTTTCACTCTGAATTGTTTTTCTAGCTTGCAACGCCAATGTACTGCCAAAACAATGAGCAAACAACTTAAAAAGTTGCTAAGGAAACTGCTGAACTTCACAACTAGTTCATTATTATATTACTTTGGGATCGAAGCTGCAGGACCCGTCGCTGCCGGAGCGGCTGGAGCCACTGGCGCCACCGCAGGAGCTGCCGGTGCGGTCGGGATCGCTGCCGCGCCGGTCGCCGGGACTGGAGCTGGCGCCGCTGGCAGGGCCTTGTCCATCACGCCGCCGCTGACGGCGCCGCTGCCGTGCTGGGTCGAGATGTAGGACAGGGCCAGCGTGGCACTGAAGAAGATCGCGGCGGCAACGCCGGTCGACTTGGACATGAAGTTCGACGAACCGGTCGCGCCGAACAGGCTGCCCGAAGCGCCCGAACCGAAGGCCGCGCCCATGTCCGCGCCCTTACCATGCTGCAACAATACCAGGCCAATAATGCTAATTGCGGAAATGACCTGCACTACGATAACCAGATTGAACAAGGAGTTCATGTTATTCCATTCAAAAATAAGAGATTTGTATCGTTTTGTTTCTACAGCTTTAAATGGCCTGGATAATCCCGAGGAAATCCACCGCCTTTAATGCGGCGCCGCCTATCAGGCCGCCGTCGATGTCCTGCTGGGCCATCAATTCTTTTGCATTATCCGGCTTCATGCTGCCGCCGTACAAAATCTGCACACCGGCCGCGACCGGCGCATTCTTTTGCGCCATGCGCGCGCGCAGGAAAGCGTGCGCGTCCTGGGCGATTTGCGGCGTCGCCGTCTTGCCGGTACCGATAGCCCAGACCGGCTCATAAGCCACCACAATCTTGGCCAGGTCGTCGGCGACTATCACATCCAACACCGCCTGCAGCTGTCCACAGATGACCGCCTCGGTCTCCCCTGCTTCGCGCTGCTCCAGCGTTTCGCCCACGCAGACTACCGGCGTCAGGCCGGCGGCCAGCGCGGCGACGGTCTTTTGCGCCACCAGTTCGCTGCCTTCCTTGTGGTAGGCGCGGCGCTCGGAGTGGCCGCACAGCACATAGCGGGAGCCGAAATCGACCAGCATGCCGGCCGAGACTTCGCCCGTGTAGGCGCCGCTGGCGTGGACCGACAGATCCTGCCCACCCCATGCGAGCGGGCTGTCTTGCAGTTCAGCCTGGCACTGGGCCAGGTATGGGGCCGGCACGCACACGGCGCAATCGGCGCCAAAGTCGTTCAGCCCGGCCAATATTCCCGACAACAGTGCCGTATTGCCGGCGCGGTTGCCGTTCATTTTCCAATTGCCGATGACGAGTTTGCGACGCATAGTAGCCTAAAATTCAATAACCCGCTATTTTAACGCGAGGCTGGAAGCCCGGTCAAACCAGCGCTTGGCCATGTCGCCTCTAAAATGGCAAAAATGCTACGATCCCGCGTCCATCCCAACACTAAATTGATCTAGATTACTTGCAACATGATCTTACCGACATGATTGCTGGTCTCCATCAGCGCATGCGCCGCTGCGGCCTGCTCCAGCGGAAACACCTGGTAAATCACCGGCTTGAGTTTTTTGGCCGCCATCAACGGCCACACCTTGTCCAGCAGCTGCTTGGCGATCGCGCCCTTGAAGGCGGCCGAACGGGGCCGCAAGGTCGAGCCGGTGATGGTCAGCCGGCGGCGCAGCACCTGGCCCAGGTCCACCGTGGCCTTGCCGCCGCCCAGCGTGGCGATCAGCGCGATGCGGCCGTCGTCGGCCAGGCAGGAGATTTCGCGCGGCAGGTAGTCGCCGCCCACCATGTCGAGGATGACGTCGGCGCCACGGTCGTTGGTCAGCGATTTGACGATGACGGCGAAATCCTCGGTCTTGTAGTTGATGCCGCGCTCGGCGCCCAGCTGCATGCAGGCGGCCACCTTGTCGTCGCTGCCGGCGGTGGCGAACACGCGGTGGCCCAATGCGCTGGCCAGCTGGATCGCCGTCACGCCGATGCCCGAGCTGCCGCCCTGCACCAGCAAGGTCTCGCCGGCCGCCAGATGGGCACGGTCGAACACATTGCTCCACACGGTGAAGTAGTTTTCGGGAATGGTGGCCGCTTCCAGCATGCTCCAGCCCTTGGGGATGGGCAGCACCTGCTCCAGCGGCGCGACCACGTATTCGGCATAGCCGCCGCCCTGCACCAGCGCGCAGACCTTGTCGCCGATGTCGAAGGTGGTGTAGTCGAGATCGCCGTCGACGATCTCGCCGGCCACTTCCAGGCCCGGCAGGTCGGAAGCGCCCGGAGGCGGCGCATAGTTGCCCATGCGCTGGAACACGTCGGGGCGGTTGACGCCGGCCGCGTGGACCTTGATCAGCACTTCGCCGCCTTTGACGACCGGCATAGCCCGCTCGCACAGTTTCAGGACATCGGCGGGGCCGGGATGGGTGATTTCAATCGCGCGCATGGCTCGCCCTCTCGTGAAGAAAGGGCGATTGTACGACAGCCGCCGATTAGCCGCCGCCCGTACGCGATTGCTTGGGCAACGGCGTGTTCGGCCTCCAGGACGCCGACAGCGCCTGCCCCTCCTCGATCTGCTCCGGCGTCATGCCCTTGACCACGGCCGAACGCTGCTCGGCCGCGTTCATCGAGCCGTTGGCCGCCGCCAGGTTCCACAGCATGTAGGCGATCACGTTATCCTGCGGCATGCCAGCCATGTGATAGCGGTACATCAGCCCCAGCGCCTGTTGCGCGTCCGGATGGCCTTGCTCGGCGGCCTTGCGGAACCAGGTGACCGCCTGCTTGTGGTCCTGGATCACCGCGTTGCCGGTGTAGTACATGGCGCCGACCACATACTGCGCGTCGGCCTTGCCCTGCAGCGCGGCCTTGCGATGCCATTCCAGCGCCTGCTTGTAATCCTGCGGCACGCCGCGGCCCATGTAATACATCAAGCCCAGCAGGTGCTGGGCGTCCGCGTTGCCGGCCTTGGCCAGCGGCGTGATCTCTTTCAAGGCCGCCGCGTAGTTCTTGTTGTTGTAGGCGGTAGCGCCTTCGGCGAATCCGGCCATCGCAGCCTGTTGCAGGCCCAGTGCGAGACCGATCGCTAGTATGAATTTTTTCATGTCGCGTAGGTGTGTATGTTTTACTTCCAACTTACCTTGCCCAGACCGTCAACGCTCACGTTGCGGTTCAGGGGCTTGCCATAGACAGTGACCGATCCGAGGCCGCTCAAGTTCAATGTCGCATTGGTCTTGGCGTTGACGGTGGCGTTGCCCAGGCCGCTCAATTCGATGTTGACCGTGTCGGCCTGCAGCTTCTGCGCATTCAGGCCGCCGAGTCCGCCCAGGGTCGCCTTCAGCGCCTTGCTGTTGCCGCCCAGGGTGATGTAGCCGGCGCCGCGCAGATCCAGCTCCACGCTGTCGTTCTCGCTGACCCACAGATGCATGCTGCCGACGCCGCCCAGGTTGGCCTTCAGGACCTTGTAGTCACAGACCACTTTCATCGTGCCGGCGCCATCCATCGTCAATTCCAGTTCGTCGCCGCTGAAGCCGCTGATCTCGGTCGAGCCCACGCCCTCCGACACCACTTCCCGCAACATCGGCAACACCAGCTCGGCGCGGGTGGAGGAGCGGCCGATCTTCAGCCCACGGCCCTCGGTCTCCAGGTGCAGCGTGTCGCCGGTGGCCGACGCCGTCACTTTTTCCATGGTGCGCTTGTCCGCATAGAGCGTCAACGAAGGCGTGGCGCCCTGGCGCAGCTTGAGGTCGAGTACGCCATCGAGCTTGACGCGCACCACGCGGGCGTCGAGCGGGATCACGCGCTTCTCGGTAGGCTCGTCGGCGGCCTGGGCGCGGCCAAACAGCGCACAGAAAGCGGCAAACAGCAGGCCAAGTTGGAAAAGCTTATTCATTGTCGGATTCCTCTGGTGTTGTTCTTAGTTGCTGCGAACGGCTAATGTAGCAGTGCACTAAGCTTTCTAGCAATCTTTGCAGTACGACCAATTGTCAAATTACGACAGGCTGGCTTTTTCCACTGCCGTCAGGCGCTTGGCCTTGATGACGACAACTTGCATCGGAGCGTGGGCGGCGGCGACCTGGATCGACGGTTGCAGGGCGACGGTGGCCTGGGCGGCGGCGCTGGCGTAGGCGGAAGCGCCCAGCAGGACGGCGGCGACGACGAAGATGACTTCCATGTTTTTGGCGATGTTCATTTTGGCTCTCCTTGTATGCGTTTCGGTATGTGATCACTATAGCCATCACTTGCTCAACGATCCTGCGGATTGCGACGAACTGCACAAATGGGGGACTGGGCGACAGAAAACCGGGAATAAGGCTGAGAAGCGCAGCGGCGAGCGCCGCTGCGCGAAGGGGACTATTTGTTCAGGCCGGCGTTGACTGCGCTCCAGAAGCTGGCGTCTTCCATGCCGAAGGCGTAGATCGACGTGCCGGCCAGGCCATAAGCGCTGACCAGAGAGGTCTTCAGCGTCACGCTCCTGGCGTTCTCGTTCCACACCGTGTGCTTCCGGCCGCCGACGGTGTAGCTGAAACTGATGGCGTTGACGTTGTTGTCATACTTGGGCGTGACGCCGTACTTCGTCAGCAGCGCCGGCACGTTGCGCCAGTACAGTTGGCTGCCGTCGCCTTCCCCGATCCAGTCATAGCCGTAGGCGGGGATGCCGTTCAAGACCTTGGCCGCCGGCGCCTTGCTGGTGGCGTAGTCGAGCGCGTTTTCCATCCAGTCGGAACCGGCCACCGGGCCAGCATCCCATGCCGGGATGGTTTCGTCATAGGTCATCACCTGGATGTAGTCGGCCGCCTGGCCCAGCGCTTGCAGGTCGAACGCCAGGTTGTGGATGTCGTTTTCGTCGGTGGCGGAGAAGGCCGGCACCGTCATGATCAGCTTCATGCCCTGCGCGTGCAGTGCTGTCGCCAGCGCGGCGGCGAAGTCGCTGAGGTTCTTGCGGTCGGCCTGGTCCACCGCTTCGAAATCGATGTTGATGCCGGCGAAACCGTTGGTCTTGGCGAAGCTGACCAGGTTGGCCACCGTTGCCGCCCGCTTGGCGCCGGTGACGGCGTGCGACACCGCCGGGTCCCAGCCATCAGGCGAGGTATCCGACACGTTGGAGATGCAGCCGTAAATGGCGATGCCCTTGGACTTGAGGAAGGTGATGGCGTTGGTCGGCGTCGGATCGCCGTTGCCAACCACCGCGCCGGCGGGGGTGATGTTCCAGAAATCGATGGCCACCGCATTGACGTTGGCGTAGTACTTGGTCAGCGAACTGTAGTTGTTGGTATAGCCCGAATAATAGGCCAGCACCATCTTGCCGTTGGCCAGCGCCTTGCTGCCCGGCGCACCGCCCTGCGCTACGCGCTCGCTGCCGGCATCGGCCGGCGTGTCCGGCGACGTCGCGCTGCGCGCGGCCGCCAGGTTGCCCATGCGCGCCATTGCGCGTGGCGATTGCTGCGCGGTTGGTGCCGAGCCGCCGCATCCCGCCAGCGCCGCCGCGACGCAAGCCGATATCAATAATTTTTTCATTGCGTAGTTCTCCAGTCAGAGTTTGATGTAGATTTTTTTCCGGTCCAGCACGTAGCCAACCAACCAGCAGCCCAGCATGTACACCACAGCCCACAGCAGCGTTCCATTGCGGGCGCCGGCCCACGGCTGGAACAGGTTCAGGTAGATCCAGTCGAAGATATTCAGGCCGCCGACCTTGAACAGGAAGAAGGTGGACGCCACCACTTCGCTGAACAGATAGATGAACAAGGTGTTGCGGCCGAAGACTTCGAAGAAGTAAGTCCAGCCACGCTTGCCCAGCATGTCGATCACGTACAGCAGCAGCGACAGCGTGAACAGGTCGATCGCGATGGTCATCAGCGTGTAGGAACTGGTCCACAGCTTTTTATTGAGCGGGAATACGCTGCTCCAGCACAGCGCCAGCACGGCCAGTACAGCGGCGGACATGGTCAGCTTCGCGATGGTTTCGTAGCTGGCGCCCAGGCGGCGCACCAGGCGTCCGGCGAAGTAACCGGCCAGCACATTGACGATGGACGGCAGCGTGCTCAATATCCCTTCCGGATCGAAGGCGATGCCCTCGCCGTGGTACATATGCGCTTCGCCCAGCACCAGCAAATCCAGCTTGCGCTGCGCGTTACCGGCCAGCGTGTAGTCGCCGAACCAGTACATCAGCGCCCAGTAGCCCAGCAACGCCAGCACCGCGAACACGATGGCGCCCTTCTCCTTCCAGTAATGCAGGATCAGCGAGCCGGCGCAGTAGCCCAGCGCGATGCGTTGCAGTACACCGAAGATACGGGTGCCGGACAGCGGCAGCACAGTCAGCGACCCTCCCTCGGTACTGAAGAAGGGATACCAGTACATCAGGAAGCCGAACAGGAAGATCAACGCGGTGCGGGTGAAGATCTTCTTCAGCACCGCCGCCTCGCCCATGCCCTCGTACTTCTCCAGCGTGAAGCTGAGCGCCGTGCCGACCACGAACATAAAAGTCGGGAACACCAGGTCGGTCAGCGTCAGGCCGTGCCATTCGGCGTGCAGGAAAGGCGCGTAGGTGGTGGCCGGCGTGCCCGGCATGTTCACCATGATCATCAGCGCGACCGTCAGGCCGCGCAGCACGTCGATGGCTTGCGAGCGTTGATGCTGTGTCTTCATTGATGGTCGACTTTCAGTGTGTGTTGGGTTGTTGCAAACGTTATCATCATCGCCAGCGCCAGGCGAATGCCGACAAGACCTTGATTCCATTGACTTAACGTCGGCATCACTTACAGTTCTTTACGCGTACAGACGCGGTTTGTGAGGCGGAGCGTCCGCCGCTGCAACAAAACTTCACAGAGCCTTACAAAATGTATTGCGCGGCTGTTGCTTTGGCGCTCAGGCGGGCAAGCGGATGGTGGCGTTCAAGCCGCCCTCGGGATGGTTTTCCAGCAGCAGCTGGCCGCCGTGGGCCTCAATCACGCTGCGGGCGATGCCCAGCCCCAGTCCCATGCCGGCGTCGTTCTGCTCGCGGCCATGGGCCAGCCGTACATAGGAATCGAACAAGCTGGCAAAGGCGTCCTCCGGCACGCCGGGACCGTGATCGCGCACGGCGATCGCCACCGCGCCAGGCTCGGAGCTGACGCTGATCTCGGCGCGGTCGCCGTAGTACAAGGCGTTGTCCAGCAGGTTGCCAAGGGCGCGCTTCAAGGCCAACGGCTTGGCGCGCACGGTGACGCCGCTGTCGCGATATCCCACCTCGTGCCCCGCCAGCCGCGCGCTGCGCACCAGGCGTCCCAGCAGCGCGTCGAGCTTGACCTCGGCCGGGTTCTCGTGGATGTCGCTGTCCTTCACGCATTGCAGCGCGCCTTTGACCATCATGTCCAGTTCATCGAGGTCTTCCTCGAACTCATTGCGCAGCGCCTCGTCGTCCAGCAATTCGGAGCGCAGCTTGAGCCGAGTGATCGGCGTGCGCAGGTCGTGCGAGATCGAGATGAACAAGCGTTCGCGGTCCTCGATGTAGCGCTGGATGCGCTCGCGCATGGCGCTGAAGGCGCGCGCGGTGTTGATGAATTCACGGCTGCCCGTCTCCGGCAGCGGCGGCGCGCGGTCGTCCTGCCCCTGGCCGAAGGCGGCCGCCGCATCGGACAAGGCGGCCAGCGGCCGCGTGATCCAGCGCACCACCAGCAGGCAAAGCAGCAGCACCACGGCCAGCGACAGGCCTTGCAGCGCCAGGCGGTCCCACGCCAGCGGATCGTTACTGCTCAAGAAATACGGATTGGGCATCAGCGCCGCCATGTACAGCCAGTTGCCAGGCTCGATCTCGGTCTGGATCACCAGTATCGGCGCGGGGTCCGGCTGGATCAGCAGGATGTGCTGGACCCAGGCGTCCGGCAGGTCGCTCAAGCGGACGCCATCTTCCGACACCACCAGCTGGTCCGGCCAGGCGAAGGCCAGGCGGAAGCTGGGCGAATGCGGCAGGTCGCTTTTCAGAGTGGCGCCGACCGTGGCCAGCACGCTGCTGGCCAGCGGATGCTCGGCGATCTGCTGGACCGGCACGTAGGCGTGATTGAGATTGACGAAGAAGCGCGTGCCGCCCATCTCGCGCAGCTGCTGGATCAGCAGCAAACGGTAATTCGCCGGCAGGCTGCGGAAGAAGCGGATCGCGCCGGATGCGCCGTGCGCCATGTACTGCGACGCCGACTGCGCCTCCACCTGCGCCTTGGCACGCAGCTGGCTGGCCCAGATCACGCTGGCGGCCAGCTGCGTCACCAGCAGCCCGGCCGCCATCACCAGCATCAATCGTCCCAGCAGCGACTGCGGCCAGATCCTGCCCAGCCGCTCCAGCATCCGGTTCGATACACGCTTAAGCATGCGAGACGCTGACATCGGCCGAGAACACGTAGCCGGCGCCGCGCACGGTCTTGATCAAGGCCGGCTGCTTGCCGTCGTCGTTGAGGCGCAGGCGCAAACGGCTGATCTGCACGTCGAGCGAGCGATCCAGTGGGCCGGCGTCGCGGCCACGGGTTTCCTCGCACAGCACGCTGCGGTCCAGGATCACGCCCGGATGCTCGACGAAGTACTTCAGCAGCTGGAAGTCCAGTCCCGTCAGCGCGACGACGGCGCCGGCGCTGTCCAGCACCTTGCGCTCCATCAGGTCGAGCGTGAAACCGACGAAGCGGTAATAGCGCGCCGACGGCGTCTCCAGCGCCGTGCGGCGCAGGATGGCCTTGATGCGGGCCAGCAGCTCGCGCGGGCTGTATGGCTTGGCGATATAGTCGTCCGCGCCCAGTTCCAGGCCGACGATGCGGTCAGTCTCGTCGGAGCTGGCCGTCAGCATGATGATGGGGACATTCGAGCGCTGGCGCACCTGCTTGCACAGCGCGAAGCCGTCGGTATCGGGCAGCATCACGTCCAGGATCACCAGCGACAGCTGCTCGGAATGGGCATGCAGCTCGGCCATGAAGCTCTCGCCGTTGTGCGACAGGATTACCTCGTACTGGTTCTTCTCCAGGTAGGTCTTGAGCAGGACGCGGGTCTTTTGGTCATCGTCTACGATCAGTATCTTGCGCACCGGGTGCTCCTTGGCTTCTGAGGTTAAACAGTCGGAACAACGCGCCCAGGCGGCGTTGCGCCTCGGCGGGCGTGGCCCTGTCGTCTAGAAAATATCGGTGGATTTCGGCGATGATGGCGTCGCGGCTGGCTTCATCGGTAGCCATGCGGTGCACCAGGCTAGGCGCCTGCACCGCAGCGCCCTGCGCGAAGGTAGTCCAGGACGTGCGCGCGCAGCTGTCCATTTTGGACGGGTCGGCGTCGCGCCGCACCGGCACGGCGCCCTTCAACGCGTTGTATTCCGCCTGCACCGTTGGCGATACCAGCAGGCGCGCCATCTTTTCCTGCGACGCCATGTGGCGGTAGTCGCCGGCGAACATGGTCAGCGTGTCGACGCTGTAAAGGTGGTACTTGGCGGTGCCCGGCGCGGTGCCGCAGGCGTAGTCCTCGTCCAGCGTCATGCCGCGTTCGGCCAGTTCCGGCTTGGCCCAGTCGCCCATGATCATCATCGCGGCTTCACGGCGCGCGAACTGGCGCACCACTTCCGGCCACGGACGCTCGTCAAGCTGACCACTGATCCAGCCCTTGACCACGCGCAGCCGTTCCAGCGCTTCGGCGGTGCGGCGGTCGGCGGCGGCGGCCGGATTGCGGCGCACGAACAGCTCGCGGTAGAACTCAGGCCCGCTTTCGGCCAGCACCAGGTTTTCGAACAGCGCGGCCACCTGCCAGGATTCGCTGCTCTGCGCCAGCGGCATGATGCCGGCGGCCTTGAACTTGAGCGCGACGTTCTGGAATTCCTCCCACGTCTGTGGCGGCGACAGTTTCAGCTGGGCGAACAACGCGCGGTTGTAGTACAGCGTGTTGACGCGGTGGATGCCAAGCGGCGCCGCCACCACGTGCTTGCGATGCTGGATCAGGGTTTGAATGGTGGGGAACAGGAAGCCGTTCCAGTTGCCGGCGCTGGCGACGTTGTCGATTTCCAGCAGCAGGCCCAGTTCAGCCCATTCTGCCACGGAGACGCCGATGATCTGCGTGACTTCCGGCGCATCGCCGGCCAGCACGCGGCTCTTCAGCACCTTGCCGGCGCCCAAACCGGCGCCGCCCGGTATGGCGGCGTCCTTCCATTCGAGGCCCTCGTCGGCCATGCGGGTGGCCAGCGCGTTGGCCGCCTTGCGTTCGCTGCTGGAAGTCCACCAATGCAGCACCTGCAGCGTATTGAGGGAGGCGGCCGGCGCGCCGGCGCCCGCTGCGGGAGGCTGCGGCTGTTGCGTTGCGTAGGCCATCGACAGTCCGCCGCAATTGAAGGCGCAGGCCGCGGCCAGCAGGCCAAAGGTCCACGCTTTTTCTATCGACACAATCACTCGCTATCCCGTACAAAACAGTGCCATGATTATAACGGAGAAGCCGCCCGCCGGGATCAATTGGTATGCTTCGCGTGCGCACTCCCCGTTCAATGGTTGTCGATGTGAGACACCGCGCCCACCCTGCCGTTGCGGTCGAACGCCGCCACTTTGATTTGGCCCTTGTCGGATATCGGCCCGTTCACTGGTTTGCTACTGGTATTCGGCTCGCTGCCGTCGCTGGTGTAGCGCATGGCGATGCCCGGCAGGACGTGGTTGACCAGCACCCGGCCGCCGTCCAGCAGCAGCCCCGGTGGCGCGATGCGGTAGTCGACGCCGGCGTGTTCCAGGTCGAGGCGCGGCAGCACGCGCTGGCTCAGCGTGTTGACGAAGCCGGACCACGCGCTGCGGTGCAGTGCGGCGGCTTTGCCAGCATCGGGCTCGGTTGCCCAATCGGGATCTGGGGCCCACGAGCGCTCGGCCATCGCCAGCAGGCGTGGCATGATGAGGTAGTCGATGCGCTCCGGCGTGCGCACGGTTTCGGTGAACAGCGTCGCTTCCAGGCCGCGTACGCGGCGCTTGCCGTAGTCGGTCAGCGAGTCCTTGCCGACCAGCGGCGGATTGGCGTTCTTCAGATAGTCCAGCGGGATGAAGTCGTAGACCGTATCGAGTTCGACGTAATCGCCCCAGTTCACGCCCGGCTCATCAGGATTGGCGTTGTAGGCCATGTCCATGTACATCTTCGTCACCGGCGCGAGCACGACGTCGTAGCCGGCGTTGGCGAGACGGTAGGCGAAGTCCTCGGCGCCCTCGGTGTTGTTCCAGACATAGGCACTGAAGCCGCGTTGCGTGAAGTGCGGATTCGGTATCAGTTTGTGCTCGCCATGGACCTTGGTGCCACGGGCCGCCAGTTCTTCCCAACCGGAGGCGTACAGGCAGTGCTTGCGCAGGATGGCGTCAACCCGATCGTAGAAGTAGTCCCACAGTTCGGCGGTGCTCTCCAGTTTTTTCTTCTGCATGACAGTGCGGCTGGCGGGCGACTGCTCCCATGCGCCGCCCGGCAGTTCGTCACCGCCAACGTGGATGGTATGCAGCGGTACGCCCGCTTCCTTGTACATCCCCGCGACCTGCGTTATCACATGGTCGATGAAGGTGAAGCTGGACTCCAGGCCGGGATTGATCACGTGATCGTTGTACAGCTGCGCCGATTTGTAGACCGACTTGTCGGCGAGATCGTTGAGCAAATATCTGGCGGCGTCGCTCTTCCCTTCAGCCTTCAGGCGATGGTAGCGCGCTTCCATCGACTTGACGGCGGCGCGGGCGTGGCCAGGCATTTCGATTTCGGGTATCACTTCGATGTGGCGCGCGGCGGCGTAGCACAGGATCTCGATGTACTCGGCGCGGGTGTAATAGCCGCTACCGCTGGCGTCGAGCGGATCGGGGCCGGAGCCGTAGGCCGGCTGCATCCGCACGCCAGGTTTGGCGCTGTGGCCGCGCACCGCGCCAATGCTGGTCAGTTCCGGCAGGCCGGCGATTTCCAGTCGCCAGCCTTCGTCTTCCGTCAGGTGAAAGTGGAATTTATTGAGCTTGTAGCGCGCCATCAGATCCAGCAGCTTGAAGACGGTCTGCTTGGTGTGGAAGTTACGGCCCACGTCCAGCTGGAAGCCCCGATACTCGAAACGCGGCGCGTCGCTGATCGTCACTTCCGGCAGTTCGATGCTGGCGACGCCCGGCAGCGGCAGCAGGTCCCGCAGCGATTGCAAACCATAGGCGACGCCGGCGGCGCTGTTGCCGACGATGTCGATGCCGTTCTTGATCGTCAACGTGTAGGCTTCCGGCGAGGTGGAGCCAGCCACGGCGCCAACGCTCAGTCGCAGCGTCGGCGCGTTCGGGCCGGCCGCCGGCAAACTGGCGGGGAACAGCGAGCGCGCAATAGCGGCCTCCGTCTTCAACGCGACGGGAGCGACGACCTTCGGCAGCGCGACCAGTTGCAGTTTGCCGCCGCTCGTTTGCAGATGCTGCGGCGTAGGGAATACCGGCGGCAGCGCGGCGGCCGGCATCCAGTCCGCTTTGGCGTTGCGGCGATAGATGTCCTGCGCGGTGACGACCGGCTTGGCGCCGCTGCTGCCCTTATCCAATTGTTCGGGGCGTGTGACAGGCAGCAGCTGGTAGTCGGCGATGGCCTGGCCGACGTCCGGCGCAGCGTCGTAGACCAGATAAGGTCCGGCAGGCGCCTTGGCCAGCTTGATGACCAGGTCGGGATGATAGTAGGCGATGCTCAGCGTCTGCCCCGCCGGCACGCCAGCGAAGCCGGGCGCGGGACGAATGCAATACAGATTGCCCGCAACCTGTTCCAGCAGCAGATTGCCGTCCAGCGGGCCGGTGGCCACGCCGTCCATAACGTTGAAGTACAGCGTCCAGCCGCGCGCGGGCAAGGGCCGCTGGCCAAGATTGGACAGGATCAGGCGCGCCTGCGTGCCACCGCCCGGCGCCTCGGGCGTGAACACAGTACGCACCAGCTCCCAGCGCAAGCTGATCTGCGCGCCGTTGGCATAGCCCGCCAGCACGCCTTGCCCGGCCGTCGTCTTCGCTTCCGGCGCCGCCAGCGCAACTGCGCCGCCAGCCATCGCCATCATCAGCCACGAGGCCAGCGCGATACCACTGTACTTGATCTGCTTACGCATTCGATTCCTTTTCATTTACCAGGTGGCGCCGAGGCGGATGCCGAAGATGCGCGGATCGTTGTAGGACGCCGTCACATAGCCGGGATCGACCACGCTAGCGTAGTTCTTCGCCAGCGTCTGGCCCCAGTTTTTCACATAAGCCTCAACGTGCCATTTGCCACCCGGCGCAACCAGCTTGATCGCCGCGTCGACCGTGGTGTAGGCCTTCTGCGCATCGGAGATGTGGGGATTATCCAGATTCCGCAGCGAGAAGTACATCTTGTCCTGCCAGCGGGCGGAAATCCACGGCGTCAGCGTGTAGTCGCCCAGTTCGAAGTCCTGCGAAACGTTCAGGTTCAGCGTATTGGCCGGTGCATATGGCAGGCGGTTACCCGCGATATTCAACGGGAATTTTCCGGCGAACAGGGGATCTGTTCCTTCATATGCCACGCAAGGCGGCGCGCCGTACTTGTCGCGGATGTTGCAGCTGATCGAACTATCCTCGCTGTAGGTCGGATAGGACTTGATGACCGCCTTCAGGTGCGAATACGAATAGCCGATGTGCGAACCAGGCCACGGCTTGTACTCGCCCTCGATTTCCAGACCGGAGATATTCGCCTGCGCCGCATTCTGCGTGCCGTAAATGACCACGCTGTCGCAATACGGGTTGGTGGCGGTGCACGGCACCTTCGGAATAATCTTGCCGACGGTGACACCGCCAGTCAGCTGCATGTCCTTGTAGCGGCTGTAGAACGCGGTGGCCGAGAAACTCAGCTTGTTGTTCAGCAGACGGCCCTTGTAGCCCAATTCAAAGTTGGTCAGCGTTTCAGGATTCCACGGCATGTTGGTGTAGTGCGGCCCCGGCGACAGGCCGGCGCAATTGCCGTTCAAGCCGGTGCGGCAGATATCTTCCTTGTCGCTAAAGCCCCCGGCCTTGTAGCCGGTCGACAGAGAGGTGTAGACCATGTCGCGCGGCGTCAGCTGACGGCTCAGGCCCAGGCGCCAGGTGAACTTCTTCCACGAGGCAGAATCGTCGCTGATCACCGGATGGATCGATGAATCGAAACCGGCGGCGCCGTAGTAGCCGCCCATGCCCGGCTTCAGGTCGGAGCTGTTGAACGGCACGAAACCCGGCGTGCCCGGTGTGCCGGGATTATGCAGTCCCTTGAAGTAGATCGCCGGATCGTCCGAGAACGCCGTGTCCCAATATTGACCACCGACGTCCTTGCGGGTGTCGCGGGTCATGCGTCCGCCCACGGTCAGGTTCCAGCTCGGCGCGAACTCCCAGTCGGCCTGCGCGAAGATGGCCTTGGAATCCGATTGACGGTCAGCCTGGTGATAGAAGTACGACTCTGCCGGGAAGCCGTATGTGCCCCACGACGCGCCCAGGTAGTCCTGCGCGTAGTCGATGCTGTTCTTCTCATGCATCCAGAACAGGCCCGCCACATAGCGCAGGCGGTCGTACTTGCCGCGCAGTTGCAGTTCGTGGACGGTGGAGACGTATTTGGATGCCGTGGTGTAGGTGGCGTAGTCGTTGAACGGCGACGTGCCGGGCCGCGTCGCCAGCTCGCTCTCGATAGGCTGGTAGCCGCTATCGCTATCCTGGATCTCGCGCCGTTTCTGGCTGGACCATGAGGCGTTGTACTCGATGGTGGTCGAGGGATTCAGATCCCATACCAGGCCGCTGCGCACGGTGTCGATGGTCATGTCCATCACGCCGGGCACGTTGACCTTCACATCCCACTGGCCGCCGGTGCAGGCATACGGCGTGCCGGCCGCCTGCTCGCAGTCCTTGATCGGCAAGTCGCCGGCGCCGTTGTTCTGGTACTTCTCGTAGGTCAGCCGCCAGTCGAGATCAGGACGGATCTTCCAGCGCGCCTGCAAGCGCGCCGCGTATTCATCTTTGTTGGTGTAGAACTTGTCGGCGCCGACCTTCTGGTTGAAGCGCTGGTCAACGTCCGGGATGACGTTGCCGGCGGCGTCGCGTGCCGGCACGATGCCCAGCGCTGGGAAGTTCGCCGCGTAGAAGTCCTGCTGCTGGTTGATGTAGCCGTCACGCTTGATCTTCATCGCCGTGACGCGCATCGCGAAATTGTCGTTGACCGGGATGTTCTGTACCGCCGAGATCTGGCGTCCACGGTAATTGCTCAAATCCGCTTCGGCAGTGCCGTAGCTGCTGCCGAATTCCGGCTTGGCCGGAATGATGTTGATGCTACCGCCGGTCGAGTTACGGCCGAACAGCGTCCCCTGCGGGCCGCGCAGCACCTCGACCTGATCGAGATCGAACATCAACGCCAGCGCGGCCTGGGGACGCGGCTGGTAAAGGCCGGCCACATGCAGGCCGACGGCCGGATTGCCAATCTCTGTGAAGTCGGAACTGCTCACGCCCCGAATCGCGATCTGCACGCCGCCGCTGCCGTCGTTGGAGGTGCCCAGTTGTAGATTGGGGATCTGGCCGCTCAATCCGCGCACGTCGGTGATGCCATCGCGGCTGAGCGCTTCCTGCGTCACCGCCGTTACCGCCACCGGCGTCTTGAGCAGCGAGGTGGAATGGCGGGTCGCCGTGACCTTGACCTCCGCCACCTGGTCCTTGGTGGCGATGGCCGACGTATCGGACTCCTGCTGTGCGTAGGCCGCGCCGGCACAAATGCTGCCGATGGCGAGACTCATAAATTTTCTCTTGATACTATGATGCGACATCATTGCTCTCCCGATCAAACGTTATTTATCTCGCCACCAGCAAGGTGTTACGTCCAGCTTTTTTAGAACTTGGCTTTCAAGCCGATGCTGTAACGCGCGCCGTTTTCGTACACTCCCACCGGCAAGCCGTCGGTCGTGTTGGTACGGATAACTTCATTGGTGATGTTCACCGCCGTCAGGTACAGGCTAATCTTCGGCGTGATATCCCAACTGGCCGACGCATCCCACTGGCCGTAGGCACTGGTCACGTCCTGGCCGCCTTCATCCAGCGCGCCATAGGCCTTCGAGCGGTAGTTGTACGACAGCCGCGCACTGTAACCATCCTTTTCAAAGAAGCCGGTGATATTGGCCTGGTTGCGCGAGTTGCCGACCACGTTCAGCTTCAGGCCACCCGCATTGGCGCCGGTCTTGGCGTCGGTGTAGGTGTAGTTGACGATGGCGCCGAAGCCGCTGCTGAACGCTTGCTGCCATTGCAGTTCCAGGCCGTTGACCGTTTCGCCGTTGTTGGCGTTGTACGGACGGGTCACCGGACGCATCACGCCCCCTACGTTCTCTGTCGCCGTCTGCGTGTAGATGAAGGTATCCAGCTTTTTAGCGAACACGGTGGCCGACAGCAGCGATGCATCGGCGTAGTACCATTCCGCGCCGAGTTCCGCCTGGTTGGCGTGGTAAGGCTTGAGCAGCGGATTGCCGGAGGTGGCCGCGTTGGTGGTGCCGCTGACTTCCGTACTGGCACTCAAGTCGCTGTAGGTGTTACGCGCCATTACCCGCGCCACGGCGCCGCGCACCAGCAGCTCTTTGTTGACGGTGTAGACCGCATTCAGGTTGGGCAGCACGTCGGTATAGCTGCGGCTGACGTTGGCGAGCGTGTAGTTGCCGGTGCCGGTCAAGTCCTGGTAGGCCTCGGAGGTCTGGTCGGTCTTGACGATGCGGGCGCCGAAGTCGCCGCGCCATTGGCCGGTGGCGAAGTCCGCGCGCGCATAAGTGGCGTAGATCTTTTCCTTGATCTTGTAGTACTCGCCCTTCGCTTCCGCATAGACCATGCCCTTGTCGTACATCGGGAAGCCCTTGGAGTAGGCCAGACCGTCATCCACCCATGCGTACTGCGTCAGCGAGCCTGGGTTGGCGGCCTTTTGGCTCAGCAGCGGCGAAGCGCCAGTCGACAAGTCGGCCAGCGAGAACGACTGCCAGCCAGGATTACCAGGACCGTCGGTGCCGATGGTGCGGTGGTTCTGCACCGTGGTGTCACGGAGCTTGGCGCCAACCTTGAACGACTTGAAGAAGCCATTGTTCACGTCCAGCGTCAGGTCGCCCTGCGCATAGTTTTCCTTGGTCTCCATGCGGCGGATCCAATCGCGTGAGCTTTGCAGCGTCAGCTTGCTCGGATCGAGAGGATTGATGTCCTGGTACTTGACCTCATACGTGTCCGGCGCGATGTTGAAGGTGGTACGGGTATTCCCGACGAACCAGAAATTGCGGTCATGATCGCTGCCGCCCGAGCCCTTGGTGGTGCCGGCCTGGCCGTGGAATTTCCAGTTATCGGCGTCATAGGTGCCTTCCAGGTCCAGCACTTCCGACTTGATGTAGGACTGACGGAAGATCGGCTCGAACGACACGCCGCCCGTCGGGCCGACGGTGCCGCCAACCAGCGCCTTGGTGCCGTTGGAGGTGGTGATGAACTTTGGATTGGTGACAGTGATATTGCCATTCTTGTCCGCCAGGCCGCCCGCTTCCCACAGGTAGTTCTGGTTGCTGTTGTCCATGCTCATATCAGAGTTCATGTAGTTCAGCGAGATATCGGTGTTCGCGTTCGGGCGGGCCTGCAGGGTAATGTCGCCAGTGGTGCGTTTGCGGTCCTGGCGGAAGATAGCCGAGCCGCCGCCCCACGATGCATAGGCGCCCGGCGTGACGACGCCGTTCTGGTCGACGATGTTGTACTTGGTCGAGTCGGTGAAGTTTTCCAGGCCGTCGCGGCGCATGGTGCGCTGCTGGCGGCTGACCGCGACCAGCGCGCCGAAGGTTTTCTGCTCATTGGTCCAGCTCAGCAAACCGGAGATCTGCGGATCGGTTTTCTTCGGCAGCTTGCTGTAGGTCTCCTCGACCGACACCTGCGCCACCAGCGGCTTCAGTTGCAGGGGCTTGCGGGTCTTGACGATCACCAGGCCGCCGATGCTGCCCTCGTCCAGGTCCGCCGACGGACTTTTGTACACGTCGATGCTGGCCACCAGTTCGGAGGCCAGGATATCGTAGTTGAAGCCACGGCTTTGCGAATCGTTCTTCCACCAGTAGCCGGAAGCGACGGCCTGGCCGTTCAACTGGGTCAGGTTCAGGTTCTTGTCGGTGCCGCGCACGAAGATGTCGCGGCCCTCGCCCCAGGTACGGTCGACGGAGATGCCCGGCACGCGTTGCAGCGAGTCGGCCACGTTCTTGTCCGGGAATTTGCCGACTTCCTCGGCGGTGACGGTATCGATGACGTTGCCGGAATCGCGCTTCTCAGCCAGGTTGCGCTTCAGGCGTTCGCGGATGCCGCGCACTTCGACGGTCGCGGTGTCGCCAACGGGTGCCGCCTCGCTGGTTTGAGCCGCTTCGGCCGCAACGGGGTCCGCTGCATAGACCTGGTGCGCAAAGCCGCCGCTCAGCGCCAGTGCGATCAAGTGAGGTAGTAGTTTTTTCTTAAGTACCGGCTTAGTCATTCAATTCTCCTTGTTTGAAAAATGTGAACCGCATTGATCTCAGACGCTGCGCATCATGCTGCGCGCGGCCGACACCATATTCCCCGGACGCAGGCGGCGTAGCGCCTGTCCCCCTTCGTCAAACACGTGGAAGGCGGTGCTGTCGGCCGAGAAGACGATGGGCTGTCCGATCTCGACGTGACGTTCGCCGTCTCCGCGTATCACCACGTCTTCTGCACCTTCACGACTGACGTAGATGTAATTGGCTTCACCCAGGTGTTCGACCACACTGACCTCGCCTTTGAAAACTTCCGAACCGGCGCGCGATTCGTTGATATGTTCAGCGCGCAGGCCGAGCGTGACCTTCATGCCGGTGCGCAGGCCGCTGCCGTCGACATAGGCGCGCACCGCTTCTCCGCTGGGCAGCAACACCAGCACGCCGCCGGCGCCCGCTTCGGCCACGGTGCCGGCCATCAGGTTCATCTTCGGCGAACCGATAAAGCTGGCAACGAACAGGTTGCGCGGCTGCTGGTACAAGTCCAGCGGCGTGCCGGCCTGCTGGATCTGCCCTTCATGCATGACGACGATCTTGTCGCCCAGGGTCATCGCCTCGACCTGGTCGTGCGTGACGTAGACGATGGTGGCGTCCAGCTGGCGGTGCAGCTTGGCGATCTCCAGGCGGGTCTGCACGCGCAGCGCGGCGTCCAGGTTGGATAGCGGCTCGTCGAACAGAAACAGGCGCGGTTCGCGCACGATGGCGCGGCCGATGGCCACCCGCTGCCGCTGGCCGCCGGACAGCTCGCGCGGCAAGCGCTCCAGCAGGTGCTCGATCTTCAGCGTGGCGGCGGCGCGGGTGATGCGTTCCTTGATCGCCGCCTTGCCCTGCCCCGCCACCTTCAGGCCGAAGGCCATGTTCTGGTACACCGTCATGTGCGGATACAGCGCATAGCTCTGGAACACCATGGCGATGCCGCGTTCGGCCGGCGGCAGGTGGTTGACCACCTCGTCGCCGATCGACATGCTGCCGCCGGTGATGCTCTCCAGGCCGCACAACATCCGCAGCAGCGTCGATTTGCCGCAGCCGGAGGGACCGACCAGCACCACGAACTCGCCGTGCGCGATATCCAGGTCGATGCCGGCCAGGACATCGGTCTTGCCATCGTAGGATTTACGCAGCTGCTTCAGGCTGACACTTGCCATTACATTCCTCCTTCTGTTGTTGGGTTACTTGACCGCGCCGGCCGTCAGGCCGCGGATCAATTGACGCGAAAAGACCGCGTACAAAATCAGCATCGGAATCACCGCCAGCGACAGCGCCGCCAGCACGGAGTTCCAGTCGGTGACGTACTGGCCGATGAACTGCTGCACGCCCAGCGTGACGGTCTTGGTGCGGTCGGACGGCGCCAGAATCAGCGGGAACCACAAATCGTTCCAGGCCGGGATCATGGTGAACACCGCCACTGTCGCAATCGCCGGCCGTATCAGCGGCAGCACCACCTGGAAGAAGATGCGGACTTCGCCAACGCCGTCACAGCGGGCCGCGTCCTTCAACTCCGACGGCACCTGGCGCATGAATTCGGACAAGATCATGATCGCCAGCGGCAGGCCCTGCGCCGTGTACACCAGGATCAGTGCGGCCAGCGTGTTGACCAGGTCCAGCTTGACCATCAGCTCCAGTATCGACACCGTGCCGAGTCGGATCGGGATCATGATGCCGAGGGCGAGGAACAGCGTCAGCACACGGTTGCCCATGAAGCTGTATTCCGACAGCGCCCACGCCGCCATCGCGCCAAACAGCACGATGCACAATAACGCCACCAGCGTCACATACAGGCTGTTGCCGAAGTAGAGCAGGAAGTTGGTGCTGGCCAGGACCTTCTGGAAGCCGATGAAGGTCAGCGACTCCATCGTCGGCAGCGCCAGCGGATCGTCGAAGATGGCGGCGCGGCTCTTGACCGAGTTAATCAGGATCAGCGCGATCGGGAACAGCGCCAGCACGGTGTAAGCGATCAAGGTCGCATGCACCATCAGGCGCCCCAGGTCGAAGCGGCTGGCCAATGGTACGGGTGGATTCATGGCGATAGCGGTCATGACGCGGCCCTCACAGTGCAAAGCGGGTCAGCCTGCGCTGGACACCGATAAAATAGACGCCCACGCCGGCCAGGATCACCAGGAACATCAGCGTGGCGACGGCGGAACCCAGGTAGGCGTTGCCGACCTGCGCCTGGTAGCCGAAGAAGGTACGATAGAACAGCGTGCCCAGGATATCGGTCGAATAATTCGGTCCGGCCAGCGCCCCCTTGATCGAGTAAATCAGATCGAAGGCGTTGAAGTTGGCGACGAAGGTCAATATGGTCACCAGGCCAAGCGTCGGATAAATCAACGGCAGCTTGATCTGCCAGAAGATGCGCAGCGCACTGGCCCCTTCCACGTGGGCCGCTTCGACGATTTCCTCAGGCACCGCCAGCAGCGCGGCGTAGATCAACATCATCGGCATGCCGATGTACTGCCACACCGAGATCATCGACAGCGTCGCCAGCGCGGTTTCCTCCTGCCCCATCCACGGCGCGAACCATTCGGCCAGGCCGGCAAAACCCAGCAGCTTTTCGCCCACGCCCCACAGCGGCGACAAAATCAACTGCCAGATAAAGCCGATGATCACCACCGACAGCAACGTCGGCAAGAAGATCAGCGTGCGGTAGGTACGGGCGCCGCGCAGCCCTTTCAGGCTAAACAACGTCGCCAGCAGCAGGCCGATTGGATTCTGCAACAGCATGTGGATGCAGAAGAATTTGGCGTTGTTGGCCATCGCGTTCCAGAACCCCGCCGACCAATCCGGATCGAGCAGGATGGTGCGGAAGTTATCCAGGCCGACGAAGACCGTCGTGCCAATGTCGTCGGCGCTGAAGAAGCCCTGCGCAAGCGTCTGCACCAGCGGCAGCGCGCTAAACAGGGAGTAGACGATCACCGCCGGCGCCAGGAACATCAGCAACTGCCAGGGCCGCACCGTATTAACCACGTGTTTCAAGTAAGCCTCCAGAATTCGGGCAAAAAAGCGCCGGCGCCGCGCCCGGCGCCGGCCAAAGGAATCACACAATCAGGGGGAGGGATTGGTGTGATACTACTTTTGCTGTGGCTTGTACCACTTCGCAAAACCGTTTTGCAGCTTGGCCGCGGCATCCTTGGGCGCCAGCTTGCCGTTCAATACCTGCGCGTTCACGTTCCACAACTCGCTTTCCATGCTGGGCTGCCCGCGATTGAGCACCTGGGCGTTGAAGCGTATGGTCGAAGCGCAGCTGCCGCGCCATTCCGCCATCTGCTTGGCCACCGGATCGCGCACCGCGATCAGGTGATTGGACAGCGAGAAGAAGCCGGTCACGCGGTTGGTATAGATGTCGGCGAATTCCTGCGAGCCCACCCAGGCCAGGAATTTGTAGGCGTCTTCCTTGTTTCTGGATTTTTTGTTGACGCCAAGGCCGATGTCCATGTGGTCGGAGATGAAGCACGGGTCGCCCGCCTTGCGCACCGGCGGCGCAAAGGCGCCCAGCTCCAGGCCCGGCGTCTGGCCGAAGTACGAGATATCCCAGGAGCCGGTCGGATAGATCGCCGCGCGGCCCAGCGCGAACTGGTTCTGGCTGTCGCCGTAGGTTTGGGCGCTGGCGCCCTTGCTGAGGTAAGTGCCCATCTTCTGCTCGAACTGCAAGGCCTCGACGAACGGTGCGTCGGTCAGCTTGGCTTTGCCTGAGATGAGCGCCTTGCGGCCTTCCTCGCCGCGCCAGAAGTTCGGGCCGATATTGGTATAAACCATTTGGCTCGATTCCCACTGGTCGGCCGTGCCCAACGCCAGCGGCGCAATGCCCGCACCGCCCTTCTTCACCGCCTCCAGCACGGCGAAGAATTCGTCGACGGTCTTCGGCGGTTGCAGGTTGAGTTTTTTGAAGATCTTCTTGTTGTATAAGAAGCCGTGGATCACCGAGGCCACCGGCATGCAGAAGGTGTCCTTGCCGTCGTCGGTCTGCCAGGCCACCGTCGACGTGGGCGCGAAGTTCTGCATGCCCGGCTTGCCGTCCAGCTTCTCCAGATGGCCCTTCTTGTAAAGCGACAGCGAGACATCGAACGGACGGCAGGCTATCAGGTCGCCGGCGGTGCCGCCGGCCAGGCGCGCGGCCAGGCTGGAGTCGTATTCGGTGGGTGCGGTCGGCGCGAATTTGACCTCGATACCGGGATTGCTCTTTTCGAAGGCCGGCAGCAGTACTTTTTCCCACAGCGTCTTATCGTCGACGCGCCAGCTTTCGATCACCAGGGTGCCGGCCTGGGAGGCCTGGGCGGAGAACATGGCGATCAACAGAGCGTGGCGAACAATCCGGCGTACTTGCATGGTTGAGTCCCTTTGCATGGCTTTATTTACAACGATGAATTTATTCTAGCACCGGCTTTTCTGTGACAGGCGAGTGAGTTGCCTTACAGAACCAACCAGCTAAGCCGTTGAATTCATTGATATAAATTTTCACCGAGGGATCACCGCATTACATTTCCTTACTGCCGATGGGGATGCGAAGGGGATATGGCGGGGACAGCGCCCCCGCCCTGCAAGACTTCGTAAGAAATGCTTACATAACTTTACAAAAAGCCTGCGCGCTTGTTGTTGGAATGCGGCAGATGCTGTGCAAACGGTCGGCGTACTCCTTAATGAGCAGCAGCGAGCCGACGTCGGAATCGAAGACCGAGTACAGGCCCTGCTCTTCCTGCGGAGGATCGCCGACGAAGTCGTTCCCCGGCTTCCACCAATATTCCGCGTTGGCGGCGCGGCCGGCGCCGCCCCACGCCCAGAAATTGAAGCCAGCGATCGGATCGCCTTTGCTGGCGCGCTGGTAAATCACGTCGAAGACTTCGCGATAATAGCGGTCGCGGATCTTGGTGGTGGCCTTGATGCTGAACGATGGACCATCGCGATCCAGCCCAAACTCTTCCAGCACGATAGGCTTGTTCAGCTTCTTCGCCAGTTCGATGTGCGTGTTCAGGTAGTCGCGGCTCTTGGCAATGGCGCCGTCCCAGCTGCCGGTGGGGTTCTTCGAATCGAACCAGCCCCAGTTCTTGGGCCACAGGTGATAGGTCAGGTAGTCGATATTGCTGGTGCGGTGGGCGTCCAGGTAGAGCTGCGCGTCCTGTGCGGAACCGACCACGCCTTCGCTGCCGCTGCTGACCATGTGGTTCTTGTCCAGGCTATGGATGTAGCCCGCCGTTTCGTCTATCCATTTGACGTAGAGCGCCCGCTCCTTCGGCGTGACCTGGCTGGTGCCCGGACGCGGCTCGTTCGCCAGCTGCCACGCCATGATGCTGGCATCCTCGGAGTATGGCTTGCCGGTGACGGTGTTGACGCGCTTGACGATCCTGGCGATCACGTTGCGATACTCGGCTTGCGAGGCGGCGCTGCGATAGAAGGCGGCGGTACTGGTCAGGAAGCCATCGAAGTCCTTGGTGACATTGGGGTCCAGCGCCGGCGTGCCTTCGAACCAGTTCAGGTACTGCGTCATGCCACCGGACCATTGCCAGAAATTGTTCAGGTAGAGCACCACCGTCATATCGCGCTTGGCGACTTCCGCCATCAGGAAGTCCAGGCCGACCAGCAGCTCCTCGTCGTACTGACCCGGCGCCGCCGTCGATGCGGGGCTGACCGCGCTCTTGATGTCCGTCTTTTCCGACACGGCCAACACGCGCAGGTTGTTGATGCCCAGCGCGCGCATATTGTCCAACTCCTTCAGCAGGCGGGCGCGCTCGCCCACGCCACTGGCCGCGCCAAGATAGCCGCCGTACCAGAAATTGGCGCCGACGATGTAGCAAGCCTGGCCCTTGCGGCTGAAGTGCGTCTTCTTGGCGCTGACAAAATCGCCGCGTGCATCGGCCGCGCCCACCATGCCGCAGGCGCTCAACATCAGGGCGGCGGCGCAGAACTTGAATAGTATTTTCATGATCTATTTTGTCGAGTACATGCCGGCATACTTCACGCCGAAGTAGAGAATAAAGGTGTAGCAGGCAGCCGGCACGAAGAACGACCATTGCAGGCCGATGGAGTCCGCCAGCAGGCCTTGCGCGAACGGCACGACCGCGCCGCCGACGATGGCCATGCACAGGATGCCGGAGCCCTGGCCGGTCTGCTTGCCCAGCTTGTGCAGCGCCATGCTGAAGATGGTCGGGAACATGATGGAGTTGAACAGGCCAACCGCGATGATGCTCCACATGGCGACCGCGCCGCTGCCGAAGATGGCGGTCAAGATCAGCGCGATCGACGCCGCCGAGTTGAAGGCCAGCGCCTTGCCTGGACTGACATAACGCATCACGCCGAAACCGATGAAGCGGCCGATCATGGCGCCACCCCAGTAGTAGCTGACGTAATGCGCGGCGGCGCCGGCTGGCAGGCTGGCGACATTCGACTCGCCGAGGAAATTAATCAGGAAGCTGCCGATGCTGACTTCTCCGCCCACATACAGGAAGATGCCGATCGCGCCCAGCACCAGGTGGCGATGCGCCAGCACGGTTTTCTCGACGGTGGAGATAACGCCAGTCTCCTCTTCCGCGTGCGTCATCTTCGGCAGGCGCACCAGCGCGAACAGAATGGCCAGCGCCAGCAGCGCCGCAGCCAGCGCCAGGTATGGCCCCTGCACGGCGGCCGCTTCCTCGGCCTTGGTCTTGACCAGGTTGGCCACCACGGGCGCGCCTTCGGACAGGATCAGGATGCCGCCCAGCGTAGGCGCGATGGTGGTGCCCAGCGAGTTGAAAGCCTGGGTCAGCGTCAGGCGGCTCGAGGCGGTGGCCGGCGCGCCCAGCACCGTCACATACGGATTGGCCGCCACCTGCAGGATCGTGATGCCACTGGCGAGCACAAAGAAGGCCAGCAGGAACAGCGCGTAGCCGTTCATCGACGCCGGATAGAACAGCGCGCAACCGCCGGCCGCCAGTACCAGGCCGCTGACCGCGCCGCGCTGGTAGCCGATACGCTTGATCAGCATCCCGGCCGGCAGCGAGACGATGAAGTAGGCCCCGAAGAAGCAGAACTGCACCAGCATCGCCTGCACATAATTAAGGGTATAAATCGATTTCAGATGCGGAATCAGCACGTCGTTTAGCGACGTTAGCAGGCCCCACATGAAGAACAGCAGCGTGATGATCACCAGCGGGACGGTGTTGCTGGTCCCCTCCTGGTCCGCTTGGCCTTGGCGACGCAAAGCTGCCGATGCAACGTGTTCCATAAATCTGTCTCCTGTATGGATGGTTTTTATATTAATGAAAAAGATTCTGCATGGGCGCCATCCGGTGGTCAAACAACTAGCGCATTTCGGCCGCAGTTTAGCCACCTTCACTAAACACGCCGATATAGGCGCGACGCCGCCATTGCGGCTCGGCGAAAGGCTAAAACTGGCATGTTTAGTAAATTGCGCTAAACTTTTCAGGATAATCATCTAGTTGTTTGACCGAGCGTGGACGCTTATGCAAGACTGCGTTCACACAGAATCCTGCCGACGGCCACGCCGCGAGCAGTTTCATAAAGATACTTGGAGGGTAGATGGGCAATGCCACGAATGTCGCCGGAGTGACGATACGCGATATCGCCCGTGTCGCCGGGGTGTCCGCCGGGACCATCTCGCGGGCGCTGAAGAATGAACCGGGACTGACCGAGGCCACCCGCCAGATGGTGCTGGAAGCGGCGCGGGAACTGGGCTACGATTTTTGCAAGCTGCGGCCGAAGCGCCTGCGGCGGCTCACCTTCCTGCTGCACCGCCAGCACAACACCGCGTCGAGCAGCCCGTTCTACTCGCCGGTGCTGCACGGCGCCGAGGAAGCCTGCCGCAAGCAGGGCATCGTCTTGTCGTTCATGGCGGTCGGCCCGGCGGACGGTTTGATCGACCAGATACGCATGCATGCGCCGGACGGCATTGTCTGCGCCGGCTTCTTTGAACCTGAGACCCTGAGCGCCCTGCGCTCGACCGGCAAGCAGCTGGTGCTGATCGATATGCAGCTGCGTGGCTACAGCTCCGTCAACCCGGACAATATGATGGGTGGCTACCTGGCCACCAAGCACCTGATCGACACCGGCCGCACCCGCGTGGGCTTCATCTCCGGTCCGCTGTCGCACTACAGCATCCGTGAGCGCGCACGCGGCTATCGTCAGGCGCTGTTTGAAGAAGGCATCCTGGCCGATCCGCGCCTGGAAGCGGGACTGCCGGACGGCGTGGACCTGGAAACCGGCGCCTGGGAAGCGATGGAGAAGCTGTTGTCACTGCCCCATCCGCCGGATGCGGTGTTCTGCTACAACGACAGCGCCGCGCTGGTGGCGATGCGCTGCTGCCTGGCCAAGGGCTTGAAGGTCCCGCACGACATCGCCATCGTCGGCTTCGACGACATCGCGACCGCGGTGCTGGGGCATCGTCCGTTGACGACGCTGCGCATCGATAAAAAAGCGTTGGGCGCACTGGGCGTGGAACTGCTGCTCAGCGGGCAGCAGGAAGAGGCAGTAGAAAAGATCGCGCCGGTGGAATTGATCGTCCGCGCCAGCACCGTGTTCGACGGGTGGCGCATACAGAAATAATTTTTACGGAACAGGCTTTGCCGCAGGGCGTACGGTTCGCAGGAATCGTATGCGGGGGCTGCTGCGCGCCTGAAAAACATACAGCGCTTTGCCGTACAAGGCGGCCTGCTTTTTAACTTACAAACGGACCTGACGATGGTACCAGATTTTCAATCCCGCGCAACGCTGCTGAACCACATACGCCACACCAAGCACTTCTACGACGACCGCTGTGTGGACCCCAGCGGCGGCTTCTATCACTTCTACAAGGATGACGGAACGGTCTACGACGCGCACACCCGCCACCTGGTCAGCAGCACGCGCTTCATCTTCACGCACGCAATGGCGTGGCGCCAGTTCGGCGAAGCGGGCGACCAGCAACGCCTGCGCCATGGCCTGGACTTCCTGCGCAAGGCGCACCGCAACGCCGACACCGGCGGCTATGCGTGGCAGCTGGACTGGAACAACGGCGCCGGCCTCGTCACCGACGGCACCAACCACTGCTACGGGCTGGCTTTCGTGCTGCTCGCCTACAGCCACGCGCTGATGGCCGGCGAGACCCAGGCCCGCGAATGGATTGCCGAGACCTACGCGCTGATGGAACGCCGCTTCTGGCAATCCACCCACGGCCTGTATGCCGACGAAGCCAGCTCCGACTGGACTTTCCTGGCGCCCTATCGCGGCCAGAACGCCAACATGCACGCCTGCGAAGCGCTGATCGCCGCCTTCGAGGCGACTGGCGAACGCGCCTACCTGCTGCGCGCCGAGACACTGGCCCGCAACATCACGCAACGCCAGGCAGCACTGGCCGATAACCTGATCTGGGAGCACTACCACGCCGACTGGTCGGTCGACACCGAATACAACCGCCACGACAAGAGCAACATCTTCCGTCCGTGGGGCTACCAGCCGGGCCACCTGACCGAGTGGGCCAAGCTGTTGCTGCTGCTGGAGCGCCACGGAGCGCAGCTGGAAGGCGGCAGCAACTGGCTGCTGCCGCGCGCCGTCGAGCTGTTCGACGCGGCGCTGGCCAAGGCCTGGGACCACGAGCACGGCGGCATCTACTACGGCTTCGCGCCGGACGGCAGCATTTGCGACGATCTCAAATACTTCTGGGTGCAGGCCGAAAGCCTGGCCACCGCCGCGCTGCTGGCCGCGCGCACCGGCGAAGCGCGCTACTGGACCTGGTACGACAAGATCTGGGCCTACAGCTGGGAGCATTTCGTCGACCACCGGCACGGCGCGTGGTATCGCATCCTCGGCGCGGATAACAGCAAGCTGACCGACGAGAAGAGCCCCGCCGGCAAGGTGGACTATCACACCATGGGCGCCTGCTACGAAGTGCTCAACGTATTGAAGGACTGAGAATGACGGCCTTTCCGGTATTCGTGGCGGCAGGCGAAGCGCTGACCGACATGATCGTGCAGGACCCGCAACAGCAGCATTGGTTTAGCCAGGTGGGCGGTTCGACCTGGAACGTGGCGCGCACCATGGCCAGGCTGGACGTACCGACCGCCTTCGCCGGCGCCATCAGCCGCGACGTCTTCGGCGACGCGCTGTGGCAGGCCAGCGAAGCTGCGCGGCTCGACCTGCGCTTCCTTCAGCGTAGCGACAAATCGCCGCTGCTGGCGATCGTGCACCGCACCGATCCGCCGGCCTACTTCTTCGTCGGCGACGACAGCGCCGATTTGCAGTTCGACGCGTCGGCGCTGCCGGAAGGCTGGCGCGCGCACTGCAAATGGGTGCACTTCGGCGGCATCAGCCTGGCGCGCCAACCGTTGGCGGACAAGCTGGTGGCGCTGGCCGCGCAACTCAAGCGCGACGGCGTGCGGATCAGCTACGATCCGAACTATCGCTTGCTGATGGATGAACGCTATGACGCCACGCTACGCCGCATGACGGAGCTGGCGGACGTCATCAAGGTGTCGGAAGAAGACCTGGAAGGCCTGTTCCGCACCACCGATATCGATGGCGCCTTGGCCACGCTGCGCAGCTGGAACCCTGGCGCCACCTGGCTGTACACCAAGGGCGGAGCCGGCGCATCGCTGCACGTCGGCGATCAAGCTTGGCACCTTCCCGCACCGTCGATCACTGTGATCGACACCGTCGGCGCGGGCGACGCCAGCATCGCGGCGCTGGCATGGAGCATGATGCATCGCCCGCAAAATCAGCCACTGCAGCATCTGCAGTTTGCCGTCGCGGCCGGCGCCGCCGCCTGCCTGGCTGCTGGCGCGTCGCCGCCATCGCTGGCGCAGATCGAGGCGCTGCTGCCGTAACAGAAATCCGGGGTCAGGTCCCCGGGTCTGTCGTCATACGGTTGTCATACAACACCGATAAGATTGCGGGCTTTATATCGTCCCTCTTCTTTAGGTTCTCATGCACCCGACTACACCCTTCGCTAAATCCCGTTTGCACCTGGCCCTCGCGGCCGCCGGCCTCTATGCACTGCACGGCGCGGCCTTCGCCACAGAAGACAGCGGCGAAGGCGCGCTGTCCAAGGTCGTCATCAAGGCGACGGTGGAAAAGAAGAAACTGGGCGACAGCGTCAGCGGCGGTGCACTGGGACGCAAGTCCGAACTGGATACGCCCTTCTCCACCAAGGCCGTCAGCAGCGACGAAATCGAAGACCGCCTGGCCACCAGCATCTCCGAAGTGCTGAAGTACGACGCCTCGGTCACCGCCATCAGCCCACCGATCAGCACCCACCCGGCCACCATCCAGATGCGCGGCCTGCGCCTCGATGACCTGAACGGCTACAAGATCAACGGCCTGGCCAACGTCAACCGCGGCACCGAAATGCCGCTGGAGATGTTCGAGAGCGTAGAGGTGCTGAAAGGCTTGACCGGCTTTATGTACGGCTTCGGTTCGCCGGGCGGCATCGTCAACTATGTCAGCAAGCGCCCCACCACCGACAAGAGCTTCAGCGCGGCGCTGGGCTACCAGGAAGGCGGCGCGATCAAGGAACATATCGACACCGGCGGCCGGCTGGGCGACGAAGGCGGTTTCGGCTACCGTCTGAACCTGTTGCACGAAGACGGCGGCGTGCAGGAAGAAAGCGGCTCCATCAAGCGTAACGCTGCGGGCATCAACCTGGAATGGCGCGTCAACCACGACGTGGCGATCACCTACGATGCGATCTACCAGCGCCGCAAGAGCGTCGGCGGCACCGATGTGGTGATCTCGCCGCTTTACGTGGTGCCGAAGCCGATCGCCGGCGACAGTAAATTGAACAGCATCGGCGCCGGCAGCGACGTCGAATTCGCACTGTCCACCGTCGGCATGGAATATCGCCTGAGCCCTGAGTGGATGGCGGAACTGTCGTACCGCACCTCGAACTCGACCCGCGTCTACAAGAAGGATCAGTACTACATCACCAGCAACAAGGCCGACTACAAGGACCGCGTCACCTCCGAGCTGCATGGCTATCACTTCGACCAGGCGCAGGCCAGCTTCGAAGGCAAGGTCAACGCCTTCGGCCTGGCGCATGAAATCGTCGCCGGCGTGACCTCGCAGAACCTGTCGTCGACCTCCTCCGTGGTAACGCCGAAAACCTATATGGGTACCGGTAACCTGTATGCGCCGACCATCAACAACGTCGGCAGCATCAACTGGAGCGGCGGCACCTACCGCGACGAAGCCACCCGCCAGGATGCGGCCTTCGCCAGCGACACCTTCAAGCTGACCGACAACTGGTCGGTGCTGGCCGGCGCCCGCTACACCCGCTACAACGACAATGCCTATTCCACCAAGGGCGTGGTCACCGCCAACTACCCGGCGCAGCGCACCACGCCAACCGTGGCGCTGATGTACAAGCCGGCCGCCGACACCACCGTCTACGGCAGCTACGTCGAAGCGATGGAACAGGCATCCAGCGCGCCGACGTCCACCGTCAACGCCAACCAAACCTTTGCCCCGCTCAAGAGCAAGCAGGCCGAAATCGGCATCAAGACGGAGCGCAGCTTTTGGAACGCCAGCGCGGCGCTGTTCCACATCAAGCGCGGCGCGCAGTACACCAATGCCGGCAACATCTTCGTGGCCGACGGCGAGTCCAAATATCAGGGCGTGGAATTCAACACCGTGGTGCAAGCCACCAAGAACCTGTCGATCGAAGGTGGCCTGATGCTGCTCGATGCCACGCTGGAAAACGCCGCAGCAGGCTACAGCGGAAAACGCGCAGCCGGCGCCCCGCGCAGCCAGGTTTCGGTGCAGGCGACCTGGCGGGATGTGCTGCCAGGCCTGGCGCTGCATGCCGGCACGCAGTACCTGGGCGAGCTGCCGATGGATGCGGCCAACGTCAACACGCTGCCGGCGTACACCTTGTTCGATGCCGGCTTCAGCTACCGTCACCGCTACTTCGGCAAGATGGTCAGCGTGCGCGCCAATATCTCCAACATCGCCAACCGCAAATACTGGACCTACTACCAGGAGAACTACCTGAACGTCGGCTCGCCCCGTACCGCCAGCGTGAATGTTCGCGTAGACTTCTAAACCATGAAACCACAACGCCTTGCGGCAGGCGCCGCGCTGTCCCTGTTGATGTTGAACGCCGTCGGCGAGCAGTACTATCAAACCAAGACGCCGTATCAACCGCGGCAGGCCAGCGCCAGCTACGAAGCCCCGCCGCAGGGCTACCGCGCGGTCTACACCCAACTGCTGGCGCGGCATGGATCGCGCGGTTTGAGCAGCATGAAGACCGACCTGGCGCTCTACAACCTGTGGCAGCTGGCCAGCAGGGAGAAAGCCTTGACGCCGCTGGGCGCCCACCTCGGCGGCGACCTGCTGCAAATGATGAAGGCCAACGCCTTGCTAGGCTACGGCGTGGCCGGCATCACCAAACCTGGCTACGGCAACGAGACCATGCAGGGCGTGATGGAGCACAAGCAGCTCGCCGAGCGCATGTACCGCCGCTTGCCGCAGCTGTTCCACAACGCGGCCGTCGGCGCACAGCCTCGCCAGATCCTGCTGGTCACCTCCGGCAAGGACCGCGCCGTGGACAGCGGCGATTACTTCGCCGGATCGCTGGTCGCGCAGCAGCCCAATCTGCAGGCGCTGGTCGTGCGCCCGCCATCGCTGGCGCCGCGCGCCGAAATGAATCACGACAGCCGCCCGGCGGGCACCGACCGCTTTCTGCTCTACTTCCACAAACTGAGTGCCAAGCAGGACCTGGTGGCCGACGACAGCGATCCGCTGCGCGCCACTTGTCTGGCCAGCCAGGCATACCAGGCATGGGCCAAGAGCGACGAACTGCGCGCGCGTGAAGCCGCCGTGCTGGCGCAGCCGCAGGTGGCGGCGGCCGCGAAGGCGGTGCTTGAGCGCCTGTTCACGCCGGCCTTTATCGAAGGATTGAATCAGGGCCGCTACAGCGCCGCCAACACCGGGGCCTACAGCTACACCAGCGCCGACAAGCAGTTCACCAACCAGCTGACCGGCGATGGCGACACCGACATCAAATCCTCCGTCGATGCCGCGCAGGCGCTCTACGACCTGTACGCGACCGCCGCCGACATGAAGACCGAGCTGAAAGCCGACTTCACCCGCTACATGCCGGCGCAGCAGGCGGCGGTGTTCGCGGCCACCGAGGACGCCATCGCCTTCTACAGCAAGGGTCCCGGCATCAGCGAGAACGGCGACGTCAATTACCGCATGGCGCAAACGCTGCTGGACGATTTCTTCGGCGAGGTGGACGCCATCGCCAAGGGCGATCTGTCGCATGCCGCCAAGCTGCGCTTCGCCCACGCCGAAATCGTCATCCCGATGGCGGCCATCCTCGGCCTGCCCGGCATGTCTGAACAGCTGCCACGCGCAGTGTCGTACAGTTACGGTATCAGCAGCTGGCGCGGTGACGCGGTCGCGCCGATGGCGGCCAATATCCAATGGGATGTCTACACCAATGACCAGGGCCGCACACTGGTCCGCATGCTGTACAACGAGAAGGAAACGGACTTCAAGCGAAGCTGCGACCATGCGAAGATCGCCCCGGCCAGCCACTACTACGACTACGCAGGCCTGCGCGTCTGCCATATGCCGAAGTGACGTTGATATAAGCTTGCCATTTAAGCCACGCCAAGGATCGTCAGCTGCCGAAAACACAACATCCGATTCAATTCGTTACGAGGCTCCCTTTTTTATAGTGATAGACTTGGCAGGTCTTTTCATAATATGAGAGGCTTACCCATGAATCAGATGACGAGGCGTCAGTTCCTTCGGGTGACTGGTGCAACCATCGCGGGTTCGAGCATCGCGCTCCTCGGCTTTGCGCCGGCATCGGCCCTGGCCGAAGTCCGGCAGTACAAGCTGGCGCGCAGCACCGAAACCCGCAACACCTGCCCCTACTGCTCCGTAGGCTGCGGAATCCTCATGTACGGCCTGGGCGACGGCGCCAAGAACGCCAAGGCCAGCATCATCCACATCGAGGGCGATGCCGACCACCCGGTCAACCGCGGCACGCTGTGCCCCAAAGGCGCGAGCCTGATCGATTTCATCCACTCCGAAAACCGCCTGATGGTGCCAGAGTACCGCGCGCCCGGCGCGACCGAGTGGAGCAAGATGTCCTGGGACGACGCGCTGACCCGCATCGCCAAGTTGATGAAGGCCGATCGCGACGCCAATTTCATCGACAAGACGGCGGACGGCAAGACCGTCAACCGCTGGACCACCACCGGCATGCTGTGCGCGTCGGCGAGCACCAACGAGGTAGGCTACCTGACCCATAAAACCATGCGCAGTCTGGGCATGCTGGCATTCGACAATCAAGCACGCGTATGACACGGTCCGACGGTGGCAGGTCTTGCCTCGACATTTGGACGTGGTGCGATGACGAATCACTGGGTGGACATCAAGAACGCCGATGTCATCCTGGTCATGGGCGGTAATGCGGCAGAAGCACACCCTTGCGGCTTTAAATGGGTCACGGAAGCGAAGGCGCATCGCGGCGCCAAGTTGATCGTGGTCGATCCGCGCTTTACCCGCACCGCTTCGGTGGCGGACTACTACGTCCCTACCCGCACCGGCGCGGACATCGTCTTCCTCGGCGGGATCATCAACTACCTGCTCACGAACGACAAGATACAGCACGAGTACGTCCGCAATTACACGGACATGCCCTTCATCGTCCGCGAGGACTTCGCCTTTAACGACGGCCTGTATTCGGGCTGGGACGAAAAGGTGGGCAAGTACACCGACAAGAGCAGCTGGAACTACGAGATGGGCGACGACGGCTTTGCCAAGATCGACGCCACGCTCGAACACCCGCGCTGCGTGTACCAGCTGATGAAGAAGCACTACTCACGCTACACGCCCGAGATGGTGGAAAAAGCCTGCGGCGTGCCGCCGGAGAAATTCCTAAAAGTCGCCGAGATGCTGGCATCGACCGCTGTTCCGGGCCGCGCCGCCACCATCCTGTATGCGCTGGGCTGGACGCAGCACTCCACCGGCGCGGAAACGCTGCGCACCGGCGCCATGGTGCAGCTCCTGCTGGGGAACATCGGCATCGCCGGCGGCGGCATGAACGCGCTGCGCGGCCACTCCAACATCCAGGGCCTGACCGACTTGGGGCTGCTGACCAATATGCTGCCCGGCTACCTGACCTTGCCCGGCGAAGCGGAGCAGGACTTCGAGGCTTATGCCGCCAAGCGTGCGTTGAAGCCTTTGCGTCCAAATCAGCTCAGCTACTACAGCAACGCCAGGAAGTTCCTGGTCAGCTTCATGAAGTGCTGGTGGGGCGACGCCGCCACGGAGGAAAACCACTACGCCTTCGACTACCTGCCCAAGCTGGACAAGCCCTACGACATGATGCAGGCCTTCGAGCTTATGCATCAAGGGAAGATGAACGGCTACATCTGCCAGGGCTTCAACATCCTGGCCTCGGCGCCGGACAAGCAGAAGATCACGGAAGCCTTGTCCAAGCTGAAGTTCCTGGTCGTGATGGATCCCCTGGCGGTGGAGACGGCGGAGTTCTGGCGTCCCTTCGGCGAGTTCCACCAGGTCGATCCGACCAAGATCCAGACCGAGGTGTTCCGCCTGCCGACCACCTGCTTCGCCGAGGAACGCGGCTCGCTGGTGAGTTCCTCGCGGGTGCTGCAATGGCACTGGCAAGGAGCCGACGGTCCGGGTCAGACCAGGAGCGACCTGGAGATCATGTCCGGCATCTTCCTGCGCATCAAAAAGGCATACCAGGCGGACGGCGGCAAATTCCCTGATCCGATCGTCAACCTGACCTGGCCTTACGCCAAGCCATACAGCCCAACGCCGGAAGAACTGGCGATGGAGTACAACGGCAAGGCGCTCAAGGAGCTCACCGATCCGAAGGACCCGACGAAGGTCATCCTGAAGAAGAACGAGCAGGTGGCAGGCTTCGCGCAATTGCGCGACGACGGCAGCACGGCTTGCGGCTGCTGGATCTTCGCCGGCTGTTGGACCGCGGCCGGCAACCAGATGGGACGACGCGACAACTCCGACCCGAGCGGCATCGGCCAGACGCTGAACTGGGCCTGGGCCTGGCCGGCCAACCGCCGCATCCTGTACAACCGCGCCTCGTGCGACCCGAAAGGCAAGCCGTGGGACCCGACCCGCAAGCTGGTGAGCTGGAACGGTACCAACTGGGCCGGCGCCGATGTCCCCGACTTCAAGGCGGACGAGCCGCCGGAAAACGGCATGGGTCCCTTCATCATGCTGGCCGAAGGTGTGGCGCGCTTCTTCTCGCGCGATGCGATGGCCGAGGGTCCCTTCCCCGAGCACTACGAGCCGTTCGAGTCGCCGATCGGCCACAACCCGCTGCATCCGACCAATGCGCGCGCGACCAGCAATCCGGCCGCGCGCATGTTCCCGAACGACCGGGCCAAATTGGGCAAGGTGGCGGAGTTCCCGCACGTGGCCACCAGCTACCGGCTGACGGAGCACTTCCACTACTGGACCAAGCATGCGCGCCTGAACGCCATTATCCAGCCGGAGCAGTTCGTCGAGATCGGCGAGGAATTGGGCAAGGAGCTGGGCGTGGCGCACGGCGACCGCGTCAAGGTCAGCTCCAAGCGCGGGCACATCGTGGCCAAGGCCGTGGTGACCAAGCGTATCAAGGCGCTCATCATCAACGGCAAGAAGACCCACCAGGTCGGACTGCCGATTCACTTCGGGTTCAAGGGAGTCACCAAACCGGGCTACCTGATCAACACCCTCACGCCGACGGTTGGTGACGGCAATTCACAGACACCGGAATTCAAGTCCTTCCTGGTGAAAGTGGAAAAAGCATGACGGCCCGAGGAGAATGACCATGGCATTACAATCCCTTGATATCAAGCGCATGTCGGCGACGACGGTGCAGGAGCCGGTGGCGCGCACGCCGGTAACCGGCACCGTCGCCAAGTTGATCGACGTGTCGAAGTGCATAGGCTGCAAGGCCTGCCAGACCGCCTGCATGGAATGGAACGACCTGCGCGACGACGTCGGCGAAACCACCGGCGTGTACGACAATCCGATCGACCTGACGCCGCAATCGTGGACCGTGATGCGGTTCTCTGAACACGAAACCAACGACGGCAACCTCGAATGGCTGATCCGCAAGGACGGCTGCATGCACTGCGAGGACCCCGGCTGCCTGACGGCCTGCCCCGCGCCGGGCGCCATCGTCCAGTACACCAACGGGATCGTCGATTTCCATCAGGAGAACTGCATCGGCTGCGGCTACTGCGTGGCAGGCTGTCCGTTCGATGTGCCGCGCATCTCCAAGAAGGACGACCGCGCCTACAAGTGCACGCTCTGTTCGGACCGCGTGGCGGTGGGCCAGGAACCGGCCTGCGTCAAAACCTGCCCGACCGGCGCCATCGTCTTCGGCACCAAGGAGGACATGAAGGAGCACGCGGCCGAGCGCATCGAGGACCTGAAGTCGCGCGGCTACGCCAACGCCGGCCTGTACGACCCGGCGGGCGTCGGCGGCACGCATGTGATGTATGTGCTGCACCACGCCGACCAACCGGGCCTGTACCACGGCCTGAAGGCCAATCCGAGCATCAGCCCGATGGTCGGACTGTGGAAGGGCCTGACCAAGCCTCTGGCGCTGGCCGGCATCGCCGTCACCGCGCTGGCGGGTTGGTTCCACTATTCGCGCGTCGGTCCGAATGAGGTCAGCAAGGAAGAGGAAGCCGAGGCGCAGCATGAGGCCAACCGCATCCGGGAGAGCGAAAAATGAGCACGCCAAATCGCGACAAGGACGGCAATCCCCTGATCGAGCGCTATACGCCCAATGAACGCAGCAACCACTGGGTAACGGCCATCTGCTTCATCCTGCTGGCGGTGTCCGGGCTGGCGATGTTTCATCCGGCGACGGCGTGGCTGGCCGTATTCCTGGGCGGCGGCCAGTGGACGCGCATCCTGCATCCGTTTATCGGGCTGGTGATGTTCGTGTCGTTCGCGCTGCTGGTGATGCGTTTCTGGCATCACAACAAGTTCGAGCCGGGCGACAAACAGTGGCTGGATCAAATCGGCGACGTGGTCAACAACCGCGAGGAAAAGCTACCCAGGGTGGGCCGCTACAACGCCGGGCAGAAGCTGCTGTTCTATGTGCTGATCTTCTGCATGTGCGCACTGCTGCTGTCCGGCGTTGTGATCTGGCGGGCCTACTTCGCGTTCTACTTCCCGATCGAGATCGTGCGCTTCGCCGCGCTGCTGCACGCCTTCTGCGCGTTCGTAATCATCTGCGCCATCGTGGTCCACATCTACGCCGGCCTGTGGGTGAAGGGATCGATCGGTGCGATGGTGCGCGGCACCGTGACCTACGGGTGGGCGCGCAAGCATCACCCGCGCTGGTTCGAGGAAGTCGCCAGAAAATCGCGTGATTAGCTCAGCAATTTAGGATTAGAATAGTCTCCGGGCCGGCGGCTCCGTCGCCGCCGGCAATCTGGGAGACATCTTGGTACAACGTCTGCTTGCACCCGGCGAGATCGAAGCGCTCGATCACAACGCCATTCCGCGCCTGCTGCTGCCGCAGCCGCGCAGCCTGTTCTCTACGCGCGCCGCCCGCCTGCGCCAACTTGCCAAGAATGACATCAAAGGTATCCCCGTCGGCGAAACGCTGCGCGGCTACCTGCTGCTGATGGCGGCGCTGGTCGACGCGCAAGCCGCCTTGGTGCTCTCCCTTCCGGCAGAGGCCTTCGCCCTGCCCGACGCCGCCGACATCGACGTCTCGCTCGAACACAATATGCCGCCGCTGCCGGTCAGCGGCGCGCGGCCGCCGTCGTGGCGCGCGGTGTTCGACGCCCTGCTCGATCAACTCGATCCATTGGCGGAAGGCCAGCCGCAGATCGCCACCGTGCTGGCCGAACTGCGCTCACTGGAGAGTGCTGAACTGGAAGGCTGCGCCGACGCCGTGCTGTCGGAGCTGACCGATGGCGTGAATCCGCTGCACGCACCGTTCGTGGCGGCGGCGTTGCAGGTCATGTGGAGCATGCGCGCCGGCCAGTTGGACGCGCAGCGCGTACAGCCGCTGGTGACCAACACGCTATGTCCTGTGTGCGGCGCGCATCCGGTGGCCAGCGTGATCCGCATCGGCGGACAATCGCAGGGTTATCGCTACTTGCAGTGCAGCTGCTGCGCCAGCGAATGGCATATGGTGCGGGTCAAGTGCTCGTGCTGCGAGCACACGGCGCGCATCGCCTACCAGAGCATCGAGCCGGCCGACGCGGCCGACGCTGCGCCGGAAATCGTCAACAAGGCCAATGACCCAAGCAAGGTGGCGCGCGCCGAAACCTGCGACGACTGCCGTACCTACCGCAAGATTTTCAACCAGGAGCATGACTACAACGTCGAACCGCTGGCCGACGACCTGGCCAGCCTGGCGCTGGATCTGCTGGTGGGCGAAGCCGGCTACGCCCGCGCCAGCGGCAATCCCCTGCTGTGGTTCAACGCCGAATGAGCGGCGACATGGCAGACATGAGCACCGCAGTCGCAGCGGGCGCCATCCACCTCCCGGCCGTCCACCTGATCCTGTCCGACGCCGCTTGCGCGCCGCTGATCGCCGAATACGGCCGTGTGCAGACGCTGGAAGCCGCCCGCATGCTGCTGGCCGAACTACGCGGCATGATGCTGGCCAGCCGCCGTGACGGCATGCCGGCAGCTGGCGACACCTCCATTCCTGCCCTGCTGGCGATGCTGGCCGAACGCTTGCGCGAGACCAACCGCTCACCGCTGCGGCCCGTCTTCAATCTCACCGGCACCGTCCTGCACACCAACCTTGGCCGCGCCCTGCTGCCCGACAGCGCGGTGCAAGCCGTGGCCGAAGCGCTGCGCTGGCCGATGAACCTGGAGTGGGATATCGACACCGGCAAGCGCGGCGACCGCGACAACCTGATCGAAGACCTGCTGCTGGAACTGACCGGCGCCGAAGCGGCCACTATCGTCAACAACAACGCGGCCGCCGTGCTGCTGATGCTGAACACCATCGCGCAAGGCAAGGAGGTCATCGTCTCGCGCGGCGAGTTGGTGGAGATCGGCGGCGCCTTCCGCATCCCGGACATCATGACCCGCGCCGGCGCCGTGTTGCGCGAAGTGGGCAGCACCAACCGCACGCACCTGAAAGACTATGCCGAAGCGGCCGGCCCGCAGACCGCGCTGATGATGAAGGTCCACTGCAGCAATTACGCCATCACCGGCTTCACCAGGAGCGTCGAGCTGCCGGAGCTGGCGCCGCTGGCGAAGCGGCACACCATACCGCTGGCGGTGGACTTGGGCAGCGGCACGCTGGTCGACCTGGAACAATACGGCCTGCCCCACGAAACCACGGTACGCGAAACCATCGCCGGCGGCGCCGACCTGGTCACCTTCAGCGGCGACAAACTGCTGGGCGGTCCGCAGTGCGGCATCATCGTCGGCCGCGCCGATTTGATCGCGCAGATCAAGAGGAATCCGCTCAAGCGCGCGCTGCGCGTGGGCAAACTGACGCTGGCTGCGCTGGAGCCCGTGCTCGCGCTGTATCGCGCACCGGACCTGCTGCCCGAACGCCTGACCACACTCAAGCTGCTGACCCGGCCCGCCGCCGCCATGCGCGAGCTGGCGCAAGCGCTGCTGCCGCAGTTGCAAGCGGCGCTGGGCGCCGGTTATGCAGTCAGCAGCGAGCCGATGCTGAGCCAGATCGGCAGCGGCGCCCTGCCCGTCGACCAGTTGCCCAGCCACGGCCTGGTGATACGCGCCGCTGCGGCGGGACGCATCAGCAACGCGCTGGGCGTGCTGGAACAACGCCTGCGTGCATTGCCGCTGCCGGTGATCGGCCGCGTCGCGCAGGATGCGCTGTGGCTGGACCTGCGCTGCCTGGACGACCACCAGCGCCAGCGCTTCACCGAGCAACTGGCGCTGCTGGCCGTATGATCGTCGGCACGGCAGGCCACATCGATCACGGCAAAACCACGCTGACGCGCGCGCTCACCGGCGTCGACACGGACCGGCTGAAGGAAGAGAAGGAACGCGGCATATCGATCGAACTCGGTTACGCCTACGCCCCGCTGGAAAACGGCCGTATCCTCGGGGTGATCGACGTGCCGGGCCACGAAAAATTCATCCGCACCATGGCCGCAGGCGTCACCGGCATCGACGCCGCGCTGCTGGTGATCGCCGCCGACGACGGCATCATGCCGCAGACGCTGGAGCATCTCGCCATCCTGCGCCTGCTGGGCGTGCGGCGCGGCGCCGTGGCCCTGACCAAGATAGACCGTGTCGATACCCCGCGCGTGGAGCAGGTGGAACGGGACATCAGCGCCCTGCTGGCGGCGACCGACTTTGCCGAAGCACCGATCTTCCGCACCAACGCCAGCGTGGCGGCGGACGCTGGCGTGCAAGCTTTGCTGAGGCATCTGGCGCAGATGGCGGCGGCGCTGCCGGCCAGCGACGAACGGCGCCTGTTCCGGCTGGGTGTGGACCGTGTGTTCACCTTGTCCGGCCAGGGCACTATCGTCACCGGCACCGCGCTGGCGGGCAATGTCCGCGTCGGCGATGTGCTGCAACTGGCGCCGGGCGGACAACAGGCGCGCGTGCGCAGCATCCACGCGCAGAACCGCAACGCCGACAGCGGCCACGCAGGCCAGCGGCTGGCCTTGAATATCAGCGGCGTATCGAAGGAAGAGATACAGCGCGGCAGCTGGATAGTCGCCCCAGCACTCGCGGCCTGCTCCGAACGCATCGACGCCGAACTGACGCTCACGCCAGACTGCGGCCAGACGCTGAAGCCCTGGTCGCCACTGCACGTGCACCTGGGCGCGGCGCACCACACGGCGAACGTCGTCATGTTGGACGGCGACCTGCTGGCGCCGGGCCAGACCGCCCGCGTGCAACTGGTGCTGGACGCGCCGGTGCACGCCGTCCCCGGCGACCGCTTCGTGATCCGCAACGCACAGGCCACCGCCACTATCGGCGGCGGCACGGTGCTCGATCCCTTCGGCCCTGCGCGCAAGCGACGCAGCACAGCGCGGCTGGCGTGGTTGCAGGCGCTATCCGATTTCGTCGCCAGCGGCGATGCCGCCTCGCTGCTGGAGCGCAGTCCACTGGGCTTGCGCATGTCGGCGCTGGTGCGCCTGTCGCAGCTGCCTGCAGATCAAATCGCGCTGCCGCCGGATACCATCAAGGTACCCCTGCAAGGCGGCGACCAGCTGCTACTGGCCGCCGACGAAGTTCAAGCGCTGGAAGCACGCATCCTGAATGGGCTGACCGACTTCCACACGCGCGCGCCGGACGACGCCGGACCCGAACTGTGGCGCCTCAAGCGCATCGTCGCGCCGGAAATGGAAGACCGGTTGTGGGGCCGGTTGATCGAAACGCTGATAGTCGCAGGTCAGGTGAAACAGCGCGGCCGCAGCCTGCATCTGCCCGGCCACAGCGTGGAGCTCAGCGACCAGGAACAAGCGCAGGTCAAGCCCCTGCTGGCCGCCCTGATGGAAGGCGCATACGACCCGCCGTGGGTACGCGACCTGTCGCGCGAACACGGCATGTCGGAAGCGGAGGTGCGGCGCCTGCTGCTCAAGCTCTCCAAGATGGGGGAGATCAGCCAGCTGGTGCCGGATCTGTTCTATCATCCAAAGCGGCTGGCCGAACTGGCGGCATTGGTCGCGTCGCTGCCCGAAGTACAGGCGTCGGCATTCCGCGATGTGACCGGACTGGGTCGCAAGCGGGCCATACAGATATTGGAGTTCTTCGATCGCGTCGGCTATACTCGGCGCGTGGGCAACATCCACTTGATACGACCCAACGCGGTCTGGTCGTACAGTGGCGAGTAGTACCAGGGAAGGCATACTCATCCGGTGATGGGGCCGGGCTTCAAACCCGGTGGGGGGCGTCAGACGCTCCCCTGTAAGTTCGACTCCTACTGCCTTCCGCCATTCAAGGTATCGGCCACCATGTCGACGGCGGCGTCGAAGCTGGGCGGGTCTTCCGCCAGCAGCGACCACAGTCGATTATGTTCGGCGCCCTGCACCACGTGCAGCCGGCTCGATTGCGCGCGCGTGGCGGCGGCCACCAGGCGCTCCGGGATCTCCCGCGGAATCGTGGCGTCGTTCTCGGCGGCGATCACCAGCAGGCGGCCTTCGAAGCGCGACAGGATGTCCCAGGCGTCGCTGTCGGCCCAGCTGCGCTCGCGCCGTATCACGGCCGAGAACTCTGGCCCGAACGGCACCTCATACGCGGTCGGCGTGAAGACGCCGGGGACGATCAGCACCAGCGCATCGACATGGTGACTTTGCGTGAAGCGGATCGCGTTGTAGGCGCCCATGCTGGCGCCGAACACCGCCAACGGCTCCGGCAAGGCGCGCGCGGCGGCCACCGCCTGCGCCTGGCGCGTGCGGCTGGCCACCGACGATTGCGCCAGCGTGCCACCGGTGTCGCCATGGCCGATGCAATCGAAGCTGGTGCTGCCGATGCCACGCTGCTGCAAGGCGTTGCGCAGCAGATGATGGCCGCGACGGCTGCCGGTGCCGGCGCCATGCAAGTACAGCACGCGGTTGACGCCGTCGCCGACGTACTGGTCGCCCTTCAGCACATGGTCCCCAAACGCCACATCGAAATCCACGATCATTTGCCTGCCTCCTTGGCCAACCGCAGATTGAGCTTGTCGCGCGATAGTTTAACGTAGGCTTTGCAGCCGTCGCCGCCATCGAGCAAGGGGTGCGGCTTGCCGCTTCTCAGCTTGTCCCAGGTGCCGGAGTTATCCGGGTGTACGGCGATGATGATGTCGCACGACGCCTGCTCCAGCGCCGCAAAGCTTCGCTCATATTGTTTCTGTACTTCCGAATGGGCGCTGAACTTGTAGCCGTCGCTGGAAATGGGGTTGATGCTGTCGGCGAACACGATGCTGGCGCAACGATCTTGTTCGCAGGAGCTCCACGTCCAGCTGGTGCCGCCCGCGGTGTGGCCGGGCGTGTACATCGCGGTCAACGACAGCGGCCCGACCTTGACGGCTTCGCCATCGCGCACCGTGCGCACTTTGCGCACCCTGGCAAATGGCGTGCTGCCGACGAACTGCGGATCATCCTTGGCCATGCTGCCGCGCTTCAGGTCCGCCGCCGTCAGTGGGCTGGCCACCACCGTCGCGCCGCTCATGCGCTGCAGTTCGGCGATGCCGCCGGCGTGGTCGAAGTGATCGTGCGAGCTCAGTATCAGCTTGACGTCCTCGATGCGGAAGCCCAGCTTGCGGATGCTGGCGGCGATGCGCTGCGGCGAATCCGGATAGCCGCCGTCCAGCAGGATATGGCCCTGCGGCGACGTCACCAGCACTGAACTGAGGCTGCTCACGCCGACGTAATAACTGTTGCCATAAATCTGGAAGGGTTCGACCGGCTTGTTCCAGTTGTCATCAGGTGCGTTTGCGGAGGCAAAGGCGGCAAGGCCGCAGAGCACGGCGGCCAGCAAGGGTTTGATCATGAGTGGTGTGCGACAGAGTTGGTAAAGAAAGAACATTGTACATCCGTACATCCTGTATGTATGGGGCTTGCGGTATCGGCAACATGGTAATAGCTGGTAGACACTGGCACAATACCGTGTCGCCACTCGAAGGAAACGCCCATGAAACATCCCGCACTCCGCGCCGCCCTCATGGCCTGTCTGGCCGCCACGTCCCTTGCCGGCCATGCTGCCGAAGCCAAGCCTGGCGTCGCCGAAAAGCTCTACCAGGCCAACTGCGCCGCCTGCCATGGCGTCAAGATGGAGGGCGCCGTCGGTCCGTCGCTGGGCGATCACGCGTGGCTGCACGGCGCGCCCACCAGGGCCAACCTCATCAAGATCATCAGCAAGGGCGTGCCGGAGAAAGACATGCCGGCCTGGTCCCCGGCCCTGAACGCAACGCAGATCTCGCTGCTGGCCGACCTGATCGCCGCCAACGCCGCCAAGCCCGCCGTGGCGCTAACGCCCGAGGCCAAGGCGCAGCAGACCGTGCCCGACTTGAACGGCTTCAAGCTGCCGAAGGGTTTCCACATCAGCGTCTACGCCAACCAGGTCAGCGCGGCGCGCGGCATGGTGGTGTCGGACAGCGGCGTCGTCTACGTCGGCTCGGGTAAGGCCGGCAAGGTGTATGCGCTGGTGCCGCGCGCCGACAAGCAGACGGCCGATGTGGTCACCGTCGCCGAGGGCCTGGAACACCCGATCGGTGTGACGCTGCTCAACGGTGCGCTGTACGTGGGCGAGATCAGCCGCGTGATCCGCTTCGATAATATCGACAAGCGCTACACACAGAAGCCGTCCTACGAGGTGGTCAAGGTCAGCCTGCCGAACGACAAGTGGCATGGCGAGAAGGTCATCAAGGCCGGGCCGGACGGCAAGCTGTACATTCCGGTCGGCGCGCCGTGCAATGTGTGCGATGTCGAGGATACCAAGAGCGCCAAGATCTATCGCATGAATGCCGACGGCAGCCAGCTGGAGGAATATGCGCGCGGCGTGCGCAACACGGTCGGCTTCGCCTTCCATCCAGCGACCAAGGTGCTGTGGTTCACCGATAACGGCCGCGACGAGATGGGCGACAACACGCCGTCGTGCGAGCTGAACGTGGCGCCCAAGGCGGGCCTGCATTTCGGCTTCCCCTACTGTCACGGCGGCGTGGTGCCGGACCCGGACTTTGCCCAGGGCCGCAGCTGCGATGAGTTCGAGCCGCCGGTCGCCAAGCTGGGGCCGCACGTGGCGCCGCTGGGCTTGAGCTTCTACACCGGCAAGCAATTCCCCGAGGCGTATCGCAACAACGTCTACATCGCCGAGCATGGTTCGTGGAACCGCAGCACCAAGAGCGGCTACAGCGTGCGCTTGATTACGCTCTACAACAGCAAGGTCGTCACCGACACCGCCTTCATCGACGGCTTCCTGCGCGGCGAGGAAGTGGTGGGCCGGCCGGTGGACGTGGCCACATTGCCGGACGGTTCGATGATCGTGTCCGATGACTACGGCGGCCGCGTGTACCGCGTCACTTACGACGGCAAGTAGTCGGTCCGGATCGTAGGCCGGGCGCGACGCTCAAAGTTCGGGACGAAAAAAAACCGCCCCGAAGGGCGGCTTTCGATCAGACGAGTCTGAGATTACTGTGCAGCGGCGGCAGCGGCTTCTTCAGCAGCGGCTTTCATCGACAGTTTCAGGCGGCCGCGGTCGTCGGTTTCCAGAACCTTGACGCGCACTGCCTGGCCTTCTTTCAGGTAGTCGGCAACGGCGTTGACGCGCTCGTTGGCGATTTGCGAGATGTGCAGCAGACCATCTTTACCTGGCATGACCTGAACGATCGCGCCGAAGTCCAGCAGCTTCAATACCACGCCGTCGTAGGTCTTGCCCACTTCGACCGAAGCGGTCAGTTCTTCGATGCGGCGCTTGGCTTCCTGGCCGGCGGCAGCGTCGACGGAAGCGATGGTGACCACGCCTTCGTCGCTGATGTCGATCTGGGTGCCGGTCTCTTCGGTCAGCGCGCGAATGACTGCGCCGCCCTTGCCGATAACGTCACGGATCTTCTCTGGGTTGATCTTGATGGTGATCAGGCGCGGTGCGAAGTCCGACAGTTCGGTCTTCACGGTCGGCATGGCTTTTTGCATTTCGCCCAGGATGTGCTCGCGGCCTTCTTTGGCTTGCGCCAGCGCCACTTGCATGATTTCCTTGGTGATGCCCATGATCTTGATGTCCATCTGCAGCGCGGTGATACCGTTGCGGGTACCGGCTACCTTGAAGTCCATGTCGCCCAGGTGATCTTCATCGCCCAGGATGTCCGACAGCACCGCGAACTTGCCGCCTTCCTTGATCAGGCCCATCGCGATACCGGCGACGTGCTCTTTCATTGGAACGCCAGCGTCCATCAGCGCCAGGCAGCCGCCGCAGACCGAAGCCATCGACGACGAACCGTTCGATTCGGTGATTTCCGACACCAGGCGCACGGAGTAGCTGAACTCTTCCGGTGCCGGCAGCGCGGCGATCAGCGCGCGCTTGGCCAGACGGCCGTGACCGATTTCGCGGCGCTTAGGCGTACCTACGCGGCCGGTTTCGCCGGTGGCGAACGGTGGCATGTTGTAATGCAGCATGAAGGAGTCGGTGAACTCGCCCATCAGCGCGTCGATCTTCTGGCTGTCGCGTGCGGTGCCCAGGGTGGCAACCACCAGCGCCTGCGTTTCACCGCGGGTGAACAGCGCCGAACCGTGGGTGCGTGGCAGCACCGAGGTACGGATCGAGATCGGACGAACGGTGCGGGTGTCGCGGCCGTCGATACGTGGCTCGCCGTCCAGGATCTGGGTACGGACGATCTTGGCTTCGATGTCGAACAGGATGTTGTTCACTTCGGCTGCATCGACTGGCGCGGCGCCGGCAGCGGCGGCTTCAGCGGACAGGTCGGCCAGCACTTCGCTGGTGGCGGCCTTCAGCTTGGCGGTACGCTCTTGCTTGTCTTTGGTCTGGTAAGCGGCGTTGATTTTGCCTGCGGCGAAATGCGACACGCGGCCGATCAGCGCTTCGTTCTTCGCTGGTGGGACCCATTCAACTTCCGGCTTGCCGCCGTCGCGCACCAGCTCGTGGATCGCATCGATGACTGCTTTCATTTCGGTGTGGCCGAACACGACCGCGCCGAGCATGATTTCTTCGGACAGTTGCTTGGCTTCCGATTCCACCATCAGCACGGCGGTTTCGGTACCGGCGACAACCAGATCCATCTGCGAGGTCTTCAGTTGTTCAACGGTAGGGTTCAGGATGTACTGGCCGTTGGCGTAGCCGACGCGCGCTGCGCCGACCGGGCCGTTGAACGGAACGCCCGACACGCACAGGGCGGCCGATGCGCCGATCATGGCGGCGATGTCTGGATCGATTTCCGGATTGACCGACAGCACGTGAATGATCACTTGCACTTCGTTCAGGTAGCCTTCCGGGAACAGAGGACGGATAGGACGGTCGATCAGGCGGGATGTCAGTGTTTCTTTTTCCGAAGGACGACCTTCACGCTTGAAGAAACCGCCCGGGATTTTACCGGCAGCATAGGTTTTCTCAACGTAGTCGACGGTCAGCGGGAAGAAGTCCTGGCCTGGCTTGGCGTCTTTGCGTGCGACGACAGTAGCCAGCACCACGGTATCTTCGATCGATACCAGGACTGCACCGGAGGCCTGGCGAGCGATTTCGCCGGTTTCCAGGGTCACGGTGTGTTGACCGTACTGGAAGGTTTTCGTAACTTTATTAAACATGGGTAATCCCTTTCTATTTGCCGACAGATTTTCAGGGGCTGTCGTTCACCTCACCACAGACGATATAGTTATCGTCTTTACTGCAACTGCTAAAACCCAGGAATTCCATGTCGCACTGCCAAGACGCTATTCCGCTTGGCAATTTTCCCGGCAAAAATGACAAAATGCCCGCGTCAGCAAACTGGCGCAGGCATTTCGATTAAGCCGGATGACGCAAAAAATTACTTACGCAGACCCAGTTTAGCGATCAGATCGCGATAACGGGTAGCATCTTTGCCCTTCAGGTAGGACAGCAGGCTCTTACGACGATTAACCATCATAATCAGACCACGACGCGAGTGGTGATCCTTGCTGTGTGCCTTGAAGTGGCCGTTCAATTCGTTGATGCGTGCGGTCAGCAGCGCAACTTGAACTTCTGGGGAGCCGGTGTCTTTTTGACCACGGGCGTTGTCCGCGATAATGGCGGCTTTGTTGATGTTTTCTACGGTCATGATATTTACCTTTAACATGCGGTGCGCGGAGTCGTAACCCTGCACATCGTGAACTTCAAAAAAAACTGATCCGAAGACCAGACCCGGAAGTATAGCGGAAAAACTCCCACATGTATCCTGTGTTGGCTACAATTGTTCTAACTTTCCGGTCCTATAGAGGGGTGTGCGATGAAAAAACTGATATTTGTGGCAATCTTGCCTGCCGTGCTGAGCGCTTGCGCCAGCCTCAACACCCCTCCGCTGGCGGCCGGCGAACCGGTCGACGCCGTCAAGGCCAAGCTGGGCCAGCCCACCGCCACCTATGCCAGCGGCCAGGACATCATGCTCGAATACGCCGGCGGCCCGTTCGGCCAGTACACGCATATGGCGCGCATCGGCCCGGACGGCAAGCTGATCTCCTTCGAGCAAGTGCTGAGCAGCGAGAAGTTCGCCACCATCAAACCACGCAAGGACAGCAAGCAAACCGTCCTCAGCACCTTCGGCAAGCCTGCCCAGCAGGTGCATTACGCCAGCGTCGACGGCGATGTGTGGGTTTATCGCTACAAGGAACAAAACGTCTGGGATTCCGTGATGCACGTGGAATTCGACCGCAACGGCATCGTCCAGGCGATGGTCAACGGCCCGGACCCGGAGCGGGAATCGCGCCGCCGCTAAAATGTAGCAAAGATACAAACGAATTGTTTAGTTTTGCTGAGGATTTCCGCATTTTGTAGCCAAACTACTTTTTCAAGTAGATAATACGCCAACAAAAACGGAGATCCTCATGCATGCAAAAGTGAAACTGGCCGAAACCGGCGCCACCGCCGCGCCGGCGCAAAAGCCTAAGCTGTCGTTCTGGGCCATCTGGAACATGAGCTTTGGTTTTCTCGGCATCCAGGCCGGCTTCGCCCTCCAGCAAAGCAATGTTCCCCGCATTTTCCAGACCATGGGCGCCGAGCTCGACAAGATCGGTTTCCTGATGACCGCCGCGCCGCTGGCCGGCCTGCTGGTGCAACCCATCATCGGCTACCTGAGCGACCGCACCTGGGGCCGTTGGGGCCGTCGCCGCCCCTACTTCTTCATCGGCGCCGTGCTGGCCACGCTGGCGATGCTGGGCTTGCCGAACGCCACCGTGCTGTGGACCGCCGCCGCCATGCTGCTGGTGCTCGACGTCGCGATCAATATTTCGATGGAGCCGTTCCGCGCCTTCGTCGGCGACCTGCTACCGAAGGAACAGCTGACCACCGGCTATGCCGTGCAAACCTTCTTCATCGGCGTGGGCGCGGTGGGCGCCTCGGCGCTGCCGTGGGTGCTGACGCACTGGTTCGACGTGGCCAACACCGCCGCCGCCGGCAAGACGCCGGACTCGGTGGTCTACGCCTTCTACATCGGCGGCGCGATCTACCTGGCGGCCGTGCTGTGGACCGTGCTGCGCACCCGCGAATACTCGCCGGAACAGCTGAGCCAATTCCATCCCGAAGCGGAAGCGGAGGCGAACGCGCCGACCGGCCTGCGCGGCTTCGTCAACGACTACCTCAACATGCCCAGGATCATGGTGCAGTTGTCGCTGGTGCAGTTCTTCACCTGGTTCACCTGGTTCTCGATGTGGACCTACGGCACCGCCACGCTGACCCAGCACATCTACCACGCCAGCGACACCAGCTCCGCGCTATACAACGAAGGCGCCAACTGGTGGGGCGTGTGCGGCGCGGTCTACAACGCGGCCTCGATCGCCTTCGCCTTCGTGTTGCCGCTGATCGCCGCGCGCACCAGCCGCAAGACCGCGCACGCGCTGGCACTGGTTGTCGGTGGGCTGAGCTTCATCTCGATCTACTTCATCACCTCGCCGATGATGTTGCTGCTGTCGTTTGCCGGCGTCGGGCTGGCATGGGCCAGCACCTTGTCGATGCCGTATGCCATCCTCGCGGGGAAAATTCCGGCGACGAAAATGGGCATGTACATGGGCATGTTCAACATGTCGATCGTGATCCCGCAGGTGGTGTCCGGCGTCTGCCTGGGCTATTTCCTGACCCATGTCTTCAACGGCAGCGCTGTGATGATGCTGGTACTCGGCGGCATCTCGATGTTCATCGCGGCGGCGCTGTCGCTGCGCATTGAAGAGGACGAGTAGGACCAGTCCCACGTCACATTTGGGAGTGCGCCGACGTCGATCGCGACAGCGGCTTGCTAAGATTCCGGGATTCAATCGCCGATAGACCGGAGTCCTACATGTCCTTACGCACGCCCCCGGCACGCCACGCCATGTACGCGGCCACCCTGCTCGCCCTAGCCACCGCCACCGCAATGGCCTGGGCCGATCCATCGCCGGCGCTGGACCGCGCCAGCGTATCGGTCGGCGCCTACTATGCCGACCCGCGCATCAACTACGAAGCCGACACCAACTACGGCCACATCGACAGCGGCAGCTACAAAGCCGATCACGTGACGCTGCCGCGCGTGCGGGCGCAACTGCTGCTGGGCGATACACAGGGCCTGGACTTCGATTACTACAACTACAGCAAGACCTACAACCCCAGCCTGACCGGCGCCACCAACCGCAACGGCATTCCACTGACCGGCAACGGCAAGCTGGACGCCAAACTGAAACTGGACCTGGCCAACCTGGCCTACAAATGGTGGCTGGGCAGCGGCAACGACGTCTTCGGCATCGGTGTCGGCGCCGCCTACTACCGTGCGCGCGTCGACGGCACCGCCAGCGGCGTGCTGAACGGCATCACCGGCAAAGCCGCGTATTCGGAAAACCAGAACGCCTACGCGCCCTTGCTGGAACTGGGCTGGCGCCACGTCTTCTCGCAGAACCTACGCATGTATGTGGACGCCAGCGGCATCAAGAAAAACGGAGGCAGCATCACCGGCCACATCTACGGCGGCGCCGTCGGCGTGGAATGGTATCCGACGCCCACCGTCGGCCTGGTGGCCGAATACAGCGCGACCAAGATCAGCCTGAATCGCGAGCGCGATGCGACCGATGTCAACGTGCGCATGAACGGCCCGGCGGCTTACGTCAAGTTCCGCTTCTGAGCCAGGCGGCCAGTTCGGTCTTGCCTTGGGCCGGCACGTCGAGCGCGCGCGTGTCGTCGCTGCGGCGCAGCCAGCCGCGCTCGACAAAGTTGTCGAGCAAGGCGACGGCCAGCGGGCCGGCGAAGTGATCGCGCCGTTCGGACCAGTCAACGCAGCCATACAACTGGCGCTGGGCCGGCGCGCCTTCCGCCAGCTGGATGCCCAGTTGCCGCAGCCGCGCCTGGCCCAATGGCGTGAGCGGATAGTCGTGGCCATCGCCCTCCCCTGGCTGCACCCAGCCGTTGTCGATGAAACAGCGGCACAGATCCACGCCCAGCACGCCCGCCAGATGGCCGTAGCAGCTGCGTGCGTGACGCAGGCCGCGCATGGCCGGCGCCTGCCAGCGCGTGCTCTCGGGCAGCGCGCCGTCGGCCACGCGCAGCAGCGCCTCCAGCGCGTGGGCGACATTGCCATCGGCCAGCATGTAGTAGCGGTGCCGGCCTTGCGCGCGCACGCTCGCCAGCCGCTCTTCCACCAGCAGTTTCAAATGTTGCGACGCAGTCGGCGCGGACACGCCGGCATGCTGGGCCAGATCGGTGGCGGTATAGAAGCGCCCGTCGAGCAGCCGCGACAGCATCAGCGCGCGGGTCGGATCGCCGATCGCGGCGGCGACGCGGGCGAAGCGTGGTTGCGGTGTATTCATGGCTTGCCTGCTGCAATCGGTGGATGGAACGGCGGCGCTTGATCGCGCTCCATCAGCCCGTAGTCGCGGATGACGCTGGCCACGCGCAAGCGATAGTTGTCGAACACGCCGGCTCGACCCGCGCTTTGCGCTTCGCGGTGCTGGTCCTGCTCGCGCCAGGCGCGCACCGCCTGCTCGTCGCGCCAGAACGACAGCGACAACAGCTTGCCGGGGGACTTCAGGCTTTCGAAGCGTTCGACGGAAATGAAGCCGTCCATCTTTTCCAGCAGCGGCGCCAGCTGGGCCGCGCGGTCGAGGTATTCGGCGTAGCCTTCGGTGCTGGGGATGACTTCGAATATCACGGTGATCATGTGGCGCTCCTACGCAGAAAGATGTCACAGGATAGCCGCTTCCATCGGCGCATGCTTCGGCGTGCAACGAAGCATGCGTGGCGGCAGGTCAGGACTTGGGCTTGGACACGCCGTTGAAGGTCTTGTTGATGATCTTCCATTCGCCATCCACCTTCAGCAGCGAGATGTAGTCGGTGTAGGTCACGGTCGGATAGTCGAGGTAGACCTTGGCCGTTCCGGCGACGCCGGTTACCTCGACATTCTCGATGCGGCGCACGCGCTTATCTTCGTTGGCCGCCGGTTTGCCGGGGAACAGTTTGGCGAATTCATCCACCGTCAGCGTTTGCAACTTGCCGTCGCGGTAGGAATAGATCTTTGCATCCGGGTGGAAAGCCTTGCGCATGAAGGCCGCGTCGCCGGTGGCGTGGGCCCTGATGTAGTTCTCGACCGGCACGCGGGCGCCCGCGGTATCGGCTTCCTGCGCAAACGCCGCGCCGGCGATAAAGAACAGTGCTGCAAATGACTTCAACTTCATGATGTCTCCCAAATAGGTTGGCGAATATAAACGGACGAGGCGCCATTGGCGACAACTATGTGGAGTTGAACCGTCACGGTCACGAATGGCGTGACGGCAAGAGTATCACGGGCGAGTGTCCCGTCATCGAATCGCCGTCAGGATGAAGCTGATTGCAAAAGACGGCTGGCGATATTCTTTACGGCGATTCTATTTTCCGCCGAGGCGCTAACGTTGGTGAATATCGCCACGCCACTGCGCGTGGCCGGAGCCAGGTAGGCCGCGGTAAAAACACCCGGATCGCCGCCCCAATGGTTGGGCCTGGTCTGCCCGCCCAACGTGGACGCCATCCAACCCAGACCCTGACCGTTCAGCCATGTGGGCAGCCCGGCCGGCGCCTGCATATCGAGCATCTGCGCCATGGCATCCCCTCCCAACACACTGATGCCGCCCGACTTGCCACCGTTTGCCGACGCGGCGATGAACTTCATGAAATCGCTGATCGATGAGCGCAACATGCCGCTCGGCCAATCAGGGAAGCCGACAGGTTTGACAGCCACCAGCGCACCATCGACCAGGTCGTAGGCCTCGGCACTGAGCGACTCGGGAGTATCTTTGATAGTCCAGCTCGTATGCCCCATGGCGAGCGGCGCAAAAATGTCCCTGCGTGTTTGTACGCGCATGTCCAATTGTCCAATGCGCCCCGCAAGATAACCCAGTAAAGCGTAGCCCACGTTGCTGTAGCCCCATGCCGCCCCCGGGCGCGCGGTGGAGAAACACGTCGCGTCCGAATAATTGCCACCCGCCGGAGTAAGATATTGCTTGAGGAAGTCGGCAAGGGATAGATCGGCGTCGTGACCGGGCTGCCGGAAATCGATCTCGTAATACCGTGCGTCGGAAATGCTCGATGTGTGCAACAGCAGCTGTCGGAAGGTGATCGCCGTATCGCGAAATCGTGGATTGGCGACGGGGAAGTCCAGGTAGCCCGCGATAGGCTCATCCAACGCGAGCTTGCCCCGCTCCACCAAACGCATAATCATGGTCGCAGTGAGCGTCTTGGTGATGGATGCAATATGAAACATCGTGTTCGCGGTCACCGCCTTACGCTGGCCAATATTGGCCATGCCGTATCCTTGAGCAAATTGCACAACGCCATCGCGGGCAAAACCGACGGCCAGGCCTGGAATCTTGGCGATGCGCATTTCGTTTCGGATAAAGTCCTCCAGATCCGAGGCCGGCGACGCGAGACCGCCAGCCACTGCACCAGCAGGCAGCAAGAACGCAGACCATCCTGCGCCAAGAAAAGCGCGCCGAGAAACCGTCGACACAGGGGCGGGCGTATGAACTGGCATGTTTTCGCTCTCTTCATGGAAGTGGTGGCAAACCGGACGTTGCATGTTATTATGTGTAGGCACCTACATAAAAGTCAACTTAAGAAATAAGAAATCATGACCACGCAAGATTATTCGCGCGCTGCCGGTGGAGCGGCTATCGGCGCCAGGCTAAGACGTTTGTCGGAAAACCTCGATGGCGACTCGGTGAGGGTGTACGCCGCCCTGGGGATTGAGTTTGAACAGCGCTGGTTTGGCGTGCTGAACCAATTAGCCATCAAAGGCTCTGCCACGGTGGGGGAACTGGCGGCGACGCTGAAGATCACGCATGTCTCTGTAAGTCAGACCCGACAATCCCTGGAAAAATCCGGGATCGTGACATCGCAATCCGATCCCGAGGACGCCCGAAAGAAGAAAATCATACTCACCGCCACAGGCAAGCGGCTGGTCACGAAGTTGCGACCGGTCTGGGCAGCATTTGACGAAGCCGCCCTGGCGCTGAACGCCGAGTCGGGCGACGTCGTCGCATTGCTAAACAGGCTGGAAGACGCTCTGGAACGTCAATCCATCTTTGAGCGCATCATGACCAGAATCGCCTAAGCAATGACCGCCGCAGTGACTGGCGAAACCATTGCCCAGCCAATTGCCTGGTAGAGAGCCCGGCCCTGCTCCGTGGCGACCAATACGCCAACGCTTGCCTCCTGGGCGATGGACGCGTTGACCAGCGTCGCCATGATGACCCGGCCCAGCCCCTTTCGTTGATGCAAAAGCTCAGTCACGATCTGGTCAAAGGTGGCGACGCCGTCGCTGTGGGCGACCCGCCCCCTCGCCGCCAATTGTCCATCCACATCCCTGAGCTCGGCCTCGGTGACCGCGCCAGTTGTGGACAAAGACAACAGGTAGCCATCATGCGGGCCCGCTACCGCGCCTTGCAACGCCACCGCCATCAAATATTCCGGCGCCTGGACCTGCCAATTTTCGTGCAAGAGTGGAATGACCTTTTCCGGGTGCGCGCAGACTTTAAGCCACGTTCCGGGAGTATGCAGTTTATCGATCAGTTCAAGCAGGATGCCCTCGTCATCATCGACGACGACATGGCGCTCCAAATGTTCAGGAAGTCCCAAGTCTATCTTGCAACCGTAGGCTAGCCTCACGGGCGATGATTTATTCCTCGTCAGAGTCCATCCCTTGGCCCACGCTGTCGCAGTAAGCGCCACATTAAATTCGCCGGAATACTCACTCAATTAGATGCCCTTTCAACTACCGGCGGCGCCAGCAACTCAAATTCCACCAGCGTGTCATCTGGCCAGCTTTGGTCGTGCAGCGGCGGCGCATAGCGAGTGAGGTCCGTCGCGTTGAGGCGCTCTGCCGGTAGTTTTTCGCGACGGGAGCCGGATACCAAGGTGGCGCCTGTGATCGGCGTAGCGGTCGTGAAGAACACCCGGCTCCTGGACGAGTGGCACACCCCGCCCAGCGGAACAATGAAGGCCAACTTGATAAACGAGGCATCAAATTTATCGACCGCCCAGCGCACCTCGCACTCCAGGCGCAGATCGCCCAGCCGGCGCGTCCCTGCGGGAAGACCGGCAGTATGAATGTCCGGTCGCCAGCGGAACAATCCCTTCTTGCTGTTGAGCCGCAAATCGGCATCGTCCTTGGCGGCCGACTCGTCGCGCGGCACCGAGAAGGTGTAGTCGGCCGCGATCGGCAACTCGATGTTGGCGTTGTCGCCCACAATGCGCAACTTCAGATCGGCCAGCGTCAGGTTGGGCTGTTGCGGACGCAAGATGAATTTCAGTTCCGCCTTGGGCGCGAGGGCATGGTATTCATCGAACGCGTTCAAGCCATCCAGCATTTTCCGGTACGGCTTCCAGTCGGGGTCCTTGGTGCCCGCCACCGCCACTTGCTGGATAGGTTCGGCCGGGGCGTCTTCCGCCATGACAGTAGCCGATACCGACAACAACATAAGCGGGAAAAACTTTCGCATAGATGGTTCCTGGATTGGCAACCCTCAGGGCTGCGGATTGACGCGCTCGATCTTCGAGTGCAGCTTGTTCAGCGCCGACAGGTAAGCCTTGGCCGAAGCGACGATGATGTCCGGGTCGGCGCCGACGCCGTTGACGATGCGTCCCTCCTTCGACAAGCGCATTGTCACCTCGCCCTGCGACTGGGTGCCGGTGCTGATCGCGTTGACAGAGAACAGCACCAGCTCGGCGCCGCTGCCCACTTCGGATTCGATGGCGTTGACGGTGGCGTCGACCGGGCCATCGCCCTTGCCTTCGGACGCATGTTCCTCGCCGTCGATCGAGAACACCACTTTCGCGCTCGGCGTCTGGCCGGTGTTCGACTGCTGCGACAGCGACAGGAAGCGGTAGTACTCGCCCTCATGCGACTGCGCCTCGTCCGACACCAGCGCCAGGATGTCTTCGTCGAAGATCTCGGACTTGCGGTCGGCCAGCTCTTTGAAGCGGACGAAGGCGGCGTTGACCTCCGCTTCCGAATCCAGGTCGATGCCCAGCTCCTGCAGGCGCTGCTTGAAGGCGTTGCGGCCCGACAGCTTGCCCAGCACGATCTTGGTGGCGGCCCAGCCCACGTCTTCCGCGCGCATGATCTCGTAGGTCTCGCGCGATTTCAGCATGCCGTCCTGGTGGATGCCGGAGGCGTGCGCGAAGGCGTTGGCGCCCACCACCGCCTTGTTGGGCTGCACGGCGAAACCGGTGATCTGCGACACCATCTTGGAGGCGGCGACGATCTGCGTGGTGTCGATGCCGACTTCCAGGTTGTAGTAGGCCTTGCGCGTGCGCAGCGCCATCACCACTTCTTCCAGCGCGGTGTTGCCGGCGCGTTCGCCCAGGCCGTTGATGGTGCACTCGATCTGGCGCGCGCCGCCTATCATCACGCCGGCCAGCGAGTTGGCCACGGCCAGGCCCAGGTCGTTATGGCAGTGCACCGACCAGATGGCCTTGTCCGAATTGGGAATGCGCTCGCGCAGGCGGCGGATGGTTTCGCCGAAAATCTCCGGCACCGCATAGCCCACCGTGTCCGGGAAATTGATGGTGGTCGCGCCCTCCTCGATCACGCCTTCGAGCACGCGGCACAGGAAATCCTCGTCCGAGCGGCTGCCGTCTTCCGGGCTGAATTCGATATCGTCGGTGAACTGGCGGGCGAAACGCACCGCGTTGCGCGCCTGCAGCAGCACCTGGTCGGGCAGCATGCGCAGCTTCATCTCCATGTGCAGCTTGGAGGTGGCGATGAAGGTGTGGATGCGTTTGCGTTCGGCCGGCGCCAGCGCCTCGGCCGCGCGCGCGATGTCGCGGTCGTTGGCGCGCGACAGCGAGCAGATGGTCGATTCGCGCACCACCGAGGCGATCGCCTTGATGGACTCGAAATCGCCCTGCGAGGCGGCCGCGAAGCCGGCTTCGATGACGTCGACGCGCAAGCGCTCGAGCTGCTTGGCGATGCGGACTTTTTCGTCCTTGGTCATCGACGCGCCCGGCGATTGCTCGCCGTCGCGCAAGGTGGTGTCAAAGATAATGAGGCGGTTGGATGAGTTGCTCATGATAGCTCCGTGGCTGATGCTTCGTTGCTTGAATTCTCAGGGCCTGCCGCCCTCTTGTTCAGTGGCGCTCGCTGGGATCGTTGGAGTCTTCTTCGGTCTGGATCAGGCTGACCTTCTTGCCCTTGGCCAGCCGCCATGCCGACACCACATAGCCAGACAGGCCGTAGGCGATAAAGATCGGGAACAGCACTTTCGGCGGGTCGATCGACACCAGCGCGAACCCCAGCGCGATCAGGAACACCGCGATGAACGGCACCGACTTGCGGAAGTTCACGTCCTTGAAACTGTAGAACGGCACATTGGTCACCATGGTCAGGCCGGCGAATACGGCGATGCTCCACGAGACCCAGCGCAATTCGAGGCCGGACACTTCCTGGTCCACCATCAGCAGGATGAAGCCGGCCACCAGCGCGGCGGCCGACGGCGACGGCAGGCCCTGGAAGAAGCGCTTGTCGACCACTTCGATATTGGTGTTGAAGCGGGCCAGGCGCAGCGCGGCGCCGGCGCAGTAGACGAAGGCGGCGATCCAGCCCAGCTTGCCCAAGCCGCGCAGCGACCATTCGTAGATCACCAGCGCCGGCGCGGCGCCGAAGGACACCATGTCCGACAGCGAGTCGTACTGGGCGCCGAATTCGCTCTGGGTATTGGTCAGGCGGGCCACGCGGCCGTCCAGGCCGTCGAGCACCATGGCGATGAAGATGGCCCAGGCGGAGTGCTCGAATTTCTGGTTCATCGCCATGACGATGGCGTAGAAGCCGCAGAACAGCGCGGCGGTGGTGAAGGCGTTTGGCAAAAGGTAGATCCCGCGATGGCGCGGCCGGTCGAGGTCCTCGCCCCTGGCGCGGCGCGCAAAGCGGCTAAAGCGCGACATCTGCGGCGTTTTGCCTTGGACTGCGCCATTCTTGGCTCGGCGACGGGGGAATTTGGCCATGGGGTTCCGTTTCTGATTAGCTGGTCATGTTGCCTCGTCATTATAGTGGAGCCGACCATAAAAAAGGGAGTCGGCCGACCATCCGCCCTATTCTGCCCAAGTTTGCCTACTTGAAGCGCACTTTGCCCACCAGGCGCATTTGCAGCGTGGTTTCGCCCGCTTCAAAGCTCGGTTCGACCACGGCCTCCGGGGCGGCATAGGCCGGCGCCGGCGCCGCCATCACGCGCGAGCCGGTCACGCTGACGCGGTCGACGAAATTGCCCGAGCCTTCGAAATCGACCGTGTCGAGCACGGCGTCGCTGAGCTTGCGGCCCATGGCACGCGCGATCGAGTTGATGCGCTCGTTCAGGTTGGCGTAGGTGGCGGCGATGCGCTGGTCGTCGAGCTTGCGCGTGGTTTCCGGCGTCAGGCCGAAGTACAGATTATTCAGCGCCATGACGCGCTGCGCGGCGGCGACCGTCTTCGGCAGGCCCGCCAGCTGGGTGGTGGTGACCTGCAGGGACTGGCCCACGCGCCAGGCGGTCGGCACGCGCGGCTTGCGCAGCTGGCCGTTCACCGGGGCCGGCTCTTCCGGATAGACCGGGTAGGTGTAGTAGCCCTGGGTTTTCAAGCTGGCCTGCGGATCTTCCTGTTTGACGATCTCCAGGCCCTGCTTCATCTTCTGGTTGACGCGGGAGGCGGCGGCAGCCTTGTCCTTGTCGACCTCCTCGACGTTCAGCGTGATGACGGCCTGGTCGTTGACGTGGCGGACTTCGCCGAAGGCGGGCACGACCACCAGGGCGCCGCTGGTCGGCAAGGATTCCTGCGGGGCGGCCTGCGCGGACAGCGCACAGGCGGCAACAACAGCGGCGGACAGGCGTTTCGTGACAGTCATGGCGATCTCCAGAATTGATATAAAGGCAATCGCAACTGTACCTCAACGCGCGCCGCCGCGCATCGGCCTTACTTGAAGCGAACCTTGCCCACCAGGTTCATTTGCAGCGTGGTTTCGCCCGGCTCGAAGCTCGGTTCGGCCACATCGGCGGCGTCCGACATTTTGGCCGAGCGCATCATCATCGGCGCCGGTGCGCCCCCCATGCGTTCCTGGGCGTAGTTGCCCGAGCCTTCGAAGTCGACCGTGTCGAGCACGGCGTCGCCGACCTTGCGGCCCATGGCGCTGGCGATCGAGTTGATGCGCTCGTTCAGGTTCTTGTAGGTGGCGGCGATGCGCTGGTCGTCCAGCTGGCGCGTGGTTTCCGGCGTCAGGCCGAATTGCAGGCCGTTCAGGGTCAGGATCTTCTGGGCGGCGGCCACGGTTTTCGGCAGCTTCTCCAGGTTGGTGGTGGTCACTTGCAGATACTGGCCCACGCGCCAGGCGGTCGGCACGCGCGGCTTGGACGGCTGGCCGTTCACCGATGGACGTTCCTCGGGATAGACCGGATAGGTGTAGTAGCCCTGGGTTTTCAGGCTGGCGCCGGGGTCTTCTTGCTTGACGATGTCCAGGCCCTGCTTCATTTTCAGGTTGACGCGCGAAGCGGCGGCGGCCTTGTCCTTGTCCTGCTCTTCGATCGCCAAGGTGGCGACCGCTTGATCGTTGGCGTGCTTGACTTCGCCGAACGCCGGCACCACGACCAGCGTGCCGGAGGTCGGCAGCGATTCAAGCGGGGCGGCCTGTGCGGCGAGTGCGAAGGAGGCGGCAGCGGCTGCGGCGAGTGTTTTCATGACGGTCATTGCGGGCTCCAAAGTTAAAATTACAACAAGGCGAACTTTACCTGAAATTACCTGCAAGATATGTAAGACATAGTGAGTGTTTGTAACATTCGTCAGCGGTCCAGTATCGCCAGCACGCGGTGATGCAGCGCCGCCGCCAGCTGCCGGTGCTGTAGTTCGTCGAGATGGACGCCATCGACGTCGCTGGGCTGAATGAACTCTGCAGCGTCTATGAAGGAGCAGCCGCGCTCTTCGGCTATGCGCGCGTAGCAGCGCGTAAAGTGGCTCGACTTTTCCTCGGCGCCGTGGAATTTCTCCACCATGGTTCCGCCCAGCTTGCCGATGCGCGGCGGCGCGAGCAGCAGCACTTGCGGCGCCACCAGCATCGGCTCCGCGCGGCATCCCTGGACGATGTCGACCAGCACGCCGGCACCCAGCGAGGATTCATAGGCGCCCACGCCGTAGATGGCTTGTAGATCGTTGGTTCCCACGAAGATGATGACCAGGTCGATAGGCGCATGCGAGTGCAGGATAGGCAGCAAAAGGTCCTTGCCGTTTCGCCCCGGGCGGAATGGATCGTTCCAGACGGTGGTCCGCCCGTTCAGGCATTCTTCGATCACGCGGATGTCGTCGCCCAGCAGCTGCTGAAGAATGCCGGTCCACCGCCTATCATGCGGGTGGCGCTGCCTGGTCCCAGGAATAATCCCCCAGGACATCGAGTCTCCGTAACACAGCACATGTTTTGCAGCCATCGCGTAACAACCTTTCCTGAGAAAGCAAACGTCCGCCAGCATAACATCCGCCCGGAGGTTCGCAGAAAAGTACCTTGTGCTAAAGTTCCGGCGGACTCCTTTTTGAAAGCTGACATGTCGTATCCGTATTTGAGTGATGTGATCAAGGCCTGGACCGGCCATGAACTGCCGCTGCCGTTGGCAACCTTCGGACTGTTCGTGGCCCTGGGCGCGCTGGCGGCGGGAGCGCTGCTGCGGGCCGAGCTCAAACGCCTGTACCAAACGGGCCGGATCGGGCCGGCGCATGTGCGCGGCCGCGAGGCGCCGCCACAGGACGTGGTCAGCGATCTGACGATGGTGGTGCTGGTCGCCGGCATCGTCGGCGCGCGCCTGTTCCACATCCTGGAGCACACCGCCCAGTTTGCGGCCGATCCGATGAGCATGATCTTCACGCGCTCGGGCCTGAGCATATTCGGCGGGCTGATCGTCGGTACGCTGGCCGGCATGGTGTGCGTGCGGCGCTGGCGTTTGCCGGTGCGTCCGCTGCTCGATGCGGCGGCGCCGGCGATGATGATCGGCTACGCCATCGGCCGCGTCGGCTGCCAGGTGTCGGGCGATGGCGACTGGGGCATCGCGGCCAACATGGCGCTCAAGCCGGACTGGCTGCCGACCTGGCTGTGGGCGCAAACCTACGACAACAACATCTACGGCGAGCTGATCGCCCTGCCCGGCGTGTATCCAACGCCGATCTATGAAACCGCGATGGCGCTGCTGTGCTTCGCGCTGCTGTGGGCGCTGCGCAAGCACCCGTTCCGCATCGGCTGGCTGTTCTCGGTGTATCTGATGCTGGCCGGCGTGGAGCGCCTGCTGATCGAGCAGATCCGCGTCAATCCCGTGTTTAACGTCATGGGCCTGCAGGCCACGCAGGCGGAGATCATTGCTGTCACGCTGATCGTGCTGGGCGTAATTGGCGCGTTGATCCTGAGTCTACGTCCATCGGCGCGCGCAATTTCCAGAGGCTGAGAACGGATTGGGAATTATTTATATCGTATAAACCGAGTCATCGCGCATAGCCTGCTTCGCGCTGACTGCGGATGCCGAGCACATAGACGGTATCGATCTTTTCAACGAAGCAGTATAGCGCGACATACCCCCGGCCTTTGCGGCCAATAACGAGTTCGCGCTTGCCGCCGGCTGTTGGTCTGCCGATCAGTGGGTTGTGCGCCAGAACTTCGATTGCCTGGACAATTTCATTGATACGCCCGGGAGCGTCGGAGGAAGCAGACTGCGCGAGATGCTCAATGATGCGGTCGAAGTCCTCGGCGACTTCAGCGGCCAGTTCGACGCGCGTCATTTTCAGCCCCGACGTTTTTTTGCAGCAGGACGTTGCACCGGCAACCCTGCGACACGCCCCTCAAGGTACTCACGCATGTCTGCCCAGGGAATGGACTTACCGGTTTCGAGCAGCTTGGCAAAGCGCGCGTCGGCTTCGGCGTCAAAGCCGACGCGCAGCTCTTCCATTTCCGCCTTTTCAGCGATGGCTTCGAGAATAAAACTGTGGCTTGTCTTGCCAGCACGTTCGGCAGCGCTAGCAACGCGCGCCTTTAACTCTTCTGGCAATCGTATTGTTGTGGTAGACATGGCAGCTCCTTTTCGCACCTAAATGTAGCACATTTGTGCTACATCCGCGCGAACCATCAAGAGTAGCCCCGGCTAAAATAAAAAAGCCGGCAATCAATGCCGGCTTTTTCGTGAAGCAGAGGAAGCTTAGTTCTTCGACTGGTCGACCATCTTGTTCTTGGCGATCCAAGGCATCATGGCGCGCAGTTTTGCGCCGACTTCTTCGATCGGATGCTCGGCCGTCAGGCGGCGACGCGAGATCAGGGTCGGAGCGCCTGCCTTGTTTTCCAGGATGAAGGACTTGGCGTACTCGCCGGTCTGGATGTCCTTCAGGCACTGACGCATCGCGTCCTTGGTGGCCGAGGTCACGACCTTAGGACCGGTCACGTACTCGCCGTATTCGGCGTTGTTCGAGATCGAGTAGTTCATGTTGGCGATGCCGCCTTCGTAGATCAGGTCGACGATCAGCTTCAGCTCGTGCAGGCATTCGAAGTACGCCATTTCCGGAGCGTAGCCCGCTTCGGTCAGGGTTTCGAAGCCGGCCTTGATCAGCTCGACCGCGCCACCGCACAGGACAGCCTGTTCGCCGAACAGGTCGGTTTCGGTCTCTTCGCGGAAGTTGGTTTCGATGATGCCGGCACGGCCGCCGCCGTTGGCCGAGGCGTACGACAGGGCGATGTCACGGGCGATGCCGGACTTGTCCTGGTAGACGGCGATCAGGTGCGGTACGCCGCCACCCTGGGTGTAGGTGGCGCGCACGGTGTGGCCAGGGGCCTTCGGTGCGACCATGATCACGTCCAGGTCGGCGCGTGGCACGACTTGGCCGTAGTGCACGTTGAAGCCGTGGGCGAAGGCCAGCACCGCGCCTTGCTTGGCGTTCGGGGCGATGTTTTCGTTGTAGACCTGGGCGATGTTCTCGTCCGGCAGCAGGATCATGATGACGTCGGCGGCCTTGACCGCGTCGTTCACTTCCGCCACTTTCAGGCCGGCTTTCTCAACCTTGTTCCACGAAGCACCGCCCTTGCGCAGGCCGACGGTCACGTTGACGCCGGAATCGCTCAGGTTTTGCGCGTGGGCGTGGCCCTGCGAACCGTAGCCGATGATGGCAACGTTTTTGCCCTTGATCAGGGAGATGTCAGCGTCTTTGTCGTAGAAAACTTTCATGGTATTTCCTTAGTAGTATTTTTGAATTTGATTAAACTTTGAGGATGCGTTCGCCGCGTCCTATGCCGGAACCGCCGGTACGTACCGTTTCCAGAATGGAGGCGCGGTCGATCGAATCGATGAACGCGTCGAGCTTGGTCTTGGCGCCGGTCAGTTCAATCGTGTAAGTCTTCTCGGTGACGTCGATGATGCGGCCGCGGAAGATGTCCGCAGTGCGCTTCATCTCTTCACGCTCCTTGCCCACCGCGCGCACCTTGATCAACATCAGTTCGCGTTCGATGTGCTGGCCTTCGGTCAGATCGACCACCTTCACCACTTCAATTAAACGGTTGAGGTGCTTGGTGATCTGTTCGATGATGTCGTCCGAACCGGTGGTGACGATGGTCATCCGCGACAGGGTCGCGTCTTCGGTCGGCGCCACGGTCAGCGTTTCAATGTTGTAGCCGCGGGCAGAGAACAGGCCCACCACGCGCGACAGCGCGCCGGCTTCGTTTTCCAGCAAGACAGAGATAATGTGTCGCATCTTATAAGTCCTCCGAACCCAACAGCATTTCAGAGAGCCCTTTGCCCGCTTTCACCATCGGCCAGACGTTTTCCGATTGATCGGTAATGAAGTTCATGAAGACCAGCTTGTCCTTCATGCCGAAGGCGTCGCGCATCGCGCCGTCGACGTCGCCCGGTTTCTCGATGCGCATGCCGACGTGGCCATAGGCTTCGGCCAGCTTCTCGAAGTTCGGCAGCGAATCCATGTAGGACTCGGAATAGCGCGAACCGTAGTCGATCTGCTGCCACTGGCGCACCATGCCCAGGAAGCGGTTGTTCAACATGATGATCTTCGGCGTCAGATGGTATTGCTTGCAGGTCGCGAGTTCCTGGATGCACATCTGGATCGAGCCTTCGCCGGTGATGCAGGCGACGGTGGCGTCCGGGTTGGCCATCTGCACGCCCATGGCGTACGGCAGGCCCACGCCCATCGTGCCCAGGCCGCCCGAGTTGACCCAGCGCTTAGGCTTGTCGAACGGGTAGTACTGCGCGGCCCACATCTGGTGCTGGCCGACGTCGGAGGTGATGAAGGCGTCGCCCTTGGTCACTTCCCACAGCTTCTGCACCACGGCCTGCGGCTTGATCACCAGGTCCGACGTGGCGAACTTCAGGCAGTCCTTGCCGCGCCATTCGTTGATCTGCTTCCACCAGTCCTTGACGGCGGGCGCGTTCGGCTTGGCTTCCGCAGCGTCGAGCTGGGCCAGGAATTCGATCAGCACGTCCTTGACGTTGCCGACGATGGGGATGTCCACTTTCACGCGCTTGGAGATCGACGATGGATCGATGTCCACGTGGATGATCTTGCGCGGGTTGGAGGCGAAGTGTTTCGGGTTGCCGATCACGCGGTCGTCGAAGCGGGCGCCGATGGCGATCAGGACGTCGCAGTGCTGCATCGCCATGTTCGCTTCATAGGTGCCGTGCATGCCTGGCATGCCGACGAAGTTCTCGCTCGACGCTTTATAGGCGCCCAGACCCATCAGCGTGTTGGTGACCGGGAAGCCCAGCTTGTCGACCAGCTTGTTCAGCTCGGGCGAGGCGTTGGCCAGGATCACGCCGCCGCCGGTGTAGATCATCGGACGTTCGGCTTGCAGCAGCAGTTGGACTGCCTTGCGGATCTGGCCGGAGTGGCCCTTGTCGACCGGTTTGTACGAACGCATCTCGACCTCTTTCGGGTACGAGTACGTCGTCTTGTGCATCGAGATATCCTTCGGAATATCAACCAGCACGGGGCCTGGACGGCCGGTGCGGGCGATGAAGAAGGCTTTCTTGACGGTTTCCGCCAAATCCTTGACGTCTTTGACGAGGAAATTGTGCTTGACGACTGGACGGGTGATACCGACCGTGTCGCATTCCTGGAAGGCATCCTGGCCGATGGCGTGGCTCGGCACCTGGCCGGAGATCACGACCATGGGGATGGAATCCATGTAAGCGGTGGAAAGACCTGTCACGGCATTGGTGACGCCCGGACCGGACGTGACCAGCGCGACACCAACCTTGTTCGAGCTGCGCGAGTACGCATCGGCGGCATGCACTGCGGCCTGTTCGTGACGCACGAGGACGTGTTGGAATTTGTCTTGCTTGAAGATGGCGTCGTAGATATACAGCACGGCTCCGCCCGGATAGCCAAAGACGTGTTCCACGCCTTCCTCGGCCAGGCAGCGCACCAGTATTTCAGCGCCTGTGAGCGTGTTCGCTCCTTGTGATGCGGTTGCTTCGGTATTCATGAAACATTCCTTTCAAGGTCCATAGGAGATTGATCGGATGCTCTTTCCTAACGAAGTAGGCCCACCTCTACAGCATTGCCCTGCTTCCCTTTTTCTCTGCAGTCACACCTGCCTCTTCCGTCAACCGTAGTGACGTGCAAAGCAGTGCTAGCTGCAAACTCTCGTTTGGCTGGATCTGTCTGTAGCGGTTCTGCGTACCTCTCGCGCTTGTGGCACGGGTTAGAGCAAACTGCTGACATATGAAAGCGCGTCTCGTCGATTGCGGCGTTGTGTGCCAACTGCGACCAGACCATAGAGCTTCGGGGTGTTCAAAGCGTCCCATACGGTACACCCGCCGCCCCGGTTTGAGCAAGTGAAATATCGAAAAAATCGCAGCTTCGGTACATTTTGCACCGTCAAAGCCGCAAAAACCATGCAGAAATGGCTAAATTTTGCTAGCATGCGCTCAGTTATCGAGCCGCCCCCCTAGCGGCCCAGCGCCGGCTTTCCCGGCAGTATCCACACCCGACGCATGGCCACAGACAAAGAATTATCCGACTTTCTCGAAAACGTCGAGCGGCGTGCCTTTAAACAAGCCGTCTATGCGGTGCGCAAGGACGAGTCCGCATTGGACATCGTGCAGGACGCGATGATCAAGCTCGCCGAGAAATACGGCGACAAGCCGGCCGCCGAGCTGCCGATGCTGTTCCAGCGCATCCTGCAAACCACCATCCTCGATTATTTCCGTAGGGAAAAGGTCCGCAACACCTGGGTCAGCCTGTTCTCGGGCATGGGCCCCTCCGGCGACGACCATGACGATTTCGACATGCTCGAATCGTACGCCGCCGAAGAGGGTTCCGAGGCCTCCGAGTCCAGCGCGGACAAGATCGAGCGCCAGCAAATGCTGGCGCTGATCGATGCCGAAGTACAAAAGCTTCCGGCGCGTCAACGAGAAGCCTTCCTAATGCGTTATTGGCAGGACATGGACGTGGCTGAAACAGCCGAAGCGATGGGATGTTCCGAGGGGAGCGTGAAGACACATTGCTCACGTGCAACACATACGCTCGCCGAATCGCTAAAAGCCAAGGGAATAACACTATGAACACCGACGATCTGAATTTCGCTTACAAGGTGCGCCACGCGCTCAATGAGCACCTGGACGATCTGCCCGCATCGACCACCGACCGCCTGGCGCAAGCGCGCAAGCTGGCGCTCGCCCGCAAGAAAGTCCACGTGGAAGCGCCGCTGAAGGTGCGCGTCAGCAAGAATGCGCTGGTTGGCGCCGGCACCGGCTTCTTCTCGTTCAGCTGGATGACCCGCATGGGCGTGGCACTGCCACTGCTGGTGCTGGTCGGCGGCCTGGTCGGCATCTACCAGTACGAACAGGAACAGCGCGTGGCCGACCTGGCCGAGCTCGACGCCGCCGTGCTGTCGGACGAACTGCCGTTGTCCGCCTATCTGGACCACGGTTTTAACGCCTACCTGAACCAAAGCGAGTAACCAGCATGGCATTGAGCGGTCGCGCAAAATGGGGCGCTGGAACGGTGGTGGTGTTGGCGCTAGCAGCGGCGGGCGCGGCGTTGGTCGGTTGTGGCCGCTCGGAAACGCCAGCCCAGCCTGCCGCGTCGAGTTCTTCCGCAGCCGGCGTGCAGCCGGGTGCGGCGGCGGGCAAGCGCGCGTCGGCCAAGTCGCCGGAAAAGACCATGTGGAAGGATTTGACGCCTGAGCAACAGCAGGCGCTGGAGCCGCTGGCGCCCGAATGGGACCGGATGGAGCCGATCCGCAAGCAAAAATGGCTGGGCATCGTCAAGCGCTACGCCTCGATGAAGCCGGACGAGCAGGCCCGCGTGCAGGAACGCATGCGGGAGTGGGTCAAGATGACGCCGGACGAACGCCGCCAGGTGCGCCAGAACTTCGCCCGCGCGCAGAAGATCGATCCGTCGCAGAAATCCACGCAGTGGGAGTCGTACCAGCAGCTGCCTGAAGAGCAGAAGAAGGAACTGGCGGCCAAGGCGGCGACGAAGAAGCAAGTCGCCAACCTGCCGACGCCGGCCCAGAGCAAGGTGAAGACCGTGGCGCCGATCAAACCGTCGGTGCCGACCACCGGCGGTCCCGCCGTGGCCCCGGCCTCGCCTGTCGCCGGCGCCGTGCCGGCCGCGGCGCCGGCGATCGACCCAAACATCCCCAACGCATCGAATATCGCACCGCTCGTCGCGCCTGCCGCGCCGGCGTCGGTCCCGCCTGCCCAGCCCGCCGCCAACAATGTCAAATAAGCTGCTTGTCACCATTCCCACCGTCAAGCGCCGCCTGATATCGATGGTCTACGAAACCCTGCTGGGTTTCGCGGTGCTGTTCCTGCCCTTCCTGATTTTTGAAGTCGCCGTCCACGGCAACCACACGCCAAGCCTGGAGCACATGCGCCAGGCGCTGGCCTTCCTGGTGCTGGGCGCCTACTTCATCCACCAGTGGAGCCGCGACGGCCAGACGCTGGCGATGAAGACCTGGCGCCTGAAAGTCGTGCGTCCCGGCCACAACCATCTGTCGCTGCAAACCGCCGCCGTGCGTTATCTGCTGAGCTGGATGTGGGTGCTGCCGGCGCTGCTGCTATCGCTGGTGCTGGACCTGCATCGGTGGCAGGCGCTGGGCGCGGTCGGCGCCGGCATCCTGATCTGGTCGCTGACGGCCTTCCTCGACCAGGACCGCCAGTTCCTCCACGACAAACTGACCGGCACCCGCCTGGTCCAGCTGCCGCCGCCGGAAAAGAAAAAGAAGGCCGTGCCAGCGGTGTAATTATTGAGAACGCCTCCGCCCGCGCGTGGCGAACATGGGCTCGACCCGGGCGCAGCAGGATGTGGAAGCGGCCGATACCTAAGCCTTCATCCTGTCGCAGACCACCGCGAAGTAATCAGAAGCGTTCGTGATCCTGCAGGTAGCGCCACTCGCCTACCGGCAGGCTCGACATCGCGATGCGTCCGATGCGGATGCGCTTCAGCGACACCACGGTCAGGCCGACCATCTTGCACATATGCTCGATCTGGCCCGGCTTCGGATTCTTCGGCGCGAAGCGCAGGCGGTTCTCGTTCTGCCAGCTGACCTTCATTGGCGGCAGCGGCTTGCCGTTGAACGGCAGGCCGTGGTTCAGCAGCGCTAGGCCGTTTTCCACGATGGTGCCGGTCACCTCGGCGATGATCTCGTGCTCGATCTTGGCCGCTTCGTCGACCAGCTTGCGGCTGACGCGGAAGTCCTGCGTGAACACCAGCAGGCCGCTGGCATGCGTCTCCAGCGGCGTGGTCAAGGTCAGGTTGACCAAGTGGCGCTTGAGGAAGCGCTGGCCCGGCGCGGAGCGCGTCAGCGAAGCGGGGTTCAGCAAGTGCACCGCCGGCGAGCCGTCCTTGCCGATGCCGCCGTTGGCGCCCACCGGTTTATGCAGCAGGATCGTCACCGGCAGGATCTCCAGCAGCGTGGCGTCGGGTGCGACGTCGATCTGCTGTTCCATCGTCACGCGGGCGCCCGCCTCTTCCACCACAACGCCATCGACGCTGACGAAACCGCCCTCGATATAGAGTTCGGCTTCGCGGCGCGAGCATGGGCGCATCTCCGACAGGCGCTTGGCCAGGCGGATGCTGTTATCAGTAGTGTCGGTCATCCGAAAAAATCCTCAAAAACGGTAATGGCGCGGTCGATGTCCTCGCGCGATGCATCCATGTGCGTGACGATGCGCAGGTGCGGCGACATCGATACGCGTATGCGGGTCAGTTGCAGCACGTCGTTCAAGACACGGCAGGTGTCGGCCGGGATATCGACGTAGAAAATATTGGTTTGCGGCGTGCTGACCTTGATGCCTTTCAGCTTGGCCAGTTCGCTCGCGAAGTACGTGGCGTTGTCATGGTCTTCCGCCAGCCGCGCGAAGTTGTGCTGCAAGGCGTACATGCCGCCCGCCGCGATCATGCCGGCCTGGCGCATGCCACCGCCCAGCATCTTGCGCCAGCGCTTGGCCTCGGCGATCAATGGCTTGCTGCCACACAGGACGGAGCCAATCGGCGCCCCCAGACCTTTGGACAGGCACACCGAAACGGAGTCAAAGCCCGCCACGGCGGCACGCGGGCTCACGCCCAGCTTGACGGCGGCGTTGCAGACACGCGCGCCGTCCAGGTGCGTGGCCAGGCCGCGCTCGTGCGCCAGCGTGGTTGCCTGCTTCAGGTAGTCGAGACCCAGCACGCGGCCGCCGATGGTGTTCTCCAACGCCAGCAGCTTGGTGCGCGCGAAGTGGAAATCGTCCGGCTTGATGTAGGCTTCGATGTCGGCCAGCGCGATGCTGCCGTCAGGCTGGTTGATGATGGGCTGCGGCTGGATACTGCCCAGCACCGCCGCTCCACCACCTTCGTAGCGGTAGGTATGGGCTTCCTGCCCGACCAGGTATTCGTCGCCACGGCCGCAATGAGCCAGCAACGCCAGCAGATTGCTCTGCGTGCCGGATGGCGCGAACAGCGCGTCCTCGTAGCCGAACAAATCGGCCGTGTATTCCTGCAGGCGGTTGACGCTCGGATCATCGCCGTAGACATCGTCGCCGACGTCCGCTGCGCTCATCGCGGCGCGCATCGCCGCGCTGGGGCGGGTGATGGTGTCGCTGCGGAGGTCCAACCATTTTTCGTTCAGCTCACTCATCGTTCCATCACCCCTTTTTGATTTATTGTTTAGCTACCTGCTCGGTGAAAAAGCGGTTGCCCATTTCTTCAAGTCCCAATGTCTCCAGCACTTCCTGCAAACGCTCCGATGGTCGCTGGCGCGGCAGGTTCTTGTAGGTGGCGATGATCAGCTCATTCTTCATCGAGTGCTCCCAGCCTACCAGCTCGGTCACGTTGACGTGGTAGCCATGCGCCTCCAGTTGCAGGCAGCGCAGCACGTTGGTGATCTGGCTGCCGAATTCTCGCGTGTGGATAGGGTGGCGCCAGATCTCGGTCAGCGCGGACTTGGCCAGCGACTTGCCCTTGTTCTTCTTCAGCACCGTCGCGACTTCGGCCTGGCAGCACGGCACCAGCACCATGTACTTGGCCTTCTTCTTCAGCGCGAAGTGGATGGCGTCATCGGTCGCCGTGTTGCAGGCGTGGAGAGCGGTGACGACGTCGATCTGGTCCGGCAGCAGCTTCGATTCGGTGGACTCGGCCACCGACAGCGGCAGGAAGGACATGCCGGGGAACTTGAACTGCTTGGCCAGTTCCTGCGAACGCGCCACCAGCTCTTCGCGGGTTTCGATGCCGTAGATGTGCGAGTTATCGTTCAGCGCCTTGAAGAACAGGTCGTAGATGATGAAACCGAGGTAGGACTTGCCTGCGCCGTGATCCACCAGCGACACGCTGTCCTTCTCGGCCAGCACTTCCTTCAGCAGCGGCTCGATGAATTGATACAGGTGGTAGACCTGTTTCAGCTTGCGGCGGCTATCCTGGTTCATCTTGCCGTCGCGGGTCAGGATGTGCAGTTCTTGCAGCAGCGCGACGGTCTGGCCTTCGCGGATTTCCGGCATGTTGTCCGCGCCGGTGACGGTGGCGCCGATTTTCGCTGGCGCGGCTTTCGCTGCTGGCTTACTTGGCTTCATCGATCCACGCCTGCTGAACCGCCTCGAGGACTTTTTCACCGCCGCGCGTGTGGTCGTCGTCGAACTCTTCGAGGTCGACGATCCAGTTGTGCAGATCAGTGAAGCGAATAGTCAGCGGATCGACGTCCGGGTGCTTATCGTAGAGCGCTTCCGCAATCGCGGTGATGTCGGTCCATTTCATCTCAGTGCCCGCCTTCGCTTGCGTGATTGATGGTGTATTTCGGGATCTCGACGACCAGGTCTTCATTCGCCACCACCGCCTGGCACGACAGGCGGGAAACGGCTTCCAGGCCCCAGGCCTTGTCCAGCAGGTCTTCTTCGGTTTCGCTGGCTTCGCTCAGCGAGTTGAAGCCTTCGCGCACCAGCACGTGGCAGGTGGTGCAGGCGCAGGACTTCTCGCAGGCGTGCTCGATGTGGATGTCATTTTCGAGCATGACGTCGCACAGGGTCTTGCCGACTTCGGCTTCAACGACGGCGCCGTCCGGGCACAGTTTTGCGTGGGGCAGGAATACGATTTGTGGCACTTGATACCTCTAGGTTTGTTTAAACTACCTGGTCCAGCGTCTTGCCGGCCAGTGCGCTGCGCACGCTGCGATCCATGCGGCGCGATGCGAATTCTTCGGTGCCGTTGGCCAGCGCTTCGACGGCGGATTTCACCGCCGCGTGATCGACGGCGCCGGTCTGCGACTGGGCTACCACGTCGCGCACATTGTTCATCAACACGTCGACTGCCGCGCGTTCTTCGTCGCTCAGCAAAGCTGCGTCTTCGTCCAGCGCCGACTGCGTTGCCAGCATGATGCGCTCGGCCTCGACCTGCTCTTCGCGCAGTGCGCGGGCGACCATGTCGGTATCGGCCGATTTGTACGAATCCTGCAGCATGCGCGCGACGTCGTCATCGCCCAGGCCATAGGCCGGCTTGACGATGATCGACGCTTCCACGCCGGAGCGCAGTTCGCGCGCGGACACCGACAGCAAGCCGTCCGCATCCACCTGGTAGGTGATGCGGATGCGCGCGGCGCCGGCCACCATCGGCGGAATGCCGCGCAGCTCGAAGCGCGCCAGCGAACGGCAGTCGGACACCAGCTCACGCTCGCCCTGCAGCACATGCACCGCCAGCGCGGTCTGGCCGTCTTTGAACGTGGTGAACTCCTGCGCGCGGGCGCAAGGGATGGTCGAGTTGCGCGGGATGATCTTCTCGACCAGGCCGCCCATGGTCTCGATACCCAGCGACAGCGGGATCACGTCCAGCAGCAGCCAGTCGTCGCCCGGCGCGCGATTGCCGGCCAGCAGATTGGCCTGCACCGCCGCGCCCAGCGCCACGACCTTGTCCGGATCGATGTTCGCGTGCGGGATGGTGTGGAAGTATTCGCTGACCGCGCGCTGCACGTGCGGCATGCGCGTGGCGCCGCCGACCATGACCACGCCATCGACGTCGTCCGCATCGACATTCGCGTCGCGCAGCGCCTTCTTGATGGCCTTCATGGTCTTGTCGATCAGGTGCTTGGTGATCTCCTGGAAGATCTCGGCGGTGATCTTCAGATGCACTTCTTCGCCGGAGCCGAGCATGGCGTCGACGGTCACATCGTTTTTGGTCGACAGCTGCTCTTTGGCTTCGCGCGCCTTGACCATCAGCACGGCGGTGTCTTCGTCAGACAGCGGCGCCAGTTTTTCCTGCTGGTGGATGTAGCAGAACAGGCGGTGATCGAAGTCGTCGCCGCCCAGCGCGGAATCGCCGCCGGTGGACAGTACTTCGAACACGCCCTTGCTCAGCCTAAGGATGGAGATATCGAAGGTGCCGCCACCCAGGTCGTAAACTGCGTACAGACCTTCCGAACCGTTATCCAGGCCGTAGGCGATGGCGGCGGCGGTAGGCTCACTCAGCAGGCGCAGCACGTTGATGCCGGCCAGCTGCGCCGCATCCTTGGTGGCCTGGCGCTGCGCGTCGTCGAAGTAGGCCGGCACGGTGATGACCGCGCCCACCAGATCGTCGCCCAGCGAATCTTCGGCGCGCTGGCGCAGCGTGGCCAGGATCTGCGCCGAGATCTCGACCGGGCTCTTGACGCCGGCGATGGTCTTCAGCTGCACCATGCCAGGGGTGTCCTGGAAATCGTAGGGCATGTTTTCCGCGTAGGCGATATCGGCCAGGCCGCGGCCCATGAAGCGCTTGACGGAAACGATGGTGTTCTTCGGATCGGTGGTCTGCGCGGCCTGCGCCTTGTAGCCGATGTTGGCATGGCCGTTCGGCAGATAGCGCACCACGGACGGCAGCAGCGGGCGGCCATCCTCATCGCACAGCACTTCTGGAATGCTGTTGCGCACAGTGGCGACCAGCGAATTGGTGGTGCCCAGGTCGATACCGACCGCCAGCCGATGCTGGTGCGGTGCGGTGGACATGCCTGGTTCGGAAATTTGCAGAAGTGCCATTGTTTCGTGCCTTTAACCTGGGGTCAAGTCTGACATTCGGACACGGTCTCTGCCGTAGCTGCGGCTACGGCAGAGACCGTGTCCGAATGTCAGACTTGACCCCGGCGTTGTTAGTTGTCTTCGAGCGCGGTGAAGCTGTGCTCTATTTCTTCTTTGAATTTTTCCAAAAACATCAACGCGCGCACGCCTTGCGCCGCCGCGTGGAAGTCGCCGCCATCGATCTGCGTTGCGATCTCCGCCAGGCGCGCCTTGCGTTCGTTGCGCAGCTGCTTGTCGAGTGCGTCCAGCGCGTCGCTGTCCTTGGCGGCGCGGGCGTCGCCCAGTTCTTCGCGCCATTCCATCTGCTGCATCAGGAAAGCCATCGGCATCGCCGTATTCGACTCGGTCTGCAAATCGACGCCATTGAGCTCGCACAGGTACTGCGCGCGCTTTTGCGGATTCTTCAGGGTCTGATAGGCTTCGTTGGCGCGGGTGGCCCACTGCATGGCGACGCGCTTTTCGGCGTCGGTGGCATTGACGAACTTGTCGGGATGGACGCGGCCCTGCACGTCGCGGTAGGCGCTGTCCAGCGCCTCCGCGTCCACGGCAAACTGCTGCGGCAGATTGAACAACTCAAAGTGATTTTGCATGGCTTATCAGATGCGGAAGCTTTCGCCGCAACCGCAAGCGTCTTTCTCGTTCGGGTTATGGAACTTGAAGCCTTCGTTCAAGCCTTCGCGCGCGAAATCGAGCTCGGTGCCGTCGATGTACGGCAGGCTTTTCGGATCGACGAATACCTTGACGCCGTGCGATTCGAAGACGCTGTCCTCGTCGGCGATTTCGTCCACGTATTCCAGCTTGTAGGCCAGGCCCGAGCAGCCGGTGGTGCGCACGCCAAAACGCAGACCGACGCCTTTACCACGGCGTTCGATGTAGCGGTTGATATGCTTGGCTGCTTTTTCGGTCAGGGTGATTGCCATTTGATTCTCCGTACCGGCGACGGCATGCGTCGCCGGTGTAAAACAGACTTAGGCCGCGACTGGGTGCTTGGTCTGGTAGTCCAGTACCGCTGCCTTGATGGCGTCTTCCGCCAGGATCGAGCAGTGGATTTTCACCGGCGGCAGCGCCAGTTCTTCAGCGATCTGGGTGTTCTTGATGGCCAGCGCCTGATCCAGCGTCTTGCCCTTGACCCATTCGGTCACCAGCGAGCTGGATGCGATGGCCGAACCGCAGCCGTAGGTCTTGAATTTCGCGTCTTCGATCAGGCCATCGGCGCCGACCTTGATTTGCAGCTTCATCACGTCGCCGCAAGCCGGTGCGCCGACCATGCCGGTGCCAACGCTGTCATCGCCCTTTTCGAAAGCGCCAACGTTGCGTGGATTTTCGTAGTGGTCCAACACTTTTTCCGAGTAAGCCATTTTGATGCTCCTGTATCTTAAAAATTAGTGGGCTGCCCATTGGATCGAGCTGATGTCGATGCCTTCTTTGAACATGTCCCACAGTGGCGACAGCTCACGCAGTTTGTGTACCTTGGACTTCATCAGATTGACGGCGAAGTCGATGTCCTCTTCGGTGGTGAAGCGGCCGATGGTGAAACGGATCGAGCTGTGCGCCAGCTCGTCGCTGCGACCGAGCGCGCGCAGCACATACGATGGCTCCAGCGAGGCCGAGGTGCAGGCCGAACCGGACGACACGGCCAGGTCTTTCACGGCCATGATCAGCGACTCGCCTTCGACGTAGTTGAAGCTGACGTTCAGGTTGTGCGGCACACGGTGTTCCATGTCGCCGTTGATGTAGGTTTCTTCGATCTCTTGCAGGCCCTTGGCCAGGCGGTCGCGCAGACCCTTGATGCGGGTGATCTCGCTGTCCATTTCCACTTTGGCCAGGCGGAAGGCTTCGCCCATGCCGACGATCTGGTGGGTAGGCAGGGTGCCGGAGCGCAGGCCGCGCTCGTGGCCGCCACCGTGCATTTGCGCTTCGATGCGCACGCGCGGCTTACGGCAGACGTACAGCGCGCCCACGCCTTTCGGGCCGTAGGTTTTGTGCGCGGTGAAGGTCATCAGGTCGACCTTGGTCTTTTGCAGGTCGATCACCACCTTGCCGGTCGCTTGCGCGGCGTCGCAGTGGAAGATGATGCCTTTCGAGCGGCACAGCGCGCCGATTTCATCGATCGGCTGGATCACGCCGATTTCATTATTGACCAGCATGACGGAGACCAGGATGGTGTCCGGACGGATCGCGGCGGTCAGCTGCTCGATGGTGATCAGGCCGTTGTCCTGCGGTTCCAAATAGGTCGCTTCAAAGCCCTGGCGTTCCAGTTCGCGCACCGTGTCCAGCACCGCCTTGTGCTCGGTCTTGACGGTGATGATGTGCTTGCCCTTGGTCTTGTAGAACTGGGCCGCGCCCTTGATCGCCAGGTTGTTCGATTCGGTGGCGCCGGAGGTCCAGATGATTTCGCGCGGGTCGGCGTTGACCAGGGCGGCGACATGCGCACGCGCCTCTTCCACTGCCTTTTCCGCGGTCCAGCCGTACATGTGGCTGCGCGATGCCGGATTGCCGAACTGCTCGCGCAGGTAAGGAATCATCATGTCGGCGACGCGTGGATCGATCGGCGTGGTGGCCGAGTAGTCCATGTAGATCGGGAAATGCGGGGCGGTCTGGAACTTCACTGGCGCGATGTTTTTTTCAGGGGCGTTCATCTGGGTTACTCCGTTATTTAGTTCTCTTAACCAAGCGCGGCGTGGTTACGGTGCATCACGACCACGTTTTGTTCAGCATTCTTTTGCTTCTGTTGATCAACCAGATCCTGCAGCGACACGGAATCCAGGTAATCCACCATTTTTTCGTTCAACGTGGCCCACAGTTCGTGGGTCATGCAGCGCGCGCCGCTGGCGGCGTCCGCGCCGTGGCAATTTTCCTTGCCGCCGCACTGGGTCGCATCGAGCGGCTCATCGACGGCGATGATGATGTCGGCCACGGTGACCTTGTCGGCGCGGCGCGCCAGACTGTAGCCGCCGCCCGGGCCGCGGATCGACTCGACGATCTCATGGCGGCGCAGCTTGCCGAACAACTGTTCGAGGTAGGACAGCGAAATGGCCTGGCGCTGGCTGATGCCGGAGAGCGTGACCGGGCCTTTGCCTTGGCGCAAAGCCAGATCGATCATCGCAGTCACAGCAAAACGGCCTTTGGTGGTCAGACGCATCACTACCTCGGTTCAACTGGGTTAAAATATCGACCTTGTCGCTAATCACGATGTTGCACAAGCGCTGATTAGTTGATCGATTTAGTCAAGTATACCAAACTTTAACAAAGTTTGCCGGGTAGCCCCATTGCCTGTCAGGGTACTTACTCTTTCAGCAACTGCATCGGCTGGAACAGCTGGTGCATGTCCCGGTTGCCGATGAAACTCAGGTTGTACGGGTGTTCCGCGCTGATTTGCGGGAAATCTTTCATTACCGGCAACTTGCTCAGCAGTTCAGCGATCTTTCCCCATAAAACCATGGTCGGCGTCTTCGGCGCCTGCGCGGCCAGGCCGGCCATCACGGACTCGAAGAACGGCAGCCAGGCCTTGGCATCCTTGGCCGGGGCGACGTGGCTGCGGAATACCAGCGAGGCGTTCAGCAGCAAAAACCCCTGTTGGATCAATTTCTGCTGCAGGTCGGCCAGGGTCTGGATGTGGCTGCCGGCGCCGCTGCGGGCGCGGGCGGAGACGGCCGCCATCGCTTCGCCGGCGGTGTTGTCCAGCGACAGTTGACCGTCCGCCACCAGCAACATCTTCATGAAGTTGCGCAACGACGTGGCTTTGTTGACCGGCTTGGACAGGCCGCCGCCCTGCTCTTCCGACCACAGGCCGCCTACGGCGCCGTCCATGAAGCACACGCCGGTGGCGCTCTCGGCGCGCGGATACGGGCCTTCGCCAACCAAGACGTAGCGCACCTCATCCAGCGGCAGCGAGAAGGCGGCGAACAGGCGCTGTTCGGTCGGCAGGTACTGGTCATTGGCCAACTGCGGCAGGTAGTCGGGGGTGGCGGCCATCATGGCCTCCAGTCCTTGCACCAGCAGCGGACGCCAGGAAGCATCTGCGCGCGTCAGCGCATCGAGAATAGCAGTCGGGATCGTCATGAGAGAACAGCGTTCGGGGAAAGGCAAGATTGTATCGCCGAACAGCACCACTGCCCAACATCTCAATGCGGTGGCTATTCCGGCGCCGCTTATGAGCGTCCACGGCAAATGAACTTTCAACCACAGTGGAAGAATCGCTGCGCGCCTGGACATATTGCAATGTTAAATCGCAAAGAAATAGTGAAATTCCGTTGTATTTTTAAAATTATTTTTCAGGTGGAAACGTGCGCCCCAGGAGTTGAGATTGATGGTGGATAAAATTATTTTGCTCCGACTTGGAGCAATCATCCGGCATGTCTCAGGCCGGCCATCAACCTGAATAGGAAACTGCAATGAAAACAAAGGCACTTTTCATGGCGCTAGCATTGGCGCTTTCTACCGGCTTTGCCTCGGCGAATGATATCCAGGTGAACGCCGGTGCGATTACCCAAGACACGGCCCACCCGTATGGACATTTGTTCACACATGACCCGGGCACCTTTACAGACACTATCGACTTCACCATTCCTTCGGGCAGCGTGCAGTCGTCGGCAAACCCGCTCTTGGTGTCTCTGGGCGGCACGGATATCTACAAAATAATCAATCTTGCGTACTCGGTGTACGACGGAACGTCGTCTTCAGCGGGGGCATCCTACGGCACCTTCCTGGGTGACAATATGACGCACGACCTTGCGCTGGCGGGAGCCGGCCCGTACCACATTATCGTTAGCGGCCTGGCTGACGGCTCGCTGGGAGGCAGTTACGGGGTCGCGTTAGTGTCGGGGGTGCCAGAGCCCGAAACCTACGCAATGATGCTCGGCGGCTTAGGGTTGATAGGCATTATTGCCCGGCGTCGGAAATCCCAGGGTTAACCCTGATGGACTCAAGAAACCGCCTTCCGGCGGTTTCTCGTCGGAAAATCATTTCTGATTTCGACACAAGAGGGCTTGGCGTATGTGCGACATAGGGGCAGGCGATCTAGTGCAAATACATGGCGCCGATTGCGTGATGCTGGTAATCGGGAGGGCCGACGACGGCTTCTGGCACCCCGACGAGGAGCAGACTGTTTTTTGTGCTTGGGAACAGGATAATCTTCTGTATGAAGAGGTGTTTCCGGTACATAGCCTGCTACTGGTTCGGCAAGAACGCAGGCGCGTCCCACGAGGCGGCGAGCTGCATTTCCCGACGCGCTCAGTTTCGGTCGCGGCGGGTGGTCTCCCCCCCCCAAATCCGCGACTAGAAGTCCAGGCACCACCGCCTCCCGTTCTGCTAATTTGGCCGGCCAGATGTGCGACATCTGATGGCTGAACAGCGGTCCCGCATACAGGCATTCGATACCGTGCAACATTTTACATTCATAAGTGCCGGCCCGGGCGTCATAGCTGTCGCGGTCGATCGGATGGGTGGGTGAAGCCAGAGCCAATTCCTACCGGCTCACCGCCTCGTCATAGCAAGAACCTTACCGCACGAATAAAGCCAGAGAAATCAGGCGTCCAGTTCGGCGCGATTGCGGCCCAGTTGCTTGGCGCGGTATAGCGCCGCATCCGCCGCGCGCAGCAGTTGCACGGCCGTTTCGCCGGGCTTGGGCGTCCACGCCGCCACACCGATGCTGACCGTCAGCAAGCCACCCGGCGTTTTCGCATGGGGCAAGCCCAGCGCTTCCAATGCTTCGCAGACGCGCTGGCCCATGGTCAGTGCGCTGTCGGCATCGGTGGCCGGCGCGATGAAGGCGAACTCCTCGCCGCCGTAGCGCGCCACCAGATCGCCGGTGCGCTGCAACTGGGCCGCGAATGCGGCGGCGACCTGGCGCAGGCATTCGTCGCCATCCTGGTGGCCGTAGTGGTCGTTATACAGTTTGAAGTGGTCGATATCCAGCAGGCCCACCGCCAGCGGCCGCCCCAGCCGCGCCGCGCGCGCCCATTCGGTCGCCAGCACCGCGTCGAAGCGGCGCCGGTTGGCGATGCCGGTCAGGCTGTCGGTCATGCTCTGTTCGGCCAGGCGCGCATTGGCCTCGTGCAGTTCCGCCGTGCGCTGCGCGACGCGTTCCTCCAGCTGCCGCTCCGACGTTTGCAGGCTGGCGATCAGGCTGGCCTGGGCTTCGTAGGCGGCACGCTTGGCCAGCGCCTTCTCGCGCCGCATCACATGGACGCGGTCGGCCAGCGCAAAGGCCAGCAACATCATTTCGCAGGCCGAGCCGATTTGGCTGCCGTGGTTGGTCAGCAGATTGTGCGGCAACAGCGCCATCGCCGCCAGCGAGCTGCTCATATTACCGATCAGGAGCACGAAGAAAGCGCCGCTGAAATAGTAGGCACTGCGCGAGCGCTTGTATGCGCAGACCAGGCTGACGACCATGATCAGCGGCGAGGCCACGCTCCAGATGGTGGTGATCGGCCTGGCGACGTGCGTGTAGAACACCACCATGAGCAGCGGCGACAGCACGAAGAAGGCCAGCAAGGCGAGCAGCACCTTGTCCAGGCGGGGCACCAGAGCGCGCGTGCCCAGCATGCTGCGCATGAACACCAGCAGCAGCGCGGCCGACAAGGAGAACAGGATGGACGCCGACAGGTTGGGCCACGCGCCATGCGCCCCCGGCCACAGCCACTCGTGCGCGAGGCCGTTCTGCCCTGCCAGGCCGAGCGCGACGCAGCCGACAAAAGCAACATACATCAAGTAAAGCCGGTCGCCCAGCGTGGCGTACAGCACCAGGTTGAACAACATCATGGCCAGCGCCATGCCGAAGTACACGCCTTGCAGCAGATAATCCTGTCCTTCGTAGGCCAGGTAAGCCTCGGGCGACCACAGCCGCGCAGGGATCAGCTTGGCGCCGTTGGAGGCGATCCGCAGATACACTACCTGCCGCGCACGCGGCGCCAGTTCGAGTGGAAAGACGAAATAACGGTTATGGTAGGGTCGCGTCGCATACGGTTGCGCGCTGCCGGTGTGCAGCGCCACGTAGCGGCCGTTGGCGCCGGGGGTGTACAGGGTAATCGAGCTCAGGCGGGCATTGCTGATCTCCAGCATGCGCTGCAGCGGCGCGGCGCCGGGATTGCGCAGGTCCAGCCGCAGCCAGTAGGCGGAGTGGGTGTAGCCGAAACTGAGCGCCTCATCGGCCTGGCCGCTGGCCTGGAAGCGCGCGCCGGCGCCCAGCACATCGTCGATGGAGAACTTCTGCGCGGGGTCTTCCAGCACGTCCAGGTGTGCGGTCAGCACCAGCATGCCGCGCGGCAGCGCGCCGGCGTCGACGATATCGTTGGCCTGCGCAGCGCCATGCAGCCAAAAAATCAGCAGTAGCAACAGGAGCCGCAGCACATTCATAAACAATTCCAAGTCATGGCCGACATGTTACTGCAATTGAACTTGCGGCGAACGGGTTTTTCCAGCACTATTTGCCAACTTATTTGCTGACTTTATTGTCAACATTCATGCAATATGAACTTGTGAGGATTATGTGGCGACTCCCGACATTTCCCGGTTGAAAATAGAGCGCGGCGCTCCCGCGCAAGTTCAAGGGCAGCGTTTCAAGCGCCGCCGCTGGATCAAGATCGCCGTGGTGGTGATCGTCATCGGCGTCGGCGGCAAGGTCGCCATGGGCCAGTTCGGCGGCAAGGCCAGCGTGGAAACCGTGACCGTGGCGCAGACCTATCCGGCGCAGAGCTACACCCTGCTCAACGCCACCGGGTACGTGGTGGCGCAGCGCAAGGCGGCGCTGTCGTCCAAGGCCACCGGCCGGCTGGAGTGGCTGGGCGTGCTCGAAGGCAGCAAGGTCAAGAAGGATGAAGTGATCGCGCGGCTGGAAAACCGCGACGTCAGCGCCTCGCTGGGCCTGGCGCAGGCCAACATCAAGGTGGCGCAGGCCAACCTGGAGCAAGGCCAGGCCGAACTGCTGGACGCGCAGGCCAACTTCAAGCGCACCGCCGAGCTGCTCAACCAGAAGTTCATCACCGCCTCGGCCTACGACACCGCGCAGGCGCGGCTGAACAAGGCCAAGGCCAATATCTCGGGCTACAACGCCGGCATCGCCGCCGCCAGGGCCAACGCGCAGTCGGCGCAAGTGGCGCTGGACCAGACGGTGATACGGGCGCCGTTCGACGGCGTGATCCTGACCAAGAGCGCCAACGTCGGCGACAACATCACGCCCTTCTCCTCCGCCGCCGACAGCAAGGGCGCCGTCGTCACCATCGCCGACATGGACACGCTGGAGGTGGAGGCCGACGTCTCCGAGTCGAACCTCAGCAAGATCCGCGTCGACCAGCCGACCGAGATCCTGCTCGATGCCTTTCCCGAGCTGCACCTGGCCGGCACCGTCTCGCGCATGGTGCCAACCATGGACCGCAGCAAGGCGACCTTGCTGGTCAAGGTGCGCTTCATCGACCGCGATCCGCGTGTGCTGCCGGACATGAGCGCCAAGGTGGCCTTCCTGTCGAAGGCCGTGCCGCCAGAAGACAAGCAGGCCGTCACCGCCGTGCAGGCGACTGCCCTCGCCACGCGCGACGGCAAGACCGTGGTGTTCGTGGTCGACGGCGACAAGGTCAGACAGGTGGCCGTCACCCAGGGCCGCAAGATCGGTGAACTGGTCGAACTCAAAGGCGTCAAGCCCGGCGACAAGCTGGTGATGTCACCGGACGCCAAGCTGCACGACGGCGCGCCGGTCAACCTGGCGAAGAAATAATGAGCGAACCACTGGTACTGATAGAACACCTGGTCAAGTCCTACCGTCGCGGCGACCAGGTGGTGGAGGTGCTGCGCGATATCAGCCTGGCGATACCGGCCGGCGATTTCACGGCGCTGATGGGCCCTTCCGGCTCCGGCAAAAGCACGCTGCTCAACCTCATCGCCGGCATCGACAAGCCCGATCGCGGCGTGCTGCGCATCGATGGCCTCGACATCGCCGGCATGGGCGAGACCGACCTGGCGCGCTGGCGCGCCACCAACGTCGGCTTCATCTTCCAGTTCTACAACCTGATGCCGGTGCTGTCGGCGTTCGAGAACGTCGAACTGCCGCTGCTGCTCACGCCCCTGTCGCGGCGCGAACGGCGCGAGCGCGTCGAGCTGACGCTAGAGATGGTCAACCTGGCCGACCGCATGGACCACACGCCGAACGAACTGTCCGGCGGCCAGCAGCAGCGCGTGGCCATCGCCCGCGCCATCGTCAGCGACCCGACGCTGATCGTGGCCGACGAGCCGACCGGTGACCTGGATCGCAATTCCGCCAGCGAGATCCTGGCCCTGCTCCAGCAGTTGAACCAGCAGCTGGGCAAGACCATCATCATGGTCACACACGACGCCAACGCGGCGGCGCAGGCACGCACCATGGTCCATCTCGAAAAAGGCGAATTGATCGCCGGCGAACCTGCCATTACGGCCTAGCACCATGTACACGCTGCGGCTGATCTTCAAGAACTCCATGCGCCACAAGCTGCGCACCTCGCTGACCATCCTCGGCCTGGTGGTGGCGATCTTTTCCTTCGGCCTGCTGCAAACGGTGGTCGATGCCTGGTACGCCGGCGCCGAGGGCGCGTCCAACACCACGCTGGTCACGCGCAACAAGACCTCGCTGGTGTTCCCGCTGCCGCTGTCCTACCAGGCGCGCATCCGCGCGGTGCGTGGCGTGTCCGGCGTCGGCTTCGCCAACTGGTTCCAGGGCACCTACAAGGACCCGAAGAACTTCTTTGCGCAGTTCGCCATCTCCGGCGAGAGCTACCTGAACATCTATCCCGACTACCTGCTGCCTGCGGAAGACCGCGTGGCCTTCCTCAAGGACCGCAAGGGCTGCATCGTCGGCCGCAAGCTGGCCGACCAATACGGCTTCAAGGTCGGCGACATCATTCCACTCAAGGGCACCATCTACCCCGGCAACTGGGAGCTGGTGGTGCGCGGCATCTACGACGGCAAGCAAAGCACCACCAACACCTCCACCCTGTTCTTCCACTGGGACTACGTCAACGAGACGATGAAGAAGGTGGCGCCGCGCCGCTCCAACCAGATCGGCGTGTACGTGGTGCAGATCGACCAGCCGGAGAACGCCGCCGCCATCTCCGCCGCCGTCGACAAGGAGTTCGCCAACTCGCTGGCCGAAACGCTGACCGAGACCGAGAAGGCGTTCCAGCTGGGCTTTGTCTCGATGTCCGAGGCGATCGTGGTGGCGATCCGCGTGGTGTCGTTCGTGGTCATCATCATTATCGCGGCGGTGATGGCCAACACCATGGCCATGAGCGCGCGCGAGCGGCTGGGCGAGTACGCCACCCTGAAGGCGCTCGGCTTCGGGCCCGGCTTCCTGACGCTGATGATCCTTGGCGAATCGCTGCTGCTGTCGGCGTTCGGCGCGGCGATCGGCATCGTCATCCTGTTCCCGTTCGCGGCCTTCCTGGGCAAGGCGATGGGCACCATGTTCCCGGTGTTTGAGGTGTCGCAGCTGACGGTGGTCCAGCAGGTGCTGGCGGCGCTGGCCATCGGCGCCGTCGCCGCCATCGCGCCGACGATACGGGCGGTGCGCATCAACATCGTCGACGGCTTGAGGAGCATAGGTTGAAGATCCCCCTGTCCTACGTGGCCCGCAACCTGTGGGCGCGCCGCCTGACCACCGCGCTGACCGGCGCCGGCCTGGCGCTGGTGGTGTTCGTGTTCGCCACGGTGCTGATGCTGGACGAAGGCCTGCGCAACACCATGGTCACCACCGGCGAATACGACAACGTGATCCTGATCCGCCGCTCGGCCGACACCGAGGTGCAGAGCGGCGTGGACCGCACCCAGGCCAGCGTGGCCTCCAGCCACCCGGCCATCGCGCTCGGCGCCGACGGCCAGCCCTTGCTGTCGAAGGAAACGGTGGTGCTCATTTCGCTCAACAAGCGCGGCTCGGCCAAGCCATCCAACGTCATCATCCGAGGCATTTCGCAGCGCGGGCTGATGCTGCGGCCGCAGGTCAAGCTGACGGCCGGCCGCATGTTCCGCCCCGGCGCTTCCGAGATCATCGCCGGCGCCAGCATCGCGCGCCGCTTCGAGGGCGCCGGCATCGGCGAGACGCTACGCTTCGGCCAGCGCGAGTGGACCGTGGTCGGCCTGTTCGACGCCGGCAACAGCGGCTTCGATTCCGAGATCTGGGGCGACGCCGACCAGCTGATGCCGGCCTTCCGCCGCAACGCCTATTCGGCCATGGTGCTGCGCCTGGCCGACACCTCGCTGTTCGACGGCTTCAAGAAGGACATCGAAAGCGACCAGCGCCTGACGCTGGACGCCAAGCGCGAACAGACCTTCTACTCCGACCAGTCGAAGGCGCTGTCCACCTTCATCAGCGTGCTGGGGCTGATCCTGTCGATCATCTTCTCGATCGGCGCGATGATAGGCGCCACCATCACCATGTACGCCTCGGTCGCCAATCGGGTCGGCGAGATCGGCACCTTGCGCGCATTGGGCTTCCAGCGCCGCAGCATCCTGGCCGCCTTCCTTGCCGAGTCGATGCTGCTGGCGGTGCTGGGCGGCGCGCTGGGCCTGGCCTGCGCTTCGCTGATGCAGTTCCTGTCCTTCTCGACCACCAATTTCCAATCCTTCTCCGAGCTGGCCTTTGGCTTCCGCCTGACGCCGGCGATCGTGGTCAAAACGCTCATGTTTTCGCTGGCGATGGGCATGGTCGGCGGCTTCCTGCCGGCGCTGCGCGCGTCCCGCATGAAAATCGTCGACGCCTTGCGCGCCGCGTGAGCAATGACGCAGCAAACCGCACCGCGGCAGCAACAATAGTAAATGAAAGCATGCTAGACTTGCCTGAATGCAAATTTCGCTACCCGCGCCATTTTTGCCTTCGGAGTCACTGCCGACCATGCCGCACAAGGATCACCCACCTGCCGCGCACGGAAACGCGCCGCGCCAACTCTGGCGCCGGCTACTGCTTTGCTGCGCGCTGCTGATGTCGATGCTGGCGGCGCCCGCCTGGGCCGCCAACGAACGCAAGGTGCTGGTGCTGTATTCGCTGGGCTCCGACTCCGCGTCGGCCTGGCAGCGCCTGATCCACAAAGGCCTGTCGGCCGAACTGGCCGCCAAGAACCTGACCTCCATGCTGGGCATTTTCGAAGAACGTTTCGACGCCGTGCGTGTCGGCGACGAGCAGGCGCAGGCCGGCATGGAGCAATACCTGCGCACCAAGTACGCCCACATCCAGTTCGACGCCATCATCACCGAGAACTACGTGGCGGCGCGCTTCCTCAGCGAGCGTCCCGACCTGTTCCGCGGCGTGCCGCGCCACTACGTCAACCACGGACGCCGGGCCTGGACCCCGTCCGACGGCGTCGCCTACCAGGTCCATGCGAATTTCGAACGGGCCATTGGCGTCATCCCGCAAGTGGCGCCGGATGTGCGGCACATCGTGGTCATCGGCGACAGCACGGAACGCATGCAGGAATCGGTGGTCGGCGTGCGCCAGGCGGCCGCCAACTACGACCAGCAGATGCGCTTCGAATACTGGGATCAACTCAGCTACGACCAGATCTTCCGCCAGGCCGCGCTGCTGCGGCCCGGCAGCGCCATCTTCCTGCTGCCCACCTACCACGACGTCACCGGCGCGCGGCGCCGGCCGGTGGACATCGCGCGCCAACTGGCCGCCACCACGCAGGTGCCGGTGTTCACCAACTGGGAGGCCATCGTGGTGCCCGGCGTGGTCGGCGGCTACGTGGTCAGCGCCGAACGCATAGGCCGCGCCATCGCCGCCATCCTGATGCAGCAGAAGCCCGATATCGCCGGCATACCCGGCTACCTGTTCGACTACGGCGCGGTGCAGCGCTTCCGCTTGCAGAACATTCCACCGACGGCGCAATGGCTCAACCGCCCACGCAGCGTGTTCGAGCAATACCTGTGGCAGATACTGGCCGGCGTCACCTTGATCGTACTGGAAGGGATACTGATTTCGGCGCTGATCGTCGCGCTGCGCGGGCGCCGCCAGACGCTGAGCGCGCTGCACGATGAACGCAACCAGCTGGAAGCGCGGGTGCTGCAGCGCACGCTGGAGCTGATGGTGGCCAACACCAAGCTGGAACAGCTGGCCACCACCGACCCGCTGACCGGCATCGGCAACCGCCGCCGCATGACAGAGCAGATCAACAAGGAGCTTGAACGCAGCCGCCGCTTCAAGCATCCGCTGTCGCTGTTGATGGTCGACATCGACCACTTCAAGAACGTCAACGACATCTACGGCCACGAGGCCGGCGACCGCGCCATCGTGGCGGTGGCCAAGGCGCTGGCGGGCGGCATGCGCAATATCGACATGGCGTCGCGCTTCGGCGGCGAGGAATTCGTGCTGCTGATGCCGGAAACCGAAATCAATGTCGCCAACGGCGCCGCCGAGCGCCTGCGCAGCGATGTCGCAGCCCTGCGCATCGAGGGCGACAACGGCGAGCAGATATCGCTCACCGTCAGCATCGGCGTGGCGGCTTCGATGCCGGAGGGGGCGCCGGACAGCGCCTCGTCACTGATCTCGCGCGCCGACAAGGCGCTGTACCAGGCCAAGCACGAAGGGCGCGACCGGGTGGTCAGCGCCTGATCTCGCGGCAGGCGCGGCCTACACCGACCTCATATTTAAATACGAATCATTATCATTTGTATTGACATTCGCCTTTGCGGCGGATAAGCTGACGGCATAGCATTTAAGACAAGCTTTCAATCCACAGACGCCGCCATGCCCCACACCCTTGCCTTCCTTCCCCATTACGCGGCCGCCCGCGCCCGCACGCTGCGCCAATTCGTCGAGGCCTTCTGGAACGAGGGCTGCCTGCTCGGCGCCATCGCACCGGAGCGGGACCGCCTGCGGCTGGAGGGCCGTGACGAGCGCGATACGCCGCTGGTCTACCACATCGATATCGCCAGCCACAGCGCATTCGACCGCCTGCGGCTGCGCGGTGAGCTGCGCGGCGGCGATACGCAAGCCGATCTCGCCGCCGTGGTGTCGGCGCTGGTGCGGCACCTGCAACCGCAGGCGGATGCCTTGCGCCGCTTCGTCGCCGAGCTGCAGCAGACCGCGCTCAAACAAGCCTGGTCGATGACGGCGGCGCCGCAGGCCACGCTGCAATCGTCCTACGCTTTGCAGGAGGCGGAACTGGGCGACGGCCACCCTTACCATCCGTGCTTCCGTTCGCGCATCGGCTTCAGCATCGACGAGCACCGCCGCTACGGGCCGGAATTCGCGCAAGCGATCGAGTTGACCTGGCTGGCGATCGACCGCGAAGCCAGCGAAACCCACCAGTTGCCGGAGCTCGACTACGACAGCTTCGTGGCGTCGCAATTGGGAATGGCCGAATACCGCCGCCTGCTAGTCGAGATCGAAGCGCAGGGCCATGCGCCAGCGCGTTACCGCCTGCTGCCGGTGCATCCATGGCAATGGGAGCACGGCGTGGCGCCACACTTCGCCGACTGGCTGGCCGACGGCACCTTGCTGCACCTGGGCGCGGGCCGCGCCGAATGGCTGGCGCAGCAATCAATACGCTCGCTCAGCTGCCTGACGGCCGATGACCGCTGCAACCTGAAGCTGCCGCTGGCCATCGCCAATAGTTCCGCCGATCGCATCCTCTCCGACCACCATGTGCACAACGCGCCCATCATCTCGCGCTGGCTGGACGCCATCTGCCGCGACGATGCCTTTCTCGCCGACGGCCAGCGACTGGCGATACTGGCCGAACCGGCCGGCATCACGATCGCCGCACCGCGCCAGCGCGCGGGCGCCTATGGCATGTTGGGCGCGATATGGCGCAGCGCACCGGAGTCGGTGCTGGCCGAGGGCGAACAGATATTCCCGATGACCGCCCTCACCACGCAGACGGCCGACGGCGAACTGACCATCGGCCCGTGGCTGGCGCGGCATGGCGCGGAACGCTGGGTGGCCGCGCTGCTGGAGGCCAGCGTGCCTCCGTTGCTGCACCTGATGATGGCGCACGGCGTACTGCTTGAATGCCATGCGCAAAACACCCTGCTGATACTGCACGACGGCCTGCCGCGCCGCATCGCCATCCGCGATCTGCCCGGCGGCCTGCACTATCTGCAAGGCGCCACCGACGAAGCGCAACTGGCCGGCCTGCGCAGCGCGCCGGCCTACCGCAACGCGCTCAACGCCAGCGCCGGATTCATGTTCGACTCGCCGGCGGAGGCGCGCGACTACCTGCTGGAAGTGCTGTTCTTTATCAACCTGGGAGAACTGGCGTGGCGGCTGCAGTGCCACCACGGCTATGCGGAGGCACTGTTCTGGGCCCAGGCCGCGCACACCGTTCAATCGTATCTGTCGCGCTTTCCTGCGCACGCCGCGCGCCATCGCGAGTTCGACCTGCTCGGCGCGCAGTTGCGGATTGAGTGCCTGGCCGCGCGCCGCCTGCTTGGATGGAGCACGCCGCGCCTGCGCACGGTCGGCAGTCCCCTGGCGGCGGCTAACACCGGCGGCGCCACATGAACCTGGCGCAGACCGCAGCGCGCCAGGCCGGGACGACGCGCGCGGTGATGGTCACGGTCGCCGGCCACTTCGGCGCGGCCTTCGCCGCCTTGTGCATGCCGCCGTTTTACGCGCAGATCCTGGAATCGAGCTTTCCGGCGAGCGCGCCGTCGGCGGCGCTGGCCGGCTGGTACTTCACGCTGCCGACGCTGGCCGCAGCCATCGCCAACCCGGCCTGGGGGCGCCTGGCCGACCGCATCGGCCGCCGCGCCTCGCTGATGCGGGCGCACGCTGGCTTGTGCCTCAGCTTCATCCTCACCGGCCTGGCGCGCACGCCGCTGGAATTCGCACTGGGCCTGATGCTGCAAGGGCTGCTGGGCGGGACCTTCTCCGCGTCCAACGCCTATCTGGCGGAACAACTGCCGCCGGCGCGGCTGGCGACACTGCTCGGCGTGATGCAGGCGTCGGCGCGCACCGCCTTGTTCGCCGGCCCGGCACTGATCGGCATGATGAGCGGGCACGCCAACATGCTGCAGCTGTTCCTGTACCTGGCGTTGTTCCCCGGCGTCGCTTGCGTGGTGCTGTACCTGCTTCCGGACGCCAGTGCGCCGCGCCGGCCGGCGCCGGCCGCCGCGAACACCGTCGCATCGACCGGCGCACAGGCCATCGCCGCCGCCGGTTGCGGCGTCAGCGCCGTCAACCTGTACCGGTTGCAGGCGCTGTTCGCCATCGGCACCGTTCTCACCTATCCCTACTTTGTCAGCGACCTCGCGCAGCGGCTGCAGATCGGCGCCGCCACGGCCGGAATGATGTTCGGCCTGCCGCACGCGCTGTTCCTATTGTTGGCGTGGCCGTTGGGACGCAAGCTCGGTTACGCCAATGCCCGTGCCGCGCTCGGATGGTACGCCGCACTGACCAGCGCCGGCCTGCTGCTGCAGGCCATGGCCGACACGCTGCCGTTGCTGCTGGCCGGCCGCATCCTGATGGGCATAGGCATGACCGGCGCCTACCTGGCCATCAACACGCTGGCTGCGGCCACCTCCACCATCGAGCACGCCGGCCGCCACTTCGGCAGCCTGGAAGGGGCCAACAAATGGGGCGCCGTCAGCGCCGGCCTGCTGGCCAGCCTGTTGGCGCCGTCGCTCGGCTATGCCGCACCGCTATGGCTGGGGACTGCCGTTGTCGCCGCGCTGTTTATTTCAATGAAATGGAAACTTCTATGAACTCACCGCTGTTACCCAAGCATCTGCAGCCCGCCCCTTCCGAAACCGAGAGCTTCGCCGAACAGCAGCACGGCCGGCTGCTGATCAACTGCTATGCGCGCGAAGTGGCAATGCAGGAGCACACACTGGCTGTCTTGCCGGCCAGCCGCAGTGCCCATCCGGCGATGCCTGCCGACTATCGTGGACAGGTGCTGGAAATCGCCTTGCCCCGCCTGGGGAGCCAGTTGTGCGTCGGCGTGCTGCACGTGTCGGCGACCGCCAATTTCGACTACACCACCGGCGTCTACCTGCGCACAGGGCAGGAAGCCTGGCGCGACGCCGGCTGGCGAGAACTGGCGCGGCTCATCATCGAAGACCTGTCCTGCCGCGCCGCGACGCCGTTCAACGAAGAACTGCTGCAACAGATCGGCGACAGCATCGCCACCATGCAGGACGTGATGGACCGCCGTCCGGCGCCGGCGCTCCCACCTGCCGCAGCCGGCGCCACGCCTCTGCAGCCGTATATCGGAAGCGAGCAGGGGCTGCTGACTGGCCACCCCTTCCATCCTGCGCCGAAAAGCCGCTCCGACTGGTCGCCCGCCGAGCAGCGCGACTACTCGCCGGAACACAAGGCCAGCATGCGTCTGCACTACTTCCAGCTTCCGCAAGAGTGGCTGCTCAGCGACAGCATCGACGCCGGCGCGCTGCAAACACTCGGTGCGCACGGCCTGCAGCCCGGCGACGGCGGCGCGATCCTGCCGCTGCATCCGTGGCAGGCCGGCTGGATGCGCCGGCAGCCGCGCATCGCCAGCGCCTTGTGCAGCGGCGAGATCCTCGACCTCGGCCCCCACGGCCTGCCCTTCCATCCAACGGCGTCGGTGCGCACACTGCTGGCCGAGGACGCGGCGTCTTTCGTCAAGCTGTCGCTCAATATGCGCATCACCAACTGCATCCGCAACAACGCCCGCCACGAACTGCAAAGCGCGCTGACCGGCACGCGGCTGTACCGCACCGTGCAGGCCGACATGCAAAGCCGCTTCCCTGGCTTCCGCGTGATGGAGGAACAGGCCTACGTCACCGCCGACCTGCCCGGCGCCGATCCGGAGCTGAGCAACGGCTTCGGCGTGCTGCTGCGCGAGGGCGTGGCCGGCCTGCTGCAACAGGGCGTGCAGCCGATCGTGTGCGCCGCGCTGTTCGGCAACGGCGAACATGGACGCAAGCAGGTCTTCGCCCAGATCGAGCGCTATGCGCTGCATCGCGGCTATACGCTGGAACAAGCCGCGCGCCGCTGGTTCGCGCGTTACGCGGAAACCGCCGTGCACCCTATCTTGTACCTGCTGTTCGAGCACGGCGTGGCGTTCGAGCCGCACATGCAAAACACGGTCGTCGGACTTGACGGCGAAGGTGCGCCCAGCCACTTCATCCTGCGCGACCTGGAGCTCACGCGGCTTGCACCGCAGGCGCACGCGCTGGCCCGCGCCATGCAGCTGGAACCCGGCACGCTGTCCGCGCTGTGCTGCACCGACGAGCGGGCCTGGATACGCATCGGCTACTGCCTGTTCGTCAACAATCTGTGCGAGGTCATCGCCAGCATCGCCAACGGCAACCACACGCTGTACCTCGGCCTGTGGGGAGTTCTGCGCAACACGCTGCAGGACTATCTGGCGAAGTTCCCCAATCCGTCCGCCAGCCGCCGCATCCGGGGCCTGCTGGCGGGCGAGCCCCTGCCGGCCAAAGGCAATCTGCTGACGCGCTTCCTGCGCCAGGCCGACCGCCAGGCCAGCTATCTTCCCTTGTATCACCCGCTTGGCGTCGTCAACGGCGCGGCGGCATCTTATTAACGACAGCACTTCAAAACAATGAAAACAGTTCTCAAACCACTCCCCCTGCTGTTGGCAGGCTTCGTTTTCTCGGCCCAGGCGGACGACATCCAAACCATGCAGCTGGTGACCGTGATGGGCTCCAGCGACGGCCTGGCCGCAACCGTCGGCGGCACCAAGGCCCCTGGCAGTCTGCTCGACGCGCCGCAATCGGTCAGCGTGGTCACCGCGGAGAATCTGCGCAACCGCGCCGCGCTGACCAGCAAGGATGCGCTGGACTACGTTAGCAGCGTGGTCGCTGGCCAGGGCGAAGGCCGGCGCGATGAATTCTACATTCGCGGCTTCTACTCGCTGCGCGACACCAGCCTCGATGGCGTGCGCGACGACACGCTGTATTCGCGCGACCTGGCGACGGTGGAGAAGATAGAAGTGATCAAGGGCGCGGCGGCGGCGCTGTATGGCCGCGGTTCGGCCGGTGGCCTGATCAACCGCGTCAGCAAGCAACCGCGCGCCCAACAGGAAACCGAGGTCTCCGCCACGCTGGGATCGGACAACGAACGGCGCGTCAGCGTCGACGCCGGCGGCGCCCTGGGCGGCGGCATCAACGGCCGCCTGATCGCCGTGTACGACACCGGCGACAGCTATCGCGACGTGGTCGAACACACGCGCAAGCTGCTGGCGCCCTCGCTGAAGTTTGCGCTGTCGCCGGCCACTACGCTGCTGCTGCAAGCCGAGGTGCAGCGCGAAGACCGCACGCCGGATCGCGGCGTGCCGTCGCTGGCGGGCCGCCCGGTCGCGGTGTCGCCTTCCACCTATTACGGCGAAAGTTATGACTACACCAGCACCGACAGCGACATGGCGAAGGCGAAGCTGGAACACCGCTTCAACGACCGCCTGAAACTGGAGAACACCTTCCAGTACAGCCGCACCGAACTTGAAGGCGTGAACACCCGCAACCGCCGCGTCAACGCCGACAACACCGTGTCGCGCCAGATCACTTACTTCCCGCAGACGCAGCGTAACCTGATCAATCAAACCGAGTTGGCGTACACGCTGGACCGGCATGCGTTGCTGGTCGGGCTGGAGCTGTCGGACCAGAAGCGCGACGTCATCACCGCGCAGACCGGCATCGCCTATCCGGTAAGCCTGTACGCGCCGCAGCACGTGCTGCCGGCGCCTAACTTGGGCGCCCTGCCGATCGCGCTGAACAACGCATTCACTGCCAAGACGCAGGCGCTGTACCTGCAGGACCAGATCACTATCGCACCGCAGTGGAAGGCGCTGGCGGGAGTGCGCTACGACCGCTTCCAGCAGGAGCAAACCAATCGCCTGAGCAAAGTATTCAGCGAACGTACCGACAACGTCGTCTCGCCGCGCGCGGGGCTGGTGTACCAGCCGCTGGACGGACAATCGTGGTACCTGAACCTGAGCCGCTCGTCGCAGCCGGGCGGCGGCGACCTGCTTTACACCGGCAGCACGCCGCTGTCGCAGGTCAAGCCCTTGCAGACGGATTTGCAGGAAGTGGGCTACAAGCAGGATTGGATGGGCGGCCGCTTCTACACCACCGCCGCGCTGTTCCGCATCGAGCAGCGCAACCAGTTGACGCTGGACCCCACCGATGCCGCCGGCCTGCGCCAGCTACAAGTCGGCAAGCAACGCAACCAGGGCGTGGAGCTGGAACTGCAAGGCGCGCTGTGGCAAGGCGGACGCTTGAACGCGTCCTATACCTACAACGATGCGCGCGTCGTGGCGTCCAACGATATCCCGAGGGGCAACCGGGCGGAGATGACGCCGCGTCATCGCGCCTCGCTTTGGGTGGACCAGGAACTGGGCGGAGCGTGGAACGCGGGCCTGGGCGTGCTGTTCAGCGGCAGCCAGTTCGCGCTGTCCGACAATGCCGTGCGTCTGCCCGGCTACGGCCGCGTTGACGCGGCGCTGGGCTATCGCGGCAAGCGCTACGACGTGCGGTTCAAGTTGAATAACGTCGGCAATGCGCGCTTCTACGAATCGGCCATCAACAACGTGCAGATCCAGCCGGGCGCGCCGCGCAACGCGAGCGTGACGCTGACCAGCCGGTTCTGATTCCGCCGGCGCCTACTCGGCGTCCGGCTGCTGCGACGGGTGCGCCTGCTGGAAGGCGGGCAGCTCGGCGCAGGCCTCGAAGATGCGCATGATGGTCGGGTACGGCGCCAGGTCGACTCCGAAGCGCTGGGCGCCGAAGACCTGCGGCACCAGGCAGCAGTCGGCCAGCGTCGGCGTGTCGCCGTGGCAGTAGCGGCCAGTGCGCGCATCGTCGGCCAGCAGGCGCTCCAGCGTCGCCATGCCGGTGCGCAGCCAGTGCTGCTGCCATTCCACCTTGACTTCCTCGGTCACCTTCAACTGCCCCTTCAAGTACTTCAGCACGCGCAGGTTGCCCAGCGGGTGAGTGTCCGCAGCCACCGTCAGCGCCAGCGCGCGCACGCGGGCGCGGTCGGCCGCGACGGCGGGCAGCAGCGGCACTTGCGGACGCGTCTCCTCCAGGTATTCGATGATGGCCAGCGACTGGCCAATCACGCTGCCGTCGTCGTCCAGCGTCGGCAGCAGCGCCGATGGATTGAGCGCGCGATAGGATTCGGCCAGCTGTTCGCCGCCGTCGCGCAGCAGGTGCACCGGCATGGCATCGTAGGCCAGGCCTTTCAGGTTCAGCGCAATGCGCACGCGGTAGGCGGCGGTACTGCGGAAGTAGGTATAAAGCTTCATACAAAATCTCGTTCAAGAATTGGGGCTGCCTGCGGACGCTCCATCATCCACAGCATGGCGGCGGACAGCAGCGCCGGCACGGCGGCGATGATGAAGATGGTGCTGTTCGGCCAGTTCATGCGTATCAGTTCACCGCCCAGCACCGGGCCGATGATGGAGCCGACCCGCCCCACGCCCAGGCTCCAGCCGATACCGGTGGAGCGCAACGTGGTCGGATAGTAGTTGGCCGCCAATGCATTGACGGCGGGCTGGCCGCCGACGATGCAGAAGCCGGCCACCAGAATCGCCAGGCACAGGAAGGCCAGCGACGCTTCCGGACGGCCGATCAGCATGATCGCCACGGCGGCCACCAGGAAGCCGGGTATCAGCACGCGGCGGAAGCTGGAACGGTCGATCAGTTGACCCATCATCAGCGTGCCGATGGTGCCGCCAATCGGCAGAATGGTACCGGCCAATACGGCCATGCTGGTCGACAGGCCGGCGCCCTTGAGGATGGTCGGGAGCCAGTTCGATAAAAAGTACAGGTTGAGCAGGTTGAGGAAGTTGACCAGCCAAAGCAGCACGGTGGTGCGCGCGCGGCCTTCGCGGAACAGCTCCGTCACCGAACCGCGCTTGCCGGCCTTCTCGTGCACCAGGTAGCGGCTGCCCGCGTGCACGGTGGACGATGGATCGATACGGCGCAGCCACTGCGCCACACGCTCGACGCGCTTGCCGCTCAGGACCACGTACTGCATCGACTCCGGCAGCATGAAGATCATCAGCACGCCGATCGCCAGCGGCATCACCCCGCCGACATAGAACACCGACTGCCAGCCGAACGACGGTATCAGCGCGGCCGAAGCCAGGCCGCCGACCACGGCGCCCACGGTGAAGCCGCAGGAGACCAGCATCATCAGCGTGACGCGGCGTCGCGCAGGGCTGTACTCGCCCGCCAGCGCCATCACGTTGGGCATGATGGCGCCCAAGCCTATGCCTGTGACGAAGCGCAGCCACTGCAACTGCTCCAGCGTGGTGCACGACGGCGTAAGCAGCATGCAGACCGAGAAGAACATGGTGGCGACGATCAGCACCGGACGGCGGCCGATTTTGTCGGCCATCACGCTGAACACCAGCGACCCGGCCAGCATGCCGAACAGGCCCGCGCCAAACACCGGCCCGAGGCTGGCTTTGCTGACGTGCCATTCCTGGATGATGGCCGGCGCCACGTAACCCATCGCCTGCACGTCGAAGCCGTCCATCAGGATGCACAGGCCGCACAGCACATAGACGCCGATCTGGAAAGCGCTGATCTTGTTCTTGTCGATGAGTGCGGGGATATCTACTGCTTGTTCCATGCTTGTCTCCTCCTGCCTCGCCGGCGCCTTAGCTGCGCTCTTGGTAGTGCGTGACGGTTTGCTCGATGGCGCCGAAGATGCTGGCGCCCTGCTCGTCCTTCATCTCGATGCGCACGCTGTCGCCGAACTTGAGGAAGGCGGTCTGCGGCTTGCCGCTTTCGATGGTCTCGTACATGCGCACTTCGGCCAGGCAGCAGTAGCCCACGCCGCCGTTGGCGATGCTCGATCCGTGCAGGTTGCCCTGCTTGTTCGACACCGTGCCGGAACCGATGATGGTGCCAGCCGCCAGCTCACGCGTAGCGGCGGCGTGCGCCACCAGTTGCGCGAAGTTGAAGGTCATGTCTTCGCCGGCGTTCGGCTTGCCGAAGGGCTGCTTGTTCAAATCGACCAGCAGCGGCAGGTGCAGCTTGGTGTCGGCCCAGTGCGCGCCCAGTTCGTCCGGCGTGACGGCCACCGGCGAGAAGGCGCTGGCGGCCTTCGACTGGAAGAAGCCGAAGCCCTTGGCCAGTTCGTTCGGGATCAGGTTGCGCAGCGAAACGTCGTTGACCAGCATGACCAGGCGAATCGCTTTCGCGCAGTCGCCGGTGCTGGCGCCCATGCGCACGTCGCCGGTGATGACGCCCACTTCGGCTTCCAGGTCGATGCCCCATTCTTCCGACAGCGCGAAGATCGGATCGCGCGGGCCGATGAAACTGTCCGAGCCGCCCTGGTACATCAGCGGGTCGGTGTAGAAGGAGGCCGGCACTTCGGCGTTGCGCGCCTTGCGCACCAGTTCAACGTGGTTGATGTAGGCCGAGCCGTCGGCCCATTGGTAGGCGCGCGGCAGCGGCGAGTGGCAGTACTGCTGGTCGAACGGATGGGTGTCGATGGCGTCGCCTGCGTTCAGCGAGGCATAGACCTGCTCCAGGGCTGGCGACACCAGGTCCCAGTTGTCCAGCGCGTGCTGCAGCGTGGCGGAGATTTTCGGTACGTGCTGGTAGCGCGACAGGTCGCGGCTGACCACCACCAGGCGGCCATCGCGGCTGCCATCTTTCAGGGTTGCGAGCTTCATGCCTTCACCTCCGGTGCGTGCATCCAGGCGGCGTGCTTGGGCGCCTTACGGGTCTGCGACCACTCTTCCAGCATCTCCCATTTGACGGCGTCCAGGCGCTGCATCATCTCCGGCGTGCCGGTGTTGACCGCCAGTTCGAGGCGGTGGCCGTTCGGGTCGAAGAAGTAGATCGATTTGAAGATGGTGTGGTTGATCGGGCCGATCACGCTGATGCCGGCGGCGACCAGGCGCTCCTTGGCGGCCAGCAGTTCGTCCATGGTCTCGACTTCCATCGCCAGGTGCTGCACCCAGGCCGGGGTGTTGTGGTCGCGGTCCATCGGCGCCTGGGTCGGCAGCTCGAAGAAGGCCAGCACGTTGCCGTGGCCGGCGTCCAGGAACACGTGCATGTACGGGTCCGGGGCCTTGGTGGACGGCACTTCGTCTTCGGCGATGGCCAGCACGAAGTCCATGTTCAGGTGTTTGACGTACCACTCGACGGTCTGCTTGGCGTCGATGCAGCGGTAGGCCACGTGGTGTATTTGCTTGATTTTCATATTTGTCTCCAACTGAGTCATTCCGCATTAAATGCGAATTTCAGATATCATACAAACGATATTTTCCAGCCCACTTATCAGATTTCCCGATGAATCCTAGTTTGCGCCAGATGCGCGCCCTGGTGGCGCTCGCCAAAACCGGCAGCTTTACGCTGGCCGCCGAGCATCTCAATGTGACCCAATCCGCGCTCAGCGGGCAGATCAAGGAGCTGGAGCAGATGCTGGGGGTGCGCGTCGTCGAGCGTACCACGCGCAAGGCGCAGCTGTCGGAGATCGGCCGCGAGCTCACGCCACTGTTCGAGAAGATGCTGCAAGACCTGGACCGCGCCATGGCCGACATCGCCAGCCGCAAGGCGCTCAAGCAGGGTTCGGTGCGGGTGGCGGCGCCGCAGATGCTGTCCTGCACGCTAATACCGGAGGTGATCGCGGCCTACAAGGCGCGCTATCCAGATGTGCAGGTATGGCTGGCCGATAGCCCGGTCGAGATGGTGTCGGCGCGGGTGTTCAGCGGCGAGGCCGACTTCGGCATCGGCCCGGACCGCGACACCACCGCCGAGATCGAAGCGCAGCCGCTGTTCGAGATGCCGTTCGTGGTGGTGTATCCGCCCGGCCATCCGCTGGAGCGGCGCAAGCGCATCACCTGGGCCGACGCCAACGAGTTTCCCTTGATTTCCTTGCAGGGCCAGTTCACCGAACGGCTGTTGCGCGACATGCACGCGTCGTTCCGCGAGCAGTCGCTGAGTCCGTACAACGAGGTGACCTTCATGACCACCGCGCTGGCCATGGTGCACGCGCGGCTGGGCATCACGGTGTGCCTGCCGTATGCGGAAAAAATGGTGCAGCTGTATGGCTTGCAGATGCGGCCGCTGGAATCGCCAGCGCTGACGCGGCGTTTCTTCGTCTACACGCGCAACGCGCGGGCGCTGTCCCCTGCGGCCGAGAGTTTCGTCGCCTTCCTGCAGGAATTTGCAGCGGCGCATCAGTGGAATGTGCCGCAGGGCTGAACGTTTTATAATTGACTTATGACAGCAGACACCATCGCCATCAATCAGAAGATGGACCAGTTCGACGGCCTCCACAGTGTTTGGCTGTTCGGCTACGGCTCACTGATTTACAAGGCCGACTTCCCCTACCTCGAACGCCGCCCGGCCAGCATCGCCAACTGGACGCGGCGCTTCTGGCAAGGCTCGCACGACCATCGCGGCACGCCGGAGGCGCCGGGCCGGGTGGTGACCATCATCGAAGAGCCCGGCGCAGTGTGCCACGGCATGGCCTACCTGGTGACGCCGGAAGTGTTCGCGCACCTCGATCATCGCGAGAAGAACGGCTACCTGCGGCTGGCGATCGCCATCGCGTTTGATGACGGCGACAGCGTCGACGGCCTGGTCTACATCGCCACGCCGGACAACACGGCCTTCCTCGGCGCCGCCTCCGAGCAGGAGATTGCGCAGCATATCGCCCGCTCCACCGGGCCCAGCGGGCCGAACAGCGACTACCTCAACCATCTGGCCCACGCGCTGCGCGAACTGGGCCGTCATGACCAGCATGTGTTCGAGATCGAACGCCATCTGGCCGCGCTGAACAACCACCAACCATAACGATCGCGAGTCCACACCCTATGAGCCATATCGACCAGCGCCGCCGCACCCTCTGCATGCAACTGCTCGGCGGCCTCGCCGGTATCGCGCTCGATGGCTCCGTCAAGGCCCAGCCTTCCGCGGACGAAGCCACCAGGGTCTTCCGGCTCGATGGCGCGGGCGTCACCTACGCGTTCGGCGTCAACAGCGACGGGCAGTTGCAGTCGATGTACTGGGGCAGCGCCTTGTCGGGCGCGGACAGGCTGGCGGCGCCTGTGCCAGTGCCCGAAAACTCCTCGAATGAAATGCCGGTCACGATCACGCCGTTTGAATATCCGGGCTTTGGCGGCGGCCTGACCGTGGAACCGGCCCTGAAGGTGACGTTCCCGGACGGCGTGCGCGACCTCGTCTTGCGCTACGTGAACCACCAGCTCGACAAGGACCGCATCGTGGTGCGGATGAAAGACGCCAGCCGCGCCGTGCACGTGACCCTCACGTATGCAATGGATGCGACGACAGGCATCCTGGCCCGCTCGGCCGTGGTGGAAAACCGCACGGCCAGCTGGATCCAGCTCGACCAGCTGGCGGCTGCGAGCATCAGCCTGCCATACAGGGATGACTACCGCCTTTCCTACCTCACGGGACGCTGGGGCGGCGAATTTGCCTTGCAGACGCGCCCGATCGAGCCGGGCTCCATCGTGATTGAAAGCCGCAAGGGCGTTACCTCCCACCAGGCCAATCCCTGGATCGCGATCAGCCATGCCGGCACGGAAGAGGAATCCGGCCCCGTGTGGTTCGGTGCGCTGGGATGGAGCGGCTCCTGGCGCATCCATGTGGATATGGATGCGCTGGGCGGCGTCCGTACGACCGCCGGCTACAATCCTTTCGACTTCGCCTATCGCCTGAAGCCGGGGGAGAGCCTGGCCTCGCCCGTGTTTCACGTCGGGTATTCGGAGGGCGGCTTCGGCGGCGCGTCGCGCCTGTTCCACCGCTACCAGCGCGAACGCATCCTGCCTGGCGCGCCGCAGCCGCGGCTGCGTCCCATTCTCTACAATTCGTGGGAAGCGACCACTTTCGCCGTCGACGAAGCGGGACAGGTGGCGCTGGCCGAGAAGGCGGCAAGCATCGGCGTCGAACGTTTCGTTGTCGACGATGGCTGGTTCGGCGCACGCAACAGCGACAAGGCCGGCCTGGGCGACTGGGTCGTCAACCGGCAAAAATTCCCGAACGGACTGGCGCCGTTGATCAGGCGGGTCAATGCGCTCGGCATGGAGTTCGGGCTGTGGGTGGAGCCGGAGATGGTCAATCCGGACAGCGATTTGTATCGCGCCCACCCGGACTGGGTCATCAACTTCAAGGGCCGGCCGCGCAGCGAGGCACGCAACCAGCTGGTGCTGAACCTGGCGCGCAAGGATGTGTACGAGCACTTGTTGACCGTGCTCGACAAGCTCCTCGTGGAGCATGACATCGCCTTCCTCAAGTGGGACCACAACCGCGCGTGGTCGGAGCCTGGCTGGCCGGAGGCGGCTCCCGGCGAGCAGCAGAAGCTGTATGTCAGCTACGTGGAGAACCTGTACAAGCTGCTGGCCGAACTGCGCCGGCGCCACCCGAAGCTCGAGATCGAATCCTGCGCCAGCGGGGGCGGTCGCGTGGACCTCGGCATCATGGCGCTGACCGACCAGGTGTGGACATCCGACAATACCGATCCCTTCGACCGGCTGCTGATCCAGGACGGCTTCAGCCACGCCTATGCGCCGGGGATCATGATGGCCTGGGTGACCGATGCGCCGAACTACCTCAACAAGCGCGTCACGTCGCTGGAATACCGCTTCCTGTCGTCGATGCAGGGTGCGCTGGGTATCGGCGCCAATCTGAATCACTGGCAGGAAGAGGATTTCACGAAAGCGAAGCGCCTGGTCGCGGAATACAAGACGATCCGCTCGACGGTGCAGCGGGGGAACCTGTACCGTCTGGTGTCGCCGCAGCGCGGAGCGGCGCGCTCGGCCACGCTGTCCGTGGCGCAGGATGGCAAGCAGGCCGTGCTGTTCGCGTTCCTGCACTCCAGCGGCAGGCGCGATCCGCAGCCGCGCATCCAGCTGCGCGGGCTCGATCCGCAGCGGAACTATGCGCTCCGGGCGATTTCCGGCAGCGCGACAGCGCAGACGCCGCAACGTGCCAGCGGCGCTTACTGGATGGGGCGCGGGATCGATGTCGTGTTGGAAGGGGATTTCCAGGCTGCCGGCTTTGTGCTGGATGGGGTTTGAAACCGCTAGTTCAGGCTGGCGAGGTAGGAGCACAGCATGTCGGCCAGCGCTTCCGAGTAGCTATGTATCTCCTGCTCCGTGCGCGGCGTTTCGGAGAACTGTTTGCCAACCGAGCTGAAGGTCGTCATGACCAGATCGCCGGCCAGTGTGCGCACGCTGGCCGGCGCTGTTGGCAGGGCCTCGTGCATGAAGACCTCGATGATGCGGTCGGCGGTCGAGCGCGTCTCATGCGCTTCGGGCGTGTCGCGGTAGAACGGGGCCGCATCGTTGAGCGCGGTCCGAACCTCGGCCTCGTCGCACTCCGAGCGCAGGAAGGCATGGACTAGCAGGCGCAGCCGTTCCAGCGGTGGCTTCTGCGTGTCTTGCAGGATGTTGACCAGCATCTCCGTCGTTTCCCGCCACTCATCCGCCTGCAGCCTGAACAGGATGGACGCCTTGTTCGGAAAGTACTGGTACACCGATCCCACGCTCACGCCGGCACGCTCCGCCACCCGCGTGGTGGTGAAGCGGCGCACGCCCTCCTTCGCCAAAACCTGAATAGCCGCTTCGAGAATCGCAGAAACCAGGTCGGCCGAGCGCGCCTGTTTGGGCTTCCTGCGCGAGGAGATAGCGGCTTTTGCGGGGTCTGCCATGGGAGTGGTTCCGAATGCGAATATGAAACATGAAGGATTCTTCATATTATATCCATTCTTCATTCGAAAGGAATCACCATGACAACCCTGACCAATCATCCCGTGGCATCGCTGCTCGACCGCCTGTTTGACGAAGCCGACGCCGTGCAGATCGCCGCGATTCCCGCCGTCGCCGAACTGTCCAAGGACGAGCGCGATCGCCTGTTGCGCAGCAAGACCGAATACCTCAACCTCTACCACCGACTGAAGGACGTGCCGCTGCCGGTGTCGCGCCAGACCGGCGAACTGCTGTACATGCTGGCGCGCAGCTGCCGTGTCCGCAACATCGTCGAGTTCGGGACGTCGTTTGGCGTCTCGACCTTGTACCTGGCGGCTGCCTTGCGCGACAACGGCGGCGGCCACCTGATCACCAGCGAGTTCGAGCCGTCCAAGGTGGCGCGGGCGCGCGACCACCTGCAGCAAGGCGGCCTGCTCGACCTGGTGGACATCCGCGCCGGCGATGCGCTGGAAACGCTGGCCAACGATCTGCCGGAACAGATCGACCTGCTGCTGCTCGACGGCGCCAAGGCGCTCTACCCCGAGATCCTCGGCCTGGTGCGCAGCCGGTTGCGGCCGGGCGCGCTCGTCATCGCGGACAACGCCGACATGAATCCGGACTACATGGCGCTGGTGCGCTCGCCTGCATCCGGGTTCATGTCCCTGCCGTTCGCGGAAGATGTCGAACTGTCCGTCAACATCGGTGTGGTGGCCTCCTCAAAATAAGTCCAGCTGACCGGCATCGGCCGCCGCCTTGGCCCGCGTGCCCAGCGGCGGCACCACCAGCGGACGCGTGAACTGCGACGCGTCCATGTTGTGGAAGCGGCTGCCGCGCCCGGTCAGCCCGAGGCGTTCGGTGGCGATCTTGAAGCGCTGGCGTATCAGCTCGGCCCACACGCCCTCGCCCTTCATGCGGGCGCCGAAGTTGCTGTCGTAGTCTTTGCCGCCGCGCATTTCGCGCACGCGGTTCATCACGCGCTGGGCCCGCTCCGGGAAATGCGCTTGCAGCCATTGGTGGAACAGCGGCGCCACTTCCCACGGCAGGCGCAGCACCGTGTAGTGCGCGCTGACGGCGCCGGCCTCCTTCACCGCCTCCAGGATGCGCTCCAGATCGGGCTCGGTGACGAAGGGAATGATGGGCGCGACGCTGACCGCGACCGGGATGCCGGCGTCGGTCAGCGTGCGTATCGTGCGCAGGCGGCGGGCCGGCGCGGCGGCGCGCGGCTCCAGCGTGCGCGCGATGGCCGGGTCCAGCGTGGTGAGCGTGATGGCGACGCCGGCCTGCTGCCTTGCCGCCATCGCCGACAGGATGTCGATATCGCGCTCGATCAGCGAGGACTTGGTGATCAGGCCGACCGGGTGCTGGCATTCCTGCAGCACCTCCAGCACGCGGCGCGTGAGCTTGCGCTCGCGCTCGCAGGGCTGGTAAGCGTCGGTGTTGACGCCCAGCGCGATCGACGACGGCTCGTAGCCAGCCTTGGCCAGTTCGCGCCGCAGCACTTCCGGCGCGTTGACCTTGGCGAAGATCTTGCTCTCGAAGTCCATGCCTGGCGACAGGCCGAGATAGCTGTGCGTGGGCCGCGCGAAGCAATAAATACAGCCGTGCTCGCAACCACGGTAGGGATTGAGCGAGACGCTGAACGGCAAGTCCGGCGAGGCGTTGCGGCTCAGGATGGATTTGCAGAGCTCGTCCGTGACTTGCGTCTTCCAGGGCGCGGCTTCCTCCTCTTCGCGCTCCCAGCCGTCGTCATACGCCTCGCGGGCGTGGACCTCGAACCGGCCTTGCAGGTTCGACACCGCGCCACGGCCTTTTTGCGCCTTCAGCGACGGCGGCGGCAGCATCACATGCTCTTGATTATTTTCATCGTCAGACATCGCGGCACCAAACTACTGTATACATGTACAGTATTCTATGCCCTTGAAATGACGATATCAAGCGAAATATCAAAGGTGCATGCTTGCCTTCTTGGGAACCAAGTGGTCAAGCTGGTATCATGCGGGGTTCCGGGGGATGGAATTTCCCCGCGCCACGCGCGCCCCCAACCCACACCTCGCCAGGATGTCGCCGATGCGGCGTCCCGGCTCACCCGATACGAGCAAACAATATGAACAATTCGACCCAACCATTGCCGTCGTTTTTTAGCAGGATCTCCATCGCCATCGGCGCGTTTTTCCGCGCCCTGTCCGACGCTGACTACGCCGCCCGCCTGACCCGCATCGACGACGCGCCGCAGCCGGCCGCCGCTCCCGTGGCAACGCCAGCACCTGCCCCAGCGCCAGCGCAGACGCTGCGCGTGGCCACGCCGGACGCCGCCTTGCAGCTTCTGAGCCTGTTCCAGCGCGAAGCGCGCCTGATCGACTTCACGCAGGAGAACCTGAGCGCCTATTCCGACGCCGACATCGGCGCCGCCGCGCGCGTGGTGCATGAAGGCTGCAGCAAAGTGCTGCGCGAGCACTTCACCATCGAAGCGGTGCGCAGCGAGGCCGAAGGCAGCCGCGTGGTGCTGGAAGAAGGCTTCGACGCCAGCGCCGTGCGCCTGACCGGCAATGTAGTCGGCAGCGCGCCGTTCCGCGGCGCCTTGAGCCATCGCGGCTGGCGCGCCTCCAACGTGCGCCTGCCGAAACTGGCCGAAGCACACGATGCCGCCATCCTGGCGCCGGCGGAGGTGGAATTATGAGCGATCCACGCTACGCCATCGGCATCGACCTTGGCACCACGCACAGCGCGCTGTCCTATGTGGACCTGGCCGCCAGCGATGGCGAGAAGACCCAGCACGCCGTACTGGCCATTCCACAGCTGACCGCACCGGGCACGGTGGAAGAACTGCCGCTGCTGCCGTCCTTCCTCTACCTGCCGCACGCGGACGAACTGGCGCCGGGCGAATTGAGCCTGCCATGGCAGCAGTCGCCGGAAGAGCTGACCGCCATCGCCGGCGAGATGGCGCGCAGCCGTGGCGCCACCACGCCTATCCGCCTGGTCTCCAGCGCCAAGAGCTGGTTGAGCCATCCTGGCGTCGACCGCCGCTCCGCCCTGCTGCCGAACGACGCACCGGAAGAAGTGTCGCGCGTCTCGCCGCTGGAAGCCTCGACCCGCTACCTGACGCACCTGCGCAAGGCGTGGGAGCAGGCCTACCCTGACGCGCCGTTCGGCGAGCAGGCGGTGACGGTGACGATCCCCGCATCGTTCGACCCAGGCGCGCGTGAATTGACGGCCGACGCGGCACGCGCCGCCGGCTACACCAACCTCACTTTGCTGGAAGAGCCGCAAGCGGCCTTGTACAGCTGGATTCAGGGCAGCGAAGGCCGCTGGCGCAAGGAAGTCAAGCCGGGCGACATCATCCTGGTGGTGGACGTCGGCGGCGGCACCAGCGACTTCTCGCTGATCGCCGTGCTGGAACGCGACGGCGTGCTGGAACCGCACCGCATCGCGGTGGGCGACCACATTCTGCTCGGCGGCGACAATATGGACCTGGCGCTGGCGCATCTGGTGGCGCGCAAGCTGGCCGCCAACGGCACCCAGCTCGACGCCTGGCAAATGCGCGCGCTGACCTACGGCTGCCGCAGCGCCAAGGAAAAGCTGCTGGCCGATGCCAGCGTCGACACCTGGCCTATCGTGGTACCGAGCCGTGGTTCGAAACTGATCGGCGGTTCGATCCGCACCGAACTGACACGCGACGAAGTGACCACCTTCATCCTCGACGGTTTCTTCCCGCAGGTGGAAGCGTCGGCACGTCCGGCGGTGCGCACGCGCTCGGGCCTGATGCAGCTTGGCCTGCCGTATGCGCAGGACGCGGGCATCACGCGCCATCTGGCCGCCTTCCTGGCGCGCCAGCTGGACGCGACCAGCGAACTGGAAGGCTACGTCGGCAAGCAAACCGCCGACGCGACCTTCCTGCATCCGACGGCGGTGCTGTTCAACGGCGGCGTGTTCAAGTCGGAGTTGCTGTCGCAGCGCATCATGGGCGCCATCAACGACTGGCTGTACCTGGAGGGCTCCGAGCCTGCGCGCATGCTGGACGGCGCGGACCTGGACCTGGCGGTGGCGCGCGGCGCGGCTTACTACAGCTACGTGCGTCGCGGTAGCGGTGTGCGAATTCGCGGCGGCACGGCGCGTTCCTATTACGTGGCGATCGAATCCTCGATGCCGGCCATCCCCGGCATGGAGCCGCCGATCCAGGCGCTGTGCGTGGCGCCGTTCGGCATGGAGGAAGGCAGCGAGATCGAACTGCCGAACCAGGAGTTCGGCCTGGTGGTCGGCGAGCCGGTGCAGTTCCGCTTCTTCGGTTCGTCGGTGCGCCGCCAGGACCAGATCGGCGACCTGCTGGACTTCTGGAGCGCCGATGAGTTGATCGAGTTGAACGAGATTCAGGCGACGCTGTCGCCGGAAGGCCGCCAGACCAGCGACGTGGTGCAGGTTCGCTTGCACGCAATGGCGACCGAGTCGGGCACGCTGGAGCTGCAGGCGGTATCCAACGACGGCCAGCGCTGGAAGGTGGAGTTCGACGTACGCGCCGCCTGAGCATGAGTCAATACGTCGTCAGCATCGATCTCGGCACCACCAACACGGTGCTGGCTTATTCCGAGCCGGGCAGCACGCAGATCCACCTGTTCGAGATCGAGCAGTTGGTGGCGCCCGGCGAAGTCGGCGCCGGTGCGCTGCTGCCTTCGCTGCGCTATCACCCGGCGCAGGGCGAACTGGCTGACGGCGACCTGCAACTTCCGTGGTCCTCGGCCGATGTCGCGGGCCTATCGCAAGTGGTGGTCGGCCGCCTGGCGCGCAAGCTGGGCGCACAGGTGCCGGGGCGGCTGGTCTCCAGCGCCAAGAGCTGGTTGTCGCATCCCCAGGTGGACCGCATGGCGCCGATACTGCCGTGGGGCGCGGAAGCCGACGTGGCCAAGGTGTCGCCGGTGGCCGCCAGCGCGTCGTACCTGGCGCATGTGCGGGCGGCGTGGAACGCCCGCTTCCCTGCGCATCCTTTGGAACACCAACAGCTGGTGCTGACGATACCCGCGTCCTTTGACGAAGTCGCGCGCGCGCTGACGCTGGAGGCGGCGCGCTTGGCCGGCCTGCCTGGCCTGCGCTTGCTGGAGGAACCGCAGGCAGCTTTCTACGATTGGCTGTTCCGCCAGCGCGCGACGCTGTCCACGGACCTGGCGGACACGCGCCTGGTGCTGGTGTGCGACGTCGGCGGCGGCACCACCGACTTCAGTCTGATCAAAGTCGAGATGATCGAAGGCCAACCGCAAATCAGCCGCATCGGCGTGGGCAACCACCTGATACTCGGCGGCGACAATATGGACCTGGCGCTGGCGCATCTGGTTGAGTCGCGCATGGCGTCGAATGCCGGCGGCGCTACGGCACGTTTGTCCGCCAGCAGCCTGTCGCAACTGGCCGAACGCTGCAGGGCTGCGAAGGAGCTGCTGTTGGCGGCCGATGCGCCGGAGCGCACCACCGTCACCCTGCTCGGCCCTGGCTCGCGCCTGATCGGCGGTTCGCGCTCGGCCGACCTGACGCGCGAGGAAGTCGCAGCGTTGGTGGTGGATGGCTTCTTCCCTCTCAATGAAACGCAGGAACCCGCGCGGCGCGGCCGTGGCGCCATCGTCGAATTCGGCCTGCCCTACGCCAGCGACGCAGCGATCACGCGCCACCTCGCCAGCTTCCTGCGCCAGCACGCGGCGGCCGCGCGCGAGGCGCTGGGCATCGCGGCGGACGATAGCGCCGCCATCCCTATCCCCGACACGCTGCTGCTCAACGGCGGAGTGTTCCGCGCCAACGCGCTGGCCCGCCGCCTTGAGGCCACGCTGGCCAACTGGCGCGGACAGCCGCTGCAGGTTCTCCACAACGACAATCCGGATGTGGCGGTGGCGCGCGGCGGCGTCGCCTACGCGCTGGGCCAGGCCGGACAAGCGCCGGTGATCGGCGGTGGTTCGCCGCGCAGCTACTTCCTGCTGCTCGACGACGAAGCGCGCCAAGACAAGCCGCGCCGTGCAATCTGCATCCTGCCGCGCGGCAGCGTCGAGAACCGCGAGATCCTGCTGGCCGACCGCACCTTCGCGCTGCGCCTCGGCCGGCCGGTACGCTTCCACCTGGCTTCGTCAATATCCGAAGCCGCGCCGCCGCAAGCCGGCGAACTGGTCGAACTGCAAGCCGACGAATACATCCAGCTGCCGCCGATCGCCACCGTGCTGCGCGACAGCAGCAGCGTCGACACCCGCAAGGAAATCCCGGTGCAGCTGGCCGCCACGCTGAGCGAAGTCGGCACGCTGGATGTGCACTGCGTCGCCATCGAAGGCGCCCAGCGCTGGTTGCTGGAGTTCCAGCTGCGCGGCGAATCCGCCGTCGATGATGGAGAAGCCGATGCAGCAGCGCCGAAGGAAGCGCCGATGCCGGCCGGTTTCGACGCCGCGATCGACAAGATCGACCGCATCTTCGGCAGTCGCGCGCAGCAGGTCGACATCAAGGAAGTCAAGCAGCTGCGCACGCAGCTCGAACACCTGCTGGGCGGCCGCGAGAGCTGGGCCACGCCGCTGCTGCGCCGCCTGTTCGACGCACTGATGCAGCGTGCCAAAGGCCGCCGTCGCTCGTCCGAACACGAACGCGCGTGGCTGAACCTGGGCGGTTACTGCCTGCGCCCCGGCTTCGGCTACACGCTGGACGAATGGCGCATCGAGCAGCTATGGGCCATGTTCGACACCGGCATCCAGCACCACAAGGACAGCCAGGTCTGCGCCGAATGGTGGACGTTATGGCGCCGAGTAGCCGGCGGCCTGAGTGTGGAAGCGCAGTTGCGCGTGCTGGACGATTTTGCCTTCAACGTGCAAGCCGACGCACAGGAACGCGGACGCCGTCCGCAAACGCTGGTCAACGGCAGCGAGGAAGACATGCTGCGCCTGGGTGCATCGCTGGAGCGCATACCCGGCAACTACAAGGCCGAAATCGGCGCGTGGATGCTGGGTCAATTGGAAGCGGCGACCAAGGCCGCCGTCAAAGCCGCGTCCAACAAAACCCGTGGCGGCGCCGCCGAAGTTGGCAAAGCCGAAGCGGTGCAGGCGCGCTTCCTGTGGGGCTTGAGCCGGGTCGGTGCGCGCCAGCCCTTCCACGGCAGCGCGCACGATGTTGTGGAAACAGCCGTCGTCGAACAATGGCTGGCCACGATCCTGTCACTGGACTGGAAGAAGGTGGAGCCGGCCGGTTTCGCCGCAACCCACCTGGCGCGCATGACGGGCGACCGTACCCGCGATATCGGCGCAACGCTGCGGGCGGAAATCCTGCGGCGCCTTGCAGCCGTTGGCGCGCCGGCCAACTGGAGCGCGATGGTGCACGAGGTGGTGCAGCTCGATCAGGCCGACGAAAAACGCATGCTGGGCGAAGCCCTGCCGCCGGGCTTAAAGCTGATCGCCTGACGGCGGCTGCGCAACGTAGCCAGCTTGCTGCGCCACGAAGCCGTCGAAGGCGTCGATCAGCGGATTGAATTTGTTTATATCGTTTTCCAATTGGGCCAGCGCGTAGACCGTGGCCTCCAGCGTGGACAGCTGGTCAGGCAAGTGCGCCTTGCGGATCAGGTAGTGCGACGGCGGCGTGTCCCGCAGCGGCAGGCGCGGCAAGCTTTGCAGCGCAGGATTCAGGTACAGCATCTTGCGGCTTTTGCGCCAGGTCCCGTCCAGCACCACCAGCCGCAGAAGCTGCGGTTCGCGCAACCAGTCCGCATCGAACGGCTGCGCTGCGGCCAGGCCCAGCGACTCATCGGCTGCCGTGTCGGGATACAGCAGCACGCTGCGTCGCTCCTGCGACAACAGCGCCTGCAAGCGCTCCGGCTCGAAGGCCTCCCCCACTTCCAGGCGGCTGCTGGCCAGGCTCAAATGCAGCAGGCGCGCGCTGCCCTTGGCATTGTTCACTTCTATCGGGTGCTGAAGAATCAGCACCTCAACCTGGTTCGGCAGCGCCGCAACCCAGCGGCAGATGCAGGTCTGCCGCGGACGCAGGCAGGCAGCGCAGAGCGCGCGCGTGGAACGTGGAATGGATGGTGCGGCGCCGCCGTCGGTACTGGTCGTCATAGGCCGCCATTGTACCGAAGGCGCGGACCGCGCTTAGAACTCTTCCCAGTCGCCGTCCTTGGCGGAAGCGACTGCCGCACGCTTGGGCGCCGCGGCCAGCGCCTTGCGGGCCGGAGCCTTCACCGCCGGCGCCGGACGCAGGGGCCGTAGCGCATCGCGCGGCCGTGCGGGTGGCAAGGCACGGGCTTGTATCGCCATCTGCGACGCATCGAGCTTGAATACGCTGACCACGTCGGCCAGCTTGGCCGATTGCTCCTGCATCGACTCAGCCGCCGCTGCGGCCTCCTCCACCAGCGCCGCGTTCTGCTGCGTTACCTGGTCCATCTGCGTGATCGCGTCGTTCACCTGCGCGATGCCGATGCTCTGTTCTTCGCTGGCGTGGCTGATCTGCGTCATGATCTGCGTGACCCGTCCGATGCTAACGACGATTTCGCTCATGGTCTGGCCGGCCTTGTCGACCAGGTCCGAACCCTGCGCCACCTTCAGCACCGAATCGTCGATCAAGCCTTTGATGTCCTTGGCGGCGGCGGCCGAGCGCTGCGCCAGGTTGCGCACTTCGGATGCCACCACCGCAAAGCCGCGTCCCTGCTCGCCGGCGCGTGCAGCTTCCACCGCCGCGTTCAAGGCCAGGATATTGGTCTGGAAGGCGATGCTGTCGATGACCGAAATGATGTCGACGATCTTGCGCGACGAGTCGTTGATCGAGCCCATGGTGCTGACCACTTCCCCCACCACGGCGCCGCCACGGCTGGCGATTTCCGACGCGGTGACGGCCAGCTTGTTGGCCTCGCGCGCGTTCTCGGCGTTGAAGCGCACGGTCGATGTCAGCTCCTCCATCGAGGATGCGGTTTCCTGTAAGGAGCTCGCTTGCTGCTCGGTGCGCGATGACAGGTCGTGGTTGCCGGCGGCGATCTCGGTGGAGGCGTGGGCCATCAGGTCGGTGCCATTGCGCACCTGGCCGACGATGTTGACCAGGCTTGTGTTCATGGTCTTGAGGGCGTTCATCAGCTGGCCGGTTTCATCGCTGCTGCTCACCTGGATGTCGCTGGTCAGGTCACCCGACGATACCGTCTCCGCCACCTTCACCGCTTCGTTGATTGGATGGGTGATGGTGCGCGTGATCCACCACGCGGCGAACACGCCCATGACTATCGCGGCCAAGCCCAGTAGCACCAGCAAGGTGCGGCCGCTGGTGTACTGCTGTTGGATCTCGACGGCCGCCTGGTCCAGCAAGTCGGACTGCTTGTCGGCGAATTTTTTCAGCGCGTCCAGATAGAGCACGCGGCTTTGCGCCATGTCGCCTTCGTAGAGGCTCCTGCCCTTTTCGAGATCGCCGGCATTCTTGGCGGCGAAGACGGCCTTGCGGATCTCGGTGTAGGTCTTGCGCGTATCAAGCACCTTCTTGAACAAGGGCTTGAGCTCCTCGTCCTCGATGCCGGCGCCGATCTGGTCCTGGATCTTGGTCGCCCGGCCGGAGGACTCGGCCATCATGCCTTCCAACTTTTTCTGGTCGGCCGGATCGGCGACCATCCAGGCGCCGGTGGTGCGGGCGGCGTTCACTTCGATGATCTTGCCCCACTCCGCGATCAGCCGCTCGTCGCGGATCTTCTCGTTGATCATGTGGTCGGTCAGCGCGCTGGCACTGCTCAGTCGAAGGATGCCGATGATGGTCATCGCCGTCAGCATCAACAGGATGAGTGAAAAGCCGAAACCGAGGCGTGTGCCGATTTTCAGGTTGTTCATAGCAGTCCTCAAAATGGAGATGGATGGGCCTTTCAATCCACTCTAGCACCAATTTGGGGAAAACTATAGCCTCAAAGGAAATATTTCCTCAAGGATATTACTCAGTCGCCGGCGGTTTGCGCGCCCAACAGCTCCTCGACGCTGGAGATCGCGGCCGGGTCCTTGATCACGGCGCGCAGCCACACGTGCAGCGGCATGTCGCCCCAGCTTGCGGCTTTGTCGGCCAGGTAGGCGACGGGGCTGTGCGGCTCCGTGCGGCGGAAGAAATCGGCCACCACCCGCAGCTGCGCCAGCGCCTGGCGACGGTCCTGCGGCGTTCCGCTGGCAACCATGGTTACCTGGCCGGCCGAGGTGTCGCCCTGGGCCGCCAGTGCAGGCAGACTGCCCGCCGGAGCCACGCTCCGGATCACAGCCTGCAAGCAGTCCTTGGCGGCGCTGAAGCCTGGGCCGTCCGCGCCCAGGCGCTGGTCGACGATGGCTTCCAGGCCAGTCAGCATGGCGAGGCAGTACTCCGCGTCCTGCAGCAGCGCCGCGCCTTCCGTCAGCGGGGTTTCCTTGACCAGCAACGGCGTGCGGGCCAGGAGCCAAAACAGGTTGCCGATGCGCTGTTCATAGTCGCCGTCGTCGTCGACCGGGTACATGCCGTCCCAATAGTGTTCGCACAACCCGCTCAGCACCGCATAGCCGTCGCCCAGGCCGCGCAGGCCGCGCGTCTTGGCGCAGGCCTCGGCCAGCCACACCGCCAGCCGCATATCCTTGCTGCGGCTGGCGATCATGCTGGCGCTGCGGCTGGCGACCAGCGGCCAATCGGCCTCCTTCAGGGCGGCGATCCATTCGCCCTGATCCAGCGTGGGGTCGTCGTGCATGCGGGCCTGCGCGATCTGGTCCACCTCCGCGCTGAAGCCGACGTCCTCGCCGCAGGGCTGTGCTGCGCTGATGGGTTGTAGCAGTTGAGCGATGCTGAACATGGTCCGCCTCCGGGCTATCTGATGGTGTATTTGAACTGGCCTTGCTTGCTGGCGCCGACCTTGATCTTGCCGATGGCGGCGCCTTCCGACATCCGCTGCAGCACCGCCTCGGCGATCTCCGGCAGCAGGCTGCCGTTGAGGATATGGTCGACATTGCGGGCGCCGGAATCGACCTCGGTGCAGCGCGCCAGCACCGCTTCGACCAGCGCCTGGTCGTAGCTGAACTCCGCGTGGTGGTGATCGCGGATGCGCTGGCCGATGCGCTCCAGCTTGAGCGCGATGATCTGCACCAGCACCGCGTCGGGTATCGGGTAGTACGGCACCACTTTCAGGCGGCCCAGGAAGGCCGGCTTGAAATGCTTGACCAGGTGGGGCCGCAGCAGTTCCTCCAGCGCGGTTTCGGTCGGCGGCGTCTCCTGGTTCAGGCAAGCCTGCATGATGGCGGCCGAGCCGGCGTTGGAAGTGGCGATGATGATGGTGTTGCGGAAGTCGATCTCGCGCCCCTCCGCGTCGTCCATCACGCCCTTGTCGAAGACCTGGAAAAACAGCTCGGTCACGTCGGGGTGGGCCTTTTCGATTTCGTCCAGCAGCACTACGCTGTAGGGATTGCGTCGCACTGCTTCGGTCAGCACGCCGCCCTGCCCGTAGCCGACGTAGCCCGGCGGTGAACCCTTCAAGCCGGAGACGCTGTGCGCTTCCTGGTACTCGCTCATGTTGATGGTGAGGAGTTTGCGTTCGCCGCCGTACAGCAGGTCCGCCAGCGCCAGCGCCGTTTCGGTCTTGCCGACGCCGGACGGGCCGACGAACAGGAATACGCCCTTGGGCTTATTGGGGTCGTCCAGGTTGGCGCGCGCGGTGCGCACGCGCTGAGCCACGGCAGCGATGGCGTGGTCCTGGCCGAGAATGCGCGCCTGTAGCGCATCCTGCAGTTTGAGCACGGTGCGGATTTCGTCCTTGACCATTTTCCCCAGCGGGATGCCGGTCCAGCCGGAGACGATGGCGGCAACGGTGGCGGCGTCCACGTCGACCGGCACCATCGGCGTTTCGCCTTGCAGCGCCGCCAGCTCCGCGCGCAGCGCCTGCGTATCCGCCGCGCCGTTCGCGGCTGCGCGCTCGCGCGCGATGGCGGCGACGATCGATTGCTCGCGTTGCCAGCGCTCGCCGTGCTGCGCATGTTCCACTTTGAGAGCGGCATGTGCTTCGTCCAGCTGGCGCAGGCGCGGCGCGTGCGCATGGCTGTCGTCTTCGCGCTTCAGGGCGGCGATTTCAACGCATAGGCGTTCCATGCGCCTGGCAGCGTTCTCCAGCAGGGCCGGCGTTCCGCTTTGCGCCAGCGCGACCCGGGCGCAGGCGGTATCGAGCACGCTGACCGCCTTGTCCGGCAGCTGGCGGCCACTGATGTAGCGATGCGACAGCCGCACCGCCTCGGTCACGGCCTCGTCGCGGATGCGGATGCCGAAATGGCGTTCCATCAGCGGCGTCATGGCACGCAGCATGGCGCTGGCGATTTCCTCGCTCGGCTCATCGACCTTGACCACCTGGAAGCGCCGGGCCAGCGCGGCATCCTTCTCGAAGTACTTCTTGTACTCGCTCCAGGTGGTCGCCGCGATGGTGCGCAACTCGCCCCGCGCCAACGCCGGCTTGAGCAAGTTGGCCGCGTCGTTCTGGCCCGCCTGGCCGCCCGCGCCTATCATCGTGTGGGCTTCGTCGATGAACAGGATGATGGCGTGCGGACTTTGCTTGACCTCGTCGATGACGTTCTTCAGCCGGTTTTCAAATTCGCCCTTGACGCTGGCGCCGGCCTGCAACAGACCCATGTCCAGCGTGCGGATCTCCACGCCTTTCAGCACGTCCGGCACGTCGCCGGCGGCTATGCGCAGCGCCAGTCCTTCCACCACGGCCGTCTTGCCGACGCCCGCCTCGCCAGTGAGGATAGGATTGTTCTGGCGGCGGCGCATCAGGATGTCGATGGCCTGCCGTATCTCGGCCTCGCGGCCGATGACGGGATCGAGCTTGCCGCTGCGCGCCAACTGCGTCAGGCTGGTGGTGTATTGATCGAGCGCCGGCGTGCGCGGGCCGCCTTGCGGCGCCAGGTCGGCAAGCGGGGTGGTGGTGGCTGCGTTGGCTGCGGCCGTTTCTTCCTGCGAGCCATGGGTGTATTTCTCCAGCTTGTGCTTGACCTCATCGATGGGAATCTGTCCGAACAGCGGCGAGGCGCGCAGGGCCAGCTGCGACAGTTCCGGCTCCGTCAGCAAAGCGACCAGCAGGTGGGCGCTGCGGATGCGGTCCGGTTGCGGCGTGGCCAGCGATGCGATCAGCCACGCGTGCTCCAGCAGCAGCGGCAGCTGGCGCGAGAACACCGGTGTGCGGGTGCTGCCGGTCTTGAACTGGCTGACTTCATGGTGCAGGTCCGCCTCCAGCGCCTCGGTGCTGACGCCGCACTGGCGGGCGATCAGCGCCACATCGCAGCGCTCCTGCTCCAGCAAGGCGAGCAACAGGTGTTCTACCTCCACTTCATACTGGCCCAGCGCCACGCAGATGCTGGCGGCGCGCGTGGCGGCCAGACGGGTGGTGTCATTGAGCTTGCCGATCAGGGTTTTCAGGTTGAGATTCATGCTCATGCTCCGCGGGTGCTGCGGTTGATTGAATAATGCAGCGATGAGGGTTGCAGGACAGCGTCGAAATTGACCGCCTCGCGCATCGGCAGTCCGGCCAGCGTCGCGCTGATGGCGAAGCTGACGCGGTTGATCGAGCCGATCTCGCGTTCCAGGTGCGCCTGCACGTTGCGCAGCCTGGGTTCATGGCGTTCAATGGCGGCCTTGAGGCAGGCGCAAATGCGGGACCGGTCCTCGCTGCTGCTCAGGCACATGCCGGCAAAGTCGATCAGTCCATAGTTGACGATGGAACTGGCGCATTCGGGATAGGCGTCCCGCAGGTGCTCGGATAGCGCGCAGCGGGTGTTGAGCAAGTCCTCGAGGTCGCGCGCCACGGCGTCCTTCCACTGCTCCAGCGACATGCCCGCGCCGTTGCGGGCATGGCTGCCCTGCGGGTCCAGCAAACGGTCGAACAGGCCGGGAGTAAAGCCATTCATCGCATGCTTTCAAAAAAAGGCCAGGCCAGGCCGGCCTGGCCACAAAACGCGCACCACGACGGATCGCCGCACGATCCACCGCAGGCGCAGGGGAACAAGGTTCAGACGATGCGGTTGCTGGCCAGGTCCCAGCCGCCGGAGGTGTTGCCGCCGGCGCCACCGCTGATTTTCTGCTGGGTGTATTTCCACTTGACCTTCGAGAATTTCAGCGCCACGTCTTCGGTCAGGATGTCGCCTTCCTCAACGGCCGGCGAAACGGCGCCGATCAGCACATTTTCGATCTCGATCTCGAAGTACTTCACGCGTTCGCCCTGGGCGTCGGCGCGCATGAACTCGAACTTGGCCTTGGGGATGGTGCGGCCCGCCGAGCAGGTTTGCAGCAGGATGGGCGAAGACAAATCGGCCAGCTTGGAGAGCACGATGTCGCGATGCTCGCAGCGCTCCGCCGTGTGGCCGCCGCCGGTGGAGGCGGTGGCTGATTTCGGCTGCTCCACACCGAAGCTGACCGATTTGCACTCGATCCAGTCCTTGTGCCGGTCGTCGTTGGACTCGCCCTTGATACCATCAATGTACAGATAGACGTCGATTGCCATTGCATGCTCCTGTCTCAGGTTATAGTGAACATCAGTTGTTGGTCGACTGCGGCAGCTCCGCGACCAGACGGAGGGAAACGGACAGCTCATCGAGCTGGAAATGCGGTCGCAGGAAGGACACGGCGCGGTACACGCCCGGCCGCCCCGCCACCTCGTGCACCTGCACCGACGCTTCGCGCAGCGGGAACTGGGCCTTCTGCTCCTGGCTGGCGTTGTCGTCCAGCAGGACGTACTTCATCAGCCAGCGGTTGAGGAAGTCCTCGACGTTGGAGGCGGCGGCGAAGCTGCCGATTTTGTCGCGCATCATGGCCTTCATGTAGTGCGCGATGCGCGAGACGGCGAAGATGTATTGCAGCTGGGAGGACAGCACGGCGTTCGCGTTGGCCGCTTCCGAGTTGTACTTCTTGGCTTTCTGCGCCGACTGCGCGCCGAAGAAGGCTGCGTAGGCAGTGTTCTTGCAGTGGACCAGCGAAATGAAACCCAGGTCGCTCAGCTCCTTCTCGCGGCGGTCGGTGATCGCGACTTCGGTCGGGCATTTGAGCGCGACCTCGCCCTCGTCGGTCTTGAAGGTGTGGGTGGGCAGGTCGTCCACCAGGCCGCCGCCTTCGACGCCGCGGATCGCGGCGCACCAGCCGAAATCGTCGAAGGCCTTGGTCAGCTTGGCGCCGAAGGCGTAGGCGGCGTTACACCACAGGTACTTCTGATGGTCGCTGCCGTCCACTTCCTCGACGAAGTTGAAGCCTTCTACCGTGGTGCCGTCGACCGGGTTGAATGGCAGCCGGCCCAGGAAGCGCGGCAGCGCCAGGCCGACGTAACGCGAGTCCTCCGATTCACGGAAGGCCTTCCACTTGGCGTATTCCACTGTATCGAACACTTTGGACAGATCGCGCGGCTTGGCCAGGTCGCCGTAACTCTCCAGGCCAAACAGCTCCGGCGCGGCCGAGGCGATGAACGGCGCATGCGAGGCGGCGGCGACGTGCGACATCTGCTCGATGAAATACATGTCCTCCGGCTGGCGCGAGATCTCGAAATCCCCCAACAGCGCAGCGTAGGGCGCGCCGCCGAAGGTGCCGAATTCCTCTTCGTAGACCTTCTTGAACATCGCGCTCTGATCGAACTCCAGCGCGGACTGGAAATCCTTCACCAGCTCGCGCTTGGTGGCGTTGAGCATACGGATCTTCAGGCCCTGGCCGGTGGCGGAGTTCTTGACCAGGTAATGCAGGCCGGTCCAGCTTTGTTCCAGCTTCTGGAAAGCCGGTGCGTGCATGATGGCGCTCAGCTGACTGGAAATCAGGCGATCCAGTTCCGCCACGCGCGCATCGAGCGTGGCGGACAGATTATTGGACACCACCACCGTGCCATCGAGCACCTGGCTGACCAGTTCCGAGATGATGTCCTTGGCGCGCGCATGCTCCACATTGGACTTGGCGACCTTGCTTTGCTCTACGATCTGGTCCAGCAAGCTGGCGCCTTCCACCGCAGGCGCGGCTTCCTGCACCGGGTTCATTTGTGCGGACATGTCAGCCTCCCTTGGCAGATTTCAAGCTGGCCAGCTTGTCGGTGTTGGTCAGGACATCGCTCAGGATGTCTTCCAGCTTGTCGTTGCCGGCCAGTTTATTGCGCAGGTCGGCCAGCTTGCTGCGCGCTTCCAGCAGCTTGTTGAGCGGCTCGACCTGCTGCACCACGGACTCGGGACGAAAATCCGACATCGCCTTGAAACGCAGCTCCACATTGAAACTGGTGTCGTCGCCACTGAGTTGATTGGGCACCTGGAAGCGCGCCACAGGTTCAACGCCGCTCAGCACTTCGTCGAAATTCCCGCTGTCGATGCTGACGAACTTGCGGTCCTTCAGGCGCTTCTTTTCCACCTCCGAGTTGCCGCCAAAATCACCCACCACGCCAACGACAAATGGCAACTCCTTGTTTTCCATCGCGTCGCCGATTTCCACGTCATACGTCATCTGCACCCGTGGCGGACGCACCTTGGTCAGGCGCTTCTGTACACTGTCTCCGTTAGCCATACACACTCCATCGAAAAGGAAAACGCGGGCGACGGACTTACTTCAAGCCGCCGAAAGGGTCGCTGCTGTTGGATTGATTGCTCGCCTTGGGTTGCGGTGTCGCCGGCGCGGCGGTGGTCCTCTTGCCGAAAGTGGTCACAGGAGCCGCCCTGCGTCCGGTGCTGCTCGCGGTGGGCACCAGCACATCCTCACCCAGGCTGCTGCGCAGCAGCTTGGCCAGGTCCTGCGCTTCCGAGCGCAACGATCCACTGAGATTATTTTGCTGGCTCAAGTCCGCCAGCGCCTTGGTGGAGAGACGCAGGCCGCTGACGGCGACGATGCTGTTACCGAGTTTGTCGTTGGGATCACGCTGCAAGGCTTCCAGCGCATTCATGATCGCTTCGCCATAGCTGGCGCGGTCAAATTTGATCTGCGCCATATGCAGCCAGGGCGTCTTGTCGGCCGGGTAGCTGGTCGCAGCACTCTTCAGGATACTTTGGGCTTTGTCGCTCTGGCCGGACGCCAGGGCGGTATCCGCTTCGGCCAGCGCATGCTCCAGAGTCGAAGCTTGCAGCTTGTCGCTGCGGACCGAGTCGCCGTCCGTCGCGCATGCCGATAGCAGCAACAAGCTCGCCATGCAGGGCAACCACGTTCTTGGAGTGATCATCAATGTCTCCTCTTGCGTATGCGGTCATGAAGGGTCCCATTATTCCCGAATGCTGATGCCCGCCATTGCGCTTACTCAATGACTGTTTCTTTTCGGCTTAGCTTGCGCCGCCTCAACTTTCAGCGGCGCGCATTTCGCTCTAATGGCGGAATCGCTTGGAGAAAATATGAACGCGCAGAAGACTATCGTGATCGCAGGGTTGCTGGCGTTGCAGGGCTGCGCCGCAGGCTCCATCGCCAGCGCGGCGCTGGAGATCGCCGGCATCCGCAAACCACCCGAACTGCCGGATGCGCAAAAACCACCGCGCAGCGTGGCGATCCGTTTGCACGCGAGCCAGAACCTCAATGCCGGCGCGGGTTCCCAGCCTTTGGCGCTGGCGGCGCGCATCTACAAGTTGCGGCAGACGGTTGCGTTTCAGCAGATGCCGTTCAACGGCTTCCTCAGCACCCAGGAAGAACGCGACTTGCTCGGCAACGATCTGCTGGAGGTCAAAGAGGTGATGCTGATTCCCGGCCAGCGTTACGAGATCGTCGAGAAGGTCACGCGTGAAGCCTACTTCATCGGCGTGGTGGCATTGTTCCGTTCCCCCGCCGAACAGCGCTGGCGGCTGGCTTTCGCCGCCAGCGATGCGGAAAAATCCGGCATCACTGTCGGCCTGCATGCATGCGCGATGAGCGTGGGCGCCGGCGCGGCAGCTTCCAGCGAGGCCGGCAAGGCGTTGGCCTCTGTTCGTTGTCAATAAGATTGGAGACAGCATGAGTATTCCGTCCAAGGTTCTTTGGGGTGAGGGCTTGTTCCTGCGGCCGCAGCACTTCCAGCAGCAGGACCAGTATCACGAAGCGCGCTTGCAGCAGACCGCCCGCGCGCTGCATCCCTATCTGTGGGGCGTGCGAAAAATCGAGTGGGACCTGGATGCGCTGAAGACCGACCGCCTGCGCTTGCAGTCGCTGTCGGCGATTTTCCACGATGGCGAAATCGTCGATGCGCCGGCCAGCGATCCCCTGCCGGTGGACATCGATCTGTCCACGCTGCCGGCGGCCTTGCAGGAGCTGACCTTCTACATCGCCCTGCCCACGCTATCGCCCGGCGGCGGCAACGCCGCGACCGAGGAACAGCAAAACGGCGCGCGCTATCGCCAAACCACGCGTGAAACGGCGGACCTGTACACGCGGGCTGTCGGCACCGATGTCAGCTATCTGAAAAAATCCGCGCGACTGGTGTCGGACCAGGAGCCGCTGGGCGCCTTCGACTGCATTCCCGTTATTCGTTTGCGGCGCGTGGTCACAGGCGGCTTCGAGCCCGATCCGCAGTTCATTCCGCCGGCGATTTCGATCGCCAGCGCGCCAGGCCTGAAGGCGCTGCTGGACCGCTTGATGGACGCCTTGCAGGCCAAGGTGCAATCGTTGCAAGGCCACATGCGCGAGCCTAGCCGCAACGTGATCGAGTTCCGCTCGGGCGACGTTTCATCTTTTTGGCTGCTGCACACGGTCAGCACGTCCGCCGCGGCGCTGATGCACTACGTCCGCAATCCCGACCTGCATCCGGAACGGTTGTTCGAGGGACTGCTTGGCCTGGCCGGCGCCATGATGACGTACTCCAAACAGTATTCGCTGACGCACCTGCCCGGCTACCGCCATGACGACCTGGCGCAGTGCTTCTCCGGACTGGATCACATCATCCGCGACCTGCTGGACACGGTCATCTCGACCAAGTACTTCTCGATCGCGCTGTCCGAGGACAAACCCAGCTACCACCTGGGCAAGCTCGACTCCGGCAAGATCGACCAGCGCACCACGCTGTACCTGGCGGTCAGCGCATCGCTGTCGGCGCTGGAGCTGGTGGAAATCGTGCCGCTGCGTGTCAAGGTCGGAGCGCCCGACGACGTGGAAAAATGCGTGCTGTCCGCCATGCCCGGCGTGAAAATCACGCACGCGCCGCAGGTCCCGGCGGCGATTCCGGTGCAGCCGGACACCTACTACTTCGCATTGGAAGGCAAAGGCATGCTGTATGAGCAGATGTTGAAGGCGCAGTCGATTTCAATCTACGTCCCGGCAGGCATACGCGACCTGCGCCTTGGCCTGATCGCGGTGACAGCATGACGCCCCAGGTCGAACGCCGCGCCATTCCCACGCTGATGGGAGGCCAGCGCCGCCAGCAGCAGCCAGGCTATGGCCACGTACAGACGCTGGTGGACCTGCTCCAGGAAGGCTTCTACCTGCTGTTCATGCTGAAGAACGGCAGCGTGCCGCCGGGAGAGGCGCACTTCCTCGACACGATCACCGCCTACCTGGCGGAATTCGATCGCGAGGCGCGCAAGCTGCGCGCCCAGGGCGAGGACATCGACGCCGCCAAATACGCCTTCTGCGCGGCGCTGGACGAGATCATTCTGTCGTCATCCTTCCCGATCCGCACCGCCTGGGAACGGCGCCCGCTGCAGCTGGTGATCTTTGGCGACCAGCTGGCCGGCGAGCATTTCTTCGACCGCCTTGAGGCTTTGCGCAGCGGCGGCGGTGCGCGCCTGCCGGCCCTCCAGGTGTTCCATATGTGCCTGCTGATCGGCTTTCGCGGCAAGTATGCGCTCGATTCCGGCGACAAGCTGGCCTACATGACGGCGCGGGTGGGCGACGAGATCGCCCACATCCAGGGCAAGAGCAAGGGCTTCGCGCCGCAGGCCGAACGGCCGGACCAGATCGTCCACAAACTGCGCAGCAATACGCCGCTGTGGGCGATGTCGGCGGTGTTCGCGCTGATCGGATTGAGCGCCTACATCGGGCTGTCGTCGTCGCTGTCGCATTCGACGCAGAACACGCTGGCCGGCTACAGCGACCTGGTGAAGCTGGCGCCGCGCCCAGCCTACGTTACCATCACCCTGCCGTGAACTTCACTGGGCAACGCGGAACTCGATGCGGCGATTGCGCGCGCGTCCTTCCGCGTTGCTGTTCTCGGCCACCGGGCGGTCCGGCCCCTGCCCTGACACCGTGACCATCTCCGCCGGAATGCCCTTGCCGGCGAGGTAGGTGCGCACGGCTTCGGCGCGCGCCTGGCTGAGCGCGAGGTTACTCTCCCGCAGGCCGACGTTGTCGGTGTGGCCGATCACCTCTACCTTCTTGCCCTTGACCTTTTGCAGCGCGGCCGCCATCTCGTCCAGGATACCCTTGCCGGACACGGTCAGCGTCGCCTTGCCGCTCTCGAATTCGATGATGCGCTTGGCCAGCGTCTCATCCAGCAGGTTCTGCTCCGCCGCGCTGACGCGCAAGCCGTTGTTGACGGTGTAGCTGGGATTGAGGCTGGTGGCGATGTCGCTGGCGATCTGCTGGCGCTGCGCCTCGTTGGCCACCTCACCACGCACGGTGACGTTGGTGCCGTCGATTTTCAACTCGCCCTTGCTGATCAGCTTCAGGTTAGGCTGGATCAGCTTCTGCACGTAGCCGTTCCAGTTGGGCGGCAGCGACACCGGCGAGATCGCGAGTTGGTCGACCACGCGGTCGGCGCCATACAGATCGCGCAGGCGCTGGAGCATGGCAGCCTTGCTCGACTCATCGGGCACGGCGCCGCTGACCAGTATCTGCCCCGGCCTGGGCGTGACCGGCTGCGGCGCCTGCGCGGCGCAATGGAGTGAGGTGGACAGCAAAGCCGGCATCACCGCCGGCCAGTGGATACGCTGGCGCATCGCTTGGCTCCTTATCAGGCAAAGGTTTCGTGGAACAGCGCGTGGGCCGAGCGCAGCGACAACTGGCCCTGGTCCAGATAGGCCGACAGCTTCTGCACATTGGCGTCGCCGGAGATGAGTTCATCGACCCAGCCCGCGTACTCGAAGGTGATCTGCTGTTCGGCCGCATACAGCGGATCGATCACTGCCTGCAACGTCTCCGGCGCGGCGCCACCAAAGCCGACCACCAGCACCTGTTGTTCGCGCTGCTCGCCGAAGAACAGGCTTAACTCGAAGTCGGCCTGCTGCAAAAACGGCGTGATCAGATCGAGCCAGAACGCCGCCACCAGGTAGCGCTGGCGCGGGGCCGGTGGCAAGGGCAGCACCAGGCTCTTATCCAGCCGCGCAGCGCCACAACGGCGCACCGGCTGCAACAACAGGCCGATCGCCAGTATCATCCGCCGCACCGACGCCCGGCCCAGCATCGCCTCCAGGCCGGCGACACTGTGGCGATCGAGGAAGTCCATGAACAGCTGCTGATGGTCGGCGGCGGCAGGATCGATATCGACGGTGCTGGCGGCGATCGCCTGCAAGCCGGCTTCCGGCTCCGCTGCGTCGAACACGTCGTCGGCCAAGGGCTCCAACAGCTCCCACAACGGCGCCAGTACCAGCGGGCTGCGCGCGACAAAGCTGCGCGGGTCGTCGATCTCGATGGCGCTCATGCTGAGGAAGGGATAGCGCCGCTGCGACAGGTCGCTGCTGGCCCGCAGGTGGCCGGCGATCGCGCGCTTGCTGCGCGTGCCGACAAAGGCGAAATCCAGCGGCTGCATAGCGTCGTAGTTGAGTTTCCAGCGGGGATCGATGCTGAGCAGGTTCATGACCTCGGCCAGCCAGCCATCCAACAAATTGGCTAGCGCCAGGTTGTCGGCGGCCTTGATAAAGTCGGCGCGCGTGGGCAGTTTACCGAAGTAGCCGATGCGCGCGGTTTGCGGCGGCCGCTTCATGGCGCGGCTCCGACTATCGTTTCCGGCAGCTTCATGCCGCGGAAGCCCTGCTCCTGCGGCGCCGCGCCGCTGCTGTCAGGGCTGCTGACGATTTTCAGGCCCATCGCCACCGTGATCGCGCCGCTGGTCCAGCGCAGCTCAAACACGCCGCCGTCGCGCTTTTGCTTGGCCGCCGCGTCGATCATGCGCTTCAGGCCGAACTGGCCAGGCTCATTGAACACCTCCACGCTGCGGCCATCGAAGGCCACCGCCGTGATGCGCGCGCCAGGCGCCCCCTGCGGACTGGGATGTACCATGTTGGCCCATTGCGCCGGCGTGTTGCGATAGCGTAGTTGCTGGCCGTCGATGTCGACCGTGTATTCCAGCGTGCCTGGCGCCGGCATCGGCTGGATCTGGAAGATGGTCTGCGCGGCCGCCGACGACGAGGCGACGCCGCCGGCGCCTATCGGTGCGATCCAGCCGGGGAAGCGCGCCACGGTCTGCGGCGACAGCGTGATGCCCATGTCGGCCCAGGTGCGCGGCGCCAGCACGTCGCCGCGCCGCAGCACCAGCGGCCCCATGGCGCCGGTGGCGAACTTGGCGATCAAGCCGTCCGGCCCGAAGAACTGGGCGATTTCGGCGTTGGCGGCCTCGATGCGGGCGTTGGGCGAGAACGGATACTTGTTGGCCAGCGATTGCTGGAACGGCTCGTAGACCTGCGCCAGCCAGGTCTTGTTGATCTCCGCCTCGGCCGGGCCGACCAGCACGGCGAAAGTCTGCATCAACGGCCGCACCAGGATGGGACGGATGGCCTGCTTCTGCGCGTCGCCCATCCCGGTCAGCATCTGCTCGTCGACGTAGCGCAGCGCGTCCGCCAGTTCCGAGCCGCCGCCTTCCAACGTCTGCTGCATGAACTGGCGCGCGCCGGGGCCGGGATCGCCCTGGTTCTTTAGCTGGTTCAGGCGGCTGCGCAGCTTGGATAGCGCCTCCATGTAGGAGCGCATCAGCGACGCATCCTTGTCCTTGGGCGCCACCAGCTTGCCGACGCCGGCGAACTCGCGGCCGATAGGCCCCATCGGCTTGTCGCTGCGGGTCTGCTCCAGCTGCACGTTGACGTTCACCTGCGAAGGCCCGCGCCGCAGCACGCTGTTCGTGACCCAGTTGACGAAGCCGGTCTGCGCCTCCTTCAACTCGGTGCTCATGATGGCGGGATTGTCCCACGACGTTTGCTGGTGGATGGTGGTCAGCAGCTTGGCGATGGGCGACGATTGCGGATCACCCAGGCGGTTCATCGCGGTGACCGCCGCATCGAAGCCATTCAGGTTGGCGATGGTGACGCCCTGGACGAACTTCTGCCATTCGCGCGCGTAGTCGGCCTTGTACAAATCGGTCAGCCCCTTCTGGATTTGTTCGGGGCTGCCCTCCAAGGTCAGGTCATCGCGGGCGGCGGTTTTCAGGACCCAGTCCGCGCTTTGCAGTTCGTGCGTGGCCGCTTCGCGGAAGGCGTCCTGCACATACTTCTCCCAAGCCTCGCGGGTGTAGGCGCCGGCGATGGCATAGCTGCCGGTGACCAGCGCCTGATCCTGCTCGCCCACCATGCGCGCCACCGTCATCGCCGGGAAGCGCGTGTTGGCGCGGGCGCGGATGTCGGCGTAGACGCGCTCCCTGGCCGGCATGCCGCGCACCACGCGGCGCATGTTCTCGCGCGCCTGGTCGACCAGCGCCAGCTTCTGCTCGATGCGCGGCCAGGATGGGTCGGCGATCTGCGCGAGGTAGAAGGTCATCAGCCGTTCGGCGCTGTGTATCATCTGCTCACGCGGCATGGCGCCGCGGTTGTTTTCCAGCCAGCCGCGCCAGTAGCGGGTCAGCTGGTCGTTCAGGTGACCAGGTTCGGCGCGCGCGGTATCGGCCAGCATCAGATAGCTCTTCAAGGCGTTGTAGGCGTCTTCGACGTTGACGGCGGAGGCTTCCTGGAACTGGCGTCCCGGTGCGGCGGCGGGTGGCGAGCCGGCGGCTGGCGGCGCGCCGGGCGCCTGCAACTGGTCGGCATGGGCGTTCATCTCCGACAGCAGCGTTTCCAGATTGGCGACGACCGGCTTGAGCATCACTTCCCGCACGCCGGCGAAGTACTCCTCGCGCAGTTTGCGCTCCAGCAGTTCGCCTTGATACAGGCCCATACGCAGCGACCAGGGACGGTCTTCACGGTATTTGTCCAGCTGCTCGATGCGGTCCTGCAGGATCTCCAGCGCCTCCAGCCGCGATTGCAGATCGAGCCGCTTGGCCTGCAGCTTGATCACCTTGTCCAGGTCCGCCTGCACATTGCTGACCAGCTGCCGGTTGCCCAGATACGACCAGCTCCAGCCGCCCAGAGACACACCCAGCAACACCGCCGCCGCAAAGAACGCCGCGTAAGTCAGCTTGACCTTATGCTTGCTGGCGTACTGCGATACCAGGTCCTTGTCGGCGAAGATCACCTTGCGGAATAAATTCAGCAGGAAGAAGCCCGACTGTCCGCTGCCGGCGATTGGGGGCGCGTCCGGCAGCGACAGCTCGAAGCGCTTGGCCAGCCGCTGCGACTGTTCGCTGACCGCCACGCCCTCCTGCAAGGCGCTGGTGAAGTAATAGCCGCGAAACACGGGCTTGAACTGGAACGGGTTTTCCTCGAACAGCGTGGCGAGGAAGCTACGCAGCGGCGCGCGTATCGTCGCAAACTCTAGCGGAAAGGTGAACACGCCGGGTTCCATGCGGTCGCGCCGCTGCTGGCCCATATTGGCCAGGCTCAGTTCCTTCAGGCCGGCGCACAGCTCATCGAAGCTGTGGTCGAAGAAGGTCATCATCTGCTGGCTGCCGCTGTTGCGCTTGTAGGGCATGGTCGCGCCCCACACGCGTTCGCGCTCGGCGCGTTCGGCGCGCGCGAAGAACTCGCCGAAGCCGGCGATCAGGTCGGCCTTGGTGAACACCACGTACACCGGCGCGAACACCTCCAGCCGCTCGATCAGATCCTGCACCCGCTTGCGCAGGCTGCGCGCCAGCTTGATGCCGAGCTCGGGATCGTCGCCGCGCAATTCGGCGATGCTGACCGCGATCAGGATGCCGTTGATGGGCGCGCGGCGGCGGTACTTCTTCAGCAGGTCCAGGAAGCCGAACCATTCGGCGCGGTGCTCATCCTGCACCGAGTAGCGGCCCGCCGTGTCGAGCAGGATGCCGTCGGTGGTGAAGAACCAGTCGCAGTTGCGGGTACCGCCCACGCCCTGCACGATCTTGCCGTCGGCGAAGGGGAACTGCAGGCCGGAGTTGGTGATGGCCGTGCTCTTGCCGGCCGCCGGGTTGCCGATGATCATGTACCACGGCAGCTCGTACAAGGCGCGCGTGCCGGACACCAGGCCCATCTTCGAGCCGCGGATGGTGTCGATCGCCTTCAGCATGTCGTCGCGGATGAGTTTGACCTCGGCGCCGGATTGGTCCTGCGGCGGCGTCTCGGCGGCGGCCTGGGCGCCGATGGCCGCGCCCAGCTGTTCGGATTCGCGACGGGCGCGCCGGCGCCGCCACAGCCAGACCAGGCCGGCCAGCAGCAGCATCAGCGCGGTGGCCGCCAGCGCCCAGATCAGGGCCAGCTCCAGCACTTGCGCGCCGAGGTAGAACAGGGCCGCCATCGCGGTCAGGCCGATGATGGTCAGGTGGCGGGTATCGGTGAGGAAGATCCAGATTCTTCGCATCATAGGTGTGGGCCGGCTTGAACGACAGCGCCTGAGCAGCAAGCGGACCGATCAATGTTGCCACCAACAAAGCAGGGATTACTTGAGGCAGCACAATCATCGCCCCACGCCCGGCTATTTGCGCACGGTGCCGGCCACCCGCAACTCCGTATGACCGAAGTCCATCATGGTCCAGCGGCCGCCCCAGCGCAGGCCGACCGCTTCCGCCGCCTCGCCGTACAGGCGGTAGCCGCGCATCGCCCACGGGTCTTTTTCGGAGATCAGCAACTTGCCATCGCGCAGGAAGGCGCAGTCCGCCGCCAGGCCGAACTGGTGATAGCTCTGGAAGGCCTTGGCGTTGGTCACGCTGGGGCCGGCGGCGGCCAGCGCGTTCTGCCGCTCCGGGCTGCGGTAGCCCTCCAGGATCGCCATGTCGTAGCCGTGGTTCTCTTTCATGATCCTGAACACCAGCAGCAGACGCTGGGCGAAGTCGGGATCGAGCAGCTGCCAGTTGCGGTTGGCGCCGTCGAGCAGCGGCCGCACCAGCGTCACCTCCGCCGTCGTGAAGACCGGCGGCGGCAACGGCGCCGGCGCCGCCAGCTGCTCGCCCTTCAGCAGATCCGCGACCTGGTCGTTGACGGCGTGGCTGTCGCCGTCGTAGCCGCCCAGCATATTGCGTCCGCTGAGCACCAGCGCCAGCATTGGCGGCACGGTCAGCAGCACCGCGGCCGACAGCACCAGCAGATAGCGGCGCTGCAAGAACCTCAGCGCGCGCAGCACGCCGCCGCCGGCGCTGCGCCCCGCCAGCGCCGCCTGTTGCGTGCCCTGCCGGTAGCCACCGCGCAGCCCGTGTTCGATGCGCCGGCCGATCGCTGACATCGACTGCGCCACCACGTCGCGTCCGGCGGGAAACAGCGCCAGCCATGCACCCACGCAAGCCAAGATGAAAAACAGCAAGACTGAAAAGAGAAACATGGTGCGCTCCGTCAAAGCAAGGTCGCGCCACAGATCGGACACTGAGGTGCGAGAACGCTTCATCGTAGGCGCTCCAGCAAGCGGCGTGAAAGACCAGATCAAATTCGGAGGAAATACCGTGGATACGTCGAAGCAAAAACCCGACCTGATGAGTTCCAACCGCGTCGCGGCGGACGGCGGCAAACGCATACTGGCGCATCTGGAACATGGTCCGAAGACAGCGTCCAAGCCAGCCCGCACCAGCGGCTGGACCATCGATGGCTGGACCATCGGCCTGGGCCTGCTGGTGCTGACCATCTGCATGGTCGCCTGGCTGGTGCACGATGACACGCTCACCCCCAGCTCATTCGCGCACAGCCGCAGCAGCGTGCGCACGCATTTCGAGCGGCGGCCCATCGAGGCCGTGGAGCCGCAAGCCGCGGCCAGCCCACCGGCCGTGCAGGCGGCGGCGATCGTCAATGAATCGATCACCCGGCCGGTCCCCACGCCGGCGCCGGCGTCTCATCCGCCATCCACGGCGACCGCGCCGCCCCCGCACACGCTGGCAAGCTCCGAAGCGCCACACGCGGCGGGCCCGGCACACAGGCAGGCAGGCGCCGCCAGCACCGCCGCCGCGCCCGCGGCGCGCCTGCCAGTGGCGCGTCCCGCCGTCGCCGCAACCGCAGCGGCTCCCGGCGACACCGACGTCGCCCTGCTCGCGGCTTTGGTCGCGCACTCAAACAAGCCGGCCGCCGTGCTGCCGGAGCGCAGCCGCGACGTGGTCGAGCGCCAGGAAGGCGACAGCACGGCGCAGCTGCTGGCGCGCTGCAAGCAGCTGGGGCTAATCGAAGGCATGCTGTGCCGCTCGCGCATCTGCTCGGGCCGCTGGGACGCCGACCCGGCCTGCAACGCCCCCTCGCACTGATTACTGGATGGACAGCTGCTTGCCGCCGGTGCCGACTTTTTTCGGCAGGGTCAGGTGCAGCACGCCGTTCTCGTAGCGCGCCTCGGCCTGGTCGTCATCCACGTCCTGCGGCAAGGTGAAGCTGCGCTGCAATTGTCCGTAGTAGCGTTCGCTGCGCAGGGCGCCGGTCTTGTTGGCGCCGGCCTGCTGTTCGTCCTTGATCTCGGCGCTCAGCGACACCTGGTTGCCGTTGACGGCCACCTTGATGTCCTCCTTCTGCACGCCCGGGATTTCGGCCTTGACCAGATACTCTTTGTCGGTCTCGCTCACATCCATGCGCATGCGCGGCACCACGTCGGCGCCGCGCCACGCCGCCGGCGCGAAGTCGCGGAACATGTCGTCCATGTCGCGGAAGGGATCGAAACGGGCAAGCTCGCGGAAAGGATCGATACGCATCAAACTGTTAGCCATGGCAGCCTCCTTCAAGTGGTTGGACTACCATGATAAGAAGCGCCCCATCCCCTCCTTTGACGCACATCAAGGCGCGGCTTTACCCGCGCGCTCGACAAGCGAGTTGATCATCGCCTCGCTGTAGATTTCGCCCTTGCTGTCGGCGGCGCCGATCATGTCGCGCCACAGCGGCACAATGTCGACCTTCAGCTGGTGGTAGCGCTCGAAGCCGCAGGCGTAGATGCCGCGATAGCTGTCGAAGCTGTGTTCCAGCTTCGCGCACTCGTCCAGCGTGGCGGCGGTGAACGCCTGGCCCTGCTCCTCGCTCCAGATGCCGGTGCGCAGCAACCCATCCAGCGCCATCGCTTCGGCGCCGCCCTCGTGCACCCACGGCGGCGAGAGCTCGCTGGTACCGCCGCGGCGCGCATTGTTCTGCCACAGATGCGCCATTTCATGCGCCACGACCTTGGCCACCATCTCCCGCTTCTTGGGACTTTCGGCGGTCAGCAGCGCGGTGCCGCCGAAGCGGTAGACGATCTGCGCACCGACCACGCCGCCCTTGATCGACAGGCCCGGCGAGGCGGTATCGCTGACGGCCGCCAGCAACAGCAAAGGCTGGCGCAGCGGTTGCCGGTACGCCGCGCGGTAGTAGGTGGACATCTTGGCCGTGGTGTCGAGCAGCGTTTCCCTGGCCCAGGCGGACAGGCCGGGGTCGAGCAGCACCTGCGCATCGCCGGCGGTGACCGGCGACTGCGGGCCGAAGTAGGCATACGGCGTGGCGCTGTTGGACGGCGCGGCCGGGGTGGCGGGCACCAGCACGGTTTCCTTGCCGAGCCCTGCCAGCGTGAAGTTGGCCGCGATATCGCGCACCAGCTTGCCCTGCCGGGCCTCGCCTTGCAGGAAGCCCAGGTAGATCAGGCGCCCGCCATCGGAGAAACGGTCCATGGCGACGTATTGCTTCTCCAGCAGTCGATCGAAGGTGGAGATTTCCATGCTGAGCTGCCGCAGCGGTTTGCCGCTGGCGGCGGCCAGCGTGTCATGCTCGCCGCCGGTGGTCAGCGTCACGCCGGGCGTCAACACCTTCCAGGCGGACTTGCGGAAGTCGGCCACCGGTACAAACTGGAGTGACGTCACCGGCTGCGAAAACCGGTAATCGGCGCGCCAGGTATCGGGCGCCACGTGCGTCAGGCGCTCCTGCACCGGCAAGGGCGTCTCAGCGCGCACAGCCACCATCCAACTGATCGCCACGCCCATTCCCAGCAGCCATTTTCTCGACATCATCTTCCTCCGGACAAATTCAGTGTCCAGAATATAACACGGGAACCATGCCAATTTAGCTACAACAACGCCGGCGCACGCTGCGGTATGCGCAGCGTGAAGGTGGCGCCGCGCCGCTCCGGCGAATGCACGCAAATCGTTCCGCCCAGCAGGGTCGTGGCGATCCGGTGCGTAATGTTCAAGCCGATGCCCGAGCCGCCCCGTCCCAGGGTGGTGGTGAAGAAGGGATCGAATATGCGCCCGACATGTTCCGGCGCGATGCCGTTGCCGTCGTCGGACAGGCTCAGCACGACATGGGCGGCGCCGGCATCGGCGCCGACCTGGGCCGCTATGCGGATACAACCGCGATCGCGCCCTTCGAAGCCATGACGGATGCTGTTCTGCACCAGGCTCAAAATGATTTGTTCAAGCGGGCCCGGATAACTGTCCATGGCGATGCCTGGCGCCACGTCGACCGCGAACTCCCAGGGCTGGTCTTGATAACTGGGACGCAGCGCGTCGATGGTTGCGCACACCACCGTGGCCAGGTCGAAGGCGCGGCGCTGTTCGTCGGTCTGGTCGACGGCGACCTGCTTGAACGACGTCACCAGCTCGAGCGAGCGCTCGATCGAACGCCGCGCGAGTTCGGACAGCTTGCGGCCCTCGTCGAAAAAGTGGTCGACCTGGGTCTTCTTCAAGCCCCCGCCCGCGTAGCTGGCATGGATGTCGGCGATGCGGCCAATCAACGTGGTGACCGCCATCTGGGCATTGCCCAGCGGCGTGTTGAGCTCGTGCGACACGCCCGCCACCATCGAACCCAGCGCCGACAATTTTTCAGCCTGCAGCAGCTGATCCTGCGCGCTGCGCAAATTGCTCAAGGTCTGCTCCAGTTCGGCGGTACGCTCGGCAACCAGCTCCTCCAGGTGTTCGCGGTAGGTGGCCAGTTCCGCCTCGGAGCGGCGGCGCTCGGCCATTTCCTTGCACAGCGCCTCGTATTGCTGTCGCGCCAGCCGATGCGTCGCGATCGTCTCGCCCCAGACGCCGAAGATCGGAAAAAAATAGCCGAGCAATTTCAACAAATGCGCTGTATCCCAGCGGGCATCGTAAAACTCCCGCGCGCCGGAAAAATACAGATGCAGCATCACTTGCACGGCGATACAGGCCAGGATGCTCAGCATCAGCGGACTGTACGACCGCAACCGCGCATGCCGCCGGTAATAGAGCACGAAGACCAGCAGGAACAGGCCGGCAATGCCCGCCTCCCATGCCTGCTTCAATGGCTGTCCCAGCCGCAGGGACGACGACAAGTGCTGCGCCCCGAAGATCGCATAGGCCAGCAACGCCGACAACAGGAAGCCGGCAAAATTGAAGCGCAGTGCATCGCCGCGCCGCGTGGCCGGCGCCACTTCGCGACGACCGCAGCAAAACGCCAGGATCAGGGCCAATACGAAAACCGACCGCCCCGCCAGCCAGGTGGTCGATATCGCCAGTCTCGCGGTCGGCAAATTGGCCGGCCACAGGCGGTCGAAGGAAAACAGCGCATGGACAAACTCTTCCGCGCCGACCTGCACAAAGCCAACCGAGATGAACAGGAAGAACCAGCGCCCCGTCGTCAGGAAATGCAACAGCACCATCACGCCGGCCGTGACGGCCACCAGCGACGAAGCGAATTCCAGCACGGCATGCACGTCGCTGCTGCTGTGCCACGTCGCCCGGGCGACCACGGGATACAGGGCCAGCATCGCGCAGCAGGCGGCGATCAGCAGCTTATCGAAGGCGATGAGCTTCATCTGGAATTCCTTGGCATCGTTGCGCCCGCCCACCGGAACTGCGCCATCCATCCAGGCGAGGAAAGCAACATAGTACATCCAGCCCGGCCGCAAAAACAAAAAAGCCCAAGCTGCGCAGCCTGGGCCTTTTTGCAGGACTGACTACAACGCCCGGATTACGCCTCCTGTCCGCAGATTTTAGGCGCCCGCTGCAGGATGATGCTCACCGGCCGCTGCGGATGGGAAGAGCACGCCACCACCGTGATCGCCATCCGCTCGCGCCAGGCGCAGCGCGCCAACGCTTCGATCTGCTGTTCGTGGGAGCAGAACTCCCGTTCCTTGCCGCAGGTATCCAGCAGGAAGCCGGCGAAGTCGCCGAAGCAATCATAGATCAGGCCGCTAACCTTGCCGTGGTAGCGGTGCGTGTGCTCGTGGCCGTGGCCGTGTCCGGGCGGATGCCCGTGCTGGCCGCCGCCCGCCTCGCCGCCGGAGCCGTCGGGCGATGGCTTGATGTGGTCCGGATCGCCGCCCAGTCCGCCGACGCGGTCGCCGATCAGCGCGACGTAGCGGCTGAACACCGGTTGCCAGCGGTCGCCGGCCGGCACCGCCTCAAGTATCCAGCGCAACACCGACAGCAGCCGCGATTCGGCGCCCACGATCACTTCCTTGGTGCGCACCGGTATCGTCAACTGGTAGCTGCCGACCACGCGGCGCCAGCGGATCACGTCCAGCGCCTGCTCCCGCGCCGCCGCGGCGCGCGCTTCGCCGCGGATGCCGATCACCACCGGCGGCAAGGCAAAAGTGTCGCTGACCTGGCGCACGATCACCGTGTACAGCTCGCCCTTGTGTATGGTGTCGGGCAGTTGCACCGACAGCAAGCCGGTCAGGCCGAACGCGGCGCCCGGCGGCAGCGGCACGTAGGAAATGCCGCCGATCTTCAACTGGATCGTCTGCTCATCGAGCAAGGTGAGGCCGTGGTTGACGTAGCGCGCGCCGGCCAGCGCGACGATCTGGCTGGCCGCCACCTCCGGTATGTAGATGCTGGCGATGCTGTCCCTGGGCAGGTTGCCCCACTCGATCAGCAGCTCGTCGGGCTGGCGGTCCGGCAACTGCTCGGCGCCCCTGGCCGGGCGCAGCTCGAACGTTCCCAATATCCGCCGCGACGACGCGTAGCCCGGATTGGGCGATTCGATGATGGACAGATTGCGCTGCGCCAGCTTGTCCGACGCCGCCGGCGAGATGCCGGCCGGCACCGGATCGGCATCGAAGGCGATTTCCGCCACCAGGCACTGGTGGGCGTTGCGCACCAGCTGCTGGATGCTCTTGCGGCCCGAGCCCCACGCCCCGTTGGCGGGCGATGGATGGGTCGGGAACTGCGCCTGGGTCTGGTTGATGTCGAGCCAGCAGCCGAAGTAGGCGAACACCTCGCCGCCGCTGCCGTTCATGCTGCGCACATTGGCCGGATCGTGCTGTTCCGTCAGCGCGGTGTTGGACGAGTCGACGCGCGCCTCGGCAAAGCACGGTATCGTCAGCAAGTCGCCGCCGCCGCTCAGCCCCAGCAAGGGGATCGCCTCACTGCCATTGGTGGCGCGGCGGTAGGTGGTGCCGGCGTCGAACTCGGTCGAGGTGGTGCTGGCCGGGAACAGCCGGAAGAAGGTGCGCACATTGCTGATGTTGGTCGAACCGCGATAGTGGACGCGGGCAATGGCGAAGTTGAACATGGCCGTGCCGTTGACTTTTTGCGACAGCTCCAGCGTGGCGTCGGTGGACAGGTTGTCGAAGCTCTCGCCGGCCGTGCCGGCATTCAGGTTGGCCAGCACTTGCTTGATGTAGGCATTGGCATCGCCGCTGATGGTGGCGCCGAAACGGGCGTCGCCATCGCCTATCTTGAACACGCGCAAGTCGGTGCTGAGCCAGGACGTCGGGCCGTCCACCTCCCACGGATTGGGGTCGCGTATCAGCAGGATTTGGGCGTTCGCGCTCAGGCCGCCCAGGGTCGCCGTCATATCGACCGCCAGGGTCTGGCCGGCGCTTGCGGGGAAGCCGCTGCTGTCGGCGAAGGTGATACGGCAGACCCAGGTGAAGCGCTGCGGCGCGATCGGCAGGCTGCTATCCTCGGCCTCCAGCGACGTCACCGTGACCGACATGCCCGGCACCGCCGGATTGAAGGTGATGGTGGGCTTCACCGTCGGCGAATTGCCCAGCGTGCCCGCGGTGATGCCCAGCTTGTCCGGCCAGAAGCCGTCGGCCACGACGTAGAACGCCTTGTCGATCACGGCCGGCGACGGCATCGTATCGATCTCGTCCTTGCCGAAGGTGCTGCGGTCAGTGATGAAGGTGAAGCTCTTGCCGAAGTCCGACTGGGCCAGGTGCTCGGCGAAATATTCGTGGCTGTCGGCGTTGTTGACGGCCTTGCCGGGATCGCTGGTGGCCAGCGCCAGGCAGGCCGTCTCGCCGTACTGGATGTCGTCGGTGTTGGCCACCGCGTGGCTCCACTCGTGCACCAGCGTGCCGAACTTGCAATCGGTGCCGATCTGCGCCGCGCTCAGATAGCTGCTGCACAGCCAGACCGTGCGCGAACCCTTGTAGGTAAAGGCGAAATAGCCGGGCTGGCAAGTGTCGCTGCCGTGTCCCTGACCGGTGAAATCGTAGGTCACCTGTTCGTTGGCCAGGGTGTTGGCGATCTTGTTGTAGTCGTCGGTGACCTTGTCGTAGCGGCCCTGGTTGAAGGCGCCGTACCAGGTCTGGTACAGGCTGTTGCTGCTGGCCGGGCCGGCGGCAAGTTGGGCTGAGGACAGCGCCGCGAAATACTGCGCATTGCCGTGGGCGATGATGGTGTCGGCTTGCTGGGTCGCCGTGCCGCCGTTGAAGCTGGGCGCCTTGGCATTGTTCTTGGCCAGTTGCGCCTCGGCCTTGCGCGCCAGCTGGCCGGAGGTCGATTTGGGTGTGGCGCCGGCCACCACCTCGAACTGCACCTCGGCCGGCGGCGCCGCGTGCGCCTCATGCGCCTGGCGCTTGCGCGCGCCCGCCTTGACGTTGCCGGCCACCATGAAGGCATCGAAGAACACGGCGTTCAGCGCCGCCTTGTATTGCCCGGCCTGGTCGATCGCGTACACCTCGGAAATATCGACGCTGAAGCTCTGGCGTTCGCCGGCACCGATCAGCGTATAGGCGCTGGCCGGCGGATCGCCGCGCTTGACGTAGCGGCCGTCGTAGGGGATGGTCTGGCCGTCGCGCTCGACAACGAAGCAGTCGCCGCTGAGGGTGGGCTCCAGCGGCGTTCCCCAGGTCAGCAGCTGGCAGGCTTCGGCGCTGGTGTTTTCGATGTCAACGGTAATGACGATGGGATCGCCCAGCGCATACACAGGCTGGGCGGTCAGGCTGGCAACAAACGGCTGGTGTTTCATGTCGGGTCTCCTTTAAGGATTACCGACCGAGCATAGAACTGCTGCTGGCTTCGACATTGATACGGCGCAGACGGCCATAAACCCAGCCGCCCGAACGACTGATCGACTGCCCAGTTCAAAGCAGTTAGAATTAAGTTTTTTACATCTGCCAAACTTGGAGTACGTTCAATGAAAATACCATTCGCCTTGAACCTGTTAGCGCTCACGCTAGGCGCGAGCGCCTATGCCCAAGACGCCCACCATGTTGGGAGCGACACGGTGGCAGCCCAGAACGAGGCCCTGGCCAAGGCCACCGAAGGCAAAGGTTACGGCCCCCAAGCGCCGCGCGACCTGAGCGCCAAAGGCGGCAGCAATCTGCGCGTGTTCACCACGGCGCCGGCCGCGTCCAGAATGAATCTCTGCAATATTCATTTCCATAAGAATGCCGAACACAAAGGCGGCGAATTCTCGGTGCCGGCCGATGCGGGGTTCAAATACGCAGGCAAATTGACGCCCTCCGAGGCCACCCCGCTGAGCGCCGAGGTCTGCTCCAGCGAGCACGGCGGCCTCCAGGTGGGCGATACGATCGAACTTCACTACGTGCACAGCACGGCGCAAGTGATGCCTGGTCCGACGCTGAACGCTTGCCTCAGCGAAGCCGATGCCAATCCCCAGCTGCGCGTCGAAGCCCAGGTTCTGGTGCTGGTCAATGACGCCAAAGCGGCCGATTTTGCCGCACTTACCGAGCTCGGCGAAGTCAACGGCTACCAGCAGGCCAAGCGCATCCCCAAACGCACGGGCAAACCCATCCAATACGCGGGTTCGACCACCGGCCCGAGCTACAATGAAAAAGGTTCGCCCTTGCAGGTCTCGTGGAGCGTGCGTCCGAAAGTGCTGAAGGTGAATGCCGAATCCGTCGGCGCCTGGTGCACGGCCAATGTCTTCAAGGAAGACCACGCGCACGGCGTGCGCAACCTCGTCACCGACAACCGGCTGCTCTCGCCGATCAGGTAAGCGCGCACTGCACCATCCCGGAACCCCAATCGAGTAGGGGGTGAAGTTGCCCTCACCGCCCTCTCACACCACCGTACATGCGGTTCCGCATACGGCGGTTCATTAAACAAACTGGAAACGCCGCTGAGTGTCCAGCAGCGAAACCAACCCTAATA